>NZ_MTKN01000001.1:0-157558 GCF_001975825.1 [Flexibacter] sp. ATCC 35208
AGACTAAACAACTTCAATATAATGATTTTTTAAAATCTAATAAAAGAGAAATAGAAAATTATTGTTTAATGAGTAATTCAGGGGAGGGGGTAAAGATATGCATGAGTGTTTGGGGAGAGTGTTATGTGGAGAGGATTACGGGGAGAGCGTTGTGGGAGTTAGGTGTATAGAGAGATGTGGAAAGTTAGTTCTGTGGGGAGTAAGTTCAGAGGAATAAGGCGTGTGGAATGATTTGTGGGTAAGGAGGAACCAACGGTAAGGGCAAGCGAAGGTTAGTGCTTGCCCTGTACCCTGGCACTAGAAAAGTTGTAGTAACTAATGGGGTTAATAAAATTGGGGTTCTAAAGTAATGGTTGAAAGGTTTCGCAAAAATAAACAGGTTTTTATCGGAGGTCAACTGCGAAAATCCGCAGTTTGGACAGGAATTCTTAAATTAGAGGAATTAAAAATTTGTCATGTCCAATCCCGGTGAGTTTTCCAGATCTATGATCACAGCCTTGCCTGCCGATTTGAACAGTGAACAGGCAGTTAGTTTAAGACGAACAATACAGCGGTTTCCTGAGGAAGCAATATATGTGTATTCCTTTAAGGAGAATAGGATGGTATATGCGGATGGGTGGGAAGAAGTGCTGGGATATGAGGATAGTGAGATCAATATGCTGAGTATTGTGGATATCACAACGCCGGAGTATAAACCTTTTTCATTCGAACTGAATGACAAGGCGTTGATGTTTATTATGAGCCGGTCGGAGGAGCTGGAAAAGTATAGTTTTACGATAGAATTAAAGAAGTTACATAAGAATGGCACGCCCGTGCCGCTCATCGTGCGGGTGGGGGTATTTAGGTCTGAGAATGGACGGGTGACGGAGATAATTGGGAGGAACCAGGTCAGCCAGCGGTTGAAACTGGGGAAGGTGATGCAGTATGCGGCGTATGGGCCAGAGAAGGCGGAGTTTGAGGAGGAGTTGAATAAGAAGTTGTTTCATTATTATGCGATCTCACAAAAGGAGAAGGAGGCACTGGCCATGTTGGCGCAGGGGAAGTCTTTTAAAGAGATCGCACATGAGTTGAATGTTACGCAGTCGGCGATAGAAAAAAGGATTATTCCATTGTATAAAAGGTTTGAGGTGAAGAGTTTAACGCATTTGGTGACGTTTGCTATGGAGAATCATATTTTACCGTGAGGGGAGTGAAACCCCATCATGGTGGAGAACCCTCAATTCTCATGCATTGACGGAACAGGAGCTATCTTTTAGCCTGAAGTGTCAGGGTTCGAATTATCACATTTTACGCTGAGGTGTTTGTTACCCGTTATGACAATTTACCCTGCGGCAGATAAATAGCGGAAATACTTTCTTTTGGTACCCCAATAGTATGGAGCATCTGTTGCCATTCACTATAAGTGGCATCATCTCCCAAAATCCAGATTACATTTTTGTTTTTTAAGGCGTGGCGGTTACCGTCGTTTTCCATGTATTCCATGAATTGGTAAGCGGTCACGATGTCTTTGGGGATCGGTTGACCAGGATTGATATCGTCAATGACGAGGAGGGAGGTCGTGCGCCATGTCCAGAGGTTAGGATCTTCTTGCTGAATGTCTTCGTCCGTGAGGGAGAAGAGGCTATAAAGTTTCATAGCGGTGGTATACAGACAGGCTTTGTGCTTGATAGCAGATTCGGTAGCGAGGCCGATGCCAAGGGCGGTTTTGCCACTGCCTTTGCCACCGAAGATGAAGAGGTGCTTGCCGATGATGGTGTCGGGATGAAGGGTGGCATTCAGGAATCCGTACACCTTTTCCTTGTCAGCGTCTTTGATGGAAAGATTCCATTGACTGAGGCGGAATTGAGTAGGGAGACAGGCTTGCTGGAGGTACATTTTAGTCGGGTACCAGTAGCAGATAGGGTAGATGAGGATAATAGAGATGATGGTGATATTCAATATCGTGTGGTGACCTAAGAGCAGACTGGCGGCGAAGGCGCCGAGCCAGAAAAAACAGAGATCCGTGAAGGTGTCGAATGCGATGTTGCCCCAGGTAGGTGGGAAGGTATATCGCTTATGAGAAGGGACGTATAAGGTTTTGGATTCGGTATGTTTATTTAATAACAAGGGCCCGAGGAAGTTGTAAGCTTCAAAGAGCGTCCAGGCGATGGCGACGATCCAGGGTGCAGCGTGGTGGGGAATTAATAATGTAGGTATGAAGCCTAGAGAAAAGTGTCCGAACTGGTTAGCTAACCATGTATAAGTGAGCGTGACGCCACGATATGAATCTTTGCCAATAAGATCCGCTTTCAGTTGTCTGAAAACGTTGTTTAGGGAGATGTGGTGCATAATGGGTAGGGAGTTAGTATCTCAATGTTCGGTTTGCTAGATAGTGAATATTGTTGAAAGTTTTGTTAATGAGTGGTTAATTCGGGTGTTAATGATCCTGGCAGGATCGATTTGATCCTATTAACTAGCTGATAACAAATGTGTTTTGGAGGGAGGGTGTAGATTTGGCCTTTATACTTGGAACAATTAATATTAAGCAACTTAGGGGCGGGCTTTTCCAGGCCTGCCTTTTTTCTGAAAATGGTGATCATACCTGTTGGTAAATTCCCTCTTTCATGAATGCGTTATTGTTCTGAACATGGTTTCATTCCTATTGGTAGATGTTTTATTGGAAATCGAAGCTGATGATGGTTGATTTATAACAGTTATAGCTATATTGGGTAGTGCAGTAAGCGGTAGTAGGGAGGGCGATGGTTGGGTAGATACTGATAGTACCTGGCGCGCCATAGACGGTCGTGCAATAGAAGGTAGGGGCATTATAAGTCCTTGCTTTGAAAGCGAAGATACCAGCGATGGATACGCAGGTACAAATGAGGGCTAACAACAGGCGGGCCTTTTTCATGAAGAGAAATTAAGAATACTGAAGAGAAGTTAAGGATATTTTTAAGGGGAAGGGTTAGGAGTAAGAGAATGTTTATTCAGGTATAATGTGAATATTATTCTGTAATAACCCCATGTTATTAGCAAAGTGTTTTCTGTATTGTAATGGCGTGAATTTTTTTATCTTCAGGAATTGTTTGTGAAAATTAGCCATTGTATTATATCCACTATCAAAACAGATATCCAGGACAGTTTTTTGTGTTTCCATCAGCAGTGTGCACGCATATCCAATCCTGATTTCGTTGAGAAAATCAATGTAGGTTTTTTTTGTACTTTTCTTGAAATAGTTGCAGAAGGCGGGGATACTCATACAGGCGATGTCAGCAACTTGTGGAAGGGAAATGGGATCGCGGAAATTGTCAATCGTATATTGGAAAATTCTATCGATGACTTCTTTTTCTTTGGGTTGAGATTTAACTTCCTGTGTCGAGACGGTGATATATTCCTTCGTACGGGCCACTAGGTCCAGGCATTGTCCTAATAGTAGAATACGTTGAAAATCCTTGGCTGTTTCGAGCGATGTGATCAGAGAGAATAACTCGCTTTTGGTTTCTCCCTGTATTTTTAGGCCATAGGAGGATGTACTGAGCAGATGGCGGATGTGACGACATTCAGGTATGTCAAGAAACGAATTGCCCCAGCAATTTTCCTTAAATTGTACAACGACAGCACTGGCTATCATATCGGGTTCGCGTTTCTGAAAAGTATGTGGCAAATTAGCTCCTAAAAGATAAATATCATTTGTCTCAAATTCTCCCACATGATTTCCGATAAAGCTCATGCCGGCCCCTTCAGTAAAAAGAATCAGTTCGAACTCAATATGCTGGTGCCAGCCTACCTCAAATTCTGGTGTGCGGAAAGTTTGAGCAACAAATGAATTGTTCTCATTGAGAGGTAACTTTTGAATCAGTGGTTTCATTGTGGACGATCTTATGCAAGATAACGGAATTTGAGCAATGAAAAGGTTAATATAATTTACTTTTTGTATAATAAACTGTAGAAGGATATCAGGCAGAGCTGGTAAATTGAGGGTTTGATTTCACTGTTATTAAGAACCATTTTATTCAATGAGATATATAGTCCTGATCGTTTTACTATTGCAGCTGGATCCCTGTTTTTCTAAAGTACCTGTAATCGTTCATAGCAAGCAGGCGAGTGGTGCCACATTGTTAGCCGTTAAAGAGCTGCAGCGATATATCTATGTCAGAACAGGGGAGTTACCCCGTGTTAGTAATGCCGATGCCGATAATAGCATCTGGGTAGGAACGATTGATGCAGTGACGATAAAAGATCAGCGAATTAATCAGCAGCTGAAAGGGGATGCATATCAGTTATTGTCTGTATCAGATCGCAAGTTGATAATTGTGGGAGGATCAGAGATTGCAACACTATATGGTGCGTATAAATTCCTGGAATCTACCGGAATTGGATTTGCACTGGATGATGATATTATCCCGGATACCCGTATTAATCAGGTTCAGTTAAGTGGGTTTAATAAAACCTATGCACCCGCATTTGCATTAAGGGGGATACAACCATTTCATGATTTTCCGGAAGGTCCGGATTGGTGGAATGAAGATGATTATAAAGCCATCATTGGACAGTTGCCAAAGATGGGAATGAACTTTATCGGATTCCATACTTACCCTAGTGTCGGCATTTTCAGAGGATGGTACAAACCTGAACCTGTGGTTTGGATAGGAACGAAGGAGCAGTTTGATCCTGCTACAGGTCGTGTGAATAACGCCTATCCTATACTGCATGCAAATACTAATGACAGTACATGGGATTACTATCCTAAGAAAACGTCTGCTTTTAATTTTGGTGCCGCGCAGTTATTCGAGACGGATAACTATGGTGCGGATTATATGAAAGGGGTATCTAACTGGCCGCATACGCCAGAGGAGAATATCAATATTTTTAATAAGGTGGGAGCTGTATTGAATGGGGCCTTTTCCCTGGCAAAGGAATTAGGTGTGAAGACCTGTGTGGGTACTGAAACGGCGTTGACAATTCCTAATGAGGTGAAGCGTACTTTGCCCAAAGCCAGTCAGGATTCTATCAGACAAGCTTTGTACGAAGGAATGTTTTCCAGGATTAAGGCGACTTATCCATTGGATTATTATTGGTTTTGGACACCGGAAGACTGGACATGGTCTGGTGAGCGGCCGGGAGAGACTGATTTTGTAAAGAAAGATCTATTGAGTGCGGTAGCGGCTGCAAAGGCGGTAAAGGCACCGTTTACACTGGCTACCTGTGGATGGGTGTTAGGCCCTTCCAGGAACAGGGCGGAGTTTGATCAGTTGTTGCCGAAGGAAATGCCTTTTAGTGTAATTAACAGGCAACAGGGATATATGCCTGTGGAACCTGCATTTGCGACTGTTACACAAAGACCTAGGTGGGAGATTACGTGGATGGAGGATGATCCGGCGTTAATTTGTCCGCAGTTTTGGGCAGGCAGGACGAGAAAGGATGCGCAGGATGCATTTAAATATGGTTGTACAGGATTGATGGGTATTCATTGGCGGACGCGGAATATTTCGCCAAACTTTATGGCATTGGCGAAGGCTGGATGGGAAGCGAATACTTATGATAAAGAAGTGCCGGCAGATAAGCGGGATTACCCGGTGGGTGATTTGTATGATGAATGGACGACTTTGCAATTTGGAAAGGATGCGGCTAAGATTGCTTCTGCTATTTTTCAAAGATTTGATGGCGCTGCACCTGTGAGTCCGGAAGTGACGGATTATACGGCTAACTTTCCAAGAGCGACTATCTGGGGGATAAAAGGGCCGGGTTTGATTATTGCCAATAAGATGCCGTGGGATTCAGTAGTGAAAGGATATGATTTTATTAGTGAGTTTGAGAAGTGTGGGAAATTGGTGCATGCACCCAGTCAGGTGGCTAACTACCAGTATTGGTTACATACGTTTTATTATGCAAGGGCTATTTCAAAAGTGGGATGTTTGTTAGGGGAGATGGATACGATTGCGAAACTTTTGCCTGGGAAGAAAGAATTAGGGGATAGTTTGCTGGTATTAAGGGATAGTACGGCAGGTGTTTGGGAGGAGATGATGACAGAATTGTTGCAGACGGTGAGTACGACGGGCGAGATGGGGATGATAGCGAATATTGAGCAGCATAATATGCAAAGGATGCAGTACTTGACGAGGTATGATAGTTTGATAGCGGCGGCGAGAGGTGGTGTGCCTCCGTTGGTGTTATCGAAGGAGTATAAAGGACCTGCAAGGGTGGTGGTGACGACGAAGCGGACAATGTTGAATGCAGGGGAGAGTTTGGATTTTAGGGTGAGGGTATTGTCGGGGAAAGCCGTGAAGGAGGTGAAGTTGTATTGGAAGGAATTGGGTGGGAAGGTGTATTCTTCGGATGTAGTGGAGCGTGAAGGAGCGAATGTGTATAGGGTGCATGTGGGGGAGAAGAAAACAGATTTTGAATATTATATAAAGGTGGAAATTGTGGGGGGAGAGAGTTTGAGGTACCCGGAGGTGGGGAATAGAACAGTGGTGGTGTGGTGAAAAGTTTGATAATTGCTTATGGTAAAAGTAATATGACAATAGCCACCTTAATTGGTGGCTATTGTTCTTATCCTGTCGCTAAGAAATTTTTCCATGTAATCAGAATCAGGGTTAACAAAACTAGAAAGTAATCTGATTATATCTTCATCTATAATAGGAACAATAAGGCCCCTTTCATCCCTATAAGTATCTTGGCATCTTGCAATAAAGCGATCCATTTCCCCAATGGACCGACAAATCAAAAGTCCTACCTTGCCTCTATTGGGTGAAAATCGACCAGCTAATTGATCCAATTCCGGATTGGCAGGGTCGGATGAATAGTTTTTACACTCTATCATAATAAACTGACTCGGTAGATACTTGTTGGAAAAAGCTTCTAATTGTTTTAGAGGCTTCAACAGACCAATTGTCAGTTCGTAGGCTAAGAAAGAACGGATCGAGAAATAATGGAGTATCTGTATTAGTGTCTACATCAACAAAGTCTAACTGTGGTTGTACTTTATTCAGATTAAAACGTTCGGAGATTCTCATTGCAATATGTAGAGGGAGTAATGTGTTGAAATATATTTATTTAATGTTTCGCTGCCAAGAGATGCCTCTCACTATAAACAATATTCCTGCTATTATATCAATAGGTATCCAAATACTTTTTTTATATAGATAAACAGGGATAATTGGATTAAATAAAACCGCTATTACCAAAAAAATGATCACCCAGTTAGTCAGGCTATCCTGGTAGGATGACCTGACTAACAATATTGAACAGATAAATACCAATATGCGTAGAGCGGTGTAGAAGCCTATTGGTAATTGAATTGTAGCAATGAAAAGTAAGGCTGCTGTGAAAAAGGTGAATAGTCTCATGATTTATTACTCTTGAGGAGGTTCTTTGGATTGCTCCATTCTTGCCAGCTTCTCATTTATTTTGTCAAGGTAAAAAATGATGTCGTTAATACGCAGCACCCATCGAACGATAAAAACATATAGTGCGATCAGGAGGATTATACAGCCCATTACTATCATTGGTTGTCCGTAATTCATAGCATAGCGATTTTGTTGGTGAATGAAGTAAAGCTAAACTATTACTTGATTGCTACATATTGGTGGATACAAATACCGGAAAAATCCCCTCCCTCCCCAGGTTTTTTCCTACCCCGGTTAATGTCACCTTTGTTGAGACAAGAGACATAAACTGCTGGTATGATAAAATTCCCAACATGAAGAATGCGTATACCCTGCCCCATGGAAAACTCCTGTTTTTTTTATTGATATTTTTATGGGGATGTGGAGGGGATGAAGCTATCCACTATAAATGCGGCCCTCAAAAGCAAGCTGTCCCCAATGTGGATTATAACATCTATATCGAAAACTCTGGTAGCATGGCCGGTTACCTGGGAAACAATGCCGACTTCAAAAAAGTCCTTATTAACTTTATCAGCGATATCCCGGCTCAACTAAAAAGGGAACCTCAATTATTCTTTATTAGTGGGCATATTTGTCCTTTCCAGCCACCAACTAATATTCCCCTCGTAAAGTCAGTAATGAGTCTTAACCCAGGTACCCTGAAATCATTATGTTCCTCCAATGGCTCGTCGCTATTGCCACAGGTGATAGATTCCTGCACCACTCAAATGGGGAAAAAAGTAAGTATCCTGGTATCAGATTGTATCTTCTCTGATAAAGGAGGCAATAGCTCACTTGCTGAAGCAGAGATGAAAATTTTCATGTCCAATAAGTTTAAAGCTGAAGGGAAGATATCGACCATTGTTATTAAATACAATTCCTCTTTTTCCGGAATCTATTATGCTGAATCCAATGGCGGCAAGCCCATGAAAGTTAATAATATCAACAGACCATACTACCTGCTCTTATTTGGGAAAAAAGAAAACCTGGCTGCATTACTCCAGACAATAGATTTCAAAAGTTACCCAGGCTATGAAGCTAGTTATTGTTTGTCTGCGAATGATCCCACTGATTCGGCGTATGCTACGATGACTTACTATAATAAGAAAGGCAATTTTGAATTTGCAAAACCCGCATGCCGGATGGCATTAACAGGGGCCGAAGCTAATAAAGGCGTATTCCAGTTTTCCTTTAATGCAGATCTTAGCCGGCTAGGGTACCAGGAAGATTATTTGATGGATGTGAATAACTATACTGTAAATGATAAATTTTCTGTGGTGAGTGTTAAAAAAGATACGGGTATTCTCCATACCCTCACCCTTAAAACGGATCATTTGCAATCTCATCATATTTTAAAAATCGGCCTCAGGTATGAGCTCCCATCCTGGATCATTCAAACAGGAAATGAGGATGATAACAACCCGTCAGACAGCCTGCAACAACACCAGACATTCGGATTCAGACAACTGATGAGTGGTGTTTCACAGGCATATAAAGCCAGTAGCACGACTCATCAGTTCACAATACCTATTCCTCCAATTTCTATCAGGAACTAAATAAAATTCAATTATCATGAACATTTTACCTGCCATCTTTGAAGCAGTCGGATTATATTCTTCTTCTGGTGGACTGGGAGAACATTTGCGCGGACTGGACATCGATTGTCAAACTATGTCCCGGCAATCTGCTTATAACTTTGTAATTCTCGCACTTATTTTCGTAAATGTAGTGATCCTGTTCAACTATTATTATGGATTGCTCAACCGTTCTCCATTTAACCAGGTGGGATGGTGGTTGGGTAATATCCTGGTGGGTGCATTTATAATTTTTCTGATTGCGTATGTAGGTTCACATAGAGACCTGGTCAACCATCGGTACTGCGAACAACTCAGTTTCCATGATGGTGACTGCATAGGATTTGGTATTACAGCCGCTATTTACTCCGTGGTATGGTCTGTTCTTTTATCTCTCCTTATTAAATGGAAAAGTATTTATAACAAAAAAATCCCCTTTTAACCATGGCTAAACTATTCCTGTTTGCAATAGGAGGTACCGGCTCTCGTGTTGTAAAGGCATTGACCATGCTCATGGCCGCTGGTGTACAGATTAAAAATACCGATGCCATTGTTCCTATCATCATTGATCCTGATACATCGAATGGTGACCTGACCAGAACTATTGAACTACTGAAAACATATAAAGAAATCAGGGAAAAAGGAGCATCTGATAGTAGTGACTTTTTTAAAACGATGATTTCCTCACTGGATGAGTTAGGTGATGCCGGTTATCTCTCTGACAATTTTAAATTTGACATAGATGGCGTAAAGGAACAACGATTCAGGGAGTTTATAGGCTATAGTGAACTGGATAAAAGTAATAAGGCCTTTGCCTCGTTATTGTTTTCGAAGGCGAACCTGGACGCCGACATGGAAGTGGGCTTTAAGGGGAACCCTAATATTGGAAGTGTGGTGCTGAATAAATTTAAGGATGCGCCATTTTTTAGAAAGTTTGCTTCCAGCTTTGAAGAGCAGGATAGAGTATTCATTGTGAGTTCCATTTTTGGCGGTACTGGTGCAGCTGGTTTTCCCTTATTGTTAAAGAATATCCGCGATGCCGCGCCCCCTATTCCCAGGCATTACTATTTACAACGCGCCAGGGTGGGTGCTGTGACCGTACTTCCTTACTTCGGTGTGGATAAGGCCAATGGTGTAACGATAGATAGTAATTCTTTCACCACCAAAACGAAGGCAGCTTTGTCCTACTATGCACATAACCTGACAGGAGAGAGCATTCGTGCAGTAAACGCCCTTTATTATATAGGTGATAAAGTAACCAATGATCAGAAAGGTGCTGATGGCGCCAATGAGCAGAAGAATAAAGCACACTTTGTAGAGTTAGCCGCAGCATTAAGTATTATCGACTTTATGTCGATGGATGACAATAAACTACAGGTCAGCGATGACAGGAAGGCTGTCAGTCCCAAATATTTTGAGTTTGGTTTAGGTAAGGAGAGTATGAATATTACTTTCCCTGATCTATCCAGGCAGACTTATGACCAGATTGCCAAACCGCTGACCAGGTTAAGTCTTTTTCGCAATTTTATGGACCATCATTATGAAGAATTTGCGGGCAGGAAGGGAGAGGCATGGGCCAATCATGGCAATAATAAACTGACGATAGATGAATTGGATGGTAGATATCGCTCAGCCATTACCTTATTTAACAGGCATTATGCAGAATGGTTAAATGAAATGGCACATTCCAATGTAAGTTTTGCTGCCCTCGATACAGAAAAGAGCGGGAAGGATTTTTACAACCTGGTAAATGGTGTAGTGAATAAAAAAAGTGTCCTGAAAGATATATTCAATGCTGCAGGTGTGGACAACTTCCTGAAAGTACTGTCAAAGTCAGAACCTCCATTAGATCATTTGAATAGTACCCGAAAACTACTGGCACTGTTCTCTGACGCCACTGCTGTCATCATCAATAAAGAAATAAATCTGTAACTGCAATGAGCAAAATCTTTCGCCTGCATAAAGGCGCTTCTGAAAATATTGAGGGCTGGCAGGAAACAGGAGGTCATTTGCATGACACATTTATCAATTCTATCAGCGACCCTGCCGGTGCAAATGCCGATACCCAGATTACATCCATTCCTACTCCATTTGCCAGGATGGACCTGGTAAGGACGGCCTTCCGAAATGTAAACCTGAGTGGTAACCTGGATGGTAATACCATCTATCATAAGATTGTATCTGATTGCCTGGACATTGCCAATATCTTTTTCAATATTGAAGCATTCACGGACCAAATTGAAATCATTGAATGGAATGCGGGGATCAGTGCTGTCGGCAATGACATTGATATAAATGAAGATAGCGACCTTGGCAAACTGCTTAAATCCAAAGACCCTAGGCACCGTTTGTTAGGAGAAACGTTAAAGACCTTTATCTCACAGGATAGGGTCGCTTTTAACTTCGCTCATGTCAGACAGTTCTACCTGCTTAATTATAAGAATGGTCCTGAAATGATTAACATCATTGGAGGAACCTCTCCTTCAACCCTGTTTTTTTCTTCTGCGAATGATCTGTCATTTGTGGATATCATGTTTGCCAATGATAGGGTGTTCGATAATCAATATTGCCCGCTTCATAAACGGGACAGGGATTTTATAAAGTACCTGTATTCATTCAAGGCTGGTTTTCCACAGTTTTCAAGGCTTTTTCAGGATGTGGATGCTTATATGGCGAGTTGTTTCTCTTTACTGGGTGATGATTTGCGGGATATGATCCGCGATCTGGATGGCGGGTCATATGAGAAGGAATACCAAAAAATATCAGTAAAGGCAGCTGGGAATAATGCTGAAATATTGGGGCATCACCTGCGGGCAAAGAAATATGGCGTGGTGAATACCTCTGATGAGAACGATTTTGTGATGGATGCATCCAGGTTAATAGAGGGGCCAATGCCGTGTGTGTTTCCTATGGAGTCGTTTAATGAACCATTGCGATTTGCAGGAGGGATATGGCAAAAAGATTATCATAGAAAGGTGCCGGCATATGATCCTAACCCGCTATCAGAAAGGATGTTGCCGAACCAGGGGCATATGAAATACCCTTATTTGACGGTGAGTGACTTTCTTGAACCATACCTGGTCAGGTTGCCATATCCATTGGATACGGATAAATTTTTTGGGGGTAATTATACGATCCGTTCGGGAGAAAGTGATCATGGATATGCATTGCCTGTTAAGAAGGAGTTTTTCAGATATTTCAAAGTGGAAGACCTGAAGGGGAATGTATCGGATGGGAAAAATCGCTTTGAGATGATGCAAATGCCTGGTGGGGTGAAGGTGATATTGAGAATTCCTATCCGGAATAACCGATATATAGAGATGTCACGGATTTACCTGGTGAACCAGTTCAGCGATAAAATACAACAGCCGGATGAAGCCAATAACCAGGGGATTATTGTAGAACATCAGTTTACAATAGCCGTCTATCCATTTTTAAAGATATCCGATCCCAGGGTGAATCCACATTACAGGGTGATGTTGGTGGACAGGGATCTGCAGGTGCTGACGAAGCATAATAATTATACACTCAACTTTTACAATGCAGATCAGCCTTCGGAGGCAATCAACAAACTCGCTCCCCGCCAGCGTAGTCATAAGCATAAGAAAGAGGGTGTCACTACGCTGTACAATATCCTGGAGCAGAACTTTGACTATATAGAGGTCGTGAATACTACCGCCAGGGCATTGTTGATACCATTATTTGTACCACAGCAGGCTGCGGGTAAGGTATTTAAGTTCGCGATTGATTTTGGAACAACGAATACGCATATCGAATATAAAATAGGGAATGAATCGCCCAGACCTTTTGATATAACAGAAAAGGATATACAGATTGGCACCTTGTATGCGCCAGATGACAGAACATTGGCAGCATTGAAAGTGGCCAGATTAGGACTGGGGGCTATTGCGCTGACTGATATTGTAAGAGAAGAGTTTTTGCCATTTACAATCGGGCCAGGGAAACAGTATCGTTTTCCACAACGTACTGTGATTTACGACAATGGCTCCTTTAACCCGGATGAAGCCAATTTTGCACTGGCAGACCTGAATATTCCATTTGGGTATTTAAAAGAGAGTATTGTATATGGTGGAGAAATCACTTCCAATTTGAAATGGGGTGTGTTCAATAACCAAAAACGGTTTGAGCGGAGAACGAGGGCATTCATGAAGCAACTGTTGTTGATGATCAGGAATAAAGTTCTGCTGAATGGAGGGGATCTCGCCGCTACAGAGATCGTATGGTTCTACCCGACTAGTATGACGGTGAACAGGCGAATGCTGCTGGGTACTTCCTGGAAGGATTATTATAAACGTTACTTCGGAGAGGCGAATAAGCTCCATAGCATGTCTGAATCTTTTGCACCATTCTATTACTATTACCATAAGGAGAACGTGAGAGCGCATGACAGAAGTGCTGTCAATATCGACATTGGTGGCGGTACGACTGATATTGTAGCGTATAAAGGAGAAAATCCGATTCTGTTGACCTCATTCAAGTTTGCAGCAAATGCCATTTTCGGGGATGGATATGGAAGCAATGCCAATTCGAATGGATTTGTACAACGGTTTGAAGCAAGTATCAGTGATTCACTGAAGAATATTACTGCGAATAACCTAAGTACGGTGCTGGAAACTTTAAAGAATCAAAATTCTAACTCAATTGAGTTGATAGAGTTTTTCTTTTCGTTAGAAGATAATAAAACATTGAAGGATAAAGGTATCACGCTTTCCTTCTCGAAGATGCTGGCAGCGGAAAGTGAATTGAAGCTGGTATTGGTTTTCTTTTATGGTGCGATCATCTACCACATTGCTCAACTGATGAAAGCGAAGGGGATGGAAGTGCCGGAGTACATTACCTTCAGTGGCAATGGGGCCAGGTTGGTAAAATTAACTGATGGTGGTAACCTGGAAACTTTGAATGAGTATACAAGGATTATATTCTCAGATGTATTTGAGACAAATGCACCTGTGATTGAATTTAGGTTTAATGAAAAGTCTAAAGAAATCACCTGTAAAGGTGGATTGGAATGTACTGACTTTACTCTTTTTCATAAGTTGGAAAAGCAGATCGGAACTGTGTTAGTCGGTGGCGCACAGCAGTCATTGATTCCTGGTACTTCGCTTCGTTATAGTCAGTTGAATGATGAGCAGTTGATTCAGGATGTATGTAGTGCAGTGAGTCAGTTTGTGGATAAGTTCTTTGAATGGGATAGACAATTTAATTACTACCAGCATTTTGGAGTGAATCCCAGCCGTTTTGAGCAATATAAAAAGTTATTGAAAGATAAGGTAAGGAATGATTTACAGAGTGGGATCACAGAGAAATTGAAGGAGCTGGCGGGGAATGTCAATATTGACCTTGAAGAGACATTGTTTTTTTATCCATTGATAGGAGCTATGAATAGGCTGGCCTATAAAATTTATCATCTAAATAACCTTGTAAACTCATGAAAGGAATAATCACGGTATTGATATTTATATGTTTTTTTCAGGATGGGATTGGGCAGCAAAATTCTCCGAAGGCAGTGATGCCGAAAAAGCAGGAGGAGGTGAAAAAGGGAAAGGTGGTACCTGCGTCGGAGAAGAAGGTGGTACATGCGGTAGATAAAAAGGCGGTACCTGCGTCGGAGAAGAAGGTGGTACACGCAGTAGATAAAAAGGTGGTACCTGCGCCGGAGAAGAAGGTAGTACATGCAGTAGATAAAAAGGTGGTACACACGCCGGAAAAGAAGGTAGTACACCCGGTAGATAAAAAGATAGTACCCGCTCCGGTAGAGAAGAAGGTTGTACCTGCGGCAGAGAAAAAGATTGTACCTGCGCCGGTAGAAACGATTGTAGCTGTGCCAGTGAAAAAGGAAGAACCAACAGCTGTTGACGTAGATAGTTCACCAACAAGGGAAGCGGTGGTAGATACAAATCTGATCAAGCCAGCGGTTGAGACAGCGTCTTCTACACAGCCAATAACGATTCCACCTCCTGAAGTCATTGAGGCAGGTACTGACTGGCAGACGTGGGCATCATGCCTGTCTATGTTATTAATAATTGGTATGGGTATTTATGTTTTTATCACTAATAGTAATATACACCGTCGGTTGTGGGGCATTGAAAAAAAGTTGAATAAAATGGGGATGCCGCTGGATTGGGAGAAAGCTAAAAGCCCTGCTGGCATTACTCCAACAGAAGTAGAACGATTGATAGCTTGTAGTCCTGTTCTGAAAAGTATTCAGGATGAATACGCTACCCTTAAAGAACATGTTGAAAAATTACAGCAACCTGCACCTCGTGTGGTTGCAATGAACACCCCTGTTATTCCTGAAGAATCTGCTGGAGGTACATTTTATATGACTGGTCCTACGGGTAATAGCTTCCCTTCCAGTGCACGTTCCAATCACAGGGAAAACACGGTATATAAGTTTTACCTGCAACCTGGCGGGACGGAGGCCAGATTTGAATTGCATACGACTGGTGCCAGCATCAATGATATTATAAAGGTCATTGAAAGCTATATTAAGCCAGCTTGTGATGAGGAGAATCTTCCAATGCCCGGTACCCGGAATATTGTTACCCGCAAGCAGGGAGTCGCTTTCCTGGAAAATGATAAATGGATCATTAAAGCTAAAGCTGTTATAAGATATGAATAGTGTGCAGGTTTTTGAAATTATGGGAGTCATCTTTATTATAGTATTGCAGGCGATCGTATTTTTCAGGACGCTGAGCCAGGTCCGGTTATTTGAGCAGATCTTCCCATCCCGTGAAGAGTTTGAAGTAATTAATGTGGGACTGGCTAAGTCACTTTTTCAATTACATCCGAATGAGTTGCTGGACAATATTAATAAGTATATCATGGAGAGTGATGAGTTGGGTGAAGAGATCGTCTATATTGACCTGGTATTTAAAAAAGGCCAGGGAAATCTGGTGACAGACAAAATCGTGCGGAATATCAATACTTACCTGGTTAGGAACAGGGGTGTTGCTTCAGATTTTCACCTGATTAAAGATATGGTGGAGCGAAATGTTGCTGTAATAGAAAATGATATTCAGCAGTCAGTATCATTGCCTTTGTATCTTGGGTTGTTGGGTACTTTTATGGGGATTGTACTGGGATTAATACAGATCTCAGGGGATAGCCTGGCTGCCGATCCCAGTGTGGCAGGTCAAGCTATCCAATTATTGCTTGGGGGTGTGAAAATAGCGATGATCGCGAGTTTTGCAGGATTGCTGTGTACCCTGGCGGGGAATAGCTATTTCTTTAAACGGGCTAAACGAATGGTAGAAGATAGTAGGAATGAGTTTTACACTTTTATCCAGACGGATCTCATGCCTTTGTTGAACCAGAATATTAATTCTACGTTGTATTCACTACAGAATAACCTGCATAAATTTAATGAAGAGTTCAAGACAAGTATTCATCAGTTAAGTGGAGCGATGGGAAAACATGTGACGACCATTCAGTCACAGGAGCGGATATTAGATACACTGAATAATATGGATGTGGTCAATTTTGCGAATGCGAATGTGGTTATTTTGCAGGAATTGCAAACCTCAATGGAGCAGTTCAAAGCGTTTAATAAGTATGTGTCGAACATCAGTGAATTGGTAGGGAGTACGCGAACGTTCGCTGAAAAGATTAGCCAGGTCATGACGCGTACGGACGAGCTGCATGTAGTGGGAGATAATATTATGGCGGTGTTTAGCCAGAACCGCGAGTTGATGCAATTTTTGCAACATCATTATAGTTCGTTGGAGGATAGTCATCAGTTGATCACCAAGGCGGTGAATGGTGTGAATAATACCCTGGATAATAGCTTACAGTTGCTAAAAGACTTTACCCAGGAGCGGATGATAGAAATTCAGCAGATCACGTTGAAAGAGATTGATCAGATGAAGGATAGTTATTATGAGAAGTGGAAGCACCTGGAAAAGTTAGGGCAATTGGAGTTGGTGAATCGTCATTTGGTAGATCTCAAGAGTCAGGGGAATGATCATATAGATCGGTTTGAAGAGTTTAATGAGCAATTTGCGAAGATGCTGGAAGAGTTAAATCTGATCAAACGGTCATCAGAAGATTCATTGTCGGTGAGGTTGAGTCGTACAGTTACAAAATTGTTAGGTAAAAAAACAGCGTCAAGATGAATACAGCAAAATCTGATGCTTTCTGGCCGAGTTATACGGATTTGATGACCAGTTTGTTTTTTATTATGCTGGTATTGTATATTCTTACTTATGTACGGTTGAATTCTACGATTCAGTTACAGGCAAATAAATTGAAGATCATAGAGACAGTGGAAGAGAATTTGCGACCCTTGAAGGCCGAGTCTTCATTATTTATTTATGAGGAGCAGTATAAGCGATTTAAGTTAGCGTTTGATGTGAAGTTTGGGAATAACCAGTACCAGTTAATGCCTGATCAGTTGGAGAATTACCAGGAGACGATCAATCATATAGATCAGGCGGGGTTGAAGTTGAAATCAATCATTGATCATTTAAAGCAGGAGCGGGCGTCGGATGAGCGGTTAAGGCGGGTCTCGTATGTGGTGGTGATAGCGGGGTATGCTTCCAGGACGGGGCAGGAGGCGCATAATTATGAGTTGAGTTATCAGCGGGCGTTGGCTTTGAAGAATTATTGGAAGACTAAGGGGATTGATTTTGAGGCGAAGGAGTATGAGGAATTGGTGGATTTGCAGGTGGCGGGGAATGGATGGGGAGGGATTGGGCGGTTGCCGTTTGAGCCCGATAATCAGCGTTTTTTGATACAGATTTTTCCTAAAATAGGGGATGTGAAGTGAGTGGGGTGTCAATAAGCATAAGTACTTTCTTTTATAATCAGGATGTGGATAAAGATTAGTAATGGGGCGTTTACCCCATTACTAATAATTTGCCAAATATTGTGGGTTATAATTCCACTAACCCATGCTTCACCGCATACAGCGCCAGCGTTACCCTGGTCCTTACACCTAATTTCCGGAAAAGCGCCTCCCTATACCCATCAATCGTCTTCACACTCAGATTCATCTTATCCGCTATCTGTTGATAAGTCATATCCGTGGCTACCCATTTAATAAACTCCCTTTCATTTTCAGATAAATGTATAGCGGTATTGTTGGATCGATCTAATCCATTCAGGTTTTGATGCAATACCTCAGACGCAGCATCAGAATAATAAAATCCATTAGCCGCAATAGACTCGAGCGCAGCCGTCAGTTCTTCTACTTCAATGTCTTTATGAATATATCCTTTCACCCCCATGCGTAGCATCCGCAAGATCGCTGTTTCTGATTCCAGCATGGTCATGACCAATACCTTTACATCACTATGTGTACGTTGCAGCCATTCTACCGCTTCAAAGCCATCCACTTCCGGCATATCGATATCCATGAGAATGATATCAGGAAATGGGGGTGTTCTCATTTTCTCTTTGAGTTGGTTGCCGTTGTCTGCTTCAAAGAGGATATGATACCGTTGTTGTGTATCTCCCATGTTGATCAGTTTGATCAGGCCTTTGCGAAACAGGTTATGGTCGTCTACGAGGGCTATCAGGATTTTATTCATTCTTGAATAGATTTAAGGATCTGGGGTTGAGGAATAGTAATGATCACGACGGTACCGCCACCATTGCGGCTGGTGATGAGGAGTTCTGCATTGATCAGCGACGCTCTTTTATGCATATTCAACAAACCGGTACTCTGTTTCTCTCCGCTGTTTTCGAGGGCATCCTGTACATTGAACCCAGTGCCATTATCCGTAATGACGAGTACAAACTGCTCTTTTGAAAAATTGATAGAAGCGGTGATTTCAGATGCTTTTGCATACTTCACGGTATTGTTGAGTACTTCCTGACAGAGGCGGAAGAGGATGATTTCGTGTTCAGGTAAGATACGATATTCCTCACCCGCTTTGGTGATGACCACTTCGTATTTCTTTGTTTTAGCGAGCCGGTTCAGTTCATTTTCCAGTGCTTTAACAAAGCCGATGTGGATAATGTGATCTGTGTTTAAGTTGGCCGATAGGGCTTTTAGCTCACTCATCAGTTGTTTCGCCAGCGATTTTGTTTCGAGGATGTTTTCCCGTTGATTTGCGGGTGCTTGTGGCAGAATTTCCTGGAGGTTGATATTGATCAACGACACGAGGTGACTGAAGTTGGCGTGCAACTCCTTACTGATATGATCCAACGTTTGTTCCTGGATAGCGAGTCTTGATTGCAGCAATACATGATTAAATTGCTCGCGCATTTCAATGAGTTCCTGTTGATGTCGGAATTTCTTTTTCTGATAGAGAAATAGAAAATATACGACGGCGGTACAGAGTCCCAGAACAAGTAAAGTGGATATAATGATTGTCAGAGAGGTTGCGAATATTGAGGTTTCCATAAAAAGCTTATTAGATAACAGGAGCACAATAAGAAGTTAAGGGCTTCATTAATAGGAAAAAATAAAACGGTTAGCCGATAGTCTTGTATGTTGAAGAACCCCAACATAATTAAGAATGGCAATGACACAGCATGATAAAAGAAGATGCTGAGTGCCATCCAGAATAACGGCTCTTTTTGTATAGAGATAACGCCAGGCTCCTGCAATAGTTGCCGGAAATACAATAGACATAATGTGATGATACAAGCATGGGTGAGAATCATACTATAGGTGTTAAACTGAAGCGGCCCATGGATGAAGGCGTAGTCCAGTATTCCAAACAAAAAGATGATGCCCGTAATAAGGGGTAATAGCTTATTACGGTATAATGTCATGTTGAATATAGCTGATAGCAGGCCAAACCGGATGATGAGAAAACAATTGTAGATCCAGAAATTGTTCTGGGAAAAATGGTAGGATCCCCATTTGTATAGTTCCCATTTCCAGGCAAGGGCCAGGATCTCTGTGAGCAGAGACAGGATAACCATGCATGCATACAGTCTATAAGGCTTAGGCCATTTTAGTCTGAATGCCTTCAGACTAAAAATGGCGCTAAGCAATAGTGGAATAAGATATAAAAATCGATGATTCAACAATCTGTACATTTAGTGTATCTTATTTTGGTCCGCCATCATTGCAGAATGGAGGGCAGGGTGAACCCAGGTTAAAGTCTTTGACGATAGGATCTTCTCCCGGGAAGTGAATAATGTCTCTTTCCTGTGCAGAGCGTTCTGCAAAGTCTGGCTCGTTTTCCAGAATTACGTTCGTGTGGGTGATGGCGCCGCCAACTTCAGTTGCTCTCGTCGTATTGAATAACAGACAAGTCTGTCCCTCGTATTGGTGACCTGCTTCATACGTACCAAAGCTGATACGGATGCCGTCGCCACCTGCAAACTCGATTTCTTCCAGCAATTTTACGAAATGTTCTTTTGAATACCATACAGAACAAGTATCGGATTTACCGATTGCCTGTGTGAGGAGCGGATGTTTTTGTGTCTTGAAACTGCTAATGCGGTCGTTGGTGATGGTTTGTCCGACATAGAAGAAAGGTAGAGGTTTTACTGTGACGTGTTGTTGCATAATGAACAAAGTTTTTTGGTGTTAAGGAAATAAAAATGCTTTTGTAAACCGTTTACGGTTGCGAAGCTATTGTTTCCTTACCCTTCAAAAATCAACGAAAAGCAAATAGGGGAAAAATCCTATGGTGGTGGAGGGAATTCCCCCTGGGTGTTAAAAATTCATTATTGGGTTTAAAATCTACCCTGGTACAAAAATTCTTCTCAGGTTTAAAATCTACCCAGGTTTAAAAATCTGCCTTAGGGATAAAAAATCTACCCGGTTTTTTAAAAAAGGGGATTTTTCCCCTGTGGTACAGGTTTTTTCCTATGGATATAACAACAACCTTTGGGGGGAAATGTTGAATCCCTTTAAATCCCCTAACACATGAGAAGAGCATTGGTTGTCGGTATTAATGATTATCCGGGCAGTGCGAGGTTATATGGTTGTGTGAATGATGCGACCAGTATTGGAGAGGTATTAAGTTCCAATGAAGATGGTGCCCCAAATTTTGATGTCATGTTGATGACGAAAGATCATAGCAAAGCGGCTATTAAATCCCGGTTGATGGAGCTATTCAGCGGGGATGATGAGATTCATTTATTTTATTTTTCAGGACATGGGATGGTGAATGAGATGGGTGGGTACATCGTGACGCCGGATTTTCAGCGGTATGATGAGGGGATTTCTATGGATGACATCCTGATGATGGCGGCGACTTCGAAGGCCATGCAAAAGGTGATTGTATTGGATTGTTGTCATGCAGGGGCGATGGGCACGCCGGTTTTGATGGGGAATGGGATGGCGGTGCTGGGGAAGGGTGTGGTGATATTGGCATCGAGCAGAGATTCGGAGAAATCGAAGGAGGTAGGAGGGATGGGGGTGTTTACGAGTTTGTTGTTGAAGGCATTGCATGGTGGAGCTGCGGATATAGTGGGGGATGTGACGGCGGGGAATATTTATAGTTATATAGATAGAGGATTGGGAGGGTGGCAACAAAGGCCGGTGTTTAAGGCGAATATTGCGCGGTCTTTGAATTTGCGTAAAGTGAAGCCACCGTTGGATTTAGGTGATTTGAGGTTGTTGAGGAGCTATTTTCCGGAGGTAGCTTATGAGATGCCATTGGATCCTAGTTATGAGTATACGGTGGAGGGGGCGGATTCGGAGCATATCAGGGTGTTTAAAGTGTTGCGGAGGATGCAGGGAGTGGGGTTAGTGGAGCCGGTAGATGAGGAGTATATGTATTGGGCGGCAATGAATAGTGGGAAGTGTAGGTTGACGCCATTGGGGATGTATTATTGGCAATTGGTGAAGGAGGGGAGGATATGAAGACAATTGATGTAGCCATTTCGGTGGCGGAAGAGGATACGTATGTGGCGGATATGATTGCGGCAGAGTTGAAGCAATTGAATGTTCGGTATTACTATTATAAAGAGGAGAAGGATAATTGGGGGAAGCATTTGATTAATCTGACCATGGATGCATATGGGAAGCGGACGAAGTATGTGTTGTTGATAACGAGTCGGTATTGTGTGAATAAGTATTGGTCTGGTATTGAGCAGCAGATGGCATTGGCGCAGTTCCCACAGGGGAATGTTTTGCAGTTGAGATTGGATGATACGGAGGTGGGGGGATTGTCGAAGCATATGGTGTATGTGGATTGGAAGAAGAATCCGGAGGAGATAGCGAGGTCATTGAAAGAGAAGATTTTGAGAAGGAAGCGGGTGGCGAGAGGGCGGTTGTTAAGGATATGTACATTCTTGTGTGTGATGGGGGGGACAGTTTTTTTGTGGTATTTGATTTATGCGTGGTGGTGCCATCGGTGGATTTTGAAGCAGGAGTATGTGCATGTACAAGGGTTGCCTATTTGTATCAGTAATATAGAAGTGACAGTGGCTGCATACAGGGAGTATTGCATGCTTACGGGTAAGATATTCCCTGAGCAGCCCATTCATTCTGTTGATTCTATGCCGGTGAGGAATGTGACGTGGGAGGAAGCGAAGGCGTATTGTGCATTTGTGAAGGGAAGATTGCCGCGTGAGATGGAGTGGCAGGCGGCGGCGCTGGCGGGGGGAAGTACGATTTATAGTGGTGGCACTTCGGCAGGGACGGTGGCGGTGTATAATAGGGTGAAGCCGGCGTTTGTGGGGCATAGGAAGGCGAATGCGTGGGGGATTTATGATATGAGTGGGAATGTGGCAGAGTGGTGTGAAGATTGGGCGGATTCGGCGCAGACGAAGAAGGTGGTGAAAGGTGGTGGGTATGATAGTGAGGTGGGAGAGTTGGCGGTGAATAGTAAGCGTGCGGAGCGGCCGGATGAGCGATTGAGTGATGTTGGATTTAGAGTTGTAAAAGATAATTAAACTAAAAACAATATAATATGGCAAATCCCAAATTTGATCTTTTTAAATCAAGTGGTGAGTTTTATTTCCACTTAAAGGCAGAAAATAGCCAGACTATTTTATCCAGCGAAGGGTATATTAGTAAACAAGGCGCTGAAAATGGCATAAAGTCAGTGAAGGAAAATGCGCCTTTGGATAAGAGGTATGTGAAAAAGGATACGCCTACCTATACGTTTGTTTTGACAGCTGCTAATGGGCTAACAATAGGGAAAAGTGAAAGCTATACTACAGCTGCCGGGCGTGATAATGGTATTGCTGCTGTGAAAAGATGTGGACCTATAGCAGATACTAATGATTTGACGTAAGATTCAATAATAGACCGGTCCTATTTATCCCTATTTTTGTTTTTAATTATTACCCCAAATGAAACGATTATTATTCTGTACTGCATTATTGGTATCAATGTTAGCATGCAATCTGATAGATTGTACTTATAAAGGGCATAAGCTGTTTCAAGGACCTAGAGGAGGTTGTTATTATCTGAATAAGAATGGTAATAAGACATATGTTGATAGGTCTTATTGTGATTGTAAGTAATCCCTAAATTTTATTGATATGAAAAAGCTATTATGCTGTACTGTATTATTGACATCATTTTTATGTTGTACCAAGACTGATACTGGTTTGGACATAGATGTAAGTGATAGTTCAACTTCAGGCTCCTGTACCTATAATGGACATACACTTTATAAAGGCTCTCAGGGTGGCTGTTACTATTACAGCGGAAACAGTAAAGAATATGTGGATAGATCTTATTGTAATTGTAATTAATTTTTGAAATTATGGCTTGGACCTATCGAAAACGAATCAAAATCATTCCCGGTGTTCATTTAAATATTAGTAGAAAAGGTATTAGTACTAATATAGGTGTAAAAGGCGCTAGTGTTACTTTGGGACATGATGGTACTTATGTGAATTCTGTATTGGGAAGACATAAAATGTCGTCGAAGCCTGCATTGCCTGCAGGGACGAATAAACCAGCATTGCCTGGAGCAAAACCTTCTTCTCCTGTACCTCATCATGTTCCTGTAACTACACCACAAGGCAACATCTTCAGCGTCGCTCCTGCTGAAATTACGAACCAGGATATGCAGGGTGTGAAGGATACTATCTTATCCGCACATCAGCAAAGAAAAGAATTGCAACATGACTTGCAGCAAATAGGACTGGCATTGAAGGGTTCGAAAACTAAGCTCACGCTGAGTTATGTTTTTCTCTATGGACTTTTTGTAAAATCTATTTCACAAGGTATCAAAGAAAGAATCGCTACTCAACAAACTGCTATTGACGAAATCAATCAGGAGCTGGTGAAGAGCCGGATGGAACTGGATATTTCTTTTGATACTGACATCCTGCAGAAATATGAGGCAGTCACAACAGCATTCAAACGGCTATCTCAATCTCATAAAGTATGGGATGTGACCAGCGCTGTGGCTGAAAACAGGAGGGTGACAAGGTCAGCAGCTTCTACAGTGGTGGATAAGAAAGAAGTGAAAATAGGGATCAAATCTATTGAAGATATTCATTCCAATTTTGAACCGTTGTGGTTCAAGAATGCCAATGGCGCGGATTTGTATTGCTACCCTGGGTTTATCATCATGTACGATACCAAAGACAGGTTTGGTATTATCGACCTGAAAGAATTACAGTTTAAGTTCCTGCCTGTGAGGTTCATTGAAAGAGGGGCCGTGCCACCTGATGCAAAGGTCATAGACCATACCTGGGACAAGGTCAATAAGAATGGCGCTCCGGACAAACGGTTCAGGGATAATTTCCAGATCCCGATTGTCAGGTATGGAGCTATCACCTTGCGAACGGCAGCAGGTGTGCATGAGGAATACGAGTTTAGTAATTATGAGGCTGCTGAGAATTTTAGTGAGGCCTTTATCGATTTCCTGAATGTGATAAGAGGAGGGTATTAACCCTCCTTTTTCCGTTTTCCGCAAATAAATTTCCCGATCCGTCTCGGTCATCCCCACTATATTCTCCAAATTTGCTAGCGTGGTTTACTATAACCATTTCTATATCAACTGATAAGGGCGAAGCGACATGAATAAAAACACTCAGCCAACAGGGAAAAAGGGGAAATCCTGGCGGGCAAAACTCAATGCCTGGTTACATTTATGGCTTGGATTGGCCTCAGGAATTGTTGTATTTATCGTAAGCATTACGGGATGTTTGTTCGCTTTTCAGAAGGAAATTTCTGAAAAGGTGCATCATGATATCATGTTCGTACAGCCTCAGCAGACCGCTACCCTCCCTATCAGTACTTTGATAAATAATGCCCGGAAAGCGCTGGGACCAGATAAGAAAGTAAACTACATAACGACTTATACCGATAAGGATAGAGCATGGGAGTTTATGACTTATGTAGCGGGAGATCCCAAAGCCATCACTTATTTTGGAAGTGTGAAATATTATGAGGCCGTTTTTCTGAATCCTTATACTGGTGAGGTGATTGGACACCATGATTTCAAGTATGACTTTTTTGCGATTGTGAAAATGATTCATTGGAGCTTGTTGTTGAGTGGGAAGGTTGGCGAACAGATTGTAGGATGGAGTGTATTGATATTTGTAATCTTGTTAATAACCGGGTTGATCCTTTGGTGGCCTAAGAAATGGACGAAGGCTACAAGAGATCAGAGTTTTAAGATAAAATGGAAGGCGAGTTTTAAGAGAGTGAACTATGATTTGCACAATGTATTGGGGTTTTATGCCATGGCGATTGCGCTGGTATTGGCATTGACAGGGTTGGTGTGGTCGTTTAAGTGGTTCCAGACGACGGTGTATGTGGTGGCTTCCAGGAGTATTACGCCGCCGGCGCATAAGAATGGGGTGTCGGATACAACGCTGGCGAATACACCACAGAGAGGATTGGATATTGCTTTTGAGAGTGTGAGGAAAGATAATCCTGCTGCTAAAAGGATTGGATTGAGTACCCCGGATAGCGGAAAGGCAGCGGTGGTGTATATGTCGGCTTATTGGGGGAATGAGGTGTATTATGATAGAGATGATTTTCAGTTTGATAAGTATACAGGGAAGATGCTGGCGAAGGTGACAGGGAAAGATAGAAATGCCGGGGAGAAGTTGATCGGGATGAATTATGATATACATGTGGGGGCGATAGGTGGGATCATTGGGAAGATTATTGCTTTTATAGTGAGTTTGATTTGTGCGAGTTTGCCGGTGACTGGGTTTATAGTGTGGTGGGGAAAAGGGAAGAAGAAGGATAAGAAGAAGCAGGTGGTTTCAAAGGTGGTGCCGGCGGCGGCGGTGTAGGAATGTGGGGGAAAGGGAAGAAGAAGGATAAGAAGAAGGCAACGGTTTCAAAGGTGGCATCGGCGGCAGGGGTGTAGGAATGTGGGGGAAAGCATTGACCAGAGCGATATTATTGGATTTCGGGTAAAAAGATGATTGGTAGTAGTAGATGAAAACGTTTAAGTTAAATGCATTATTCATCGCTACAAGACAGAATTTTCTAAAAAGCGATTATCATATAAAGATATTATAAAGGGTCCTGCCACAACAGGGCCCTTTTTCAATTAAAAGTGCATTATCTTAGCCCCAAAACGTACGCTGCATGAAATATTTCTATCGTATAATCCCCCTGGTCGGCCTTTTTGCCTGTCATGGACCTGAGCAGAAGCAGGCTGCTACAGCGGATTCAGTAGCCATTAAAAGCATAGACTCGGCAAGTATCGCCCGCGACATCACTGTATTATCCTCTGATGTATTTCAGGGACGTAAACCCTTTACCATTGGAGAAGATAAAACCATCAAATACCTGGAAGACCGCTTCAGAGAGATCGGACTGCAGCCAGGGAATGGGGATAGTTTTTTTCAGGAAGTACCGATGGTGGAAATTATTTCCAAGCCCAGCGGACCTTTGGTGATCAAAGGAAAGAGCGGGAGCGTAACCCTGCCTTACCTGGATGAATATGTGATTGCGACCCGTCGTGTAAAAGAGAAGGTTAATGTGGATAACTCCGAACTGGTGTTTGCCGGTTTTGGGATTGATGCGCCGGAATATAAATGGAATGACTATGAAGGGCTGGATGTAAAGGGGAAGACTGTTGTTGTGATGGTGAATGATCCGGGTTTTTATGACAGCACCTTATTCAAAGGAAAGACCATGACCTATTATGGTCGGTGGACGTATAAATTCGAAGAGGCTGCCCGTAAAGGAGCCACTGGCGTAATTATCATTCATGACATCCTGCCTGCCAGCTATGGTTGGAATGTGGTGAGGAGCGGTTGGTCTAAACCAAGACTGGATCTGCAGACAGCGGATGATAATATGTCAAGAACGGCGATGGAAGGTTGGATGACTCTGGAGTCAGCAAAGAAAGTGTTTGCGCTGGCAGGGGTGCCGTTTGATGTAATTGAGAAAGCGAAGCATCCAGGGTTTAAGGCAGTGGCATTAGGGGTGACTACCAGCCTGGAGATTACGAATAAGATCAAGAAGTCTACCTCTCATAATGTGATTGCACAGTTGCTTGGTAAAGACAGAAAGAATGAATACATTATTTACTCTGCACACTGGGATCACCTGGGTGTAGGTGAAGTGATCAGAGGTGACTCTATCTATAATGGTGCAGCGGATAATGCCAGCGGTACAGCGGCGTTGTTAAGTCTGGCGAAGGCTTTCAAGAGTCTGCCAAATGCACCAAGGCGATCTATCCTTTTTATTGCGCTGACAGGGGAAGAGCAGGGATTGTTGGGATCTGAGTATTATGCGACACATCCTTTGTTTCCTGTGAAGTCTACAGTGGCAGATATAAATATGGATGTGATGAATACTTTTGGTCGTACGACGGATATTACGATCATTGGTAAGGGGCAGTCTGAGCTGGATGATTATGCGGAGAGAGCGGCGAAGAAACAGGGGAGGACGATTATTCCGGAGGCGAATCCTTCCGGGGGATGGTTTTTCCGTTCAGATCATTTTAATTTTGCAAAGGTGGGGATTCCTTCTTTGTATCCTGGGGCGGGGGAACATTCATTGCTGCATGATTCAGCGTGGGTGCCGAATCATAGGGCTTCTTATGGAAGGGATAGATATCATTCACCGTTTGATCAGTTTGATGATACGTGGGAGTTGTCAGGGATGGTGGAGGATATCCGGTTTTTGTTTGATGTAGGGGAGACGTTGGCGAATGAGGAAAGGTTTCCGGAATGGCGGCCGACTTCGGAGTTTAAGGGTAAGAGGTAGTATAAGTGTACTGGCTTTTTCGTGGCCGACTTCGGAGTTTAAGGGTAAGAGGTGGTATAATGTCATTGGCTTTTTCGTGGCCGACTTCGGAGTTTAAGGGTAAGAGGTAGTATAAGTGTACCGGCTTTTTCGTGTACGGCTTCTGAGTTTAAGGGTAAGAGGTAGGATAATGGCATTGGCTTTTCGTGGCCGACTTCGGAGTTTAAGGGTAAAAGGTAGTATAATGGTACCGGCTTTTTCGTGGACGTCTTCAACGTTTAAGAGTAAAAGATAATAACTTGCAGCCGGCTTCCTGGAGGCCGGCTGTTTAATTAAAATGATAATTTATGGAAAGAACGATTGCTTATTATTTGAAGGGAAGTGAGGATTTTGTGAGTGAGTATCTGGTTGAGTTGGAAGTGGCGGAGATTAGTAAGATTTGGGAAGCGGAAGATGGGGATGCAGATTATTTGAATATTTATCAGGTAGGAGCAGCTCAGCGGGCGGCAGTGGAACAATTGTTAGGCGAGAAGCTGGATTTGAATAAATATGATTATTATTTAGAGACCCATCAGGGGTAATAAGCGCACCTATTTATTATCCACAAACCCACCAGGGGGAATATTACCTATCCCCCCTCATAGCAATATGGGATGACAACCCCCATGTTATGAATACAGACATCTTAATAGAAGGTAGAGGACTTGAAGAATTATACCAATTCCTGGAAAACAAAGGAATAGAACCAGACATAAAGTATCGTTTTAATCATTGGTTCTTATCTGCTGAAATAGCAGGAATTAGATTAAGTGGAGATAGAGAATCTCTGATAGAAGTGTTACTGGAATATTATGAAGGTAGAAAAGGGAAAGATGTGACCCTGACTATTGGTAATAATCAGCGTATCTCTTTTAAAGACAAAGAGATCGCAACAATCAGACAGGAGATAGACACTATCTTACGGGAGATAGACACTATCTTACAGGAGATAGTAACTACCATACCTGAAAAGGAGATATTAACCCCTTGTTGATATGGAACAACCGAGTATCTTCGACCTATAAAATAGTTAATAACCTATGGAACAACCCTCTATTTTCGAAGAACATTTCGCCACGGCATTCCAGGTACGTCGCCGCCGCTTGTTACCCGTTTTTCTTAAAGTTTATATCTGGATTGGGTTCCTGATATTGTTAGGCTGTTTGATCGCTTTATTATTTACTATTGGCGCCGGCCTTCTTAAACATCATCATTATAAAAGGCGCGACTCAGGATGGTTGGAAATCGTAGAACTCTCCGTAGGATTGGGATTGATCACTATATTTTTTACGGCTGTTGCCGGTCTCTGGTTTGAAGCCAAATGGGCGATCCGGTATAACTGGGTGTTGGGGGGAATCCTGTTTGCTAGTTTCCTTTTTGTCATAGGTATTTCGTTCAATGATTGGACCGGAACCGATTTAAGTGAGCTCTCCCTTCCGTGGGCAGTAGCTATTCCCTATTATGTCATGTTAAATAAGATCCAGTATCGCTGGGAACATGTCGCAGTTTCAAAAAGGGAAGCCCTTTTCGCTACCCCTATGAAATAGCTAATGTATTGCGTATATTTGCTATATAATAATATCTATGGAGCAGCCAACTATTTTCGAGGATAATTTTGGGACGGAATTTCGTATTCGCCGTCGCAGTTTGCTACCCGTTTTCCTAAAAGTTTATATCTGGATAGGATTTGTTGTAGCTATGATCTCCTTTGTCGCCATCTTATTTGCGTTGGGGTTTTCGCAACTCATTCTTGGAGCGTTCGGGCAGAATTATTTGGCGATGGTAGGTTTGGTGGGTATGGCCGCGCTTTTTTCCGCAATTATTTTTTCGATGACCGCTTCTCTTTGGTTTGAAGTAAAATGGGCCATCAGGTATAACTGGATCATGGGAGCGATTTGGTTGGTGATGCTGGGAGTCGGCTTTTTCACAGGTGATACAAAAAATAGCCAGATCAATGGGTTGGTGTTGACCATTCCTTACTGGATTATGATCTACAAAATCCAATACCGCTGGGAGCGGGAAGCTGTATCTAAGCGGGAACTCAAAATGAAGACAAACTAAACGAAGACATACTAAGCGACTTATTTTTTCCTTATACCATGAATGCACAAGTTATTTACCTGCTAGTTTTTATCTTAGGGGTCGTGATGGCCGTTTGGATGCAGAGACGTTTTTGTATACTCTGCGATGCCAGTAACATAGATCCTAAACCCTTTAGTTATTCCAGGTTACAGTTACTCTGGTGGACTTTTATCATACTGGTTTCCTTTATCAGTATCCTGGCTGCTACCGGAAAGATGCCGACTTTTGATACTTCTACGTTATTACTCCTGGGTATCGGCGCACTGACCACAGCCTCTGCACGCATTGTGGATGTGGCGGATGATAACAAATACAAAGAAGCGGTGACAGAAGCGACTGAAGAGGAAGCAGCTGTGCCGCAGAAGAATTCAAAAGACATGAAAAGCGAAGGTTTCTGGCTGGATATTCTGTCTGATAAAACGGGGATTAGTATTCCACGTTTTCAGGCGGTGGTGTTCAATTTGTGTTTTGGAATCTGGTTTATATGGAGAACGGTGATCAATTTGCAGTTGGCAGGGTTTGCTTCTTCTGATGATATGATTGATAAGATTATGCCTGTTATTCCCATGAATAACCTTATCTTATTGGGTATTAGTGCGGGTACTTATGTGGCGCTGAAGTCTTCAGAAAATAAATAGTATGTAGCCATTACGGGGGAGGCAAGTGGGATTTTTGTAGTTTTTGAAGAAGGTGCCTACGTGGATGACCTGGCATTTGCATATGCGGGGTGTGATGGGTTGTTGGCGTACCTGGTGTATGAGAAAATAATATTTATGGAAATTAACGTACGCAGAAGAAATCTGCTGCCATTGTTGTTAAAGATTTATTTGTTAGCCGGTGTGATGCTGGGCGTGATTTTTCTTTGTTTAGGAGCAGCGATGGTGGGGCATGCGGCTATGCCGGAGGATTATAGTCTGGCACATGAAATAATGGAAAATGTAGCGATTGCAGGATACTTCCTGTTGTCGATCGCTTATATCGTAAAATACTTTTTGTTATGGTTTGAGGTGAAGTCTGCGATTCGGTGGAATTGGGGGATAGGAGTGTGTTGGGGGATTTTTATTTTGGTAGTGGGTATTGTGGAGAATAAACCGGAATATCTGTTAATACAGTTGGTAGTGAGTGCGCCTTACTGGTGGATGTTATATCGTATACAAAATAAATGGGAACATGAAGCTGTTCGTGGAAGAAAATAAGAAGGTACGAAGAAGAAGTTTGATGCCGCTGATGATGAAGATCTATTTGTGGGTAGGAGTGGCAGGTGGGATTGGATCATGTTGTACAACATTCAGTATAAATGGGAACATGAAGCAGTAGCTAATGGTGAGCTATCGCAGTCAATAACGAATCGTTGATGGCCCTGATCTCAGGAACCGGCATTTTGGGAACTTTTCTATCGTAGGTGATTAACCCGTTTTCTTCTCTTTCTACATCAAATGGTTGGGTATAGATAGCCCCAGATAAACCCGCTCTTTCATATAAATACAATAATTGCATAAGTGCCTGGTAGTAATCAGGGAATTCTGCGCGGGTGACATCGAGATAACTATAAGACTGATCGGGGTCCCAGCGATGACCTGCTATACTTACACCGATGCCTCCCCATTCACCAAGTACAGCGGCTTTTTGAGGTAAAGAGGGACCGATGGAAGGGCCAGGGTATTTATGTACATCGACGAAGTCGCTGCCGGCCCACATTTGAGAAGGGTAGCCTTCGCTGTATTCATCCATATTGGCGCCGGAGTGAGCGTTGAGGAGACGGCTGGGATCGTAACGTTTGAGTTGGGTGGCGAGGCGTAATTGATCGTAGGCACCCCAGCCTTCGTTGAATAAGGTCCAGACGATGATGGAGGGGAAGTTGTAGAGTTGTTGGATGATTTTTGGGCTTTCGTCTTCGAATACGGAGGCGTCGGCCTGGGTGTAGCCGGCAGGGGGAATGAGGTCTTGCCACACGAGCATACCTAGTTTGTCACAGTTGTAGTACCAGCGGTCAGGTTCGATTTTGATGTGTTTGCGGATGGTGTTGAAACCCATTTGTTTGATGATGTTGATATCGTATGCTAAGGCGCTGTCAGTTGGGGCGGTGTAAATGCCGTCAGGCCAGTAGCCCTGGTCGAGGACGCCGAGGTTGAATAGGTATTTATGATTGAGGAAGATGCGGGGCCGGCCGGCGGCGTCTGGTTCTAAAGTGATTTTACGCATGGCGAAATAGCTGGTGATGGAGTCGGTGATGATGCCGTCTTTTAGGAGGCGGATGGTGAGGGGGTAGAGGTAGGGATCTTGTGGACTCCAGGTATGGGGAGATGGGATGTGTAGAGTGAGGCTGTCGCCAGCAGAGGGGGCGGTGCTGATGTTGTTTGAAATAGCTTGAATGGTATAATGGGAGGATGGGGGAGATGTGCTTTGAGGATTGGAGGATGAAATGGGAAATGTGTTTTGAGTGCTGGGATATGAAACAGGGATGGTATTATGAGAGTCGAAGTTGTGAGTGTCGAATGATGAAACAGGAATGTTATTTTGATCATGAGGTGTAGATTGATCATAAGATGCAGATTGATCAGGAGGTGTAGATTGATCATGAGGTATAGAACTGGAAATCGCATTTTGTCCATCAGGAGATGAAACGGCTACTTTGATCTGTAGCTCATTATTATCAAGATCTGGTGTGAGGGTGAACCCCGCGATATAGGTGTCAGGTAAGGTTTCTAACCAGACGGTTTGCCAGATGCCGCTACAGGCAGTGTATAATATTTTACGTGGGTAGAGGCTTTGTTTGCCATGTGGGTTATTGCCTTGAGAGGTGGGGTCGTAGACACTGACGATTAATTCGTTGTTATCAGGTTTGAGGAAAGAAGTGATATCGTAAGAGAAATGATTATAGCCACCGAGGTGTGCGCCGAGGTTATGGCCATTGAGGTAGACGGTGGCTTTCCAGTCGACGGCGCCGAAATGCAGGAGGGTTCTTTGTTTGGGAGTGGCTTTGAAAGTAGTATGGTACCAGAGGCGTTGTTTAGGCAGAAGCGCTTTTTTTACACCGGAAAGCGCGGATTCTATTGGAAAAGGGACGAGGATCTTTCCCTGGTAATAGGTAGGGGCGGCAGCATCCCAGGCGGTGATGGCGTAGTCCCAGAGGCCGTTGAGGTTTTGCCATTGGGTGCGGACCATTTGAGGGCGGGGGTATTCAGGGAGGGGATGAGAGGGTGATACCTGTGAGGCCCAGGGAGATTGAATAGTGATTGGCTGCATGTGCCAGGCGGAGATGGGGCGGGCTTTGACATGCAGGAGTGAGTTATAGAGAAGCAGGAGGATGATGAATTGGAGGATCCTGGATTTCATTGGAGGTAAATATAAAGGTTGAGGGGAAGGGGGAGTTAGGAGATCACAGAAATAATTGAGAGGTGGTATATTCATCAAAAAAGAGAAACTGAGGTTTTACACACCTTAATATTCACTGTTTATCATTTAGCAAAAAAATATACAACTTGTTTTGCTTTTTAAAAGTAGAAATTAAAAATTATCAGGAGATATTTTTTAATTTTTTTTATTCTACATTTATACCTGTTGAATCATTGTTAGTGATTAGTGTAACCCTTGGAGTGAACAATGAATTACATACGTAGAAAAATCATTTTTAAGCCGTCGCTATAAACTTCGCCAATTCACTTTCGGCGATAAATTTTACCAGATAACCTTCAATTACTGTCATGTAGTCGTTTGTAAAGCTGTCTGCGCATTGCTAAATGATGTGTGTGTCCGGCATTTTTTAATTTTCATAGTGTAAACCCGTAAACATTGATTGCCTCTGTGGTGATCAATGAAGGGATCCCTATTTTGAAAAATAACGTTTGTCATGGTTACTTTCATAGAAAAGCTTTTAATCCAAAGAGCAATTCTCCTCAGATGACTAAAGTATTGGTTGATCTTTTAGGGCTGATGATTAGTGAAACCAGCCTTACACGGGAACTGAAGAACACCCGGATTGTCCAGGTATGCTTAGTATCAGCGATGTGCTAAGAGTTATGGTGTGGAGAATATCGCTATAAACATTACTGCTGATAAGCTTTCAGTATTACTGGTTCCTTTTATTGCGCCATTAAAGGATGAACGTGGTATGTTGAGGATGTTTACTGTGGTGAAAGAAATAAATGAGTATGATTTAGTCTTTTATAGTCCGGAATACCATCCCTGGAGAAGATCGACTGTACGAGGAATGTAAATGTGGCTCTTCCGGCTATTGCAGCAGTCCTGGTACAGGACAATCTTCCAGATCCTAATTGAAAAGGACGTCCTGAAGGCTTATGGTTTTAGGACGTCTATTGATTTTAAAAATAGAATTGTTATGGCAGTTAGGTGTTTTTTTCTGACAATAGGTTTGATAATATCATTTAAAACGTTTTCACAGCATAAATTTTATGTGAAAATTCGCGTTAATAATACTATTGATAAAAACAGCTTGTCATTTTTTGTAAACGATGGGCAAAGACCGGTGGCCATTCATGATTCAGAGAATAATGAAATTAAGTTGACCGGGGAATTAGCGGCCGAAGCAACCACATTGACTATAAGATATAAACAGGCAGCTACTATATTTCTTATCGGTGAACAACCGGCTTCGATATCTCTTTATTATAAAAATAACGATCTGAATTACGGTAAACCTTCAAACACACTGGCTGTTTTTGATACAATTTATAATAAGTATTACAGGGATATTTATAGATATAGATTGCCGGAATTACAATCATATCTTAATTTCTGGAAAGGGAAAGATAATGACGCCTTCAGGAATGATTCCTTATTCAATATTAATAAGCGCCTTGTTAAAAATATCAGCTTGAAAGCATTGCCGATATTGAAAAAATATTCCGATAAATATTATTCATTCTGGTTCTTCTATAATCAGGTGACATTACCCTCCCTGAGTATCCTTATTCATGACACTGATTATGTTAGAACGTTGTATAATTTTCTACAAAAAGACCTTGACAAGCGATTTTTGAAGACAGAAAAGGGACAGATGATTGCCAGTCAGTTACAAGGTATTCTTCACCCAGCAACTGTGATGCATGCCGCACCTGTACTTGCTATAAAAGATATATACGGGAATAATATCAGTTTGAACACTACAAATAAATATCTGTTGCTGAACTTTTGGGCCTCCTGGTGTGGACCTTGTATTGCAGAAATTCCATTTTACCAATCATTACAAAAAGAATATCCAGCAAACAAGCTGGATATAGTGGGCATCAATATGGATCGAAATATGTCAGACTGTGCAAGAACGATATCTGAAAAAAATATTACCTGGATACAGGTATTTGATCAGGACAGAAAAATCAGGGATAGCTATGGGATCAACACGCTGCCTACTACAGTGCTTATTGATGACAAGGGAATTATTATTTATAAATCAGAAGGAATTGATACTTCAAATATCCGTGCGTTATTAAATAAGAAGTTGTTATGATACCTGTCTTTGTTATTAATTTACCACATAGAGAGGATAAGCGACTGAATATCATCCATGAATTTTCAGATAAGAACATTTTTAAAACCAGCATTGTTGCACCTATACCACATGAAATAGGGGCGGTGAGTCTTTGGTTTACCATTCAACATATTATACAAAATCTGACACCTGATGGTGCTTTATAGAAAGATCTTTCAGAAAATACCTGATGAGCCTTCCTGGATAACCGGTCAATATACACATGATCAAATAGAACCATTTGCCGGGCTATTTTACTGGTTGGCAAAATATGGGAAGCCATATTTTTTGAAGGCTTCTATATTGTGGGATAATGTGTCTACTAAAGTGACGGGTGCCATTGATGAAAATATCACTTACTGTCTACATAGCTGGTATAGTAGGGATTACGATATTAATTATCGGGAGAAAGTGAGGATTGATTTTCTGTATGAGGTGGCAAAGTTTAATAAGGCCGGGTTTCTTTGCTGAATGCTACCAAAACTTCCACCATGGCTTTATAACCACGACAGGTTTTGGCTTTTGCTTACGACCGGCTTGTACAGATGCTGCTTTGGTTGTTTTAAAACCTGACAACTTGAACTCAAACATCTCCTCATCTTCAAAAAATTCCTTACCAGTATACCTTGCCCACATTGAGGATACGAAATTTTCTCCTACCTGGTCCTCTTCATAAGGTTCGTCGTCTCTTAAATGATAGATCCTTCTACCATCTTTGATTTCAGATTTGGAGAGGAGTTCCTGCTCTTCCAACAAAGGTTCGCCTAGCTCAATGATGGTACCCTGTTCTGCATTACCACATCTTACACGAATCTTTTCCCCATTTTTTACTATTGAATATCCCCAGTGATTGACTCCGCTATGTAATTGTATGGTACAGATTTCAGCAGCAGGAAATAGGATAGACAACTTTTGTTCGAATGTTGATAACTCTTTTCCGAAAGAATGGTCGGTTATCTCCCAGGAAGATATGATCAGATTTTCTTTATAAACACCTATGAATATCTGATGTTTTTCAGGATAGACAGCTACGTCATACGGTTCATCCTCAATCGTTTCGAATTGTTCAATACCCAGCTCCTGCAGGAGCTTTTCAGGATCTACTGTTGTGACATTGCTGATAATTATTGACGCAGCTTTCCATCCCATAATATTAGTTTTTAAATCCGCTGATTTTATATTGATTTCTTTCTTTTGTAACGAAGACTTTTATATAGTGTCTTTTCTTTTCGTAGTTATCTAAAAAGGAAACATTGTACAAGTTAGGAGTTTTTGGATCTTTTTCAATTTGCAATGTTCTTACCCAATCCTTGTCAGCATCCTGTGCATTCAGATATGGATCGTAGTCCAGCTCCATTGTTTCAGTTTGTTTTTTTACCCGGGAGATGAGTTTGGCGGTACTGTATTGTTTCTGCAATTTTTCAATTTGGCGTTCTCCGGTGCTGGATTCAACAGCCGGAATGTAAGCCTTGTAAAACTTCGTTAACATGATTTTTGCACTGTCTGTCTGTGCTTTTGCAAACTGGATGAATAACAATGTATTCAGGATAAAAAGATACAGGATTTTTTTTGGTTTCATGGTATAAATGTAAATAATTGACAATTACAGATCAGTATTTTACATGAATGTATTGTTAATTATTAAAATGTATATTCTGTACATGTTGAAAATTACAATGAATACCCGGATCAGTGATAAATAATTATAGTTTTTATTAGTCTTGTTGTGAAAAAATCACCATATTGCATATTAAAATCCAGATTACTATGTTAATTAGGTTTTCTGTAGAGAATTTTTCGTCATTTAATGAACGGCAGGTAATTTCCTTTCTTCCTGGAAAAGGAGTCTTAAAACCCGAACATAAGACAAAGCCTGTAAAAGGAGTATCGTTACTTAAAACTGCCTTGGTTTTTGGTGCAAATGCATCTGGAAAATCAAACCTCGTTAGAGCAATAGAATTTGGCCGTAGATTGGTCCTGGCAGGTACAAGATCAGATGCAATGATTGGGTATAAAAAATTCAGGTTAGATGCCAGTGCTACTAATAGGAATTCCCGTATTGAATATGAAATTCAGCATAAAGGGAAAAATTATGCTTATGGTTTCGTATTCAATAATACTGAAATAGTGGAGGAATGGTTGTATGAAGTGAAAAAGAGTGGTGATATAAAGCTTTTTGAAAGAAACTGCAATGAATTCGATTTAGAATATTTCCTGAAGAAAAACCCTAAAGAAGATCATCAGCAGTTTTTGCGTTTTACTGCCAGAGCTACACCTGTAAATCAACTTTTTCTTACTGAAATCAGAACAAGAAGAGTCAAAGAGAATGTAAAGGATATTGAGGATCTGTTGAACGTAAATGATTGGTTCCTTAATTCTTTGAAGGTAATATTTCCTGACGATAAGTATAATGAAGGATTGAAATTTGAACTGGAAGACAATGAAAAGTTGTTGACTATTTTTCAGGAGTTTTTAAATTATTTTGATACTGGGATCAGTGGTGTATGTTTAGAGCGCGTTGAAATGGAAAGCTTGGATTTACCTTCTAAAGTTGTAAGCAGTATTCTTGATCAGCTCCATAGTAAAGAATCAGAATCAGCAGTAGCTGTTATCTCTCATTCGAGAAATACGTTTTTTATTAGCAAACAAAATAATGAAATTTCCTTTAAGAAATTCATGACTAAACATAAGATCAAAGATCAGGACAATGAAGAATTCTTTGATCCTGGTGATGAATCTGATGGCACAAATCGTATCATGGATTTTATTCCATTAATTATGGATTTGCTAAAAGGAGATAACGTTTTTGTTGTTGATGAAATGGAAAGGAGCTTACATCCAAATTTGATGTACGATATTATAGACCTTTTTATTGACAAAGGCCGGGAAGTGAATAGCCAACTTATTATTGCAACACATGAATCATCCTTGTTGACACAGAAATTATTACGTAAGGATGAATTATGGTTTGTGGTAAAAGACAAAGATGGAGCGACCAGACTTCATTCATTGGAAGAATATACAATTCGTTTTGATAAGGAGATTAGAAAAGATTATTTATTGGGCCGATACAAAGGCGTACCAAGGATTGGGAATAGGCGGAAGTTGACTATATTGCCTAATCAACCTTGATATTTTATGGGAAGAGAACGTCAGGAGTTATTTCGGGAAAGTAATACAAAAGATAAAGAGAGAATAATTGTACTTGCATTTGAAGGTAACGATACTGAAGAAATTTATTTTTCTGCCTTAAAAGATTGCATGTACTTCAACGATGAATTAATTTATCTGCATATTTTAAAACGGCCTAAGACCGATACTAACAGTGCTCCCAAACATGTTTTTGCAAAGCTTAAAAGTGAGGCTAAAGATAAATATAATTTTGGTGTACAGGATGAACTGTGGATGATTATTGATACTGACAGATGGAAGAATCTGCGGGAAATTGTTAATCAATGTAAGACAGCGGGTGGAATGTATGTGGCAATAAGTAATCCTTGTTTTGAAATCTGGTTACTGATGCATGTATCAGATTTTAGTCGTTTTTCTGAAGAAGAAAAGTTGGCGATCTTAAAGAATAAAAAACAAGGTAACAGACGACATTTGGAAAAATTGCTTGTTGGAGCATTGGGATCATTTAATAAATCGAACTTTGAAACTGATTTGTTGCTACCCAATATACATAAAGCAATTTTTCAGGGTAAAGTACTTGATTCAGCACTTGAAGAAATACCTGGTGGTATAGGATCTCATGTTTATAAAGTAGTCGAAAAGTTGATTATCCAACCTACGAATTAATATAAATATAAACGGCGCTTATTATTTTAAGCGCCGTTTATATTTACAATTTTATTATTAAACGATCTGGTCCTTTTATTTCAACAGATCAATGATCTTTTTAAAGATTTCCGTATTCTCATACACCCCTCTGAATAACAATGAATTAGGGCCATAAGCAAATACCGGTACCATCACCGCAGTATGGTCATTGGTACTGAAATGACCGTCAGCCTGACCTTTGGAGATGTTGCCATCTAACAGGGATAACCCCCCGGTTTCATGATCGGCAGTAACGATCACTAAGGTATGACCATCTTCATCTGCGAATTTCATGGCTTCGCCAATGGCCTTGTCAAAGTCCATCATTTCTGTGATGACATAAGGGAGTTTGTTGGCATGACCACCATAATCTATCTGCGCTCCTTCGGCCATGATAAAGAAGCCTTTTTTATTGGTGTTTAAGGTGTGGATGGTTTTGGTGAGTGCTTTAGAAAGAAATTCTCCACGACCATTCTGCATGGAGAGCTCTGCCTGGGTAGTCAGGTTGATATATTTTGAAGATTGTATAGTGTCGAGGTCTTCTAATTTAGTCGTGAAGGTGTAGCCTTTCTCTTTTAATAATGCAGGCATATCCAATTTGTCCCCACGTGCATTGAAGTGACGGGGAGCGCCACCGATCAGGACGGAGACAGGACTGTTGAGGAAGTCTTTAGCAATAGCGTCTTCGTAACTTCTGTCCTGTGCATGGCCATAGAAGGCAGCAGGAGTCGCATCGGTGATGTCACCGGCGCTGATGATGCCTGATACATAACCTTTAGGTGCAATGATGTCAGGGATGGCAGGGATCGCAACACCGGTGGCATCTACACCAACGTAGCGGTTATTGGTTTTTTTGCCTGATGCCATGGCGGTGCCGCCGGCAGCAGAGTCGGTGATATAGCTGTCGGATGAGTAGGTTTTTGAAAAGCCGATGTTCAGCATTTCAAGAAGGTTCAGTTGGCCACGGTTGCCAGTGAAGCCGGAGTATATCTGAGTGAGACCCATACCATCGCCGATGAGGAGGATGACTTTATTGATGGTAATGAGACTGTCGTTGTTGATGTATTTTGCTTTGTAGACTTCGTGAGGTGCCATGGTCGCATTGTATTCAATGTTTGCACGGTTAGAGAGGAAGTCGGCAATCGCTTCTACTTTGTCAGTGTTGATATAGTTGACACCCAGGTTCATGAAAGTCTTCCAGGTGTTTGGGTTGTCAGGAGTATCCCAGAAGCGTACTTTTTTACCAAGGGTGTGTACGCTGTCTATCCATTGTTGGATGCGGTCATGTTCAGGTTTGATGATGATGCCTTTGCCATTCCATTGGGTAAAGTTTTTCAGATCAGTGCTGTACATGGGAATGCGTTTGGCAGCGTCGGCGGGATAGCTGCCTTCGCGCTTGCCGTCGAATAAGATATAGGAGGGGTAGGTGTGCCAGAGTTTGGGATCGGGTTGGTTACCGCTGATCACGATCTGGATGGTGGGGTTGTTGGTGATGGTGGGGTATTTAGAAAGGATCTTTATGAGAGCTGCCATGGTGGCAATGCTGTCGGTTTTGAAGTCGATCAGGAGTTGGAGGGTGTCTTGGGAATTTGGGTAGGCGGTGCCGTTGTTTTTTTTGATGTTGTTTTTTAATGGGATGAGATAGAGGGATTCGAGGGTACGGTCAGGGTTGAGTTCTTTGGTTTCGTGAGCGACCCATAAAGAGTTGTTTTGGGTGTAGACGTCGGCTTCGATGCTACCGAAGTGGCGGGTGTAGGCGGAGAGGAAGGGGATGGGTTGTTCGTAGTCGTTGTGGGAGTGGGCGTTGATGGGGGTGTAGGTTGGAGGGTAGGAGTGTGTTTGTGCTGGAGTTTGTGTTTGAGGCTGGGGATGGGCCTGGATTTTTGTTTGAGCCAGAGATTGGGGCTGAGTTTGGACCTTGGTTTGGGCTTGAGTTTGTGTTTGAGCCTGGGTATATATTTGGGCCTGGGCTTGGAAGGTGGCGAATAATAGAGAGGATAAAAGTAATTTTTTCATGGTTTATTGAAGTTTGATTAATTCCCGCCCTCCCAATCCTGGTAGGCCCAAAAGGGCCAGGGAAAGGGAGGACGGGATTATTATATAAATGATTTATTCCCATCCGGCATTCTGGGTCACAACACCATTACTGCTCGTTACCTCTGTTCTTGGCACCGGCCATACATTATGTACAGCTGGATTGAAGGTACGTGCAGGCCATACTATTGCACCAGAATACCCGTGCAATGGCTGTGCATAAGTGGCTTGTGCATCACCCCATCTTACCAGATCGAAGTGACGGTTTGCCCATTCACCAGCCAGTTCTGAACGACGTTGTTTTTTCAACTCAGTCATTGTCGCATTCGTTACACTTGCCAGACCAGCACGGTTACGGATCTTATTGATTTCAACATCTGCATTCTTACCCTGCATCAGTTCTGCTTCTGCCTTGATCAGCAACACTTCTGCATAACGGATCAGTGGCAGGTTCAGGTCAGTCGTCGGGTGATCGCCATTCGGGCTCACATGTGCCTGATTGGCATAGGAGAACGGCTCCATATACTTGCGGAACTGATAGCCAGACAAACTGTTGGTAGAAGCATACGTCTTAGCCGTACCAAAGTAAGTAAAGTTATCTCCTGGTTTCAGGATAGTCGCTTCCCTGCGCAGGTCACCACTTTCGTAAGAGTCATACAACTCTTTGGTTGGCATATAATAGCCCCAGCCATTGTATTCACCCCAACCTTTGTTTTCCAGCATCACACCTGGCAGAATGCTACCCCAGCCACTTGGTGACTGTGAATTCGAATATACAGACCAAATATATTCACTGGTCCAGTTATTAGCAATAGTAAATACATCAGCGAAATTTGCCAGCAATGCATGCTTGCCACTGTTGATGACAGAGTCAGCATATTTTTCTGCATTTGCATAGTCCTTTTTGTAGAGGTACATTTTGCTCATGAATGCCCAGGCTGCGGTTTTGTGAGGACGGCCATACTGATCAGTCGTGTAAGTGTCGAAGTATGGGAGGTGGTTCGCCGCCTTTTGCAGTTCGCTGGCTACGTAGTCATATACTACATCTACATTTGCAGCACGTGGAATAGGTGCATCGCCTACAGTGCTGTCACGGTTTATAATAGGTACACCTGCGCGGGCATCACCATATGTGTAAGCCAGTTCAAAGTACATGAGACCACTGAAGAAATATGCTTCACCGAGGATACGGTTTTTCAGGGTTTCGTCCATATCGATAGCAGGAACGTGCTTGATGATATCGTTCGCACGTTTGATTACGATATAACGCATCTTCCACTGTGATTCGGTGTATGAACCGCCGATAAAGCTGCTGTTGAAGTTCTTGATGTTATCACCTTCCGCTTTTACACGACCGGTTATCATGTCGTCACTGGCGTTGATAAACCACCAGTAGCCACGACCATAAAAGTTTTCATCGTCAAACTCGGAGTACAGGGCATTGGCACCAGCGACAGCATCGTCTGATGTTGTCCAGAAGTTACCACTGGTAGGGGTACCTGCCGGCGTGATCTCCAGCTTCTTGTTACAAGCAGCCAGGAGGAGGATGGATAATGATAAAGATATAAGACGTTTCATTATTGTAGTATTAATTACCTTGATTAGAAGTTTACTTTAAAGCTTCCTGTTTAGTATTCATTACTTCGGCTAGAAGGTTACAATTAAGCTCAGTGTGAATCTTCCTGTTTAGTATTCATTACCTTGATCAGAAGTTTACATTTAAGCTTCCTGTTTAGTATCCATTACCTGACGAGAAGTTACCATTCAAGCTCAGTATGAATCTTCCAGCTTAGTATTCATTCCCTCTATTAGAAGTTTACATTTAAGCCCAGTAAGAAGCTTCTTGATTGTGGATAACGGGCTACATCGATACCATAATTATCCATACCTACTTCTGGATCGTATCCTTTATATTTTGTGAATGTGAGCAAATTATTTGCAGTAGCGTAAATACGTACAGCACCGATCTTCGCTGCATTCGTCAGGTGTACTGGCAGTGTATAACCAAGAGTAACGTTCTTGATACGCAGATAAGAACCATCTTCGATATACCAGTCAGATGTATTACCATAGTTACCATTCAGGTCGGTAGAGATCACACGTGTTACATCCGTATTCGTATGTGTTGGTGTCCATGCATCGAGAATACCTTTCAGCATGTTGTAGTTCGTACCAATGCTTGGGTTCATGTTCGTATACTTCAGTGCATTGAAGATCTTGTTACCATGTACACCCTGTGCAAAGATGTTCAGGTCAAAACCTTTGTAAGCAGCGTTCAGACTGAAACCATATGTAAAGCCAGGATAGAAGCTACCTACGATCTGACGGTCATTGTTATCAATCTTACCATCATTGTTTTTATCTACGAACTTACGGTCGCCTGCTTTTGCATTAGGCTGGATCTTAGTCACGCCATCAGGACCTACATAGCTGTCAACTTCTGCCTGTGACTGGAAGATACCGGCAGTCTTGATCACGTTGAAAGAATACTGTGGATTACCTACACGTGTTACCAGCGGCGTCAGGGAGCTACGGATGTTGGTAGAAGCTACGCTTACCACTTCATTCAGACCTGTTTGCAGTGACAGCAGTTTGTTGGTTACTTTAGTCATGGTAGCACCTACACCGTAAGTGAAGTCTTTACCGACTTTGCCATTGTAATTCAGGCCGAGTTCAATACCCTTATCACGTGCTTCGCCCATGTTCTTGTACATACCTTCGCTCACACCTGCAGTACTTGGTGGGTTTACCTGCATCACCATGTTAGTGGTGGTCTTAATAAAGTAATCAGCCGTTAATGACAGTTGGTTTTTGAAGAATGCGAGGTCAGTACCAAAGTTGAGTTGTTTTGATTCCGCCCATTTCAGGTTTGGATTAGAGAGTGCATTTTCAGCTAAACCAGTAGACAGGGTACCTTCAGCACCAGTATATACAGATACAGAGGCCAGGTTTACGTTGAGTGCATTAGCAGGAACGCTACCCAGGTTACCCAGTACACCATAGCTGGCGCGGAGTTTCGCGATACTCAGCCATTTGATGTCTTTCATAAAATTTTCGTCGGACAATACCCAACCACCGGATACAGAGTAGTAGTTCTGGTAGCGGTTCTGTGCTGCTACGCGGGAGCTACCATCACGACGACCCAGGATGGTGAAGAGGTATCTGCTGTTGTAGTCGTAGTTCACACGGGCGAGGAAAGATTCCACTGCATCCTGTTCAATACCGCTACTTGGTTTAGACCATGCAGCAGCGTTGTCAAAATAACGATATACATCACGCTCATCGCTGAAAGAGTTGGCAGTAGCGATGAGGTATTTTTCAGTATGATGTTGATAGGTGTAACCTGCTAAAGCATTGATGTTGTGCAGACCGAAACGGTGAGCGTAGTTCAATGTTTGTTCAGACAGGATATCTGAGTAATCCTGAATTGTTTCAACCAGTGAGTTGTTGCTGTTGATCTTACCGATTTCAAGCGCACGGGTAGTGAATGTTTTCTGATCGCTGAAAGACTTGGTCACACTGAAGTTAGAGCGGAAGGTCAGGTCTTTGGTCAGGGTTAATTCAGCATACGGGTTGAGGTTGATTGCATTGACAGGCGTTTTGGAATCAAGGCGCATCAGGGTAGCAACCGGGTTGGCGAGGTCACCATAAGAACCTGCATAAGCAGCTGGCAGACCGCTGAAAGCACCGGTAGCAGTATAAGGTGTCACGTTGCGTGGGTAACCCAGTGCAGTGAAGATAACGCCGGTATAAGGGCTGGTTGTGTTCGCACCGTTACCGTTGTTATAAGTATAACTCATGTTTTCCCCGATCTTCAACCATGGTTTGATCTGCGCATCGGAATTGAGGCGGAAAGTATAGCGCTCACTGTTAGTATTGAGAAGGATACCTTCGTTGTTACGGTAGCCAAAGCCCATGTAGTAATGGTTCTTGTCAGTACCACCGTTTACGCCTATGTTGTAATCCTGGATTTTACCGGTACGGAAAATCTGGTCCTGCCAGTCGGTACGGGTGATTTGTCCGTCAGGATAGATGGCAGCATTAAAGGCATCAGCACGAGCGATACCAGCAGCATCGTAAGCGGTGTTTTCAACGTCAGCAAATTCTTTAGCAGTGAGAACGTCGAGTTTTTTAGCAGCCCATTGCCAGCCGGTTTTAGCATCAACAGAAACGGTCGCAGTACCTGATTTACCTTTCTTGGTCGTGATGAGGATGACACCGCCGGAAGCGCGTGCACCATAGATGGCAGCAGAGGCGTCTTTCAGTACGTTGATAGATTCGATATCGTTCGGGTTGATAGGACCACCGGTGTAGATAGATCCATCCACTACATAGAGTGCAGATTCACCGTTGATACCACCTAAGCCACGTACGTATACAGTTGGCTTTGAGGTAGGATCACCACCGTTGTTAGATACGATCACACCGGCAGCTTTACCTTGCAGGGCTTCGGTAACGTCGTTCAGTGAGCGGGAGGTGAGTTTATCCATCTGAACATCAGCAATCGCACCGGATACGGTGGCTTTACGCTGGGTACCGTAACCTACTACAACGAGTTGGTTCAGGTTCAGGCTATTTTCCTGTAAAACGATGTTGAAGGTACGTTCTGCACCGATGGTGATGTCTGCTGATTTGTAACCAATCATTGTGATAGAGATGGTTGCATTTTCAGGTACGGTGAGTTTGAATTGACCGCTGGCATCAGTGTGTGTGCCTTTGGTAGTTCCTTTTACGAAAACGGTAGCGCCGATGAGGGGACCGTTTTTGTCAGATACAGAACCGGTGATGGTGATGTCGTTGGCAGCTTGCTGGAGGCTGGTGTGAGCCAGGGTAGCAGCGCTGTCATAGATTAAGATGGTGTTGTAGCGTTCTTCGAATTTTAAAGAAGATTGGTTGAGGAGGTCCTGGAGGATCGCGATCACCGCGGTTTTGCGGTAGGTGTTGGCGTGCACCTGGACTTTCCTGAGGGCATCTTCATCGTAGGCAAGACTGATCTGGGCGGCAGATTCCAGTTGTTTGAGGGCAGTGGATAGGCTGCCTTGTTGAACCTGGAAGCGTTGTAGCATTTTGTGCAGTTCCTGCCTGCCGGATGATGGTCTGGCCATGGCGGAGGTAACCAGCAGTAGCAGGGCCATAGTGGCTGCGAATGCGTGTTTGACGCGGGTTGAGAAAAGTGCGTTGTCTGTGTGCATATATAGTGTTTGTTAAGGCAAAAGATTGTGTGTGATTGATGTGTATTTGTTTGTTATGCTGATTGATTGCTATCAGTGTTTTTTGCAAAAGATTGTTTTGTTTCTATGCAGATTGCTTTTTTATGGCAATAGTTTTTATGATGCTGATTTTTTTTCAGGCAATACTTTTCCCTTCCGGTGTGTAACACCGATGATAGATTTTAAATAATGATGGCTTTTTCTACAGCTTCATGCTACTCAATGCTCAGTTGATCATGCTGCAGTTTGAAATGAATTTTCGGTTTATACGATATTTTCTCCACCACTTCCAGTAGTGCCTGTAAAGGCATTTTGTCAGTAATGCGGAGGTTATAACTTCCTTTCCTGGTATCCATTTTTGTAGTGGCAGTGATGCCGTAGTGTTCCCTGATAGCGAGTATCAGGTCGTGTAAGGAGGCGTTGCGCAGGATGATCTCTCCTCTTGTCCATGCTAATAAATCGGCGGCGGAGATTTGATCCTGTAGAACGGTTCCTTTGGCACAGGTGAGGCGTTGATCGGGTACCAGGATGGTTTTGCTGGCGCCGCTTTGCACGCTTACTTTGCCGGTGGCGACTGCGATACGGGATACCTTGTTATTATATTCTGCTATAAATGAGGTGCCGAGTACGGTGGTGCGTACACCGCTGGCATCTGATACGATAAATGGTTGTGCCGGATTGGTCCTGACATCGAAGAAGGCTTTTCCTTCTTTTAATATTACTTTTCTTGAGGGATTATATTGGAGGGTGCTGTAGGCACCGAGATATACGATAGAGCTATCTGGCAGATAGACTTTTTGAATGCGATGGCTGGTGTTGGTGATGGTTTGCCAGTTGGCAGCCAGTTGTGATTTTTGTTGGCGGGGCCAGAGGAGGTACGTACCGATGATTAACGGAAGTACTGCTGCTGCGGCTTTGAGCCAGATGTATCGTTTCTTTTTGTTGGAGAGGAGGGGGATTTCTTCCATCATAGCAAGCCTGACGGCGTCCATGTCGGTAGCGGGGACTACGTCGGAGGCGTCGGCTTCCAGGGCGTCGAGCCAGTCGAAGAGGAGTTGTTCTTCTTCTTTGGTGCAGTCGCCTTGCTGGTATTTTTTTAAGAGTGATGAAAGGTCCTTTTTGTCCATTTGATTTAAAGACACGGAGGAAGGGGGGAATAACTATTGGGAGGGAAAGTTTTTTTTGGTTTATTATTCTGAATGCTGAATTAGAAGAGATAGAGCAGTTGCCTGATGTTAATAATATGCCTAATGTATAGGATAATTTTTTATTTGAAATACTTTCCAATTATTGAGCTATTATAAGAAACGAGGCCGTATCTGACTTAAGATATGGCCTCGTTTTATTCGGGTACCTTATGTAGATAGTAGTCCTTTAAGCACTTCTGAGGAGGTTTATTTATTTTTGATACGCTCTCGTTTCTTCGTATAGGGGAAGGCGACAAGTGTCGAACTATTATACATGTGATTGTAGACAAATAGTGAACATACTATTTGTCTCTAAGGTTGGAAGAAAGTCCCTGACTGTATGCTCATCTTTCAATCGAGACGCCATTCAGGTTATCCAGTTGAGCAATTATCCCCCAGCCATAGAAATTATTAGCCACCCCAATGAGCAGTTCATTGGCACCCTGGGCTAACGGCAGTCCGAATGAAGTATTATCTATGGTACAACGACCATCAGGCCCTTTCATCAAAGGGGTGCCATAGAGGTTTTTGTCTATGTATAAAGGTTGCCCGTTGATGAATACATATATTTCATCACTAAACCCCAGATGTAGCTGTTTTTTTTGCGGACTATTGGCATAAATGGTGGTTTTTAAAAAGGTGACTCTGCGCGGGCCCATAGCAGCACCTCCATATTTACGGGTGAGATTGATGAGCCCACGTCTTTCTGCCCGGATAGTATCCCAGACAGTTGTTTTATCCGGCAGCAGGGCATAGTTGAAATCAATTTTTTCAGGCATATTTATCACTTGACTGATCTGCCATTTCCGCAGGTAACGGGCATCGTTGTCAGTGATATCTGTGCCGGGCCATGGAGAAAGTCCTTCTACCTGATCTGGTTTTAGAACAAGATTGGCGAAGATCGCGTGACCCTCAAAAGCAAGTCCGCCGTGATCATTCGTACCTTCCAGGTAAGGGATTTCGAGGGGCATATCCATTCTTCCATTGACGAATACCCGCATTTGTTTACCCGAGATCACCAGTTTTACGTGGTTCCATCCGCTTGTATCAATCATTGCATTCCGCTGGTATTGGTATAACATATCCCAGAGGTTGACCCCTTTAATGATGGGGGCATATTGAATAGCATCTTCTGCATCAATGTTGGGGGCTTTGAATAGCCGGAAATAAAAACATTCCGATTCGTTGTTGCTGCTCCTTCTGAAGTAAAAAGAGGTAAAGCTTTTGTCAATGGGTTCCATATCGAATTCGATGGTGCCATCTTTAAAGTCAAGGTCTTTCAGGATGACGGGGCCTTTGCCAGTGATCTTCAGGGTGGGTACAGATTTATAAGTAAGGAATTCCACTGCATCAGGCTGGTATTCCCAGTTAGCTGCCTGCAGTGCTACCCTCACTTCCTTTTTAGCGGCGTTGTGTTGTGCGTTCACATGGGTTGCTAATAATAATGCTAATAATAGACCGGTGACTGTTTTTGTCATATTCTGCTTTTTAAATTTGTGAGCGGATAAGTACTGCAAATGTGAATAATCAGTAATTTCCCTTTGAAGCAGGGCTTGTGCAAGTTTGTGCAAGTCGGTGCAATTTTGTAATAGTCTGAAATGCAATGACTAAGAATATTGACATAAATTATATAAATAGCTGCGTGTCACTTATCGAAACCCGTTTGAACTGGGGGAAGAGTAGTGAATGGACGAATTATGACTTCGAAAAGTTGAGTGTAGCGATACAGGATAAGACGGGTGTGACATTGAGTGTAACCACCTTGAAGCGGTTGTGGGGGAAGCTGAAATATGAGAATATACCTGCGGTAACGACACTGAATACTTTGGCAAAGTTTGCCGGTTTTAAAGACCTTTTGCAATAACCTGATCCTGAATATAACTTCTGACTACTTTATAATTATCAATTGGCTGACCATCAAACGAGTCGTCGTTAAAGTCGTATAAGATATGTTTGACATGCTGTAGGAGATAAGATGCAACCATTGTAGTGATCGTGCTTTATTCAACAATAAAAATATGTTTAATCCGCTGAAGCGCCGTATTGAGCTGATTACGGATAGTTTGAGGGCTGGAACCCAGTCGAAGGGCGATTTCGGCGACAGAAAGGTCTTCCACTCTATTCATGTAAAAGACTTCCTTCATGCGTTCGGGCAGGCGATTAATGGATTGTAATAATTGTTGTTCAGTTTCTTTGAGGTGGAGTTGTTCGTGAGCGGGGGTAGCGTGATAGTTATCGGCTACCTGATGAAAGGTATCGACATGTTTTTGATAGAGGTTTTCATCGCGCATAGCGTTGAGGAGGCGATGTTTGAGGGCGGTGCGGAGGTAGGGGAGTACAGCGGTGACTGGGGGCAGGGAGGTGTGTTTTTCCCAGAGATGGATGAATACACTTTGGACCGCGTCCTGCGCAGTGGCGGGATCGCGGGTGATACGGGACGCGTAGGTGAAGAGGTCCTGCCAGTGCAACTCGAAGAGCTGACGGAAAGCGTCTTCATTACCTGTGCGGATAGCATCCCAGTGTGTATGTTGACAATCTTTTGGCATAAGGTGCATCAATGGTGCAAAGGTATTGGTTGTTCCTTATGAGATGTAATTATCAAATTGTTAACCGACGAGGTGAGGGCTGAAAATTGCCTGCGGCAGCAAGCAGTAGGATTGTTTTAGGCTGGCGCCTGATGGGCGGATTTGATTGCAGCGACAGGGAGGGGTTTGAGCCCGCCTGGGTTGGATTGGAAGATTAAGCATTTCATGATGACAGGAATTACGATTATGAATATAAAAAAAAATCCCAGGCTTTTATTGCCTGGGAAATAAAAAGGTTTATATAGGGGCATCATTTACATAGCTGCCAACTGTACTTTCTGTTGCAATTCAATTACATTATCACGGAAAGTATTATCAGTATCCATCAGATCCTTCACTGTCTGGCAGGAGTGAATCACGGTAGTGTGGTCGCGTCCGCCAAAGTGCTCTCCGATAGTTTTTAGTGAATTCTTTGTAAAAGACTTTGCAAGGTACATCGTGATTTGTCTGGCCTGTACGATTTCACGTTTACGTGTTTTCTGCAGGAGCTTATCATAAGGTACATCAAAGTATTCGCATACCATTTTCTGGATACTTTCGATCGTAATTTCTTTAGAAGAAGTTTTAACGAAAGATTTCAGTACACGCTTAGCGAGTTCCAGATCGATCTCTTTTCTGTTGAGCGAAGATTGTGCGAGCAGGGAGATGAGTGCACCTTCCAGTTCGCGTACGTTGCTTTGAATATTATATGCAACATACTTCACTACTTCTTTTGGCATTTCAAGACCATCATTCTTCATCTTCATTTCGAGGATCTCCATACGGGTCTCGAAGTCCGGCATTTGCATGTCGGCACTCAGGCCCCAGCGGAAGCGGCTCAGTAATCTTTCCTGCAAGCCATCCAGATCTTTGGGCGACTTATCGGATGTTAATATGAGTTGCTTACCGGATTGATGCAGGTGGTTGAAGATAGCGAAGAACGCATCCTGTGTTTTTTCTGCACGGGCAAAGAACTGTATGTCATCTACGATCAGCACATCGATGAGCTGATAGAAGTGAATGAAGTCATTGATGATACTATTCTTAGAGTGATCAATGAACTGATTGATAAATTTCTCAGCGCTTACGTACAGCACTGCTTTGTTGGGATGAAGACGTTTCACTTCATTACCGATCGCCTGCGCCAGATGCGTTTTACCTAAACCAACAGAACCATATATTACTAATGGATTGAAGGAGGTACCACCTGGTTTCTCAGATACTGTTTTACCAGCTCTGCGTGCCACGCGATTACAATCACCTTCGATGTAAGCATCGAACGTGTAGTGAGGATTCAGCTGTGAGTCTATTTGAACGCGTTTGATACCCGGTATAACGAATGGGTTCTTTACCGGATTTTGTATCGTAAGCGGAAAATCAACTTCGCTGTCTTTCTTGGTCTTAGTGAATTGCCCTGGCATATTCACAGTTTTAGGATGTTGATGGGGTGTTCCGTTCTCAACTACTATGCGATATTCCAGCCTTGCTTCTTTTCCCAGTTCACGCTTGATTGTCTTACCTAATAATCCAACGTAATGTTCTTCCAGATATTCATAGAAGAACTGACTAGGTACTTGAATCGTTAAAACATTGTTTTCAAGCTGGATCGGTTTAATAGGTTCAAACCAGGTTTTAAATGGCTGCCATTCCACAATATCCCTAATTATATTAAGACACCTTTCCCAAACTTGTTCGCAAGTTTTATTCATTGAGCTATTGAAAATTAATGTTGTTTGAATTAAGGATTGTTTCTCGAATTATAAATCTTCCAACGTGGGGAGTTGAAAAATTTTCAGACAGGGCAACGAATATCTGTACAAAATGTTGAAAAAAAAAATTTTTCTACCCTTGTTTTATACCGCCCGGCACCAGTATCGTTACCTTGTTTTTGTTGTGTTTTTTTCTGTTATCACGCACGGTTTCCCGACGAAAAAACGCCCCTATATGTAATACCACACTTATTTGATATCCAGGATATTCCAGTTGACATTAACATGTTTGTCATAGATATGTGTTAGCGAGTGATAAAATAATATTGTACAGAGAATCAATGTCGGGTATGATGCCATCTTTTATGGCCAGCCCGATGTTAATAATTCCGTACGGGCGTGCAAAACTATGTTAGTAATTGTAATTAAAAAAATGTGGTTAAGTTTATCAAATACCATGCAAATTCCTTATTATCCACGCAAGCGGGCGCAAATATTCCCGACTAATGAAATCTTACCTATAAATAGCTAGCAGTCAGCCTATATAGGTAAACTGTTCTGGACTAAATTTTATTGCGTGTGATTGAAGCTAAAAAACCTATCTTTGACCTCTTGAAAAAAAGTTAAATTTAATTATATGAGTTTTGAAATAACCGGAAAACTGATCGTTAAATATAATACGATGCAACGTAGCGAAACCTTTAAGACACGGGAGTTCGTTATTGAAAAGTCCGACGATATCAACGGCCGCGTTATAAACAACTACATCAAGTTCCAGGCGGTACAGGACAGAACAGCTATCGTAGACCGCTTCAATGAAGGAGAAACCGTAAAAGTTTACTTCAATATCAGAGGTACACGTTGGGAAAAAGATGGTCGTGTCAATTACATCACCAATCTGGATGCATGGCGCATGGAATCAGTAGTAGCAGGCGCTCCAGGTCAGGATGCTATGCCTAACTACAACACTTCCCAGGAGATCTCTTCTCCAGGTGGAGCAGCAGCAGATGACCTGCCTTTCTGATCTGACAATAACAACTCATTAACAAAAAATACTGGAACGGGTACCTGTGTGAGCAGGTGCCCGTTACTTTTCAGTGAAAAAATATCCCGGATTTCAGGGAGTAATAAAAAAGTTTTAGGATAATTACCTAACCTGACGATCATGATTGAACAAGTATCTTTAAAGTTATTGCCGTCTCAGGCTGATAACGAAACTGCTATCACCAAAGCAGCCGCTGCCGCACTCAGTGTTTCCCCAACAGCTATCACAGGTTTTCATGTACTGAAACGCTCTATAGACGCCCGTTCTAAACAGGTGTACTTCATGCTTACACTCAAGGTATTTGTGAATGAACCATTTCATGAACGTGAGAAATTTATACCAATATATGCTACATTAGCACCAGACGCGCCTGTTGCTATCGTGATCGGTGCAGGGCCTGCCGGACTCTTTGCCGCACTACACCTGATTGAAGCAGGTATTAAACCCGTTGTACTGGAAAGAGGTAAAGATGTCAGGTCAAGAAGGCGTGACCTTGCAGCATTGAATAAGACAGGTGTAGTGAACCCTGATTCCAACTACTGCTTTGGCGAAGGTGGCGCTGGTACTTACTCTGACGGTAAACTCTATACACGTTCCAATAAGAGAGGTGATATCAATCGTATACTGAGCATCTTTGTTTATTTCGGTGCGACAGAAAAAATATTATACGAAGCACACCCACACATAGGTACTAACAAATTACCACATATAATTGTTGCCATGCGGGAGCAAATTATCAATAGTGGTGGGGAAGTGCACTTTGATCAGAAAGTGACTGATTTTATTATTAAAGATAATCATATCAGGGGCGTGAAAACCGCTGCCAGTGTTACTTTCGATGCATCACAGGTGATACTGGCCACAGGTCATTCTGCCCGCGACATTTTCCGCTTATTACATGATAAAAAAATTCTCATCAGTGCCAAGCCATTTGCACTCGGTGTGCGTGTAGAACATCCGCAGGAACTCATTGATAGTGCACAGTATCATTGTGCTGTGAGAGGAGAGCATCTGCCACCAGCCAGCTATAGCCTGGTAGAGCAGGTAGATGGCCGTGGTGTGTTTTCATTCTGTATGTGCCCCGGTGGCATCATTGCACCTGCAGCTACTGATCCTGGGGAACTGGTGGTGAATGGCTGGTCTCCATCAAAGAGAGATAATCCGTTTGCAAATTCAGGAATGGTAGTGACAGTAGATGAAAGTGATTTCGAAATCTTTGCCGACAAAGGTCCGCTGGCAGCCATGTATTTTCAGCAGATGGTGGAACAACATGCTTTTCAGGCTGGCGGTGGACAGTTTGTGGCGCCGGCGCAACGGATGACGGATTTTATCTACAATAAAGTGTCTACAACTTTACCAGATTGTTCTTATGTACCAGGTGTGAAAAGTACTAACCTGAAGGAAGTGTTACCCTCCAGTGTACATACAAGATTGTCGCAGGCTTTCACAGCCTTTGGCAAAAAGATGAAAGGATATTATACCAACGATGCGATACTGGTGGCGACTGAATCACGTACATCTTCGCCTGTGCGTATACCCAGAAATGATGAAGATCTGATGCACCCACAAATCAAAGGATTGTATCCATGTGGTGAAGGTGCGGGTTATGCGGGAGGTATTGTCTCTGCTGCGATGGACGGAGAACGTGTGGCAGCCCGCATTATTGGATTTTATCACGGATAGTGGTATTTTGATCACATATATTTATTTAGTGCTGAGGGGATAACTATCATTGCTGAAAGTTTTTTCCATGAATAAAATCAGAAGAACTGAATTCGGGATTGCTACGGGCATTTTCCTGCTTATTCTATTTTCCCTGCTATACAAGAGTGTAGTATATAATGTATTTGACCTACAGCGTGACTATGGTTGGAAGTTCGCGCGCTATCACCAGGTGTTTGATTACTATAAACATTACCTGTTCCCTTTATTAGCACATATTGCTATTGTATACTTTTCTTTTGTGTTTGTGCATGGTGTACTCGTGCCGCGATTTTATGAGAAACAGCGATATACATTGGGGGCATTGTTATCATTTCCGGTGTTGATGTCGTTGTTTTTTATCATTTGGGTGTCTGATACATGGTTGTATGGATACTTGTTTGGGGTATACAAAACTGTACGCGGTGTACATACACATTGTGCAAAGGCCGCTTTTCTCCTGACGTTTTTTTATGTTGTAGTATACCTGATTTATTATGCGGGAAGGTATTTGTTTTTAACTTATGCCTATGAACGTGTGGTGAATAAGTCCTGGTTTCGTCAGTCATTGGTTGATGGGGCTGTGATGGCAGGGATCATTATGTTCTGGTTGATGGTGGCCAGGAATGATGATAGTGGGTTTGTATTGATGATATTTAGCGTGGGTATTTTTTGTGCGTTCATGTACTTTGTGGCGATGCACCGGTTGTATCCCCGTTATCTTGTGCATCGGAATAAAAAGGTGTTAGTACAGGAAATGATCGGGTTCTGGGCGCTGTCATTCATATGGATGTTGTTGACAGCGGTGCAGGGGAGTTTTAATAGTGGGGCGTATTATGCTGCGGGTCTTGTGATCACAACACTTGTGACGGCGATTGCGATTTTGCCTGTGGCGTGGTGGATCTTTACGGCGAGGAATGCAAGAGCTTCGACATTGCAGGGGTTGCGACAGGCATTGACGCATACAGAAGCGGGGTTAGATTTTTTACGTTGGCAGATTAATCCGCATTTCCTATTTAATGCACTCAATACTTTATATGGTACAGCATTGCAGGAGCAGGCAACGGCAACGGGGCAGGGTATTCAGCAATTAGGAGATATGATGCGGTTTATGTTGCATGATAATACGCTGGAAAGTATTCCATTGGAGAAAGAGATTGCTTACTTACAGAACTATATTGCTTTGCAACGGTTACGTACGCAGGGTACACCAGATATTATTATTGATGTGAATATAGATGAGGCGTTATGTGAGCATAACATTGCACCTATGTTGCTGATCCCGTTTGTGGAGAATGCGTTTAAGTATGGGATTAGTCAGCGGAATAAGTCAAGGATCAATTTGTCTTTGTCTTGTACGAATGATAAGATCTATTTTGATGTGTACAATAGTATTCATGTAAATAAGAGTGTGGAGATTGAGAATGAGAGTATGGGCATAGGGATTAATAATGTTCGGCAGCGGTTGAACCTGCTGTATCCGGGAAAGCATGATTTGAATATACGTGAGACGGGGACAGAGTTTTTTGTACACCTGACATTGGTGGTGGATCCTGCTAAAAATGATGTGATATGAGGCTGACAGCGATAGCGATTGATGATGAACAGGTAGCGCTGTCTGTGATTCGTACGCATGCACAGCAGGTGGAGTTTTTGGATATGAAGGGGTATTTTACAGATCCGTTTGCAGCGTTGGCGTATCTTGAAAAGGAGCCGATGGACCTGATATTTTTGGATATAAAGATGCCGGATATTTCGGGGTTGGAATTGATGACTACGCTGCCGGGAGGACCGTTGGTGATATTTACGACGGCTTATAGTGAGCATGCGGTGCAGAGTTTTGAGTTGGATGCGGTGGATTATTTGTTGAAGCCGTTTTCGGAAGAAAGGTTTTTGAAGGCGTGTAATAAGGCGAAGGGGTTGTTGGAGATGATGGAGAAGAGTGCGAGGGCAGATGCACCGAATTATGTGATGGTGAAGAGTGGGTATGAGCAGTATAAGATATTGTTGAGGGATATATTGTATTTGGAGAGTGCGGGGAATTATATTTCGTTTGTGACGAGAGAGAAGAAGGTGTTGTCAAGGTTGTCGATGCAGGAGGCGTTGGCGTTGTTGCCACAGGCGTTGTTTACGAGGGTGCATAGGAGTTTTATAGTGGCGAATGAAAAAGTGACAAGGGCGGATAGGAGTAGTTTGTATGTGGGGGAGATGGTAGTGCCGATTGGGGCAGCGTATGCGGAGGCGGTGGGGAGGATGTTGAAGTAGTGGCCTGGGATTGCCGGTAATATAGGGGATGTTTTTGATAAGAATATATAGCCCTTTCGGGAGAGCTATATATTCTTATTTTTTTTAGGGAATTGGCCCTTTGGGTGCAGTCCTAATGATGTTTTGTTATAACTGGATAAATTTCCATTGCTGGTTATAACTTGAACTACCAGACCATTGTTGCAGGGATGATCCGTTTGTAGTCTGACCACCGGTATCAAGGCATTTACCTGTAGTGAGGTTAACTACTTTATAATAACCATCGCCGGTAGAAACAAATGTCCATCGCTGGCTGTTGTTAGAAAAGCTTAGCGCTTTTTGTTGAACGGCAGAGCCATCGCTGGTATTGCTACCTACATCAAGACAATTTTTCCCGGTGGCGCAACTCAAAGTATAATAACCATCAGTATAACTCACATTCCATTGCTGATTGGCACTTGTTCCATCTTGCCATTGAGCTACACTGGCCCCATCTGTTGTACTTCCAAGATTATCAAGCATCAGGTTGCTTGCCCGGTTCTGCAGTTTAAATCTCCCGTCGGCGATTGGTCCCTGCCATTTTGGTGTTGCAGTAAGGCCCCATGACCATCTGAACATATTGGCACAACCAGGATTCACTTCCACAAGATTATTGTTGGCCGAAAACCAGCGATAGGTGTCAATATCATTTACGCCTGACCAGGCAATAGTGCCTATCAGGTTATCTTTTGAATAGGCCAGGGATCCTGTCAGGAATGCCTGGTCTTCATAAACGCCTGTATCCCACTGCCACCAGAAACTGATTTTACGAAAAGTTTCAACGCCTACTTCCGTAATTACAGTTCTGGAGGCGTATGTTCCCACTTTACCTGATACGATATTATAGTAACTTGACCATACATTATAAGATCCATAGAACCACCAGTAACAATGGAGTCCAAGATATTGACTGGTTAGCCGGCTGTCATTACCTACAGAGATCACTTCTCCTGCATATCCTGTTCCATCCAGGATACATTTCCAGGAAGCAGGATTCAGCTGATTTAAGAAATTTGCATAAAGGTTGCAAAGATTAGTGCTGGAATAATCTACAGGTTCATTGATCGGTTCATAAAGTACAGCAGCATTGTTTTTATAAACAGTATCCACTTGTTTCCACATGGTATACCATTGGGTAGTGTCAGGAACATGATGTACGCCGTCAGGCCAATAGCAGAGTATAACATTACAACCTTCTGTTACGATCGCATTAATAGCCGCCTGGTATACAGGCCAATAAGATACATTACTGGCAGTTAGCGGAGTGATAGGCATTCGTATGGTTGTACCGCCGGCCTGTTTTAAAGAATCGGCTATTCGTTTTCCTACGGCCGCAGCATTTGCTGCCGTTATGGTAGCGGATAGTCCGCTTGGCGTAACAACCCTTGAGGGTGCTTCATTGCCATTAGGGTCAGCCCAGTTAATTCCCCGCAAACTATTTGTATTTGTCGGAGTGGTGGTAGCCAACGCTGTAAGGGAAGAAGCCGGGATCTTGTCCAGGGCCGTTTCCTTTTTTGAACAGGAAGTTAAGATAGTTAGTAAGCAGATGAACAGAATAATTGGGTTTCTTTTCATAACGGAGATATTTGGGTTTGGTGATAAAATTCAGGCAAAACAAACTATTTCAGAAGTGATCCGGACGCTGAATGTTCCGGATCACTTTGGAAATTAATGTAGTATCAGGGCAGTTAATAGCCAGGATTATTAGGAAGCAGGTTCTTATTGATATCTATATCAGCCTGGGGAATGGGCCACAACCATCCTTTTGACGCATCGAAAGTTCTTGTTTCCACTTTTATTTGTTTAAAGGTCCATGTAGCAGGGCTGGCAGGGTTTGACAACAATGCTTTATCATAGCCATATACATCGTGTACAAGAGACGCATCCTGCCATCTGAGCATATCAGCATAGCGTGTTCCTTCGTTGTAAAACTCTACTCTTCTTTCGTGACGTACAATATTCCTGAGCTGAGACTGTGTCAATCCCACACCTTCAACGGACTCCACTGTAGGCATATTTACCCTGGCTCTTACTTTATCGATCAGCGTATATATTTCCTGCTCTGTGCTTCCGGATTCGATCAGTGCTTCTGCCCGCATCAGGTAGATATCTGCATATCGCATCAGGATTGTGTTAAGAGAGCAGTTGTTGACATCTGCAATGCCCAGCGCAGCGTATTTGCGAGGTCGTGCGCCACAGGGAACCTGGTCCACAGATGGTATGAATGTAGATGACCCGAATGATGAACCAGGCAGGACTACTGACGCCGCCAGCCGGGGATCACGGTTTTTAAAAGGATCCTGCTCATCATAGCCTGAATTTGCATTTGTAATTGGCAACCCGTTTGTCATGTAATATGAGTTGATCAGGTCTGCTGTAACATTTGCAGTAGGCCAGCTGCTGAGAGATAAAGCAGATGAGGGCCATGGTTGTGCCTGTGTAGTAGAGATGTACTGAATATCAAAAATAACTTCCACATTATTTTCATGGGCCTCGTCAAACAAGGTTTCATAGTTTGAAAATAAGCTGTATGCTCCCAGATCGATCACATCCTGTGCCGCTTGTGCAGCTTCGGCCCATTTTTGGTTATACAGCAGGACTTTTGCCTTATAAGCAATCGCTGCCCCTTTTGTAGCACGTCCTACATCTGTTCCGGAGTAGGAAACAGGAAGGTCGGCGGCTGCATCATTAAGATCGGAAATGATCTGTGTAAGTACATCGCTTTTAGCAGTTCTTGATACGTAAGCCTCTGACAATGCCAGCACTTTTGTGATAAGTGGCACATCCCCGAAATAGGTGATCAGGTCGGTATAAGCATATCCTCTAAGGAATTTAGCTTCGGCAGACATTTGTGTTTTAACTGTTTCACTTACGGTTGCATTGCTGATGTCCTGGAGAAATTCGTTTGCCCTGGAGATGATGGTAAAGTCCATCGTCCATTTAGCATAGGGGGCCCAGCTGGAAGTATTGGTGAGCCATTCGCCGATTTCCCTGGATCCCTGCCAGGAGTCCTGGCAGTAACCATTATCAGACATATAATCGAACTGGTAAAAATGGGAAGGTGTTGCATTAGGCTGAATGGCATTATAGATACCTATCAGTGCCTGTTTGCATTGCGATTCGTTTTGAAAGAACGTAGCGGGAGAAAGTCTGTCCTTTGGTGTTTTATCAAGAAGATCTTTCTTACAACCCAATATAGACAAAGCAAAGAAGAAAAGAGTTATTTTATATATGTTTTTCATGAACTGCCCTTTTTAAAAGTTAACACTTGCACCCATCGTCATAATACGGACCTGCGGGAAAGCCTGCGCCCTGGTTTGACCAACTGTTTGCTCGGGATCAAACCCTTTGAATTTTGTAATTGTAAAAGCGTTTTGCACATTTCCATAGACCCTGAGGGAACTGATACCTGCCCTGGAAAGGATTTTTGGGCTTATAGAGTAGCCCAGTTCAATATTTTTCAAGCGCAGGTATGAAGCGTTTTCCATGTAAAAAGAAGAATGGATATTATTACGTGCACCATCTAAGGTTAGCCGTGGCAAGGTATTGGATGGATGATCAGGTGTCCATCTTTTCAGCCACCAGTCGCCCATATTTGCAAATCCGCTGAATGGAGTAGCAATTTCATAATAGGTATATCCCTGTATGCCCTGAACACCCTGTAAAAACATACTCAGGTCAAATCCTTTATATTCCATATTAATATTGAATCCATAAGTAAGCTTAGGAAATTGATTTCCTATAATGGTGCGGTCATTATTCATGTCAACTACCTTATCTCCATTGAGGTCCTTATACTTGATATCGCCTGGTTGCGCCGTGTAGTTGGAAACCTGTACTACTCCTGGTTTTATTGTATAGTTGCGTTCAGCATAAGGGATTGACTGATCGCTGTTATTTTGCCAGGTAAAGTCTGATATCTGGTATATGCCGTCCATTTTGTAACCGTAGAATGAATTGATGGCTGCGCCGGTCTTAATGGCTTTGGGTGAAGTCAGCTGTTCCGCAACATCCATTCTTACAATCTTATTCACCATATGAGAGGCATTGATTGTTGCTCTTAACTTGAACCCGTTAGAAAAGGTAGTTCTATAGGTGATGGCAGCTTCGATCCCCTTGTTCTGCACCTCGCCCGCATTTGCATATGGTGCAGATTGAGCCATCGTTAGTGGTATAGACTGGGTCAGTAGTAAGTCCTTTGTTCGCTTGTCGAAATAATCGGCAGTGATTTCAAAGTTTTTCTTCAGGTACATATCAATACCAAAGTCGAGTTGTTGTGCTGTTTCCCAGGTAAGATCTTTATTGGTCATAGCAGTAACAGCTACACCTGAATACAATGCACCGCCCAGGGAGTAGTTTTGCCCGGATGTCAGGATATCGCTTCCATTGTAATAATTACTGATGTTCTGGTTGCCCAGTCTGCCCCAGGAAGCACGGAGTTTAAGCATATCGATCCAGGTCAGGTTTTCCATAAAACGCTCTTTTGAGATTACCCATCCTGCGGAGAAAGAGGGGAATGTTCCCCACCGGTGTTCCTTTGCAAACCTGGAAGAGCCATCTCTTCTGATGTTAGCTTCAAACAGGTATTTCCCATCAAAGACATAATTCAGGCGGCCAAAATAGGAGCGCAGGCCAAGGTCGTAACTGCCCGCATTATTCGTTTGGGTAGAAGGGTCTCCAAGATTGAGCACACGTTGTGTATTATTAACAAATCCTGAACGGTAAGCGCTTTCCCAATCGTAGGTGAATTCTTCTTCAGAATAACCGCCCAATAAGTTAAACTCATGTTTACCGAGCACTTTGTTGTATTTTAACAAGGAGGTCAGCAAGGATTGAACATCAGTTTCGTCGGTAACATTTAGATTGGAGACCAGGTTAGTAGTGGTGCCGCTTTCATTATACAATGTAACATTTGCGTGAAACGCATTTGCTTTTGAAGTCATTACATTATAACCATAAGTGATTTGGGCACTCAGGCCGTTTATTATCTTATATTCAGCTTCAACCTGGCCGTTGAAATTGTATCGTTTGGTCAGTGAAGTGCTACCTTCTTTAATTTCCCCATAGTAGTTTCGTTCTCCGTTAACAGATACCCATTGCCCGGCGGCATTTCGTAAAGGGTGAATTGGCGCAAGTGTTGCATACCACTCTGCATTCCACAGGTCTGTTGGTTCATTTTTCACGCCCAGGTTTCCAGATAATTTTCCAGAAAACCGGAGTCTTTTATTCTTTAGGAAATAGGCATCAATATTTGATCTGAAGTCTGTTTTCTTGTAGCTGGTGCCTACAAGGATCCCGTCCTGATTCAGGCGACCCAGCATAAATGCATAGTTGACATTATCGTTTCCTCCGGAAATGCTCAAGCGGTGATTTTGAATATTTGCGTTGCCATAGTACACTTTGAAATAATTGATATCCGGATACATCAGATCATTGTGTGCTGCATACTTTGCGATGATAGAGTCAGCATACATTACCGTTCCGCCGGAATTGACAGAAGCTTCATTATAAAGTGTGGTATAATCTACAGCGTTCAAAACATGTGGCAGTCTGGTAGGGCTTTGAGAACCATAATATGCGGTATAATTTACCCGTAATTTACCAGCGGTGCCTTTTTTAGTTGTGATCAGGATGACACCGTTGGCGGCCCTGTTACCATAGATAGCGGCGGAAGCGGCATCCTTTAACACAGATATGGATTGTATGTCATTGGCATTGACATCATTTATATTACCCGGAAAGCCATCAATTAATACTAATGGTGTATTGTCACCGAATGTACCTACCCCACGAATATCCAGAACAGCGCCATCATCGCCGGGCTTCCCGGAGCTTTGCAAAGCATATACCCCTGCTACAGTACCCTGCAATGCCTGACCGGGATTGGTTAATGGCCGGCTCTCCATGTCTTCCATTTTAACAACGCCGACGGCGCCTGTCAGGTTTGCTTTTTTCTGTGTACCATAACCTACCACCACCACTTCGTTCACATTCTGGCTGGCAGACAACAGCGATACATTCATCATACCGTTGCCATTTGCCACTATCTCCCTTGTAAGAAAAGAGATATGATTGAATACCAGGGTATCACCAGTACCTGCCATAAGGGTAAACTGACCCTTACTATCAGTTACTGTTCCCTGGCTGGAGTGTTTAATCCTTACTGTTACCCCGGGTAATGGGTCCGTACCGGAAACCACCTTGCCCGTGATCTTCGATTGCTGGGCAAAAAGTGTCATGTACGGAAATAGGAAAAGAAAGATGCTTAGAAATCTTTTCATAACGAGAATCTGTTTAAGTAGGTTAAAATGAAATGCTCAGTCTCAGGATTATTGAGCCCATCTATATATAGACGGTTACAAAGCAAGTATTAAATTCATTGTTACGAACAGGGGTAAATCGTATAAAATGGGGGGTAAAATCGTTTATTTTTTTGACATCCTGTATTTATGCTATTTATTCTCTTTTTTAGCATGTTCTTTCAGTGCTTTTATTTTAATGTCTAATTGACAATTAAAGAAAATGAATTGTTTTTATTTTGTGGGAATCGGGTTCAACGGATTGAAATCATACTGTCAGGAAATATATCAATTTGAATTTTTAACTGAATGTAATATTAACCAGCTTAAAGCGCAAGGTTTTTTACAGCGGTATCAGCAGATGATTTATTTTATTTTTTTATATACATAGAGAAAACCAGATTTGCTGCCGTGGGTCTGAATAACCTGTTATTGTAACTTTACGTTATCCGAAAATCCAGTTATGGCATTGAGATACTTTACATTTTCTGCATTTTTAATAGACCTTTTGATTATCTTTTTAATTTATTCTATTCAGGCCAGTAGGATTTTTTGTAATTTCCGTCCCGTAATATAGAATTATGGGTTTGCTCGAAGTTAGAAACTTGCATAAAGATTATGCCTCGCATAAGGCTGTAGATGATATTAGTTTTGTTATCCCCGAGGGTAGCATCTTTGGGCTGCTTGGACCCAATGGCGCAGGGAAAACCACCCTGCTCCGTATGATCACCGGCATTTTTTATCCCGATCAGGGAGAAATACTTTTCAAAGGCAAACCTTTTCATCCGGATAATGACGTTCATTCCATCGGCTACATGCCGGAGGAAAGAGGGCTGTACAAAAAAATGAAGGTAGGGGAACAAGCGCTCTACCTGGCACAGCTCAAAGGCATGACGGAAAAGGAAGCCAAAGAAAAGATCAAATATTGGTTCGATAAGTTTGATATCAACGCATGGTATAATAAGAAAGTGGAAGAGTTGAGTAAAGGCATGCAACAAAAAGTGCAGTTTATTTCCACCATTATCCATGAGCCATCACTGTTAATACTGGATGAGCCCTTCTCAGGGTTAGATCCGATCAACTCCAACCTGATCAAACAGGAAATCTTTGACCTTGCTTTGAATGGTACCACGATCATCTTTTCCACCCATCGTATGGAACAGGTAGAAGAGATCTGTGACCGTATTATTCTTGTGAATAAAGGAAAGAAAATTCTGGATGGAGAGGTGAAACAGATCAGGCACGATTTCAAACAAGACCTGTTCCGGATAGGATTGGGCAGAGTACCTAACTTTGCCGAAGTAATGACTTATCATTTTACCATTGTCTCACAGGAAGAGAGCGGTTATATCGTGAAACTTACTGATGGCAGTACGACAAATGATATTCTCGCACATTTTATCAGGCAGGAAATCCCTATAACATCCTTCCAGGAAATACTACCTTCTATCAATGAGGTGTTTATACAACAGGTACAGCAAATAGAAGTAGAAGAACCAATTAATTAATCCTATGAATAAGATCTGGCTCATCATCAAAAGAGAGTTCACCTTCCGCGTGCGCAAGCGGTCCTTTCTCGTCGTCACCCTTTTAGTACCGCTGTTCTTTGCGGCGATGATTGTAGTGCCGGTGTTGATAGCTAAGAGTGCTAACGAAGATCAGCGTGTTGCGGTGATAGATGATAGTCATTTGTTCCTGAATAAATTGCCGGATGAGAAGGGGATCTATTTTAAATTCCTGACGGAGACGGCCATTGATACTTTCAGTAAGCATTACGAGGAGTATGGTTATTCTGGTGTGCTATATATTCCTGCGATTGATATTGAAAGACCATTGGGTATTACGTATTATAGTAGTGGTCAGCCGGGGCTGGGAATAGAGAGTCACCTGAACAGGTATCTGAATACCCGTATTGAAGAGGTGCGGATGGAGAAGGCGAATATTGACATTGCACAGATCAAAGGATTTAAGTCGAATATTAATATTGAATTCAGATCAGGGAAGGAGGAGAAGAAAGGGAGTTCAGTGATTGCTTATGCGGTGGGGTATTCCAGCGGGTTCATTATTTATATTATCCTGATGTTTTTTGGGATGGCAGTGATGAGAGGTGTGATGGAAGAGAAGGTGAACCGTATTGCAGAGGTGATGGTGTCTAGTGTGAAACCATTTCAGCTGATGATGGGGAAGATTGTGGGGATTGCAGGTGTAGGGCTGTTACAGTTTTCTATTTGGGTGGTGCTGATCTGTGTGTTGCAATTGTTTATTCCGACAGCAGTTATGAATAGTGCGGCGCAGAGTAATGCGAATAATAATGTAGCGATGATGGAGGTGGCGTCACAGTTGAGATATGTGATGGATAGTATTAATTGGGTGTTGATTATTCCCTGTTTTATATTTTATTTTCTGGGTGGGTATTTGTTTTATGCGGCGTTGTTTGCGGCGGTGGGTAGTTTGGTGAATGAAGATCCTACGGATGTGCAGGGGTTGACATTGCCGATAACATTGCCGATTATTATTGGTATAATGGTGATGATTGCGGCGGTGCAGCATCCGAATAGTTCGTTGGCGTTTTGGGGGAGTATCATTCCGTTTACGTCGCCGATGGTGATGATGGCGAGGATTCCTTATGGTGTGCCGGGGACGGTGCCCTATTGGCAATTGGGGTTGTCGATGGCGTTGTTGATAATTGGGTTTTTGGGAACGACGTGGATGGCAGGGAAGATATATAGAACGGGGATATTGATGTATGGGAAGAAGATTACGTGGAAAGAAGCGATTAAGTGGATCAGGCAATAATATTGAAAACAAAAGATCCTTAATATTACAAACAAAAGATCCTTTGCCGAAGGCAAAGGATCTTTTGTTTGTGGCATGGCCTGTGTTTGTGGCATGGCCTGCGGCCGTCTGGTAAGCGTGGTTTCAGGAGTTTAGCCAAAGTTCTTTTTTAAGAGTTTAGACAGAGTTCTATTTTCGTGGCCTGGAATTCATTCCAGATCTCAGCGACTACATCTGCTGCAGGCATGATCTTATCAATGATCGCACTTACCTGTCCTACTTCCAGTTCACCTTCCGTCATATCACCTTCGAACATCCCTTTTTTCGCGCGGCCTCTGCCGAGGAGGTTTTTTAGTGATTCATTGTCAGCACCACTTTCTTCGGCAGCTTTTACGTTTTTGAAAAATTCGTTTTTCAGTAATCTTACGGGAGTGAGTTTCTTCATGGAAAGGAGGGTATCCCCTTCTTTCGCATCGAGTATAGCTTGTTTGAAGTGATCATGTGAAGAAGCTTCAGGTGTGGCTATGAATCGGCTACCTACCTGAACACCACTGGCACCGAGTGCGAAAGCGGCTGTCATGGCTCTGCCTGTGGCAATGCCGCCGGCAGCGATGACGGGTATTTTTACAGCCTGACATACGCTGGGGATGAGGACCAGGGTAGTTGTTTCTTCTCTACCGTTGTGACCACCTGCTTCAAAGCCTTCTGCTACGATGGCGTCTACGCCGGCTGCTTCGCTTTTGAGTGCGAAGGCTGCGCTGGCGACTACGTGGACAACTTTGATACCTTCGGCTTTCAGGATGGAAGTCCATGTTTTTGGATTACCTGCAGAGGTGAAGACGATGGGTACTTTGTTTTCGATAATGATCTTTACGTGTTCCTCAATATTCGGGTATAGGAGGGGGAGATTTACGCCGAAAGGTTTGTCGGTGGCTTGTTTGCACTTGTCGATATGTTCTTTGAGAACGTCAGGGTACATACTACCTGCACCGAGCAGGCCAAGGCCGCCGGCATTGCTCACAGCACTGGCCAGGCGCCAGCCACTGGCCCAGATCATACCAGCTTGTATGATTGGGTAATCTATATTGAATAGTTGAGATATACGGTTCATGGCCGTAAATGTAAGGAGGTTATGTTAAACTGAAGGTGATGACAATCAGCCGGGAAGATTTTCTGAGTTATGGCCAATGTTCAGGAAGTTGGCATCACTATCTGTTAGTGAAGATTTCATCCGAGATCAATTTCTGAATGATGACCAATGTTCAGGAAGTTGGCTAAGGTTCTTTCATGGAAGTTGGCATCACTATCTGTTAGTGAAGATTTCAGCCGAGATCGATTTCTGTATTATCGCCGATGTTCAGGCTTTGACTAAGGCCACGAATATTGGCGTCACTACCGATCAGGGAAGACTTGAGCACCACTTCATACAGATTGCTGTAAGAGCCGATGATAGAGTCCTTGACGATAGAGTAATTGATCACAGTATTATCTCCGATAGCGACATTGGGACCGATGATAGAATTTTTAATATTACAACCTTCGCCAATACTTACAGGAGGAATGATAATCGCATTCTCATATGGAAGAATAGGGTTGGCGGGTGCTTTATATTTACTGAGCAGGATAGCATTTGTTTCCAACAGGGTCTCCTTGCGGCCGCAGTCGAACCAGTTACTCACTTTGAAGGGGGTAAACTGCACCCCATGTTCGATCATGCATTGCAGGGCATCAGTGAGCTGAAACTCATCATGTGACCTTCTATGTTCTGTTATGTTCCGTTCCAGGCAGTCGAAGAGCTGGTCGGTTTCCTTGATTTTATAGATACCTACCAGGGCCAGGTTCGATTTCGGAATCTGTGGTTTTTCCACCACGCGTACGATGTCGCCGGCATCATTGAGTTCGGCTACGCCAAAGCTGCGGGGATCATCCACTTTCTTTAATCCCAGTTGCGAGACGGGGGAAGCGATGAGTTCCTTGATATTACCTTCGCAGATAGTATCGCCGAGAACGATGAGTATTTCATCGTCACCTACCACCTTTTTGGTGAGCAGGATGGCGTGACCGGTACCTTCGCGTACATTTTGCTGTACGAAATGGCAGGTAAGGTGAGGATATTTCTTTTGAACATAATGCTGGATCTTTTCTCCCAGGTAACCGATGACGAAGACGAATTCGGTAATGCCTGCTTCTTCCAGCTGATCAATAATAATACTTAGAATTGTTTTGCCCGCGAGCGGGATCAATGCCTTAGGCTGAGTATATGTATGTGGACGTAGCTTGGTGCCAGCACCGGCTACAGGTATAATGGCCTTCATGTACCGCAGCGATTAGATGTTTTTAGTCTACTGAGGGCGTGAAGGTAGAACAAAATTTATAAATAGAATAGTGGAAATGCCCCTACACAGGGAGGAATGCATAGTATGTAATAGCTTAGCAGTGGAATTAACTATCATTATATAGTTTTGTAGAAGAAAAATCTAGTATTGGTTAAAATTGAACTATTGACTATCCATAAATTCGATTAACTTTGTCGCAAATTTTCAAAGTAAATGCAAAGAGATCAGCAAATATTTAATATCATCGACCAGGAGCTGGAGCGTCAGCGTCATGGTATAGAATTGATTGCATCGGAGAACTTTACCAGCTTACAGGTAATACAGGCAATGGGTACTGTACTGACTAACAAATATGCGGAAGGTTATCCAGGACGTAGATATTATGGTGGCTGTGAAATTGTAGACCTGAGCGAACAGCTGGCAATTGACAGGGCTAAAGAAATCTTTGGAGTTGAGTATGCAAACGTACAGCCTCACTCTGGTGCGCAGGCAAATGCTGCCGTATTGCTGGCTATCCTGAAACCAGGTGATAAGATCCTGGGTCTGGATCTGAGCATGGGTGGTCACCTGACACACGGTTCTCCCGTGAATTTTTCTGGTAAGTTGTATCAGCCATTCTCTTATGGTGTGAACAAGGAGACTGGTCTGGTTGAGTATGATAAAATGGAAGAGATTGCGCTGAAAGAGAAACCACAGGTTATTATTTGTGGTGCTTCTGCTTACAGCCGTGATTGGGATTACAAACGTATCCGTGAGATCGCTGATCAGATAGGTGCTTTTGTAATGGCAGATATTGCTCACCCTGCTGGTTTGATTGCGAAAGGGCTGTTGAACTCTCCGTTCGAACATTGTCATTTTGTAACGACTACTACCCACAAGACACTGCGTGGTCCTCGTGGTGGTATGATCATGCTGGGTAAGGATTTTGAAAATCCGTTTGGTCTGAAAACGCCAAAGGGCGAAACCCGTATGATGAGCAGCCTGATTGATACAGCGGTGTTCCCTGGTATTCAGGGTGGTCCGTTGGAGCATGTGATTGCTGCGAAAGCGGTTTCTTTCTTTGAGATCCTGTCTGACGATTATACTGTGTATGCAAAGCAGATTATCAAGAATGCACAGGCGATGTCTAAGGCATTGGTGGAGAAAGGCTACCAGATTGTATCTGGCGGTACAGATAACCACCTGATGTTGATTGACCTGCGTAATAAGAATATTTCCGGTAAGAAGGCGGAACAGGTGTTGGTGAAGGCTGATATCACTGTGAATAAGAATATGGTGCCGTTTGATGATAAGTCAGCGTTTGTGACTTCTGGTATTCGTGTGGGTGTTCCGGCGATCACTTCAAGAGGTTTGACAGAAGAGCATATGGGGCAGGTGATTTCATGGATTGATGAGTTGCTGATGGATGCGGATAATGAGGCGAAGATTGCGTCAGTGAGAGGTGCGGTGAATGAGTTTATGAAGCAGTTTCCGCTGTATCCTGAGTTGTAGTTTTGAGGTGAATTAAAATGTTTATAAAAGGGGAAGCCTCCCGAATAGGAGGCTTCCCCTATGAGTTTGAGATGGGGCTGCGGAAGTACATTCGATTTGTCGTTTTGTTGACCAGGCCGCATTTTATTCTTTTATTGATTTTGCGAAATTCCGGATATCCTCGTTCCTTATTTTCCTGAACCCTACTATCGACTTCCCCATTTTAGGAATCAATGAATATCCCCATGCCTGAAACATTTCATCACTGATATCTGTATGGCACAAAGGCATTCCATTTATCGGATCGATCACTACTGGCACATGCACTTCCATACTTGGTGTATTCTTATCAAAAGTAGAGAACACACCTGCTGGTACATAAGCCATGACAGTGCCGGCAAAACCATCTTTTCTGAATAAGCTTTCCAGGTCTTCGTAATCCACATATTTAATGGGATAAGGATAATCTGTACCAGCTTTCCCTTTTTCAAAATCCTCATCCAGCCAGTTATTGCATAATATCAGGGTCCTGTCTTTCAGGAAGATCGCATTATGCTTGCTGGTAGACTGCATCATCGCTTTGGCCGCCTTATCATCTACGTGGTCTGAGAATACATAGGTGGATAACCGGATACCCACTGCCAGATCCAGGAAATCCGGAAACCGTTCCGACATATTCTGAATATAGAATGGTCGCGTTACATCATTCTCAATGAAGTACATGTTGATCACCGGAACACTGAGATCTTTTGAATCACTCTTCCACACCAGGTCAGATGTAAATGTTTGTGCGGATTTGGCATAATGGCTTTTACTGGGTTTCACATGCAGCGATTGACAATCCATAACGATATAGCTTCTATCATTCTTTTTTCGCAGCTTTTCAACTTCTTTTTCTGTTCTCTGTTCGATTGTAGCTGTGACTCCATCCACGTTCCAGAATTGTCTGACAACTTCAGGGAAATCCAGGTTTAACTGTTTAATTGCTTGTCTATACTCTTCTGCTTTTGTTTGGCTTTGACGACGTAGTTGTTTAAGAATACTCTTATCAGGGACTTCTTTTACTACGATAATTTTCGTCCGTTTTTTCAATTTCTCCAGATCTTTTGATTTTACGAACTGTGCGGAAGCCACAAAGGCAGTTAACAAGAGGCTTAAACTAAGCAAGGCGGATATGGTACCTTTCATAGGGATTAGTTTTAATTTAAACCACAGTGACAAATATAATTTATTAAAAATTCTTAATGTGTAGAAATGTCGCTACAAATATTTTTTTAACATTTTTAAGGAATGGCCTGCGGCAGCAAGGGAGACGCTTTTGTCCGGCTGGCAGTGATGAGGGAAATTCCTGTTTCAGAGCGGTTTTTGAATTTTATAAGAAGGCCAGCGGCAGCAAGGGAGACGCTTTTGTCCGGCTGGCAGCGATGAGGGAAATTCCTGTTTCAGAGAGGCTTTTGAATTTTATAAGAAGGCCAGCGGCAGCAAGGGAGATGATTTTGTCCGGCTGGTGCAAGGGATTTTGCTGTATAGCACGATGCCTGATGGTATAAAACCGGCTGTATGAAAAAAAATCTAATTGAATTTGGAATTATGATTTCCTTCTCTATCTTTGTAGTGTACTAGTTATGTAGTACACTAAATCACTTGCTATGATAACTATCCAAGATCTTCATTTCCACTACAAAAAGGGTAGGCCATTGTTTGAGGGGTTGAACCTGGAGCTGGAAGCTGGTCACGTTTACGGTCTGATGGGCAAAAACGGGGCAGGAAAATCCAGTTTGCTGAAGCAGATAGCCGGGCTACTCTTTCCAAAAAGTGGGGTATGTACGGTAATGGGGTATGAATCCCGCCTCCGTCAGCCAGCATTCCTCAGCAAACTCTTTTTGGTGCCAGAAGAGTTTTACCTGCCACAGGTGACCATCAACCGTTATGTGAACACCTATGCACCTTTTTATCCCAACTTTGACACAAAAGCTTTTCAGCAGTACCTGGATGAATTCCAGATTCCCCGCGACCAGCGACTCACTGACATGAGTTATGGACAAAAGAAAAAGGTTATCATCAGTTTTGGTCTGGCAGCCAATACCAAATGCCTGATTATGGATGAACCGACGAATGGCCTGGATATCCCGTCCAAGAGCCAGTTCCGCAAAGTGATTGCCGCTGCGGTGAATGAAGAGAAGTGTATTGTGATATCCACACATCAGGTAAGGGACCTGGATAACCTGATTGATAGTATCGTGGTGATCGACAATCATAAGATCATTTTCAAACAGGATGTGGAAACTGTGGCGGAGCGACTGAGTTTCAGAAGTGTGAAGCGACTCGAAGAAGCAGATCTTGTATTGTTCGCAGAAAGTACCGGATTAGGTCATTCTATCATCACTGAAAATGCAGGTGGCGTACCAGGCAGACTGGATATGGAACTGCTCTTTAATGCCGTACTGGAGCCTTCCGGACGGATTAACCAACTCTTTTAATTTCCCTTATGCAAACGAGCAATGTATTTCATGCACCGAGGTTTGGTGCATATTTTAAAAAGCATATTGTTGATAATCTGCGGTTGTACCTGATGTCGTTGGTGGTGTTGGTAGGTGTATTGGTGGCGATAGGTGTAATCAGTATTTTGACCAACAACAGAGAGACTGTAAGGGTTTCCTTTATTTATCCTTTTTATGCCATTCTGTTGTTTGGCGCAGGTTTGATCTTTACCGGGTTTTCATTTATTCAGTTAGGCGACAAACCAAAAGGTATCGATTATCTGTTGTTGCCTGCTTCGCATTTTGAAAAATTCCTCACTACGTTATTGATTACGACAGCAGGGTTTTTACTGGTATATCACATTGCATTTGGAACAGCCACTTTCATAGGTGCAGGTTTAGTGTCTTTAAGCAGAGATACGCACGTCATGGATCCCAGTATGCCTGATGACTTCCGCAATGACATGACGCAACTTTACCACTGGTGGTTTATGGGCCAGGCAATCATTTTGTTGGGATCTGTTTACTTCCCTAAGTACAGTATTATAAAAACCCTATTTGCAGTATTCATTTTTATCCTGGTTATTGGATTGGTAAATGCGGCATTTATGAACATATTGTTCTATGGTCATTTAATGCATTGGGCAGCATCAGCGCCATTCTTTGGGGTTGGAATTTCTGAACATCCTCATGTGGAAGAATATCGATCCATCTTTTTGGAGTCGCCACATTGGATGCGGGAGACGCTGTACTTTATGTGGCGGTTTATATTGCCTCCGGTCTTGTGGGTATTGGCATATTTCAGGTTAAAAGATAAGGAAATTTAAAATTTCAACTCATGGAATTTAAAGAATCACAGGCTATATATCTGCAGATTGCGGATCATATATGCGAACAGATCTTGTTGGAAAAGTGGAAAGCAGAGGACCGGCTGCCATCCGTGAGGGAACTTGCAGTGCAAACGGAAGTCAACCCAAATACGGTGATGCGGACCTGTGAATATTTGCAGCAATATGAGATCATCTATAATAAAAGAGGGATTGGCTATTTCGTAGCGTCGGATGCGATGAAGCGGATTAAACAGCTGAAGAAGGAACGGTTCATGGAGAATGAGCTGCCGCAGTTCTTTCGGAATATCTACTTGCTGGATATAGAGCTGGATGAGCTGAAGACGCATTATGAGAAGTATAAGCGTTCACATTTCAGGTAATTAAATTTTACAAAAATGAAGACCAGTATAAAATTGTTACTCTTTTTTGTTGGCATCGTATTGTTGTTGGTGCTGGCGTCAGATGTGGTATTATGGGCATATTTTAAGAAGGGGATAAATGGGGATGGAACGGTTTTAAGATTCCCGAAAAAGGGAGATAATGTCGAGGTAGCAAAGATGACTGTTTTACGTCCGTTCAAGGCGATTGTGATCAATGAAGATAATGTACGGATCATGTATGATACAGAAAATCGTATAGGGAATTTGGGAGGGGAGAGTGAAGTGCCTTCAAACTATTATAAACAGGTAGGAGATACTTTATACATCCTGCCAGGTGAGGGGAATGGGATCTCAGTGTATTGTAAGGCTGTTACATATATCAGGTTAGCAAAAGACAGTTTGCATGTGGAAATTGTCACTTTAAAACAGCCATTACTGGAAGTAACGGGATTGGATGATTGTTATGTGGAAATGTCGGGGTTGGAAATTGAAAATTTCACCTATAAAGGAGGGAAAAATAATAAAATATTGACGCGTGAACTGGGCAATTTTGATACGATGAATGTGCAGTTGGGTTGGTATGGGAGTGTTGAACTGCAGGATGTGACTGTGAGGAATTTCAGTGTTAAAGCGGATAGTATGCGGGCATTGAGATTGGATGAGATTGGGTTGTCACAGCTAACGCAGTTTAAGAGGAATTAGAGTGTAAAAGAAATTAGAGTGTTGGCGAAGATTAAGGGAATTAGAGGTGAGTGAAGTTTGAAAAAATTAAGATTTAATAATCGATTTTGATATAAGCAAAACTATGTAAAAAGAGCCCGCTATTGAGCGGGCTCTCTATATTTTTAGATCTGTGTGGCTAAGTAGGCCAATTTTAGATTTGTGCAGCTTTGGATTTGTGTAGTGAGATAGATCCTCTTTTATAGCTGCGTAGCAAGATAAGCCATAGCACCGATGCCGGTTTCAATCGCACGTTCATCGATATCAAATGTAGGTGTATGTACACCTGATGTGATACCTTTTGCCACATTTCCTGTACCCAATCTAAAGAAGCAGGCGGGAATAATCTGGCTATAAAATGCGAAGTCTTCAGCACCCATTCTCACTTCGGTATCCTGTACATTTTCCTGTCCGAGATACTCTTCCGCCTTTGTTCTGGCGCGGCTGGTTACTTCCTCATTGTTATACAGGCAGGGATAACCTACCAGTATATCAATTTCAATCTCTGCACCCATGGCATGGGCCAGTTCAGTCGCCTGTTTTTTGATGATCTCATGGGCTTTAAAGCGCCAGGTTTCGTCCATCGCTCTGAATGTACCCATCAGTTTTACTTCGCTGGGGATCACGTTGGTCGTATATCCACCATTGAATGCACAGATACTGAGTACGGAAGGAGAGAAAGGATTATTGTTCCGGCTGATCACCTGTTGTAAGCTTACAACGAGATGTGATGCCACGAGAATGGTATCAGTAGTCAGGTGAGGTTGGGCCGCGTGACCGCCTTTGCCTTTGATAGTGATATAGATCTCATCGGCACTGGCCATATACTGACCTGCACGGAAACCCAGTAAACCAGCTTCCATAGAAGGTTGTACGTGCATACCGATGATGGCATCGGGACGTGGGTTTTCCAGTGCGCCATCTTTGATCATGAGACTTGCGCCACCCGGGTGTTTTTCTTCACCAGGCTGGAACAGGATTTTGATGGTGCCTTCAAACTCATCTTTCAGCTCCTGCAGGATGCGGGTAGCACCGAGCACGCAGGTAGTATGTACATCATGACCACAGGCATGCATGATACCGGAGTTCAATGACTTATAAGGTACATCGTTCGCTTCTTTGATGGGGAGGGCATCGATATCGGCACGGAGTGCGATGGTCTTTTTGGAAGGGTTTTTCCCTTCGATGATGGCCACGATACCGGTACCGGCTATACCGGCAGTATATTTCACACCGAATGCATCCAGTTGTTGCTGAATGTACTTTGACGTTTCAAATTCCTGGAAGGACAGTTCGGGATGAGCGTGAATATGTCTTCTGATAGCAATGAACTCAGGCGCGTATTGGTGCGCGAGTTCCTTAATACGATTCTTCATTCCCTGCCTCTTTCTCTGGTTGTAGATTAATGGTGGCAGGCACTACGAATACACCGCCTGTGAAGCTGGATGACAATTTATCTCTCAGGTCCGCAGCTTCATCCCTGTTTTTGAAATCACCTATGCGTACTTTGAAGTAAGGTGCCTGGTAGTCCAGGTAAGTACGGTAATCAGGGTAGAGTTGCATCACCTTCGCTTTTATCTCGGTCGCTTCGTTTCTCTTGTTGGTAGAGATGACCTGTACCCTGAAACCTGGTTGGTTACGGATAGCGAGGGTATTGATATAGATCTGTTTTTTGATCAGCAGGTCGAGCCGGCTGTCTTTTACCACTTTCACGCCGCCGGTATTGGCAGCGGTGAGGGTATTGTCCTGAGCGGAAGCGAGGGTTCCGATCAGTAACCCGGATAATAATATGATTATGTGTTTCATGTTCAGTCGTTTAGAGGATTGGGGTATGGTTAATAAGCACCGGTGGTGCCGGTAGTCGCCTCCCCTTTAGCCTCTTTCATGAGAGCCACGCCGCTGGAAGTACCCAATCTGGTGGCGCCGGCAGCGATGAGCTCCTGGGCGAAGGCAAATGTACGAACTCCACCTGAAGCTTTTATCTGAATATTTTGTGGCAGATGTGCCCGCATCAGTTGTACGGCTTCGACGGAGGCGCCTTTTTCGGCGTATCCGGTGGATGTTTTGACATAGTCAACGCCGTATTTCGCATAGATCTCACAGCATTTTATGATCTCTTCTTCCAATAATATGCCACTTTCTATGATGACTTTCAGGATGACTTTATGTTGTTGGCTGCGGATGACTGCCATGATGTTGTTGATTTCTTTTTCGATATAGTCCCAGTCTTTGTTACGGATGGCGAGGAGGTTGGCGACCATGTCGATTTCGTCGGCGCCGTCAACGATGGCGAGGACGAGTTCGGCGAGTTTGGCTTCGATGGCCGAGTAGCCGAAGGGGAAGCCGATCACGGTGGCTACTTTGGTGGTGGTGCTGCTGGTGAAGGTTTTGGCAAGTTTTACGAAGGGGGGAGGGACGCATACTGCGGCGAAGTCGTATTCAACGGCTTCCATGCAGAGGTTTTTGATGTCTTCGAGGGTGGTGGTAGGTTTAAGGACCGTGTGGTCGATGTATTTGTTCAGCTGCATAGCGAGTGGTTTTCGGGTGCGAAGGTAGGGAAAATTGTAGGATTGTCAGGAATGAACGGGAATGGTTAAGGTGAGAAAAGGTTTATGCAGAATGAACAAAAATGGATCGTGGAAAGCTAGGCTGGGAGAGGGGAAGGGGGTAAATTTGTGGGGTAAATTATTGTTCATTATTAAAACAGAAAGTATGATTAACATTTTTTCGCAAGAGTACCAATTGGAAAAAGCCCGGGAGACGGCAAGAAATGCATTGGAAAGAGCTAAGAAGGCCACCCGGGAGGAAAATATCCGTTACCTGATGGAGATGGGTATCTGTGATGAAAACGGGCAGTACACGCCTGAGTATGAAGATTTTCAATATTTAAAATGGGATCAATTAAATCAGTGTTTTTATGTATGATAACAGGCATCATTTAATTCTGGGTTTCCATGGATGCGATGAGGAAACCTGCCAGCGATTGGTGAATGATCCCAGAGAGTTCCATTTTAATAAAAATTCCTATGATTGGTTAGGGAATGGTATGTATTTCTGGGAGAATAATTTAGAAAGAGCCGGTCAGTGGGCGCTTGAAAAACAAAAGCAAGGAAAAATCAGAAAAGCGGCAGTGTTAGGTGCACTTATTCATCCAGGCAATTGTTGTGATTTTCTGAATTCAAAATATACGGAGCAATTAGCAGCGTATTATGTGAATTTGAGTAAAAGATTAGATAATATGCCACATAATGAAGACGTTAAATCTGATCCACATAAGGATAAACTGCTTCGAAAATTAGATTGTGCAGTAATTGAACAAATGCACAGAGAAATGAGTATTGAACAGGAGATAGAACGCCGGAAATATGGATTTGTAACAAGAGACACTTACGACACCGTTCGCTGTGCTTTTCTTGAAGGTGCTCCTGCTTTTCCCGGTGCTGCTATAAAACTCAAGAACCATATCCAGATCTGCGTTCGTAACCCAAATAGTATCCTCGCCTTCTTCCGTCCCCGCCTCAAACCCTCCTCTATTCTAGCTGCGTAATCCTTTGTATATAAAAAACAAAGGGTGCCTCAGCTGAGACACCCTTTACTATTTTCATCCGGCAAGGACTACAAATCCTTCCCATGACATTGCTTAAACTTCTTACCACTTCCACAAGGACAAGGATCATTCCTTCCCACCTTAGGTCCCACCTTCACAGGATCCTGTTTCATCGGCTCTGCATTCGTAGCATACTCCTGCGCCTCATGACCATTGGTAGTTTCAAAATCCTGATGTGTCGCCTTCAGCTTACTCATATCAGTCTTCTGCTCACGTGCCTCCCTGATTGGCGGAGGTGCCTGCTGGCGCTGTTGCTGTTGTGCACGACCACCATCATCCTGCACAGGAATACCGCATTTACAAAGGAAAGATACAATCTCTTTACTTGTCTCAGCAGTCACCTCTTTAAACAGGTTAAACGCTTCGAACTTATAAATCAACAGTGGATCTTTCTGTTCCCACACTGCACTCTGTACGGATTGTTTCAGGTCATCCATCGCACGCAGGTGCTCTTTCCAGGCATCATCGATCAATGACAGGGTGATGTTACGTTCCAGTGAGTTGATCGTTTCATACCCATTGGTATCTACGACCTTCTGCAGGTTCGCCATTACATTCACACCTCTCTTCACGAAATCAGTAAATGGAATGGAGATATTCTCAACATGGTGGCCCTGTTCTTCATGGATCTGTTTGATCACAGGCAGTGTATTCTGTGCGATCTCCTGTACTTTGCGCTGGTAGTTTTCTTTCGCAGCGTGGTACAGTTTAGATGCCAGTTGGTTTACATCACCTTTCGTCAGCTCTTCCTGCGTTACATCGATATCGATCGCGAAGTTGAGGATGATATCCAGTTTCAGTGCTTCCAGGTCGCCGGTATCTTTATGAGTCGTTGCAAGGTTTTCAGCTACATCATAGAATGCATTGTCTACATCGATAGCCAGACGCTCACCAAACAAGGCGTGATTACGCTTCGCATAGATCACAGTACGTTGTTTGTTCATCACGTCATCATATTCCAACAGACGCTTACGGATACCGAAGTTATTTTCTTCTACTTTTTTCTGTGCTCTTTCGATAGAACGGGTGATCATGCTATGCTGAATCACTTCGCCTTCTTTATAACCCATACGGTCCATCAGACCAGCGATACGGTCAGAACCGAACATACGCATCAGGTCATCTTCCAGAGATACAAAGAACTGTGAAGTACCCGGATCTCCCTGACGACCGGCACGACCACGTAACTGACGGTCTACACGACGGCTTTCATGGCGTTCAGTACCGATGATAGCCAGACCACCTGCATCTTTCACACCGGGGCCGAGCTTGATATCCGTACCACGACCTGCCATGTTGGTAGCGATGGTCACAGCACCTTTCAGACCAGCTTCTGCTACGATTTGTGCTTCACGGGCGTGTTGTTTTGCGTTCAATACATTGTGTGGCACTTTATCGAAGGTGAGCATCTTACTCAGTAACTCGGATACTTCTACGGAGGTAGTACCTACCAGTACAGGGCGTCCTTCGTTCTGCAGTTTCTTTACTTCTTCGATGACTGCTCTGTATTTATCGCGTTTGGTTTTGTATACCAGATCCTCATTATCCTTACGGGTAATAGGGAGGTTAGTTGGAATGGTAACAACATCCAGTTTGTAGATTTCCCAGAACTCACCTGCTTCTGTCACCGCTGTACCGGTCATACCAGCCAGTTTGTGATACATACGGAAGTAGTTCTGCAGGGTAACGGTAGCGAATGTTTGCGTAGCAGCTTCCACTTTTACGTTTTCTTTCGCTTCGATTGCCTGGTGCAGACCGTCAGAATAACGGCGGCCATCCAGGATACGACCTGTTTGTTCATCTACGATCTTCACTTTTCCATCCATTACTACATACTCCACATCTTTATCGAAGAGGGTGTATGCTTTCAGTAATTGCTGTACGGAGTGGATACGATCAGATTTCTGTGCGAAGTCCTGCAGCAGGGCTTCTTTACGATGTAATTTCTCATCAGCTGTCAGTTCCAGCTTTTCGAGATCAGCGATCTCAGAGCCGACATCGGGCATGATGAAGAAGTTTGGATCTTCACCGGATTGAGTGATCAGGTGAATACCTTTATCTGTCAGATCTACAGTGTTGTTCTTTTCGTCGATGCTGAAGTACAGTTCTTCATCTACCTTCGGCATTTCGCGCTGTTGGTCGGCGATGTAGTAGTTTTCAGCTTTCTGTAATAATACTTTGATACCTGGTTCGCTCAGATATTTGATCAGCGAGCTGCTTTTAGGCAAACCGCGCCATGCACGCATCAGGGCCAGACCACCTGTTTTAGGATCGTCTTTACCTTCAGCAATCAGTTTCTTTGCTTCGAGCAGGTACTGGGAAGTAGCTGCGCGTTGTGCATCGATCAGACGTTGGATGCGGGGTCTCAGTGCATGGAACTCCTGGTCGTCACCACGGGGAACCGGACCAGAGATGATGAGTGGGGTACGGGCGTCATCCACCAATACGCTATCCACCTCATCCACCATGGCAAAGTGGTGCTTACGTTGCACCATTTCGTCTGGTGTATGCACCATGTTGTCACGCAGGTAGTCAAAACCAAATTCGTTGTTAGTACCATAGGTAAGGTCAGCCAGGTAGGCGGCACGACGATCAGCAGTGTTTGGCTGGTGCTTGTCGATACAATCTACGGTGATATCCAGGAATTCGAAGATAGGACCATTCCACTCAGAGTCACGACGAGCGAGGTAGTCGTTCACCGTTACGATGTGAACACCTTCGCCAGCCAATGCATTCAGATAAGCAGGCAGGGTAGATACGAGGGTTTTACCTTCACCCGTAGCCATTTCGGAGATCTTACCTTCATGGAGCACGATACCACCTATGAGCTGTACGTCATAATGAACCATGTTCCAGGTTACCTGGCTACCAGCGGCAGTCCAGGTATTCTTCCACGTCACTTTGTCACCTTCAATGGTCAGGTAATCCTTTCTTACTGCCAGGTCCCGGTCCAGCGGAGTGGCGGTAGCAGTAATAGTAGGATTGTTGGTGAAGAGATATGCAGTTGCTTTTACCACCGCAAATGCTTCAGGCAAAATTTCCTTCAGTATTTCTTCGATTTGTTTATCTCTGTCTTTCTTCAGCTTATCCACTTCCTGATAGATGGTATCCTTAGCGGTTACTTCTTCAGTCTGTTCAGCCTCAGTCTGTTTCTCGGCAATTACTCCGTCAATCTTCGACAAATGGGCTTTGATCCGTTGGCGAAAATCCTGCGTTTTGTTACGCAGCTGGTCTACAGGCAGGGATTGCAGTTTTTCATACTCCTCGTTGATCCTTTTCACTAAAGGCATGATCGTGTTGATGTCTCTCTCCGATTTATGCCCGCCAAAAAGTTTTGTTAAAAAACCTAACATGTCTAGTTTATTACGAATGATTGTTAAAATAGTTGTAGGGCCATAGGATACCTATGTTCCATTTCTGTTTCCTTACCCAAATATTATGCTTGGAAAGCAACCGGTGACAAGGTGTCAGCTATCCGGGTTTCGCGCAAGGCCCGTAAAATTAGGAATTATTTGCACATAGTGAAGCTGTAATGCCGTAGGATGACAGTTAAACCAGAAAAAATAAATTTTAATCCCACCAGAGGTACAAAGTCTTTGTGTCTTTCAGCTCCTGGACGAGATCTTCCACGTTTCCAATCCCTTCCTCTGCTATATCCGGGCAAAAATTATGTATTTCCCTGGCAAAGGCTTCGAGGTCTGCGGGTGGAATATGCTCTATTCTGGCTTCAAACCAGTCGTTGCCTGCGCCAAGAATCTCCAGGGAGTATCGGTTATGCCAGTCGTGCAGTCTGAACAATAAGCTGTCATTGGAGATGTCATAATTAGGAGCAGCCGTGGATTTTAACCGGATAATGTCAAACTGATCATTGGATTTGATCACGGCATATTGATCAGGAAGGTTCCCATAATTTTCTTCAGATTTAAAGAGAAGATAACCGGCAGACCTTAGTTTTTTGCGGATCTGCTCGTACTTCTCTGGCTTTGGGTTATACTCAAACTCTATCCCTGCATCTTCTCCAAGGGAATGTAATGGTACCGTAGTGAGTGTCCGGATGGCGGAAATAGCGCTCCGGTCAAAATGCAGGGAATCCGCCAAAACACGATCCTGTTCACTGATAGGTACCTCTTTCCCAAAGTTGGTGCAGGAAAAAAGGAGGGTGACAGCCGCAAAGGATAAAAGAACCTTGCTCATAGGTATTATTATAATAGTTCTCAATGTACAAAAATGAGTATAACCAGACAACCCTGGATCGAAATTGCATTATTAAAATGATTGATAATCAATGTTTTAAGCAAATAATTGACCTGGTTGCTGTACTCAAAAACATATTTTATACCACCATATAATCAATTCCTTCATCTATATCGTTCTGGTTTCAATTAGGATAAGCCGTAAAAAGTACACTTTAAAAAAAAGATATTATTAACGACCGTTTAACACCTTCATTTGTTACAACAGTCTACCTTTACATTATTAGGGTTTTCATAGGATAGTAAAACAAGAGCCGGATAGTCTTATCAGGCTCTTTATTTTTATATAAACATTTGTTTGTTAATTAATTCTATACTTCCTGCTCATATTTTTCTTTCATTTTTACTATAATACTTTTATAATACAAGTAGACTATTGAGTCAATAAAAATTCTCCTATTTCAGGCGATTAAGAAATTTCATATAGAAATTTCCCCGGAGTTTTCTACATTTAAAAGCTGTGAAGCAACGACGTTATGAGATAATATCACGTGCACAAATCCCCCGTTTCATGCTGCGGGAAGAGAAAAACAAAACCTATCATAAAGAACAAAAAGTATTTGCCAATGAACCGTAAGTTAAGAATGGGAATGATTGGGGGCGGTAAGAATGCCTTCATCGGTGCTATTCATAGAATTGCAGCGAACATGGATGGACTGATTGAATTGAAAGCAGGTGCTTTCAGCTCTGACCCGGAGCTTTCTAAAGCCTCTGGCGAAATGTTGTTCCTCCACCCTGACAGGACCTATCCTGACTATAAGACGATGCTGGAGGCAGAAGCGAACAAACCGGCTGATGAAAAACTGGATTTTATTGCCATTGTTACGCCCAATCACGTGCACTTTGAACCAGCTATGCTCGCGCTGGAAAAAGGTTTCCATGTAGCCATCGACAAACCCATCACATTTACCCTCGAAGAAGCCAAACAACTGAAAGCAAAGGTGGAAGCTACCGGCCTCTCCCTACTACTCACCCACACTTATACTGGTTACCCAATGGTAAAGCAGGCGAAGCAAATGGTGAAAAACGGTGTATTTGGCAAGATCAGAAAGGTCTATGTTGAATATCCACAGGGTTGGCTCAGCACTTTCTCTGAAAAAGATAGTAAAGGCGCTGCCTGGCGTACAGACCCCAGCCGCTCTGGTAAAGCAGGTTGTATGGGCGATATCGGTACCCACGCTGCCAATCTGGCCGAGTATATCAGTGGGTTGAAAATAGACAAACTGTGTGCAGATCTCAATATCGTAGTTCCCGGTCGTGCACTGGATGACGACGGTGGTGTGCTGCTGAAATTCGATAATGGTGCTTCTGGTGTGCTCATTGCCTCTCAGGTAGCGGCTGGTGAAGAAAACAATCTCACCATCCGGGTATATGGTGAAAAAGGCGGCATCGAATGGTCACAGATGGAACCCAATACCCTGCTGGTAAAATGGCTGGATAAACCTACTGAAATTTATCGCGCCGGTAATAACTATGGTGTCCTGCAAAGTAGTTATGCCATCCACAATACCCGCACTCCCGGCGGCCATCCGGAAGGTTATCTCGAAGCCTTTGGCAACCTGTATCGCAACTTCGCACTCACGCTGCAGGCTAAATTAAATGGTGAAACACCTGCCCCTGAAGCACTCGATTTCCCGGGTGTGGATGATGGCGTAAGAGGCATGGCCTTCATTGAGAACGTCGTGAAATCAGGACAGAGCAACGAAAAATGGACAAAATTTGAAATCTGATCTATTATGAAAACTATCAAAGGACCCGGTATATTTCTGGCGCAGTTCCTGGGTGACACTGCCCCTTTCAATTCATTGGAGAGCATCTGTAAATGGGCGGCAGGCTTAGGTTTTAAAGGCGTGCAGATCCCTACTTCCGATCCAAATATCTTCGATCTGCAAAAGGCTGCTGAAAGCAAAACTTATGCTGATGATATCAAAGGATTAGTGCAATCCACCGGTTTGGAAATCACTGAACTCTCCACTCACCTGCAGGGACAACTGGTAGCTGTGCATCCTGCATTCAGCGATCTGTTCGATGCATTTGCGCCTGCTGATAAAAGAGGTAAACCTGCTGCACGTACCGAATGGGCGGTGCAGCAACTGAAATATGCTGCAAAAGCAAGTCGTAACCTGGGCCTCGATGCGCATGCTACTTTCAGTGGTGCATTGCTCTGGCATACAGTGTATCCATGGCCACAGCGCCCTGCTGGACTTGTAGAAACCGGGTTTAAAGAACTGGCGAACCGTTGGTTGCCGATCCTCAATGAATTTGAAGAGAATGGTGTAGACCTCTGTTATGAAATTCACCCGGGTGAAGATCTGCATGATGGCGCTACTTACGAACGTTTCCTGGAAGCGACCGGCAATCATAAACGTGCCTGCCTGCTGTACGATCCAAGTCATTTTGTATTACAATGTCTTGACTACCTGGAATATATCGACATCTATCATGAGAAGATCAAAATGTTCCATGTAAAAGATGCAGAATTCAATCCTACCGGCCGTTCCGGTGTATATGGCGGTTACCAGGGTTGGGTAGATCGTCCGGGTAGATTCCGTTCTCTGGGTGATGGCCAGGTTGATTTTAAAGCCGTGTTTAGTAAGCTCACGCAATATGATTTTTCAGGTTGGGCGGTGATGGAATGGGAGTGCTGCCTGAAGCATCCGGAAGAAGGTGCGAAAGAAGGTGCACCGTTCATCAAAGATCATATTATTCGTGTGACAGAAAAGGCGTTCGACGATTTTGCCAGTGCAGGCGCGGACGAAAGTCTGAACAGAAAGGTACTCGGTCTGGAATAAGGTGCTTTTCATCATAATTATCGTATTTAAATTATAAGGTTGCTTATATTACACAATCTGTATTTGTCATAATCTGAAATAGGACTTATAAAATGGAATCTAAAATGAGAATGCGTTATCTGGCACCATTCGTATTAAGTGCATTTTTCTTAGCCTCATGTGGTGGCAGCGGTAACAGCAGCGAAAAGAAAGACACATCAACAAGCAGCAGCGAAGCGCCTGTTGATAACTCAATGGTAAAGCAAGGTGCGGCGGAAGCAGCAGCTTCGAAAGGCGCGGGTCTGATTGCACAGTCGGACTGTCTGACATGCCACAAAGTAGATATGAAAGTGGTAGGCCCTGCTTACAAAGAAGTAGCTGCCAAATATGAAGCCTCTGAGGCAAACATCGAAATGCTGGCTGACAAAATCATCTCTGGTGGTAGTGGTCATTGGGGCGAAATTCCTATGCAGGCACACCCTAATGTATCGAAAGACGACGCCAAAGAAATGGTGAAATACATTCTGGCTTTAAAGTAGTCAAATAATTATCCGTAGCGGATTATGGATGCAATAATTTACGGGTCTCAACTATGTCATTCTGTGGGTGAACTGCGGAACCATTGTATAGCACGTATATTGATTCTTTCGTAATCCGCTTTGCTAAAATTCCAAACCCAAACAAATCCATTAATCATATGAAATTGCTCATTCCCGTTTTGGCGCTCAGTCTCTCGTCGGCCGCTGTTTTCGCGCAACAACCCAACACTTTAACTGCAAAAGAACAAAAGGACGGCTGGAAATTATTATTTGATGGCAAAACGACTACAGGCTGGCACTCTTATCTGCAATCCACTGCTACTGACAGGTGGAAGGTAACTGATGGCGCATTTGTACTCGATACTGCTGTGAAGAAAGGTGGTGGCGACCTCGTTACTAACGATGAATATGAAAACTACGATTTTACCTACGAATGGAAGATCTCTGAAGGTGGCAACAGTGGCCTGATCTTCAGCGTTCATGAAGATCCAAAATACGGTGCTACTTATCTGACAGGTGCTGAAATGCAGGTGCTGGACGATGCCCGTCATCCGGATGGAAAATATCCTAAACATAATTCCGGCGATCTGTATGATTTGAAAAAATCAACAAAGGACGCCGCAAAACCAGTAGGAGAGTGGAACAAAGCACGCATCCTGAAAAAGGACGGTCATCTCACCTTCTGGCTCAATGGCACCAAAACCATTGAAACCACTATTGGCAGCGATGAATGGAAGGAGCTGTTAGCGAATAGTAAGTTTAAAACCTGGGAAGGTTTTATGAAATATGCGAAAGGTCACATCGCCCTGCAGGATCATGGCAATGTAGTGAGCTACCGCAGTCTCAAGATCAAAACACTCTAATGAATATGAAAAAGCTGTTTGTTGGCATTGTATGTGCCACCGCACTGTTGATGTTGTATCCCATGGCCCGGTTGATAGCCGCGGATCGTCCACGCCTGCTGGTTTTTTCTAAAACGATGGGCTTTCGTCATGATTGTATTCCTGTTGCTAAAGTAGCTTTCATCAAGCTGGGCCAGGAAAATGGATTTGATGTGGACACCACGGAAGACGCCAGTGCATTTGAATACAAGAATCTAAAGAAGTATGCGGCGGTGTTGTTTTTAAATACGACAGGCAATGTCCTGGACGACAAACAACAGGCTGCTATGGAAAAGTATATTCACAAAGGCGGTGGTTTCATGGGTATTCATGCTGCAACTGATACGGAGTATGACTGGCCATGGTACAATAAGCTGGTAGGGGCCTGGTTCACCAGCCATCCGGCACAACAGCAGGCTACCCTGCAGGTAGTAGACAAGAATAACGATGCCACCCGTCACCTGGGCGATAAATGGTCCAGATGGGATGAGTGGTACAATTTCAAAGACCTGAACCCCGATGTACATGTGCTCATCAAAATAGATGAGAGCAGTTATGAAGGTGGTAAGAACGGCGATAACCACCCCATGGCATGGTATCATGACTTCGATGGAGGCAGAGCTTTTTATACAGAGCTGGGGCATACCAAAGACTCGTATAGCGATAAGACGTACATGCGGCATGTACTGGGTGGACTCAGATATGTGATGGGCTTGAAAGCAGCTACCGCCAGCACAGCAGGAACCTTTTACTAATCATATAGAAAGCCCCCTGGAAATGGGGGCTTTTTCACGAAAACAACTATCATGCGATTGAGGTATGCTATTTACCTGGCTGCGCTTTGCGGAATTATCCTTTCCGGTTGCCAGTCAAAGATCAGACCCGGTAATCCCAGGGTACTGGTATTCTCGAAAACTGCCGGATTCCACCACGCCTCTATTCCTGCTGGTATTGCGGCGATTGAAAAACTGGGAAAAGAAAATGGATTCGATGTAGACACTACTACTAATGCCGAAATGTTCGTAGAAGATACTTTGCAGAAATATGCTGCTGTCATCTTCCTGAACACTACCGGCGATGTACTGAACAATTACCAGGAAGCAGATTTTGAAAGATATATTCAATCCGGTGGGGGGTATGTAGGTGTACATGCTGCCACGGATACTGAATATGAGTGGGGTTGGTATGGAGGACTGGCGGGTGCTTACTTTGACAGTCATCCTGCTGGTACACACAAAGCGACACTGATTGTAAAAGATAAGTCCTTTGGTCAGTTGCCCGATAAATGGGAACACGAAGACGAATGGTATAACTTCAAAAAGATCAGTCCCAATATCAAAGTTATTATGACGGTGGATGAGAAGACGTATGAAGGCGGGAAGAATGGAGACAATCATCCTATAAGCTGGTTCCACGATTATGATGGTGGCCGTGCGTTCTACACAGAACTCGGTCATACAGACGCTGCTTATAAAGAAGAGAATGTGCTGAAATTGTTATTGAGCGGTATTAAATATGCCATTGGTAAAAACCAGGTGCTGGATTATAATGTGGCCACTACCCTGAGAGTGCCGGCTGAAGATCGCTTTACCAAGAATACCCTTGTATCCGGTGAGTTCTTCGAACCTACTGAGATGACTATTCTGCCTGATCTCAATATCCTCATTGCACAGCGCAGAGGTGAGATCATGTACTTTGATCAGCAGGCGCATAAGCTGACGCAGGCTGGTTATTTAAGGGTGTACTACAAAACAGAAGTACCGAATGTGAACGCAGAAGAAGGTGTACTGGGTATCAGTGCAGATCCTGATTTTGCTACTAACCATTATGTATATATTTATTACTCTCCTGTTGATACCTCAGTGAATAGGTTGAGCCGTTTTACATTTGAAAACGGTCAGATCGATTCGGCTTCGGAGAAGATAGTGTTGCAGCTATATTCACAGCGTAATATCTGTTGTCATACAGGTGGTTCTATCGCCTTTGGCCCTGATCATTTATTGTACCTGTCCACAGGTGATAACTCCACACCGTTCGATGAACCAGGCCAGCAATATGTATCAAAAGGATATGCGCCGTTGGATGATCGTCCGGGTCACCTGAATTATGATGGTCGTCGTACATCCGCCAATACAAATGATCTGAGAGGAAAGATCCTTCGTTTGAAGATCAATCCGGATGGTACTTATTCCATTCCTGAGGGGAACCTCTTTAAGAAGGGAACACCAAAGACCCGTCCTGAAATTTATGCAATGGGTACCCGTAACCCTTACCGTATTTCTGTGGACCGTAAAACGGGGTATGTGTATTGGGGTGAAGTAGGCCCTGATGCAAACAATGATGATCCGGAGCGTGGTCCAAGAGGGTATGATGAAATTAACCAGGCGAAGAAGCCGGGTAACTATGGTTATCCGATGTTCGTGGGTAACAACTATGCTTACCATCGTTACGATTACGAAACAGGAAAAGCCGGTGCTGCATTTGATCCTGCAAAACCTGTGAATGATTCACGTAATAATACCGGTATCAGAGATCTACCACCTGCTACACCAGCGATGATCTGGTATCCGTACGATAAATCGCCTGACTTTCCATCAATGGGTAGTGGTGGTCGTAATGCCATGGCAGGCCCTGTGTTTTACAATGAGTATTACCCCCAGGAAACACGTTTCCCTGATTACTACAGTGGTAAGTTCTTTATTTACGATTGGGTGAGAGGCTGGATCAAAGCGGTAACTTTTGATAAAGATGGAAACCTCTCCAAGACAGAACCATTCATGCCGCATACCAAATTCAATGCGATCATTGATATGGAAATGGGACCTGATGGCAGACTGTATGTACTGGAATATGGGAATGGCTGGTTTAGTAAGAACAAAGATGCAGGGTTGTCAAGAATTGACTTTAATGGTGGCAACCGTGCGCCAATAGCGAAGATCCAGGCAGACAAACTATCTGGTGGTTTACCATTCAAAGTGAAACTGAGTGCAAAAGGATCATCAGATCCTGACCATGATCCGCTTACTTACATCTGGTACCTGGGTAATGGAAATAAGAAAGAAACGAAAGAACCGGAGACAGAAGTAACGTATGCAGTAGCTGGTGAATATGCAGTATCAGTAGAAGTGCTGGATGATAAAGGCACCAGTACCCGCAGTGAAGGCATTGCGTTGTACGCAGGTAATGAAACACCGGAAGTAAAGATCAATATCACGGGTAATAAAACTTTCTACTTCCCAGGCAAACAGGTAGCTTATGATGTACAGGTAAGTGACAAGGAAGATGCTAACAATATAAAACCTGAGAACATGTACATCCGTGCAGAATACATGGAAGGTAGCGATCAGGCGGCGATTCCCCAGCAGGGGCATCAGATCATCACAGGGGTGATAGCAGGTAAGAACCTGTTTGAATCAGGTGATTGTAAGACCTGTCATAAGCTGGATGAAAAATCGATCGGTCCTTCCTTTAAACAGGTAGCGGAGAAATATAAAGATGATCCGAATGCGAAAGATTATCTGGCGAATAAGATCATCCAGGGTGGTGGTGGCGTATGGGGCGAAACAGCGATGTCAGCGCATCCTACCCTCACATCAGGAGAAGCACATCAACTGGCAGATTATGTGATGTCGCAGAGTGGAGATAACAAAGCACCTGCTTCGTTGCCACAGAAAGGAACAGTGTCTCCAACAGCAGGTAAGCCGGAGAAAGATAATGGTGTGTTGTACCTGATAGCCAGTTATACAGATCAGGGAGGTCCGAATATTCGTCCGCTAACGGGTACGGCTACAGCAATGCTGAAGAGCCCTAAACTGGTAGCGGCTAATTATGATCAGTCTTTTGGTGTAACTACGTTTGAAGCAAATGACATCAAGTTCCTGATCCCTACTGCGAACAGCTGGGTAAGTTATAATAACCTGGATCTGACAGGCGTGACGGGTGTGGGTATCAGCTATTATTCACAGGAGTCTTTGCAGTATGGATATAATGTGCAGTTGTTCCTGGATAAAGAGAGTGGTACTAAGTTAGGCGAGGTGGTAATAGGGCCGGGAGCTAAAGTAAAAGTACCCAATACAGCTACGATCAACTTTGCACCGGTGGCAGATGGTAAGCCGCATAATCTGTATATAAAGATTACGGCAGCAGATGCAGGGGAGAAGACATCGTTGGGGATGAGTAGATTTGAATTGTTATCAAAATAAATTGCAATTATTATCGAAATAAATGCAACGGCCTGCGGTGATCACCGCAGGCCGTTTTCTTTTAAGCATAAATACTTACAATCTCAATCGTATACCACTCGCCGATTCTCAGGATCACGCCTGATATATCAAGCTCCGCCTTCATTCCAACAGCCACAAATTCACTCTCCCCTTCATCACTGAAATAATAAGGCCCATACACAGCAGCACCCAGATTAAACTGAATTGAAACAGGAATATGATCGTGGGCGATGATACAATAATCAACCATACCTAAGGAACTCTCGCTAAGACCTGTAACAGGCCAGGTAATAGACTCAGCAGCGGCCACGATTTTAGAATAACGAACAGGCAAAATGGAAAAACCGGACATATATTACGAGGAGTGCAGGTGTTTTGGGATCAATCTTCTCATGAGTAGGATGTGGGTTATCAGGAAAACAAAACTTAATCCTACTGAAGATAAAGATTATTCCCCTTATTTCCCTGCTTTTTTACGTCCGGCATAAATATAATTGATCATCAAAACAGCGATCAGGATGAACAGGCCAAAGAACTCCCTGGTTTCTTCAATCCATGGCTGCGAGGCTTTCATGGTCTCTGCAATGTTCTCCCCATGATGTTTGGTCGCCCAATCCCATACACCATTCTGATCAAAGAATTTATAGACTGCATAACACAGATATACCAGACTACCTGCTACATATGCTTTTTTATAAAATTTGCCCATGGCTGCCAGTGCACAGCATGCAGCTCCGTACAAATAGATAGGCATCCAGATATATGGATCCGGATCATTGTATTGCAATCCTGCGAAAATGATGAAGAGGATGCACCATATAATGTTGAATAATTTCATAAAGAGACCTGATGTTGTAGAATATTTCACCAATATATAAAAAAAATATACCTTTGCCCCGAATTCCTTATTTCATCACTTTTTAAAACACAAGGAATCATGCTGAACCGTACCCACATATCACCCATCGATCTTGCCGCATAGTCCGGCAGGACACCCCGTTTCCAATTAATTTTTCCTGATTAAAAATTTAGTTGCGGCATTGCTATGCCCGCACGAAGCATTCTTATGAGCAATTTAAAAGCAAAAGAGCTCAGCAGGATCGGCTATACAGACGATCGTGCCCGGAGCCTTGTGATTAATATATTTTCTAAACACTTTAAGCATCATACAAAAGAAGAAGCGATCTCTTTATTGATTGATATTAAAGACAATCCCACTACTTATCGTAATGATGAAGTACTGGGAAAAATAGCTGCGACCTTCCTTGATGAAGTAGCAGTAAAACCTTTCCGTGCACATACCCTCCTGGAAACAACAGGTGATGTAAAAGTGTATGGCGCCAAAGAAATAGAAGCCGGTGCCAAAAGACAAATGGAGATAGCGATGACGCTGCCCGTTGCTGTGCAGGGCGCTTTAATGCCTGATGCACATACAGGCTATGGGCTGCCTATTGGTGGTGTGCTCGCTACGCACAATGCGGTGATCCCTTATGCAGTAGGTGTGGATATCGGGTGCAGAATGGCACTCTCTATCTTAGATACAGGCGAGAGTTTTCTGAAGCGATATTCTTTTCAGTTAAAAACTGCGTTGAAAAATTTCACGCACTTTGGATTGGAAGGTGGATTGGATATAGCGCAGGAACATGCTGTGCTGGATCATTCTACATTCAAAGAAACTGATTTGTTAAGAAGGTTGCAGTCAAAAGCAGCCAGGCAGTTAGGTACATCAGGTACCGGAAATCACTTTGTGGAATTTGGCCTGATCACCTTGAATGAAGACAATGCATTGGGCATTGCAGCAGGTGAGTATCTCGCACTCTTATCACACTCAGGTAGCAGGGGGTTAGGTGCTGCAATTGCGCAGTATTATACAAAGATCGCGATGGATACCTGCAAGTTGCCCAGGGAGGCACAACAACTGGCGTGGTTAGATCTCGACACACAGGCAGGACAGGAGTACTGGATGAGTATGCAGCTGGCAGGTGATTATGCCAAAGCATGTCATGACAGGATTCATGCAAATCTGCTGAAAGAAACGGGTTTGCAGGCACTGGCTACGATTGAGAACCATCACAACTTTGCATGGGAAGATACGTTGGCAGATGGCCGCAAAGCGATCATCCACCGGAAAGGTGCGACGCCTGCGCATGCAGGTGAGTTAGGTATTATTCCGGGTAGTATGACGACTGCAGCTTACCTGGTATCAGGCAAAGGTGTACCGGCTTCTTTGTACTCTGCCTCACATGGTGCAGGCAGGGCCATGAGTCGCACCCGCGCAAAAGAAAACGTAACTATGTCTGCACTGAAGAAAATGTTGGCCGATGCCAATGTTACACTCATCGGTGGGAGCGTAGAAGAAAATCCGCTGGCATACAAAGACATAGAACGTGTGATAGATGCACAGCGGGAGTTAGTAAACATTGAGGGAAGATTCGTTCCCCGCATAGTAAGAATGTATAAAGAATAAGTAATGGACAAAGCTATTATACAAATAACGGCTGGCAGAGGGCCTGCGGAATGTAGCAGGGTGGTGGCCAAAGTAACTGAAAGGTTATTTGCACAATGCCGGAAAGGAGGCATTGAAATAGAATTACTGGATAGTACACCGGGTGATCTGAAAGGCACCTTCTTATCCACATTGTTGTCAGTGCGTGGTGATATTGACAACTTATCAAAAGAATGGGCGGGCACAGTACAGTGGATTGCCCGTAGTCCATATAGAAAGTTTCACAAGCGAAAGAACTGGTTTGTGGGGGTGGCGTTTTTTGATGTAGCGAAACAGTTGCAGTTCAATATGGCGGATGTGAGAATGGAAACATGCAGAGCATCAGGGCCTGGTGGGCAGCATGTGAATAAGGTGGAAACTGCGGTGCGTGGTACACATATACCTTCGGGTATACAGGTGCTGGCGATGGATAGCCGTTCTCAATGGGAGAACAAACAGCTTTGTCTGAAAAGACTGGAGGCGAAGGTGCAGGCATGGCAGGGTGAAAAGCTGATCAGGCAGCAACAGGAGCAATGGCAGGAGCACAATGAACTGGAAAGAGGATGTGCTGTGAAGACGATAGAAGAAGCGCTGTAATGATGAGTAATTGTATAAAATACGTTTAATAAAACATGCATGAAATAGGAAATTCCCCAATGGGGAATGAAAACCATTTTCAAAGAAAAATGTCCGCTTTACAGGCGGGCATTTTTGTGCACAAAAAAAAATCTTTGCATAAAACAAATGAATGTGTTAATTTGGTAAGCGTAACCAAAGTCTAATATCCACGATTATTATTCTAAACAACGTTATGACATGAGAACAAGCTGTATGTAGTATCTAGTTTGTACGCCTGTGCAAAAGTGCCCTCCTGAAATAGTGCTGTAGCAAATACCCAATAAAAATAAACCTTGACCGGAATTGTAACACCCTCCCACTGCATTCGCGGGCAGTGTGAAGAGCATTAGTATCTCCGACTGGCATTATTGCAAAACCCTCTTTAATTACCCGGATTATGCTGTAACCGGCTCTTATCGCTGTGTCTTTTTCTCAACAAAAGGACCAGGATCAGGCCATTCATTCACCTAAAAAAACAACGTTTCACGTTATGAAGAAACATGTATGCCGCACCATTATATGGTGCTGGGCCTTGTTGCTGCTTGCCGGTAACGTACTAGCCCAAACCCGTATAACTGGTAGAGTTACTGACAAATCCTCCGGCAATCCCTTGCCCGGTGTTACTGTAGCAGTAAAAGGTTCAAACAGAGGTGGTGCCACTGACCCAAGTGGACATTACACATTACAAGCTAAAAAAGGTGATGTCCTTATTTTCTCTTTCGTCGGCTATACTTCGCAGGAAGTAGCTGTAGGTGATGGCCCCTCACTCGACGTTATTCTCTCCGAAAAAATCGGTTCGCTCGATGAAGTTGTTGTAACCGGTTATGCCACTCAACGTAAAAAAGATCTGACAGGTGCTGTATCTGTTGTGAATGTAGACCAGATCACCCGCCAACCTACTGCACAGGTGAGCAACCAGTTGCAGGGGCAGGTATCAGGTATCATGGTACTCGGCTCCGGTCAGCCCGGTGAAGAGCCACAGGTACGCATTCGTGGTGTGAATACTTTTGGTAACAACACCCCGCTCTATGTAATTGATGGTGTGCCAACACAAAATATTGTGGACATCAACCCAAATGATGTGGAATCCATGCAGGTACTGAAAGATGCAGGTTCTGCCTCCATCTATGGTGCCAGAGCAGCAAACGGTGTGATCATCATCACCACAAAAAAAGGTAAGCCAGGCAAAGTAAGAGTGACTTACGATGCATACTATGGTCGTCAGGTACCTAAAGGTGGTAATGTGTGGCACCTGCTGAATTCACAGGAGCAGGCTAACCTGAAATGGATGGCGCTGAAAAATACGGATCCGAATATTGTGTACAACGATGGTCTGTATGGCTCGGGTGCTACTCCTGTTTTACCTGATTACATTGCTCCCGGTGGTTTGAAAGAAGGTGATCCGGGTGTAAATCCTTCTTTGTATAATGTAGATCCGAATTATAAAAACCCTTCAGACCTGGATAATTTCTATCGTATTACCAAGGCTAACAAGCAAGGTACTGATTGGTTCCATGAGATCTTCAAACCAGCACCTATCACCAGTCACAACGTTTCAGTTAGTGGCTCCAGCGATCAGGGTAGTTATTTCCTCTCTTTCTATTATTTTAACCAGGAAGGTACGCTGAAAAATACTTACCTGAAACGCTATGCGATCCGCTCAAATAGTAGCTTCAATGTGAGTCAGCATATCAGGATAGGTGAGAATATTGAATACTCTCTCATCGACAATCCACAGATCGATGCACTCACAGAAGGTAGTGGAATTGGTATGGCTTTCCGCGAGCAGCCTATTATTCCGGTATACGATATCAAAGGTAACTATGGTGGTTCTTTCAGTACCAACAGTGCCCAGCTGGGTAATGCGCGTAACCCTGTTGCGATCCAGGATCGTATCCGTAATAACAAAGGATTGGGCTCACGCCTGTTGGGCAACATGTTCCTGGAAGCAGATGTGCTGAAAGTATTTACACTCCGTACGTCATTCGGTGGTGAAATCTTCTCATCCAGCACACACACCTTTACCTATCCGGAATATGAAAATGCGGAAAACAACAAAACGAATTCATATACCGAAGGTTCCAGCAACGGTTACAACTGGACATGGACCAATACCCTAACTTTCCGCCAGAAATTTGGCAGACATAATATTACTGCTTTAATTGGTTCTGAAGCTTACGACAACCATGGTCGCACGCTTACCGGGACTACACAGAATTACTTCATTTTCGATCCTAACTTCACCAATCTTTCTACCGGTACCGGTACGCAGACAACTGGCAGTGGCACCTATTCAGATGGGTTGTTCTCCCTGTTCGGTCGTGTGGATTATAGTTACCACGATCGTTATTTGTTAGGTGCGGTTATTCGTCGTGATGGTTCCAGTAAGTTCGGTGCTAACTACCGCTATGGTTGGTTCCCGGCTATAAGTGCTGGTTGGCGCATTTCTCAGGAGGCTTTCCTGAAAGATGTATCCTGGCTATCAGACCTGAAGATCAGGGGTGGCTATGGCATCATGGGTAACCAGCTCAATGTGGAAAGTTCAAACGCCTTTACACAATATGGTTTGAACAAAGGATCTTCTTTCTATGACCTGAATGGTACATCCAACACGCTGGTATCTGGTTTTACCAAAACACACATTGGTAACCCGGATGCGAAATGGGAAAGCAACATCAACTCCAACATAGGTATTGATGCGAGCTTCTTCAAAGGTAAAGTGGAAGTGAGTGCAGACTATTACTACAAGAAAGTAAAAGATCTGTTGTACAAGCCTGAAATTTCTGCTACTGCTGGTCGTACAGATCCTCCTACTGTGAATATTGCACAGATGGAAAACCATGGTATAGACCTGTCCATCACAGCTACTGGTATACACCTGACGAAAGAACTCACGTTCAAAGCAAATGCTACGTTCACTACTTTCAAGAACAAGATTGTAGCTATTTCTTATGATGCGCCTTATTTTGACCAGGAGTCACGTCGTTTCAATGGTAGCTTCATCATTCGTAACGCAGTAGGACAGCCGGTATCCAGTTTCTTTGGTTATAAGACAATCGGTTTCTGGAATGAACAGGATGAGATCACAGCTGCTAACCTGGAAGCACAGAAAGCAACCGGCAATAGTAGTGCTACCTACCAATCACAGGCAGCGCTGGGCCGTTTCCGCTATGCGGATATCAACCATGATGGTCAGATCACTGAAGCAGACAGAACATTCCTTGGTAATCCTAATCCAGATTTCAGCTATGGTCTGAACCTGGAACTTGATTATAAAAACTTTGATTTCAGCATCTTCCTGTATGGTGTACAAGGTAATCAGATCTGGAACCAGGTTCGCTGGTGGACTGACTACTATGCTAACTTTGCAGGTGCAAAAAGTAAGACAGCGCTCTATGATTCATGGAGACCTGATCATCACAATGCTACTGCTCCTATTCAGGAAAATGACAACTCTTTCAGTACGAACAACGTACCTAACTCTTATCTCGTAGAAAACGGTTCTTACCTCAGAGCGAAGAATATGAGCCTGGGTTATACTTTCCCGGCGTCAACATTGAAGCGGGTAGGTATAGATCGCTTCCGCGTATATGTACAGGCAGCGAACCTGTTCACGATCACGAAGTATAAAGGTATAGATCCTGAGATCTCTGGTGGTTCTACCAACTATGGTTTGGATGAAGGTGCTTATCCTAACCAGCGTCAGTACCTGATAGGTGTAAATGTTGGATTCTGAAAATGTTAAAAATCGCTAACAATGATTAAGTCAAAATATATAGTCATAGCGGCAGTGATGTCTACTGCCATACTGGTAGATGCGTGCAGCAAGAGTTTCCTGGAACGTAGTCCTCAGGGAGCATTGACAGGTAGTGACGTACAGAATAAAGATGGTATTCAGGCTTTGCTCGTAGGTGTATATGCTGCACTGGATGGGCAAAGTAGCGGTACGACAGCGCTGAATGGCGGTAACCCATGGGAGGCAGCGCCGACTAACTGGATCTATGGTAGCGTAGCTGCCGGCGATGCACACAAAGGTAGTGATGCCACTGACCAGCCGCCGGTAAGCCAGATTGCCACAGGTGTATTTGATCCAAGTAATGGTTTCTTTAATACCAAATGGCAGGTATTGTTCGAAGGTATAGCCAGGGCCAATACATTGTTATCATTATTGCCGGATGCTACAGGTATGACGGATGCCGATAAGGTGGGTGTGAAGGCACAGACTTTGTTCCTGCGTGGTCATTATTACTTTGAGCTGAAGAAGATGTATGACAAAGTACCCTGGGTAGATGAAACGAACATGGACGATTACAAACAACCGAATAATGTGGAGATCTGGCCTAAAATCGAAGCAGACTTTCAGTATGCCTACGATAACCTGCCAGAGACACAAACCAGTGTAGGTCGTGCTAACAAATGGGCAGCTGCCTGTTACCTGGCAAAGACATATGTATACCAGGCAAAGTGGTCGGAGGCGAAAGCACTTTTTGATATCATCACCGTAAAAGGACAGACTACAAATGGTTTGTCTTACGGATTGGTGGATCGGTTTGAAGATAACTTTGACCCGGCTAATAAAAATAACAAGGAGTCTGTATTCGCGATCCAGATGACAGCCAATGATGGTACCCTTTCTATTGCGAATGCGAATCAGGGTGAGATGCTGAACTTCCCTTATAACAGTCCGTTTGGTTGTTGTGGATTTTACCAGCCTACACAGGACCTGGTGAATTCATATCGTACAGATGCCACTGGATTACCTTACCTGGATGATGCAAATGATCATGCAGTGAAGAATGACATGAAGATCCTGTCTACCGAGCCATTCACACCTGATGCCGGTAACCTGGATCCAAGATTGGACTGGACGGTAGGTCGTCGTGGTATTCCTTACCTGGATTGGGGTAATCACCCGGGCCGTTCATGGGTACGTGACCAGGATTATGCAGGGCCTTATGCGCCAAAGAAAAATGTGTACTGGCAGTATGACCAGGATAAGTACAAAGATGCGAACTCCTGGGCGCCGGGATCTGCATTGAATGTTGTGTTGATCCGTTATGCAGATGTATTGTTGCAGGCAGCAGAGGCAGAAGCACAGTTAGGTAACTACACAGCTGCAGAGACTTATGTAAACCAGGTACGTACCAGGGCAGGTAAGCCGGCGACAGCGGTGTATAAATACACAAATGATGCGGCACCGATGGGTGGATTTTCCACTACACCTGCAGCTAATTATGTAGTATCGACTTATACAGCCGGCACTTTTGCAGCGGGTGGTAAGGATTTTTCCCTGAAGGCCATCTACTTTGAGCGTAAGCTGGAATTGGCTATGGAAGGACAGCGGTATTTCGACTTAGTTCGTTGGGGTATTGCGGCTACAGAGCTGACGAAGTTCTTTGCGTATGAGTCAAAGATTACTACTGACATTACAGGTGGTAAGTTTGTGGCTGGAAGAAATGAGCATTATCCGATACCACAGCGTCAGATTGACCTGAGTGTAAAAGGTGGTACAAAGACATTGGAGCAAAATCAAGGTTACTAATAATTATTAAAGTTCTCATTTGAGTGATGAATGAGCCCGTCAGTACGGGAGCCTCTTAATCCGGGGCAGTTGAATTACGAATGGCGGCCGGGTGCTGCCATTCGTAATTTTTTTTAACTTGTAATCTATGGTTAGATATATTCCTTTCGTATTCCTCGTTATCATTTGCTCTTGTAAAAGCCGGCCGAAAGGTGAGGCATTGGCGACTAAATATTGTAGTAGCTGTCACATGGCGGTGTCACCAGCCTTGTTAGATAAAGGGACGTGGTTAAAGCATGTATTGCCGGCGATGGCGCCAAAGCTGGGGATTGGTGTGTGGGATGATGATAAGTATTATGCGCAGAAAGGTGGGATCTCCATCCATGAATGGAATGAGATTGTGAGTTATTATAGGGAATTAGCGCCTGATTCATTGAAAGCAGGGTCTGCGTCTTTAAAAGAAGATGCTTCGATTTTTGCCGTGCATACGCCTGTAATAACCGATACTATTTATAGGGCGAGTACGACCTTAGTTTCGATCGATCCATTTACGGGTGGAGTGTATTCAAGTGCAGAGAATGGGAAGACGGCATCGCTGTTTAAATGGGATAGTTTGAAGGCGGGAAAAATAATTGATCTGCAATCAACAGGAGTGGATATAAACTGGGTGGGGGCGGATACGGGTATTTTGACTTGTATTGGGAATTTGAGGGCGGTAGATCAGTTGGCGGGTGTGATCTGGAGAATAACCCCATCATTGAAAGAAGTACATACGATAGCCATGGGGCTGCCCAGACCTGTTCAAACTTTGCCATTCGGAAAGGACTATGTCACCCTTGGGTTTGGCCACAAATTCGGGGGGCTTTATCTGGTAAATGAAGAGAACAGGAAAACTATACGGGAGGTGCCGGGTGCTATCCATGCTGAAACCGGTGATTTCAACAATGACGGTTATCCTGACATGATGGTGTTATATGCTTATGATGATGAAGGTATATGGCTATTCCTGAATGATAAAAAGGGGGGATTTACCAGTGAGAACATCCTTCGTTTTCCACCGGTTTATGGGTCCACCAGTTTTCAGCTGGCAGATATAAATAAAGATGGCAAGCCGGACATTATATACACGGCTGGAGACAATGGTGATTACTCTATGATCCTCAAGCCTTACCATGGGGTGTATGTGTTTTTGAATAAGGGAAATTTCAAATTTGATGTGGATAAACCAGATTTCTTCTACCACATTAATGGGTGTACCAAGGTGATAGCTGCTGATTTTGATCAGGATGGGGATATTGATCTGGCTACGATTGCTTTCTTTGCAGATCTGAAAAATAACCCTTCGGAGAAATTTGTCTATCTGGAACAAAAAAAATCGTTAGTATTTGAACCTCATTCAGTTACGGGGTTAGTAAACCAGGGTAGATGGATTTGTATGGCGGCAGGTGACTATGACAAAGATGGGGATATTGACCTGGTATTGGGTAGCTATTCGAGGGGATTTATCATCCAGGATGGGTATGAACCGGCCTGGAATATTCATACGCCACTGGTACTGTTGGAAAATAAGAAAAAATAACCGGCCCCGACCTTACTCATCAATTAAATAGTAACTCAAGTTGACATTTTTTTTACATGGTAGATTATAGTTGTAACAAATAAATCCTTATATTGCATACACAACAACAGGTAAGAAATCTAAATCGTGGAATGCTAACATAGAGATTAGCCCACCTTGATTATTTCTCTGGATACATACATTTAAATATATGAACAATACGCTTGTATTGTTTTGTCTATAAAGATACTCCTGATTGAACTGATCAGGTTTTAGAATGGCGGAAGGAGAGGCACAATGTGCCTCTCTTTTATTTACAACCAATAATAAATAACCTATGATGCAGCCATTTAAATTACCACGCTACCTTTCGTAACTCTTTTATTATTTTTCATCATATTCTGTTAACTTTAAAATCAGACAACCAGGGTCTCAAAGATGGAACCATATTATTACGATTGTGCGTTGGTAAAGAACCGGATACATGCAATAATCGCCACGCACTCCACGCCACAAGCGCTTAACTGGCTTCAACAACAGTTACAGCTGCTACAGGAAGCGAAGACTACTCAGCGCTTCAACATCACTTTCACTGCCATGCCCCGTTTCACGGGTAAACAAGTCATACCTGACACTCACATTCCCGAGGCAGATAACTTTTTCATTTATGGATATACGTTAGATCGCCTCGCACGTATCTGGTGGTTGCTCCAATTTCCTTCGGAGGACCGGTCCCGTTATGTCGCTGCTATTGAAGACCTCTTTTCGGCAGCAGATATGAATGAGCAGATTACGTTGTATGGTGCATTGTCTTTGCTGGCATATGGGGAAGAGTGGAAACTACGTACTGCTGAAGGCATCCGCTCAAACATAGGCGGGGTGCTGGAAGCCATTATGGTACACAATAGTTATCCTGCTCAGTACCTGGATGAACCAGCCTGGAATCAGCTGGTGATGAAAGCGATTTTTACAGACAAACCTGTGCATTTGATCACTGGTCTTGACGAACGTGCTAACCCGGTACTCGCGCAGATCCTGATTGATTATGCACATGAACGCTGGGCTGCCGGCAGAAAGATCAATCCTATGTTGTGGAGATTGATCGCTCCTTTCATTGATCATGAGATCATGCCTGACATTAATCGTATCTGGGCATCGGATCAGATCATAGACAAAGAAGCTGCGGCATTGGCCTGTGCTCATACCGGGTTTGCGCCGGCAAAAGCACTCCTGCAGCAATCGCCGGAGTTGGCTGGTGCCATCGCCGATCAATCGTTGACATGGAATATTGTTGCAGAAAAGGCGAATGCATAGTTGACAACAGGTAAATGCATAACATGGGCGGGCATTCGGCAGCTTCAATAGGCAAATGTATTGCCTTAATTCATGATATGAACCTGCGGAAAACCGGAATTAACATGGAATAGCATAAACGTGTATCACACCTTCAATGTATATGCTGTAAACTTGCAGTCATTCAACCAGGAATTTTAAACAAATTATCAGGTCTCACGAAATTATTTTGACATGTGTTGTAGTCACGAACTGAATGGAACAACCCAACCATTAACAATGGTACCCGCGTATATGGAGCGTATAAAAGGAATGCAGTTCTTCGATCCGCATATCCACATGACAAGCCGCACCACAGACGATTATCAGGCTATGGCAGCGGCTGGTATTACTGCTGTAATAGAGCCTGCTTTCTGGTTAGGACAACCCAGAACCGGCATTGATACCTTCAGGGATTATTTCAATTCCCTCATTGGTTGGGAACGCTTTCGTTCCTCACAATTTGGTATTAAGCATTATTGCACCATCGGATTGAACAGCAAGGAGGCCAACAATGAAAAACTGGCGGAAGCTGTGATGGAAATACTCCCTCTTTTTATTTATAAAGAAGGAGTAGTGGGTGTAGGAGAAATAGGATTTGACGACCAGACACCCGCTGAAGAAAAATATTATCGTGCACAGCTGGAACTCGCTAAGGAAGCGGGTTTGCCAGTGCAGATCCATACACCACACAGAGATAAAAAGAAAGGTACCACACGTAGTATGGACATCGCCATCGAGCATGGTATTGATCCAAAAATGGTGATTGTAGACCACAATAATGAAGAGACTGTAAAAGAGGTATTGGACAGGGGTTTCTGGGCTGCATTTACCATTTATCCATTTACTAAAATGGGGAATGAGCGCATGGTGGAGGTTGTGAAACAGTATGGCAGTGAGCGGATTATGATCAATTCTGCTGCCGACTGGGGTATCAGTGACCCATTGGCTGTACCTAAAACAGCGGCCCTCATGCACGAAAGTGGTATTGACTCGAATGATATTCATTTGGTAACTTTCCGAAATGCTATAACAGCCTTTGCCCAAAGTGGGCAAATTGATGAAGCGGATTTTGAGATGGTAAAGAATATAGACCAGAGCCAGAAGTTCAACGGAAGTACCGTATTACGCGGTGGTCAACAACCTTTCCGTAATGCTCAGTCTACTATTATCAGTTAAAACAGCAGTATTAAGAATTGACGAATGTCCTGATTAAAACCCAGACAGATCGTACGCTATAGCCAGGTTATTTTAACCCGGCAACGAATTGTTCGTTGCGCTAACAAATTTAAACATGTATGTGAATATGGATCAATTGCAATTCGTATTTCGTCATTCGTCATTGAGAAAACCCGTGTACCCGGTGAATTATATTATTAGCAAATTACTAGGATATTTACGTTTAATGCGTCCTGCCAATATCGTGACAGCTGTAGCAGATGTTTTGGCCGGGATAGCTATATCCGGTTTTTTGGGGTCAGAAATGGTCAATTACCTGGATCATCTGTTGCCCGTACTTTGTCTCTGTCTGGCTACTATAGGTCTGTATGGAGGAGGTGTGGTATTCAACGATGTGATGGATGCAAAATTGGATACAGTAGAACGCCCTGAACGCCCGATTCCAAGTGGCATAATTTCTATGAACCAGGCAATTGTACTGGGTTCGTACCTTTTATTAGTAGGTATACTGGCGGCATTTACAGTTGCGCGTGTGACTGGTTTTATAGCACTGGGTATTACTGTATGTGCACTGGTATATGATAAATGGGGAAAACACCGGGCATGGGGCCCTGTGAATATGGGCCTTTGCAGGGGATTGAATTTATTGTTAGGAATTAGTATTGTGATGCCTGCTTTGCAGGCGTATTGGTGGATGGGGATTATTCCTGTCGTGTACATAGCGGCAGTGACCTACATCAGTCGTGGTGAAGTACATGGGGGCAATGCAATGACTATACGGATTGCAGCTGTTGCTTATGCATTGGTATATGGTACGATGGTAGCACTCGCGTATTACAATGAACACCTGCTCATTGCAGCGCCGTTCATCCTGTTATTCATCATTATGATTAACAGACCATTGTGGATTGCCATGAAAAATCCCACAGGACCTAATATTGGTAAGGCGGTGAAAGGAGGGATCATTGCGTTGATAGCCATGAATGCAGCATGGGTAGCGGCGTTTTCCACCCTGCAACATGCATTGTTGGTGTTGATATTGTTGCCAATATCCATGCTGATTGCAAAAGCTTTTGCTGTAACCTGATATTTTAAATTTATATAGTTGGCCGCAGGACCAGCGCAAAGAAAATCGCTTTTGTCACTGGCAAAAGCGATTTTTTTATGCTACTTTTAAAACGGCTTTTATTATTTGATGAGCACACAATCATAGCTATGCACGTTATTCAACAGACATTCAGTGTACCATATACCTACGAGGTATTTTTTACCACCCATCTCTTTGACTCAGGGAACCCACTGCTTAAGAACTACCTGGAATCCCAGGCCGCGAACAATCTCAGCAAGCGCTTACTGGTTATTGCTGATGAAGGATTGATCAAACATCATCCGAACCTTCCTGTACAAATTAAACATTATTGCGAAACCGTGAAGGGTTTTGAACTTGCTGGCGACATACTGGTTATTCCGGGTGGCGAAGTTGTAAAGAACGACATGCCGTTATTTTACAGCCTTGTTGACGCGATTGATCAGTATTCCATCGACCGCCATTCATTTGTAATCGGCATTGGTGGTGGCGCCGTACTGGACCTGGTAGGGTTTGCAGCCGCCGTATCTCATCGTGGGGTATGTCATATTCGTATACCAGGCACCGTATTATCACAGAATGATTCAGGTGTAGGTGTCAAGAATGGTATTAACTACAAAGGGAAGAAGAACTTCCTGGGCACCTTTGCACCACCTGCAGCCGTATTCAACGATGCACATTTGCTTACCACGCTGGATCCGAAAGACTGGCGGGCAGGTATTGCTGAAGCGGTAAAAGTTGCACTGATCAAAGATGCTCCTTTCTTTGAATGGCTGGAAGCGAATGCTACAGCGCTGGCAAACGGAGATCTTCCGCTCATGCAGGAACTGGTGTATCGTTGTGCCGCCTTACACATGGCCCACATTGGTGGTGCGGGCGATCCATTTGAAAGTGGTTCTTCCAGGCCATTGGATTTTGGCCATTGGAGTGCGCACAAGCTGGAACAGTTATCCAATTTCGAATTGCGCCATGGAGAAGCTGTGTCTATTGGTATGGCAGTAGACAGTATCTATGCTTCATTGCTGGGGTGGCTGGATCAGGCATCTGCTTTGCGGATAGTAAAGTTATTGCAGCAGTTACAACTGCCGGTGTACCATCCATTAATGGAGCATAAAGAAGGTATTCCTTCGCCGGTTATCAAGGGATTGGAAGAGTTCAGGGAACACCTTGGCGGCAGACTCACCATTTGTTTATTAAAGGGGATCGGTGTGGCAGCAGAAGTGCATGTGATGGATCTGACACTTTTAGACAAAGCTGTAGAGACAGTCAAATCGCTTTCTTAAAACCTATTTTCATGCAAACAGTTACAGGTCATCTTTCCTATTGCACGAATATTCACCCGGGTGAAACCTGGCCGGATCATTTCGCGCAATTGCAACAATATATTCCAGCTATTAAGTCTGGTATTTCACCTGATAAACCTTTTGGTATTGGTCTGCGTCTTGCCAACACGGCGAGTTTAGAGCTTTCTAAAGAAACCAATCTGCTGGCTTTCAAGCAATGGCTGAAAGAACAGGGTTGCTATGTATTTACGATGAATGGTTTTCCATACGGAGGCTTTCATCATACCGTGGTAAAAGATCAGGTACATACACCTGACTGGACCACTTCGGACAGAGTGGAATATACCATTCGTTTGTTCCGTATTCTCGCTGCTTTGTTGCCGGCAGATATGGAAGGTGGTATTTCTACAGCGCCCTTGTCGTACAAACTATGGCATGATGATACAGAAGCGGCGATGGAAACTGCCACGTTCAATATGTTGCAGGTACTGGGTCAGTTAGTACGTATACATCGCGCAGGGGGTCCTGTGATGCACCTGGATATAGAACCCGAGCCAGATGGATTGATGGAGAATATTCAGGAGTATATAGACTGGTACTTTGCTTACCTGATGCCATTGGGTATTAACTATCTGCTGGACCAGTTTGATATGACAGAAAAAGAAGCTGGTGCTACTATAAAAATGCATATTCAATTATGCTATGACGTATGCCACTTTGCATTGGTATATGAGTCGCCTGCATTTGTATTAGGAAAGTTGCAGGAGTATGGGTTGAAAGTTGGTAAATTACAAATCAGTGCAGCGCTGAAAGCTGCTATGCCAGCAGCTCCTGTAGAAAGAGAAGCGGTGGTGCAGGCATTCAGTGCATTCAACGAACCGACTTATTTACACCAGGTCATTGCGCGAAAATCGAACGGTGATTTTCTGCATTATCCTGACTTACCGCAGGCACTGGAAGATGCGGACAATAAGGATGTAGTGGAGTGGCGATCACACTTTCATGTACCGGTATTTTTAGAACACTACGAGTTACTATATTCAACACAGTCTGATATTCGTGAAGTATTGGCGTTGCAAATTGAACAGTTATTTACGCAGCATATGGAGGTAGAAACCTACACATGGGGCGTATTACCAGCAGCATTGAAACTGCCAATGGATCAATCAGTTTCGCGCGAGGTGAGCTGGGTGATGCAACAGCTTGGAATTCTGAAAATGGAAGGCTAGATTTGAACAAGAATCATATCCTAAGAATGGCTCAACGATCATGAAAAAGACAGTTGTTATTGACGTCGTAGGTCTCTCCTCCTCCCTGATTGGAGAACATACACCTTTTTTAAAGGGGTATGTACAGCAGCACCAGTTACGCACAATTAAACCTATGGTGCCTGCAGTCACCACAGCGGTACAGAGTACTTATGTCACCGGACAATGGCCTGCGGAGCATGGCATAGTCGGTAATGGCTGGTATGACCGTGAGGATTGTGAAATCAAGTTCTGGAAACAATCAAATAAGCTGGTAGATGCACCGAAAATATGGGAAAGAGCGAGGAAGATAGATCCTTCCTTTACTGTTTCCAAAATGTTCTGGTGGTACAACATGTATTCCAGTGCAGATTATTCTGTGACGCCGCGTCCGCAGTATTTAGCAGATGGCCGTAAGGCGCCCGATTGTTATGCACATCCATCATCCCTGCGTGATCATTTGCAAAAAGAGTTAGGCACATTTCCGCTGTTTCAGTTCTGGGGACCGGGTGCGAATATCAAATCTACCCAGTGGATTGCAGATGCATCTGTAATGACGGATGATATGTATGATCCTACCCTGACATTGATCTACCTACCCCACCTGGATTATTGTTTACAAAAATTCGGGCAGGATCTGCCCCGCATCAGCAAGGAATTGCGTGAGGTAGATGAGGTGGTGAAACAGCTTGTGAATCATTATGAAAAGAAGGATACCCGTGTGATCATTCTTTCAGAATATGGTATTACGAATGTGAATAACCCTATTCATCTGAATCGCATTTTCCGGCAGGAAGGTTTGATAGCGGTAAGAGAAGAGCGTGGGTTGGAGCTGCTGGATGCAGGAGCTTCCAAAGCATTTGTGGTAGCGGATCACCAGGTTGCGCATGTGTATGTAAATGATCCTTCGGTGTATAAGAAGGTAAGGGCGATTGTGGAAAATACGCCTGGTGTACAACTGGTATTGGATCGCGAAGGCAAGCGTGCACACAATATGCATCATGCAAGGAGTGGGGAGTTGGTATTGGTAGCAGATACCAATAGCTGGTTTACTTACTATTATTGGCTGGACGATGCGAAGGCGCCGGATTTTGCCAGGTTGGTAGATATTCATCGTAAGCCAGGGTATGACCCGGTGGAGATGTTTATGAACCCTGCAGATCCCTTGATCAAATTAAAGGCAGGTTTTAAGCTGTTAAAGAAGAAATTGGGTTTCCGGTACCTGATGAATGTGATTCCGCTGGATGCGACATTAATTAAGGGGTCACATGGGCGAATTTCGGAAGATAGCCAGTATCACCCGGTGTTGATAACGGCGAAAGGGGAGGAGACGAGTGCGGTAGAGGCGATTGATATATATGATGTGATCTGGAAAACGATGCAATAGAGCGTATTCATTTAATACTAGAACTCATTTCATAATTACCCTTCAAGCATTGACTATCAATTACAAATATCCATTTATGAAATGAGTTCCAGGTAAGCATTGGCTAAAAAAGGTGTCTGGTTCTAAAAAAGAGAAATCTGTTTTTATAAAAAAAGCAGGTTTCACCATCGTTTCACCATCGAAAATGAACCTTGTTTCAATAAAACTGGCTGTCAGGGGATTATTTCAGCTAATCCCCTGATTTCCTATATTTCCTATATTTCCTAGACTTGGTAGGCTATTCCCCTTCAAACTCACGACAGTCAGAATCATAACATAAAGTTATATCCCATAACTTTTAGTAATGACCTAATCCCCCTGATTATTTTGTTGAACCTCTGTCAACACAGTACTTTTGGCTTGTACGCGACACTTATTTTTGCTAAAAAGGAAATTCATCAAAACCAACCGACGACCTGCCAACCGGCACGTGTGTGTCTAACCTGTATATGATTGCGTTATTTCAACAGACAGATTATTGGGTAATATTATCCATAGGATTGGTAGTGGGCTATCTTTCCGGTTTACTGGGCAAAGGAGGGAGTGCGGTGAGTACGCCGGCTTTACAGATCTTTGCCGGCATCAACCCCTTTTATGCCCTGGCCTCTCCATTACCTGCGGCCATTACGAGTACGATATCAGCAACGGCGGTTTACAGCAAGGAGAAGCTTTTCGATAAAAGAGTGATTGGATTAGGGGCAATATTTGGCGTGCCTGCTACGGTATTAGGGGCTTATTTTAGCCATTACTTAAAGGGTGAAACATTGATGATCTGTACCGCGTTATTCATCATGGGCATCGGTACGACGTTGTTGATTTCATTTTTAAGAAAGAAGTCTGAGGAAGTTGCTGAAAAAGAGGCGTTTCATACCGGGTTAATGATCGTGGCGGCGATAGGTATTGGTTTATTATCTGGTTTATTGGCGAACGCGGGCGGGGTATTGTTTAGTAGTTTCTTTATTAAGCGGTTAAAAATGCCTATCAAGCAGGCGCTGGCATGTTCCATCGTATTATCTGCCATCTTATCTATACCCGGGGCAATCGCGCACTGGTACCTGGGTCATATCGACTGGAACATAGCGCTTTTGCTGGCGCTCACAGCGATACCATCTTCATATTTAGGGGCGAAAACAGCGGTGAAAATGAAATCACCCTTACTTGAAAAAGTATTTGCGTGTACGCTGATCGTGTTTGGGGTGTATGATATCATCTACACCGTCTTCTTTTAAAATGTCGGCCATTGGCCACCCACCAAATAAAAAAGCTTTTACCTGATTGGGTAAAAGCTTTTAATATTTTCAGGGTAATTAGAAGTCCTGAACGCTGCCAGCGTCAGGCGCAAACCTTCCTACCACAAAAAATCCAGGGGTCCTATACCCTTTGCTCACGCAAAATCTGCGCCCTTTCTTCCGGAGGTAATGAATTCACCACCAGATCGTAGGCATTCTGTAATAAAGACTGTAATTCGGGAACTGGCAAAGTTTCCAATTGTTTGATCTGTACCCAGTGATAACGGGCCAAATATGGCGCCGGTACGATACCTGGTTGGGAAATGAGGCGGTGGAAATCTTCCAGCCTGCATTTCAGAGATACCTGATGTGGAAAAGCCTTAGAGATCATGCAAAAAAGCTTTTCACCTACGGAAAACCGTACATCATCATCCCACTTATCTTCCCGCACCACGGCAGGGAAAGCAAGGCAGTAATTAAGGGTCATGTCAAACATAATACTGGCAGCTTAAAAGTTAAAAAATTCCTTTTCTCTCAGTGATAATTATAAGGCACAAGCGTGCAATATCTTTTGTAACGTGAAATGGTAAAAGGCGCGTTGAGCAGATAGCTTTCGATATAGATGAGTCTCTTAGTGATATGGCAACGTTCCTTAAAACCTTGGTGGTTCCGATGTTCCCAGTAATTCTATATTTACTTCTATAAATTTAAGTATCTTTTCTCAAAGCAGACACATATTTTATTGTTAAATCCGGATTATCAGGAAGCTGTGCAGTAATTGTGGGTATATAGATTTTTTCATAATGTTTGCCCTTTGCAGTATGAATGCATCCTGCAAAGGGCAAAATGGTTTTATTTGAACTTCCTCGCCATCTTTTCTTCCAACACATCCAATGGTACACAACCATCTTTCAACAATTCGTCGTGGAAATCTTTGATATTAAATTTATCTCCCAACTCAGCAGTATACTTATTCCTCAATTCGCGGATTTTCATTTCGCCTATTTTATAAGACAAAGCCTGTGCCGGCAACGCCATATAACGTTCAATTTCGGCAATCGCTTCCTGCTCGCTTGTTGGTTCATAATCAAGCATATACTTGATGGCTTGCTCACGGGTCCATCCTTTATAGTGCAAACCTACATCCACAACGAGTCTGATAGCGCGATGAATTTCGTCACTTAATCTGCCGAAGTACATGTATGGATCTGTATATATTCCTAACTCTTTTCCCAGGCTTTCGCAGTATAGTGCATAACCTTCCCCATATGCGCCGATCCAGTTAAATCTGCGGAATTTAGGCAACGAATCGTTCTCTTGTTGTATAGAGATCTGGAAGTGGTGACCGGGTATTGCTTCGTGCAGAAACAGGCATTGCATACCAGTGTAACCAAATTCTTTTGCATTCAAAATGGGTACGTAGAATACGCCTGGTCTTGAACCATCAGCAGCACCCTGCATGTATTCCGCACTTGCAGAAGCGGCGCGGAAAGCTTCTGTCTGCCTGATTTCGAAAGGTGTTTTGGGCAGGTGACCGTATAGTTCTTTTACCTTTGGCATAATCCTGTCTTTGATGCTTGCGAAGCTATCGAGGATTTGTTTTGGGGTAGAGAAGATCTTGAATTTTTTGTCGGTTCTGATGTAAGTAAAGAAGGAGGGCAGATCGCCTTTCCAGCCAGTCTCCGTCATTACCTTTTCCATTTCACCTTTGATGCGGGCTACTTCTTTTTCACCGATGGCAAAGATCTCATCAGGTGTGAAGTTGGTGGTTGTCCAGTATTTGCTGTAGAGCGCGTACCAGTCTTTACCGTTAGGTAGTGCGCCATAACCGCTGGTAGTGCGTGCTTTGGGCAGGTATTCTTTTTCGATAAAGTCATGCAGCCGTGCATAAGAAGGCAAAATATACTGTTCGATGCTTGCTTTGTAAGCAGTGGCGAGTGCAGTATCCTTCAGGGTTCTGAGTGGTGCATAGAAAACATTGCCGGTATCTTTCTTAGCGATTTCAGCCAGTTGCGGGAGTATTTTTACAACCAGTGTTTTGGGTAATACGACACCTGTTTCCATGCCTTTGCGCATGTTAGCAATAGCCGTGTCGGCCCATTCAGAGAATGATTTCATGCGTGACATGAAGTGGCGGTAGTCGTCATTCGTTTTGAATGGTTGTGCGCTGGCGCCGGAGCCTAGTAAAGGGAGCATTAAAGTAAGGCCACTGAATTGATCAAACGGCATGTAATGATCAGGGAATTTCAGGCGCTCTTTGCTCAGGGTGAGGTCGCGTTGCAACATGAGATAACTGATCAGGTCATTGGGCGTAAGGCCTGCAGTATCTACTCCGTTGAGTGCTGTTAAATAGCTGGTGTAAAAGCTATCAGTGCGATGACGGAATTGCTCGCTGATGTCAATTTGCAGGAGACTATCATACTGATGTTCTCCATTCATGGTTGCTTCCAGTGGAAACAGTTCCATTCTGTCATCATAATATTTCTGGACGAGGTGGTGCAGCGAATCGGCGTTATTGCCGGATTTCTTGCCAGGCTGACCACAAGCCATTGCCAGCAGAATCGATGGCAGTAGGAGATAGTGCTTTTTAAACAGCATTGTTAACTTAGATTTTGTTGATGGAAACTGGCGTAAAATAAAAAAACACTCCGAAGAATCGGAATGTTTTATATAGAACAGTGAACAATGAAAACTTATTAATACCAGGTATTTATCAGCGTAACTCCATTCATTTTCAAATGCTTGCTGGTTTACTCAATCGTTTAAGCTTCAGCCTGGTTTCATTTGGAAATTTCCACATTACAGTCGACTCCGGCTTTATATACCCGCTGCAAAATTAGGTTAATAATTAAAAGCAACTTGTTAACCTATTTTAAATTTTTGATTTTTATGCTACGAAAGGATACAGTATTACCATGATCCTGGAGGAGGATGTGCCCTTCTGGCCAAAGACCAAAGTTATTCCAATTTTTGTATTTAGAAATCGCTACGAGGTCTTTAAATTCTTTAGACCCTCTTTCATACTCTACCATCTTTATGCCATTCAGCCAATGTTCCACATGATTATTTGGATATACAATGACACGGCCATGGTTCCATTCACCGATTTTTCTAAATGCATTCTGGTTAGCATCTTTTTTCCTGGGGATCAGGTCGTACAGAGAAGACAGGGTTCTGTCTCCATCGCGGCCCAGTTTGGCATCCGGATGACGCTCATCGTCCAGTACCTGGAATTCCAGGCCTATGGCTGATTTCCCTTTGGTATCGTAATCTTCTTTTACAAAGTATTTGACACCGCTGTTAGCGCCTTCTGTGAGTTTGAAATCGAACTCGAGATCGAACGCACCGTATTGTTTGTCGGTGATGATGTCGCCACCGGAACCTTCTTCATCGCCGGTAGACTGGTGGATAGTGAGTAAACCATCTTCCATTGTCCAGCCGGTGGTGGGGAAGTCTTGTTTATTCACTCTTCTCCATCCTTTCGATGTTTTGCCATCCCATAATAACGCATACCCATTCTTCTGCTCCTGTGGAGACACCGTGTTCGGTACATTATTCACCACATAGATATTATCGTAAGGAGAATATTGTGAAGCATCCGGGTTTTCTAATATGCGGATATTGCGCCAGTGGATCTGTTTGCCTTTATCTTCGGGCTTGTAGATCTGGTGCACCTGCAGGGCGATGAAACCCTTTAGTGTCATATCGTCGATCACATGTGCACAGGCAACGCCATTGATCCATGTTCTGATCTCCGATCCACGGCATTCTATTCTATATTTATTCCAGTCACTCTTTTTGAACGCCTTTTGCGCACCTGGATTCAGGTCCAGCGGATAGAGCCAACCACGACGAGCTTCATCATATACACCACCACTCCATGCTCTGTCGCTGGGGTCTACTTCCATCTGGTAACCATGTACCCGACCATTGTTATAGTCAGGTTTGCTTTCCGAGCGGAATTGAATACCATAGTTCATTTCCGCATCGAGCTTGAGTTCCAGCTCTAAAATAAAATCACCGTAGTCTTTTGTGGTAGCAAGAAAAGAATTTGGGCTTCCTGTGACGGATGTGCCTACTATTTCATCTTTTTTGGCCTCATAGGTAGCTGTCCCATTTACTTCTTTCCATCCCGTGAGGTCCTTACCATTGTAGAGTGAATGCCATTGAGCTTTCTTTTGTGCCGTTGCCCAACTACTGAGGAACAGGACACTACAGACCAGTAACGTGTTTTTCATAACATTGAACCAAAACTAGTTTTAAAAATAAATATTAACCTTCATTTATTCAACCGATTGCACCATTTATGTGATGAACGGTAGAAATTCAATTTATCCAAGGAGTACTAACTTGTCTCTAAATTTATGCAATCGTTTGCAATTTATAACGAATCTACTTAACTTGTATTGCCCCGACCCGGAATTGTAAGAAAAACCTGGATTAAAATTGAACATAAATAAGCTGTAGTTATTACCCGCCGGGAAAAGGAAGGGCTCATTGTATACTCAAAATAAACTAGTACTTATTCTGTTACTCTAAAATTCTACGTAATGAAAAACACGTTATCGAAAACGGGGGTGATACTCCTGTATCTGCTATTGTTGGGAACCCTGGTACGCGCACAACAGTTGGTGAACCTTTCGGGAAGGGTGACAGCACCAGATGGAACACCCGTGATAGGTGCTACTGTAGCTGTGAAAGGCAAATCGACCGGTACTGTCACCGACAACATGGGTGCTTATAAGTTGAAAGTCTCGCCCGGCGCCACAATCGTCATCTCATTTATTGGTTATTTGCCACAGGAAATCCCCCTCAACAACCGATCGTCTATTGATGTGATGTTGGCCGAAGACAACAAGAAACTCGAAGAAGTGGTCGTAGTTGGTTATGGACAGCAAAAGAAGAAAGATGTGACCGGGTCTATTGCTTCGATCAGTAGCAAGGCGATCATGGAAGTACCGGTTACAAATGCGCAACAGGCGCTGCAGGGAAGGACCCCTGGTATAGATGTCATTAATAATAGTGCGAAGCCGGGTGATGAGCCGAGAGTACGTGTGCGGGGAACGCGATCGCTTTCTGCCGGAAATGATCCTTTGTATGTAGTAGATGGAATTCCTTTTGCAGGGGCGATGAATGATATCAATCCGGCGGATATCATGTCGATGGATATTTTGAAAGATGCATCTGCGACTGCTATTTATGGTTCGCGAGGTGCGAATGGAGTGGTGCTGGTGACTACGCGAAAAGGGAAAAGTGGGAATAAACCAGTAGTGAGTTATGGAGGGTTGTATGGGTATGTGCATGCACTGGGGCGTACGGATATGATGGATGCCCAGCAGTATACCGAAATGAAAAGAGAGGCGTATCGTACCACAGGGGCTTATGATGATAGTAACCCGGATGCTTCGGATGCGAAGATATTTAATGCAACAGAGTTGGCGAATATCAAGAGAGGCGTGAATACAGATTGGCAGAAGTTGTTGATTAGTCCGGGTTGGCAAACGAGGCATTCCCTGGGTGTGAGTGGAGGATCAGATAAAACAAAGTATGCAGTGACGGGTGGATACTTCAAAGATCAGGGGGTATTGAAATTACAAAGTTATGAGCGCTATAACCTGCATGTGGCAGTGGACCAGGAAATCAGTAAACGTATTACAGTAGGAACTTCGATGCTGGCTGCCTATAGTACGCGCAAAGGCAGTAGTTATAATGGTATGGGAGATGCATTGAAAATGTTGCCGATAGCAGATCCTTATGATGCCAATGGACATCTCATTACATATCCGACGGGTGATAACCAGCAGCCGAATGCATTGTTGAATTATGTACCAGGCAACAGGGTAGAAAATTTGTATCATCTTCGGTTCTTCAATAGTCTGTATGGCGAAGTGACCATTCTCGATGGTTTGAAATATCGCCTGAATGTAGGGACAGATTTACAGCAGAATAATTATGGGTTGTTTTTAGGAAAGAATAGTACAGACCTGCTCATAGGAGGAGGAGATGCGACGGCTACCAAACAAAGCCAGTTTGTTTGGGCGTATACAGTAGAGAATCTGTTGACTTATAACAAGACTTTCCGGCAGAAACATAATCTTGGTGTGACGGCATTGTATAGTGTGCAAAGGCAGCGGGAGGATAGTAGTTCAGCATCAGTGAGAGGTATTCCGGTGGAGTGGCAGCAGTATTATGGATTGGGGCAGGCAGCGAATGTGACGGGGATAGGAAGTAGTTTGGGTACGTGGACGATCCTTTCTTATATGGGTCGTGTGAATTATGGATATGATGATAGATACCTGGTAACACTCACTTTGCGTGCGGATGGTTCCAGCCGTTTTGCACCGGGACATAAGTGGGGGTATTTTCCTTCAGTCGCATTGGGTTGGAATATTACGAAAGAGCATTTTATGCAGGGTGCAACATTCTTTGATAATTTGAAATTACGTGCGAGTTATGGTAAGATCGGGAATACGGGGATACCGCCTTATGCCACGCAGGGTTTGTTAGGCAGAACGACTTATTCATTTAATAATAAGGGAACGTTGGGGTATTCGCCCATCTTATTGCGCAATCCTAATCTGACGTGGGAGACGACAACATCTTCGAACATTGGGTTGGATTTTAGTGTGCTGAAGGGAAGGATAAGTGGTACGGTGGAAGTGTATCAACAGAAGACGACAGATTTGTTATTACAGCGATTCCTGCCGTATAGTAATGGGTTTGATTATGTGTTGGAGAATACAGGGGAGACGCAGAATAAAGGGATAGAGGTAGGAATTTCGACCGTGAATATAGAATCGAAGAGTGGGTTTAGCTGGACTATGGATGTGAACTTTTTTATAAACCGGGAAAAGATATTGGCATTGGGAGAGGGCAAGACACAGGATATAGGGAATGGATGGTTTGTGGGGCAGCCAACCTATGTATATTACGATTATAAGAAGGTGGGCATCTGGCAGACGGAAGCTGCGGCACAGGTGTATACACAGCATCAGGGAGAGATACAGTTGGCCGATGTGAATAATGACAAGGTATTGAATGATAAGGATAGGGTGATCTTAGGATCATCGCAGCCGAAGTGGTCTGGAGGTATGACGCAGCGGTTTAGTTATAAAGGATTTGATTTGTCGATAGTAGCGTTTGCGAGAATGGGGAGTATGATCAAGAGTGATTTTTATGCGACCTATAATACATTGTTTGGAAGGTATAATAACCTGGATGTGAATTACTTTACGCCTGCACATCCATCGAATGAATTTCCACGTCCGAATTCAAACCAGGAGCGGCCTAATAACTATAATACGTTGAGTTATTTTGATGGATCTTATTTCAAGATTAGAAATATAGGATTGGGGTATGCGTTGCCAAAGAAGGTGATGGATAGGTGGCAGATGGAGTCGTTAAGATTTTCATTGGATGTGAAGCAGCCGTTGATACTGGCGCCATACAGGCAGAAGTGGAAGGGGATAGATCCGGAGGATGTGAATTTGATTGGTATAGATGCGCCGGCAACGTGGATGTTGCAATTTGGCGTAAACGCAACGTTTTAATTTCTTAAATTATTTTGATCATGAAAAAGTACTTATTCTTAATATTCATAGTGGTGGTATCGTGTAATAAGATGTTGGATGAGGATGTGGTGACGAATGTGACGGATGATTTTTATAATACGCCGGGAGGGTTTTCGACGGCGGTGAGTGGTAGTTATGCGGGTTTGAGAAATTTTTATAGTACAGAGCGGGGGATGACGGTGAGTGTGTTTGGAACGGATACGTATACGAATGGGTCGGATGGGGATTTTAAGTTTGTGAATCAGTATACGTCGCAGTTGAATCCCAGTTATGCGCATTTGAAGGAGATCTGGAATGGGTTTTATCAGGCGATCAATGTGTGTAATGTGGTGACGACGAGGGCGGATGCGATACCGGGACTTGATTCGGCAGTTAAGCTATCGGGAGTGGCGCAGGCGCGGTTTTGCAGGGCGAATTATTATTTTATATTGTTGCAGTTGTTTGGTGATGTGCCGTTGAATTTGAAAGAGAATACTTCGATTGTGACGGAGGCGCATCGTGATCCGGTGGCTGCTGTTTATGCATCGGTGATCAGTGATTTGCAATATGCGGCGGCGGTGTTGCCGGTGTCGCAGACAGATTGGGGGAGGGCTACGAAGCCGGCGGCGGAGCATTTATTGGCGAGGGTGTATTTAACGAGAGCATCTTCTGCTTCGGCGGTGGGTACGGATTATGATAGTGCGGCGGTGTATTCGACAAGGGTGATATCACAGTATGGATTTCAGTTATTGCCGGATGTGGGGCAGGTATGGGCGCAGGGGAATGAGAAGAATAATGAGACGGTGTTTGCGGTGCAGTATGTGAATGATGCGTTGTATAATTCGTCGGATAATAATGCGTGCAGGTTCTTTTTGATGCAGTATGATGTGTTGGCGGGAATGAAGCGGGATTTGGCGAATGGGACGCCGTGGAAGCGGTTTAGACCGACGAAGTTTTTGTTGGATACGTTGTATAGGGATCGGGTGAATGATGGGCGGTATGAGAAGTTTTTTACGAGGGTTTGGTACTGTAATGTTGCTACAGATAAGTTGAAGGTGGGGGATACTTCGGTGTATATGCCTGGGGTGGATGTGACGGATGGGGAGATAGCGGGTAAGAAGTATTTGTATGTGCCGCCTCGTAATTATACGGAGAAGTTGTATCCATCATTGAATAAGTTTGCGGATGCGTTGCGGCCGGATAATCAGGCGAGTGGTGTGCGGCCATTTATAGCTTATCGGTTGGCGGAGGATTATTTGATAGCGGCGGAGGCGTATATGAAGAAGGGGGATAATGCGACGGCGGTGGAATATATCAATACATTGCGTGTGCGTGCTGCGAAGGTGGGGCCGAGTGATGCGGAGACGGATGTGCATAAGGAGGCGATGAAGATTGGAGAGGGGGATTTGAGTATTGATTTTATATTGGATGAGCGTGGGAGAGAGTTGGTAGGGGAGCAGATGGGATGGTTTGATTTGGTGAGGACGGGGAAGTTGTTGGAGAGGGTGAGGTTGCATAATCCACAGGGCGGGTTGAATATAGTGGAGAAGCATGTGTTAAGGCCGATACCGCAGGATCAGATTGATAGGAGTAGTAATGAGTTTGGGCAGAATGCGGGGTATTAAAGTTGTGAGTATAAATTGTGCGGTCAGTGACCGCACAATTTATATTGTGTTGTGATATTAGTTGTTTGGTTAAATTGTGCAGACACTGTCTGCATAATTATATCAGATTGATTATCATCAGATAATGACGGTGTATAGGCCTCGTAAAACAGCTTCATGTTGTACAGATTTCTACGAGTGAAGCCTTTCAGATCCGGATGATGTTTTTCAATATGATCTGCTAGTTCAGTTACTGTTTTGTTACCCCAAATAGCATTTTCAACTTTATTACTTATATACGCCCCTACCTGCCAGTAAATATTGATCAATTCAATATTAACTTGCTTGATGGCGTTGCTTCTTGCCTGTTTTAAAAGCAAGATGACTTCATCAAAACGTGTCTCCATAAAAATGATTTTACTTGTTGTTTATTAGTCGCTTTAGGTGGGGAAAAGTTGCAGTTGTGCATAAAAAGATTTATTCACTATCTTTAATCTCACCCTTAAAAACCCCCTTCTCTCATGGCTCAAAAAAACATCCTTTTCCTCACCGGAGACTATGCAGAAGATTACGAAACCATGGTACCATTTCAAATGTTACTGATGGTTGGTCATAACGTACATGCAGTATGTCCTGATAAATCGGCAGGGGATAAAGTCATCACCGCCATCCACGATTTTGAAGGTGATCAGACGTATAGTGAAAAACGTGGTCACAACTTTATCCTGAATGCTTCTTTTTCGGATGCAAAACCTGATAAATACGATGCATTGGTGATTGCAGGTGGAAGAGCACCAGAATATTTAAGACTCGATGCACGTGTAATAGAACTGGTAAAACATTTTGCGCATGCAGATAAGCCGATTGCTGCGATTTGTCATGGTATACAGATATTGACAGTGGCGGATGTGGTGAGAGGCAGGACATTGACAGCTTATCCGGCAGTAGGGCCAGAAGTGACAATTGCCGGTGGGCATTATGCTGCTGTGAATGTAGATGAGGCGGTGACGGATGGGAATTTAGTGACGGCACCTGCATGGCCGGCGCATCCACAATGGATAGCTGCTTTTTTGAAGGTGTTGGGAACGGAGATTAAATTATGAGTTGGTATGCTTTTAGGTTTTTAGCGTTTTTTGAAGATTTTAAAGGTTTAAAGGTTTAGTGGTTTAAAGATTTAGTGATTTAATGGTTTAGTGATTTAATGGTTTAAAGCTTTAGTGTTATAACGTTTTAAAGTTTTAGTATTTTATCATCTTTTTTAAGTTTTAATGTTTTTAAAGCTTTAAAAGTTTTTAAAGAAAAGGCCTTTGCTCATGCGAAGGCCTTTTTACGCATAATTCAATGATATTTATTATTTTTGGTATACAATCCTTTTCCTATGAAACGATATTTCCTCCTCTCTTTACTCCTGTGTCCGGCAATTTTCGCTCATGCGCAGCAAGCTGATTCCCTGGTGAAATTCCAGAAAGATGGAAAATATGGCTTCAATGATGCCGCGGGTCATGAAAAGATCCCTGCTCAGTATGAGGCAGTGGGTGAATTCGTGGGTGGAGCAGCACCTGTGAAGGCAAAAGGGAAGTATGGAATTGTCTTTGCTAATGGAAAGCATTCTGCTTATAAGTATGATTCTGCATGGGTGAAGGGGCAATTCTTTTTTGTAAGTAAGAAACAGAAGCAGGGATTGCTGGATAGTACGGGAAAGGAATGGGTGGCGCCGGTTTATGAGGAGGTAAAGCCAGAAAAGGATGGATATGCGAGGATTAAGGTGGGGGAATTTTATGGGATGGTGAACAGTAAGGGGAAGGTAGTTCTGAAACCAGCTTATGATATGATAAGTGGGGTGAGCCATCATAGTGTATTGATTTATAATGGGGAGAAATGTGGGCGTGCTAATTTGAAGACGGGACAGATTATTGGAACTCAATATGATAAAGTAGGGCCATTTAAGGATGGGCTGGCATGGGTGAAGCAGGATAATAAGTTTGGGTTTGTGAATGATAAAGGAGAGGTGGTGATTCCGGTTATGTATGACAGGGTAGGGAATTTTAATGAGGGGTATGCGCCGGTTGGGGTGAGTGGGAAGTTTGGGTTTATAGATATGGCAAATAGGGAGGTGATTGCGCGTAAGTATGATAATGCGGTTATTTTCCAGAATGGGAGAGGGTTGATTAAGTTGAATGGGAAAGTGGGGTATGTGGATAAGGAGGGGAATGAGACATGGACGGAGTCGGTGCCGGGGAAGTGAGTGGGAAGGTGAAGAATGGTAATGTGAATGAGACATGGACGGAGTTGGTGCCGGGGAAGTGAGTGGGAAGAGAATAATGATAATTTGAATGAGACATAGACGGAGTCGGTGCCGGCGGCAGGGAAATAGCCGGATAAATAAATAATTGAAAATTACAGAATACAGGAAAGAATCAGTTCCTGTAAGAGGATTCTTTACCTCCCGGAGATAGTTATTTTATGATTATTTTTGTTTGTTGCGACCAATCATACAGTTTTATTAATATATGACGAAGATCACATTGGTTTCACACCAAACTATCCACAATCCTATCAATCTTAATTACTTTTTATTACCTTTGCAGCCAAATTCTGGAGCTCCTAAAGGGCTTTTAGTCATATAAACTTTACGTAATACATAAAACATTATGTCCGGTCAGCTTAAAGAAGTTCGCAACCGAATTAAGTCCACACAGTCCAACCTGCAGATCACTAAGGCTATGAAAATGGTGAGTGCTGCGAAACTGCGTCGTGCGCAGGATGCAATTTTACTGATGCGTCCTTATGCCGTTAAATTGCAGGAAATGTTGCAAAACATTGTTTCCAACAGTGAAGGCAGCATTGACCTGGCATTGGCAGCAGAGCGTCCTGTTGAAAAGGTATTACTAGTTGTAATAACCTCGGACAGAGGCTTATGTGGTGCTTACAATTCAAACCTGATCAAGCTGACTAAGCAGGTGATCCGTGAAAAATACCAGGAACAGTTTGAAAAAGGTCATGTAACTATCCTGCCTATCGGTAAGAAAGGTTGGGAGCATTTTGGTAAGAATGGTTACAAAATGAACGACACTTACTGGCACCTGTTCGCTCACCTGGATTTCGATCACGTGAAGGAAGCGGCTGCAGCTGCAATGGATGGTTTCACCAGCGGTCAATATGATGCCGTTGAGATCATTTATAGCCAGTTCAAAAATGCTGCTACCCAGTTTTATAAAGCTGAACAATTCCTGCCAATCGCAAAGGTGGAGGAAGAAGTTCCGGCTGCTAAAGGCAAGAAAGTTGCGAAGGCTGACTTTATCTTCGAACCGGAAAAGCAAACTTTGATTGCTGAACTGATGCCGAAGATCCTGAATACACAGTTGTACAAAGCGATGCTGGATGCGAATGCTTCTGAGCATGGTGCCCGTATGACGGCGATGGATAAGGCGACAGAGAATGCAAATGAACTGTTGCGTAACTATAAGATCAGCTACAACCGTGCACGTCAGGCGGCGATTACAACCGAACTGACTGAGATCGTGAGTGGTGCAGCGGCACTGGAAGGTTAATAGCCTGAATGAGGGCCAGTTACAACCCTGCATAACAAGCGAACTGATTTAGATTGTGATTGATGCAGCGGCGCTGGAAGGCTAATAGCCTGAATGAGGGCCAGTTACAACCCTGCATAACAAGCGAACTGATTTAGATCGTGAGTGGTGCAGCAGCGCTGGAAGGTTAATCTTCTGACTTAAGATCTGCTACAACCCCATGTGACAACTGAATTCATTGAGATTGTGAGTGGTGTAGTTTTTCTGGAAGGGTAATAGCCTGACTTATACACATCGTATTAACAACGATAATTTTTGATTTCTTCATAAAGGTCAAAGACTGTATTTTCGGTCTTTGACTTTTTAGCTTATAGGCGCTGACGCCAGCAATTGAAAACCGGATAATGGAAATCTCACAGATCATACCTCATGTTGAATCACTGATATTCGCTGCTGACAGACCCCTGCCTGTGCTGGATATCACCGACTTGTTGAATAATGCACTGGCTTTTTTGGAAGACAGGGTTACTGTTGACCAGGTGGAGACGGCAATTGAGGCTATACGGGAAAAGTATAGCTCGGAGTTTTATGCGTTTGAAGTGAGAGAGAGTGGGGGAGGGTTTCAGTTTCTGACCAAGAAAGAATATTATCAGACTGTGGCGCAGCTGAATGGGGATAAGTTCCTGAAAAGGTTGTCTACAGCGGCGTTGGAGACGTTGGCGATTGTGGCGTATAAGCAGCCTATTTCAAAAGGGGAGATTGAGCATATTCGTGGGGTGAGTACGGATTATTCCATTACTAAATTGTTGGAGAAGGAGTTGATTGTGATTTCCGGGAGGAGTGAGACTTTGCCAGGGAAGCCGCTGTTGTATACTACTTCGAAGGCGTTTATGGATTATTTCGGGTTGAATTCAGCTTCGGATCTGCCGAAATTGAAGGAAGTGTTTGAGGAAGAGGGGGTGCAGCCGACGTTTATGACGGGAGTAGGAGGAAATGGACAGGAGGATGATAATCTGATACTGTCAGTTTCTGAGAATGGAGAGTTGATGGGGGATATTTTGCCGGTAATTGAGGATGAGGTGAGTGGGCAGTTGGAACTGCCGTTGGGGGAGGAAGAGGTGGAAGAGCAAACAAAAGAGGGCGAAGTGACAGAACTGCCTGTGGCGGAGGAAGAGGTTGAACAACCTGCAGCTGAAAGTGAAGAAGGGAGTGAAGAAGAGCCTGCGGCAGCAGATGAAGAAGATAAAAAAGAGGATCCTGATAATGTGATTATAGAGACGATACATATTGAGGATGTGGTGTATGTGCCGGATCCGACGGAGGAAGAGATGGAAGAGGAGGATGGTGAAGATGGGGAGGAGGATGAAGATGTTGTGGATGGTGATGAAGAAGAGGATAGCGAGGAAGAGGATGACGAGGAAGAGGATGACGAGGAAGAAGATGACGAGGAAGAAGATGAGGAGGAAGGGGATGATGAAGAAGATGATGACGAGGAGGAAGATGACGATGAGGATGAAGAAGACGACGACGATGAGGATGAAGACGATGAAGACGATGAGGAGGATGAAGAAGACGATGACGAAGATGAAAATAACGACGAAGACGAAGAAAAAGGAGAAGATGATGATCATCCATCTCATTCAAAATAAACAACAAAAACGCTTTTGCCGGATGGCAAAAGCGTTTTTGTTTGGGGGCCGTAAAGGAGCCTGCGGCCAGTAAAAAAATCCAGCAAAAAAGTCCTTCGGCTGGCTCCCCCAAAGCCACCTTCCCCAAAGCCACCTCGAGAAAAAGTTACCTCGATAAAAGGCCACCTCCCCAAAAGCCACCTCCCCAAAACCACCTCTAGAAAAAGCCTGGCGCCAGCTACGCCACGCCACCCTACAACTGCTTCACCACCTCCACAAATATCTCACTCAACTTCCTATCCGTATTCCCTGCCACCTCTATTATCTCCTCTATACTCACCGCATGCAAATTATCCGGATCACACTCATCCGTAATCACACTCACCGCTGCACACGGTAACTTAATCTGATTCGCCACTATCACCTCCGGCACCGTACTCATCCCCACCATATCACCCCCTATCATCCTCAAAAACCGATACTCCGCCCTCGTCTCCAAATTAGGCCCAGGTACCGCCACATACACTCCCGTCCTCAAAAAATACCCCACCTTATGCGCCGCCGCCTTCAGCAACTTTCCCAACTCTTCATCATAAGGCATACTCATATCCGGAAACCTCACGCCAAACACCGTGGAATTCAACCCCCGAAGCGGATTCTCCGGCTGTAAATTAATATGATCATCCAACAGCACCATATCCCCCTTCTTAAACGCCGGTCGCATCCCACCCGCGGCATTACTCAATAATAGTTTCTCCACCCCCAATGCCTTCATTACCCGTATCGGAAATGTAATCTGCTGCATGGAGTACCCTTCATAATAATGAAATCGCCCTTGCATCGCAATAACAGGGGTCTCACCAATCTTACCAAAGATCAGCTGACCCTTATGCGACTCTACCGTCGATAAGGAAAAATGGGGTATCTCATAGTATGAGATTGTCTTGCTCACAACAATATGTTGTACCAGCTGGCCCAGACCTGTGCCCAATACGATCCCTACGCGGGCTTTATCAACATTAAAAGGAGAAAGAAAATTGACAGCTGCTTCGATCTGTGATTCTAAGGGATGCATAATCATTGAGTTAAGTAATTAGTGGAATTAAAAAAGCAGGCTGGAATCTAACTTCCAGGCCTGCTTTAAATATATTAATTCTACTGAATTAGCGCGCTACATTAACAGCACGTTTCTCCCTGATCACGGTCACCTTAATTTGTCCAGGATACTGCATATCATTCTGGATCTTGTTCGCGATTTCAAATGAAAGACGATCTGCATCGTTGTCTGTCACTTTCTCACTCTCTACGATCACGCGCAGTTCACGACCTGCCTGAATTGCATACGCTTTTTCCACACCATCATGTGCCAGCGCCAGGTTTTCCAGGTCTTTGATACGCTGCAGGTAGCTCTGCATGATTTCACGACGGGCACCAGGACGGGCACCAGAGATGGCATCACAAGCCTGTACAATCGGAGAGATCACATATTGCATTTCCATTTCATCGTGGTGTGCACCGATCGCATTCACTACCGCTGCATGCTCACCATATTTCTCAGCCAGCTTGGCACCCAGCAGGGCGTGGCTCAGTTCAGTTTCTTCATCAGGTACTTTACCAATATCATGGAGCAGACCAGCACGTTTTGCCAGTTTAGGGTTCAGACCCAGTTCTGCTGCCATTACCGCACACAGGTTAGCTGTTTCCTTGGAGTGCATGAGCAGGTTCTGACCATAAGAAGAGCGGAAACGCATCTTACCTACAAGTCTGATCAGCTCCTTGTGCAGACCATGGATGCCCAGTTCGATCACGGTTCTTTCACCGATATCCATTACCTGTTCTTCCAGTTGTTTCTTCGTTTTTTCAACTACTTCTTCGATACGTGCAGGGTGAATACGACCATCCTGTACCAGTCTTTGCAGGGACAGACGAGCGATTTCACGACGCAGTGGGTCAAAAGAAGATAATACAATAGCTTCAGGGGTGTCGTCTACGATCAGGTCAACTCCGGTAGCCGCTTCGATAGCGCGGATGTTACGACCTTCACGACCAATGATCTGGCCTTTGATTTCATCACTTTCCAGGTTGAAAACAGTGATTGCGTTTTCGATGGTCTGCTCTGCAGCTGTACGCTGGATGGATTGTATAATGATTTTCTTAGCTTCCTTGTTTGCTTTCAGTTTAGCATCTTCGATGATCTCCTGTATGTGGGAGAGGGCCTGTGAGCGGGCTTCTTCTTTCAGGCTTTCGATGAGCTGATGACGTGCTTCTTCTGCTGTAAGTGCCGCTACTTTTTCAAGACGGCGAATATGTTCTTCCTGGTGTTTTTCGAGTTCGGTACGTTTTACAGCTACCAGCTCCATCTGGCGGGTCAGGTTTTCCTTGATCGCCTCATTCTCCTGCATCTGTTTCGTTAAGGTGTCTGTCTTCTGTGTCAGACTCAGTTCTTTCTGTTTGATGCGGTTTTCTGCATCTGCCATTTTCTGGTTGCGCGCCAGGGTTTCTTTTTCATGCTCACTTTTCAACTGCAGGAATTTCTCCTTTGCTTCCAGAATTCTGTTCTTTTTCTCATTCTCAGCGACTACTTTCCCATCTTCTACGATCTTTTGTGCCTGAGCCTCGGCTTCCTGTATTTTTATTTGTGTGTTCTTAGCAAATATAACCTTGCCTAGCAGTATTCCTATGATCAACGCAGCTACTGCTGTTATTGCTACGATTAAAGTAGATTCCATTTCAATAATTTTAACTTGATTTATGTTGCATTCCTGGCCACATCCCTATTCCGTGGAAAAGGTAGAGGGTGAGAACTGATTCACGAAAATACAAAAAAGAATGTGCTGCAATGCAGTACAGTTGAGGATTTGTAGGTATTTTGGCCGGCCAGACCCCCGTATGGGCCATCAGGCGCAGCTTTCATGAACGGGGAAGCGACAGTAATTTGCTGAACGTTAAATTGCTATATCGTATTTATATATTAGAATATATTACTTTCTAGAAATCCACTTTTTCAAAACATTTCAGCCCCTTCCTATCATCCATCACTTACCGGACTCAACATTTCTTATTACAAAACATCTTCTTTTCAGGGTGCATATTAATATATTTCCTTCATTTTTAAATTATTAATAGGGACTCTTTTGCATTTCCTGAACCGAGGTTGGTTGAATTTATTTTAAGTGCTCATCGATCAATGTCTCAAGATGTTGCAGCTTCTCCTCCAGAAATGGTTGCAGACCAGCCTGCACTTTTCCACCGTGGGTAACAGGATGGGTCGAGTACATGATCAGCGCCATCGCGATGTAATCCTGTAAGTCTTTGCCCGCATACGCAGTTTTGAATTCTATGATCTTTTCGTTCACTTCCTTCATAGTCCGGCGTACTTCCTCTTCTTCTTCCGGCTTGATTTTTAATCTGTAGGACCTGTCTGCTACGATAATATTAATGGGGATCAGCGGTTCCATGGTTGTGTCGTTTATATGTTTAATAAGGCGATACAGCGGTCAATCTCCCTGATATATTCATTGATCTTATTGCGCATTTCCTTCTTAAACTCTTCGTCATCTTCCTTGTTTCCGGGAGTACCCTGTGCAGCACCCGCGATTCTGGCCAAGTGTAACTTATTGTCCAGCTCATCGAGCTGCTGTTGCTTCATTATCAGTTCGTTGTCCTTGATTTGCAACGTTTCTTTGAGCGATACATTCTCCGACTGCACCTGTTGCAGCTTTTTCAGCAACTGTTGCAGCTTTTCTTCAATTCGTAGTATGTGTTGCTCCAAAGCCAATGTTCAAATGTACTTATGAGTACAAATTACGGATTATGAATTGATAATAGAAACTACCGGAGATTAATATTCAAGAGATTTTAACAAAAAATGCTCCACCCGGGCTATGATACCTGCGTGGAGCATTTTAATTATTTTCTGATCTCAGCCTGGAGTTGTGTCTGGAAGGTTTTGATGAGCTTTTCCATTACCGCATCGATCTCCTTGTCAGTCAACGTCTTTTGCGCATCCTGGAAGGTGAAGCTTACTGCGTAAGACTTCTTATTATTACCCAGCTTTTCGCTTTCGAATACGTCGAAGAGGTTTACGTTCTGCAGGAGTGGAGACTTCACAGTTTTTACTGCGGCCTCTACTGCAGCGTATTTCACCTGTTTGTCAAGGATAAGTGCCAGGTCACGACGTACGGATGGGAACTTAGGAATCTCTTTATAGAAGCTTTCTGTTTTTTGCAACAGGCTTAACAAATTCAGCCAGTTGAAATCTGCAAACCATACTGGTTGTTTGATGTCGAACTGTTTCAGTTTTGCATTGTCCACAGCACCGAGGGTCACTACCGATTTGTTTTTTACTACGATCTCCCAGGTATGCTGTTCTCCTTCTTTCCATTGCAATCCCTTGATACCCAGTAGTTGCAATACGTTTTGCACATAACCTTTCAGGAAGTAGAAGTCAACCGGTGCTGCTTTGTGCAACCAGCTTTCTGCCACCTTCTGACCCGTGAGGTACAGGCTCAGGTGAGCTGTTTCTTCATATTTATGTTCGCCGCTGGTGGCGTAAGTATTACCGAATTCGAAGAACAACAGGTTGTCATTTCTGCGGTTCAGGTTGTGCGATACACTTTCCAGACCGGTTTCCAGCATGGAAGGACGCATGATGTCCAGGTCTTCGGTCAGACTGTTGATCATACGAACGGTCGTAGCCAGTACCTCGGGTGAGTAGTACTTACTGTTCGTGATGGAGTTGGTGAAGATTTCATTGAAACCATTCGATGCCAGGTAGTTAGCCACCTTTTCACGGATCTTTTCCTTGTCAGGACGGGAAGCCGGAGACGGGGTGATCAGCACCTGGGTAGGAATGTCAATATTATCCAGACCATCTATGCGCATTACTTCTTCCACGATATCTGCAGGAATGCTGATATCTGGTTTGGAGTAGGGCACTGCTACGCGGAAGCGTTCTTCAGTCTTAGACAGGAATGTGAATCCAAGGCTCACCAGGATGCGTTCAACTTTGTCAGCAGGGTATGCTTTACCGCTTAACTTCTGGATATATTTCCAGGAGGTTTCCACTTCCACAGCTGGCTTAGGTGCAGGGTATACATCTATGATGCCTGAGGCAGCCTGGCCACCGGCCAGTTCACAGATCAGGGCAGCGGCACGTTGTAAAACGTATACGGTACCTGAGATATCCACACCTTTTTCAAAACGGGCAGCAGCGTCAGTGCGCAATCCATGACGGAAAGAGGTAGGACGGATGCTGGCAGCAGCGAAGCAGGCGCTTTCCAGGAAAATATTAGTGGTAGTATCGGATACACCTGTGTGCAGGCCACCGAATACACCGGCCAGGGCCATTGGTTCGCTGTCTGCATTGCAGATCACGAGGTCAGCGGCATCCAGTTTACGTTCCTTTTCGTCGAGGGTGACGAAGGGGGTATTCTGTGGCAGGTTCTTTACCCGGATCTGGCGGCCTTTGATAGTATCAGCATCGAAAGCGTGCAATGGCTGACCTGTTTCATGCAGGATGAAGTTGGTGATATCCACTACATTATTAATAGAACGGATGCCGATTGCCTGCAGGCGATGTGCCAGCCATTCTGGAGAAGGACCTACTTTCACACCGGTGAGGGTGATACCTGCATAACGAGGGCAGGCGGTAGTATTTTCGATGGATACGGCGATGTCGTAGCGGTCTTTTGCTTCAGGCAATGGAGCCAGGGCAGGGATTTTCGCTTTGTTATCGAGCGTATTGCCGGTATTGTTCAGGTAAGCACACACATCCTTTGCCACGCCCAGATGACTCATCGCATCCATGCGGTTAGGGGTGAGGCCGATTTCATACACCCAGTCTTCGAAAGGTTTGAATATTTCGCGGGCAGGGGTACCTGGGGTCAGGGAAGGATCCAGCACAAGGATACCTGCATGACTGCTACCGAGGCCGATTTCGTCTTCAGCGCAGATCATACCATGGCTTTCTTCGCCACGGATCTTTGCTTTTTTCATGGTCAGCGGTTCGCCGGAGGCAGGGTAGATGGTCACACCGATGGGGGCCACCACTACTTTTTGTCCAACAGCTACGTTCGGCGCACCACAAACAATGTTGAGGGGCTCAGCGGCACCGATATTGACAGTAGTCAGTCTCAGTTTGTCAGCATTGGGATGTGGTACTGCGGTGAGTACTTCTCCGATGACAAGTCCTTCCAGACTGCCTTTAACAGATTCGAATTCTTCCAGGCTTTCAACTTCCAGACCTATGCGTGTCAGGATCACAGATAGTTCCTCCGGTGTTGGTTTCACCGGCAAATAGTCACACAGCCAATTGTATGAAATAGTCATTTGATTAATTAATAAGTCCGTAAAGGTAAAATTAATGTACGAATGTGCCAATGTTGGTCGCATTGCACAAAACTGACTAAGAAGTGTTAGCAATCTCAACTAAAAAGGAGCGATCTTTGCAGGATGTGGATAAGTCCGCCGGTAATCACATCAAGCATATCTCCAAACCAATGGGGAAAAACTTTTTTAACAATGTTTGTGATTATGTGCACCTTTGTATGGGGATTGTGCGTTAATAATGTGAATAAGTGATTTGCAGTCAGTGGATAACTGACATTTTGCGGGTGTATATCCTGTGAATTGTGTCTTATAAACTATATCAGCAATCAATCCTTGTTAAATGAATAAATGCGGTTACCTTAGTTTTTACGGCCCTAAAAAGCTTTACAATTTCGAAATCGAGAAGGACATAACAGGTACAAAAAATTGTAAAAGAAACTAAGGATAGCCACGACATATAGTTTTTTTGGTTAACAGAATCAGATAAAAAATAAATGGATCTCAATCTAAAGAAAGACCGCAATGTACGTCGCAAGCCGTCCGTTGATGTATCTACCATGATGTACGGTAAAATTCCACCTCAGGCAAAGGATATGGAAGAGGCCGTATTGGGAGCCATTATGCTGGAAAAAGGGGCGTTTGACACCGTGGTAGAGATCTTGAAAGGTGAATGTTTTTATGTAGAGGCACATCAGAAAATCTTTACTGCCATGACCCGCCTGGCGGGTAAGTCCATGCCTGTGGACATCCTCACAGTGGTAGAAGAGTTACGATCAATGGGCGAACTGGAGATAGTAGGTGGACCCTATTATATCACCCGTCTTACAAATATGGTGGTATCATCCGCCAATATTGAGGCGCATGCCCGTATTATTCTGCAAAAGTTCATTCAGAGAGAGTTGATCCGTATTTCAGGAGAGATCTTATCTGAATCATACGAAGATACTGCCGACGTATTCGACCTGCTCGACTCCGCCGAAAGTAAACTCTTTGAGGTGACGAACAATCACCTTCGTAAGAACTATGACAGTATCGACCGCGTACTGGTGAATACCATGAAGCGTATCGAAGATCTGCGTAACAAAGGTGATGATATCACAGGGGTACCTTCCGGGTTCCCTTCTCTCGATAGGGTAACTTATGGCTGGCAGTCAACGGATCTGATCATCATCGCGGCACGTCCGGCGGTGGGTAAGACAGCGTTTGCACTGAACCTGGCCAGAAATGCTGCGTTGCATCCCCGCTTTCCGAAAGGTGCGGCCGTGTTCAGCCTTGAAATGTCTTCCGGGCAGATCGTACAGCGTATTCTCTCTGCCGAGTCAGAGATTAAGCTGGAAAAGATCACCCGTGGTAAGCTGGAAGAGTACGAGATGAAGAAGCTGATGACGCATGGTATCGAAAGACTGGCGAAGGCGCCGATCTTTATTGATGATACCCCGGCACTGAACATCTTTGAATTGCGAGCGAAAGCCCGTCGTCTGGTACACAACCATGGCGTAGGTGTGATCATCATTGACTACCTGCAGCTGATGAGTGGTCATGCAGATGGTAAGGGTAGTAACCGTGAGCAGGAGATCTCCAAGATATCCCGTGATCTGAAAGGGTTGGCGAAGGAACTGCATGTACCGATCATTGCATTGTCACAGCTGAGCCGTGATGTGGAAAAGAGAAAGGATGGTAACAAGATGCCACAGCTGTCTGACTTGCGTGAATCTGGTGCGATCGAGCAGGATGCTGACATGGTAATGTTCCTGTACCGTCCTGAGTACTATGAAATCAATACCAATGAGATGGGTGAATCCAATAAAGGTGAAACCCACGTGCGTATAGCGAAACACCGTAATGGTCAGCTGGATACGATCAAGCTGAGAGCGATACTGGAATTCCAGCGCTTTGAGGATGATGGTAGTCTGGAGAATCCTGGTGGCGGCGGCGGCAACTTTATGCCGGTTGGTAATTCAGGTAAGGATTCATATGGTGGTGCTACGGACGAAGCAAAGCTGTACATCCAGAAAGGATCACGTATGAATGATATGGACTTCGATGAAGAGGCGCCTTTTTAGCAATAAAAAGGTTTACGATACAAGGCGCTTCTTCACCGAAGCGCCTTTTTTTATTACTGGAAATGGGGTTTATTTCTTTTAGCGGATTCCCATTTATTTCTATCAAATTTTAACAGCGTGTGGACTAAGTATCAAACTTATTATAAAGACAATTTTAAACTGGCATATCCGGTCGTTATTAGTCAGCTGGGGCATACGATGGTGGCCCTTTCTGATACCATTATTATAGGGCATACGGGCGATGTACCGCTGGCGGCAGTGGCGCTGGGGAGTAGTATTTTTTCTATTTGCATGGTGATAGGCATTGGGATGTCGTATGGATTGACCCCATTGATCGCGCAGGAGTATGGCAGGCAGAATAAGAATGCCTGTGGAGATCTGTTGCGACATAGTCTTGTGATCAATTTAGTGATGGGCGTGGTGATGAGTACATTGATCTATGTGGGGAGTAATTACCTGTATAAACTGGACCAGGTACCGGCGGTGGCTATGCAGGCGAAGCCTTTTCTGAAATTATTGGGGGTGTCTTATTTCCCATTGATGGTGTTTTTGTCATTTAAGCAATTTGCAGAGGGGCTTGGGTTTACGAAGCAGGCCATGCATATCAGTATTATTGGGAACATTGTCAACATTGTGGTGGGGATTGCGTTGGTGTATGGCATTGGAGGATTGCCACGGTTGGGGGTGATTGGTGTAGGGATTGGCACCTTGACAGATCGTATACTGATGGCGGTAGCGATGTGTTGGTATGTGTTGACGGCCCATCGTTTCAAGCCTTATCTGAAGGCGTTTGCGGCAAAGTATTTATCATGGCAGACGATTAAAAAGATATTGGGGATTGGTACCCCGGTAGCGTTGCAGTATGTATTTGAAATCAGTGCGTTTAGCAGTGCGATTATTATGGCGGGATGGATTGGCGCAAGGGAGCAGGCGGCGCATCAGATAGCGATCAATTTAGCTTCTATCACTTACATGATGGCGAGTGGAATTTCGGCGGCTGCGGGGATTAAGAGTGGGAATCATTTTGGGGCGAAGCAGTTGAGGGAGTTACGGTTATCGGCGATAGCGAGTTATCATATGGTGTTGATCATGATGGGTACGACGGCGTTGATATTTTTAGTGGGATGCAGGGTATTGCCGCTGATGTACATCAATGATCCGGCGGTGGTGGAGATAGCGGCGCATTTGATTTTGATAGCGGCGTTCTTTCAGTTGTTTGATGGTACGCAGGTGGTTGGATTGGGGATATTGAGGGGATTGGGAGATGTGAAGATTCCGACTGTGATTACCTTATTGGCGTATTGGGTATTGGGTTTACCGGTTGCATATTTGTTAGGGATATATTGGGGCTATGGCATCCAGGGTATCTGGTGGGGGTTATTATTGGGACTACTCACAGCTTCGGTATTGTTGTTCCTGAGATTTCAGCATAAGACTACTCAATTGAACGCTTTTACAGCGGTTTAGTGACCTTTTAGCGGTATATTCATAGTATGATTATACATGGGAAACGACCTTTTAAGCAGCGTACCAAACAGGGTATGACACTTGCTCCGATGAGGAGTGGGCGGTTCGTGCTGCGTATGAAAAGTTCGTTGACGGGGAAGAGGGTGAAAACTGATCCTGCATTTAAACCACTCATGGCAGATGCTGCATTGATGAAGATAGCCTCTCCGCTTGCTTCGCGGGTGTATCGGGAATTAAGTATAAGAGATGTAAAGTTGTATAGGAAGTTGGTGGGCAAGGCAAAAGGGATGTTGAAAGCAGGTATGCAGGATTTCGAGATTGAAACGCAGTTGAAAGATGAACTACTCAATAAAAAAAGAAATGTTAAAATAGAAAAGCACGTATCTTTTCGTGTGACTTTATACCGTGATTTACCGGTTTTTTATACCGTGATTTCACGGTTTTTGTTTACTTATAATACCCGCGATGCTGCTGTATTTAATACTTCGTGAGTTGGGAAGGTGCAATTAGCAATTTTCATTCCATTTTACATGATAAAAATATTCTTTTGACACGAATTTTTGAGATCATTTTCTAATTATATTTGAATTGTAGTCGATTACAACCAGTGCAAAATAATCACTTTATTAGCCATTAAAATTCATAAAAATCTAAGCTAAAGTTCGATGAATAAGTTTTAACCCGTGTTCAAAGAATGATGATCCCGTATTCACCGATGAAGAGTTTGTTGAGGAAGATTTTTACTGCTTATCCTTAGATGAAATGCAACTTCATAAACTAATAATAAGAGAGCCAAATCTGGATGCAACTGCATGTACGAACAGTGCAAATGGTTTCCTCATGCATTAGTTATCTGAATTGCTATGTTCAACTTTGTGGGGATGTAATGTCGTCATGAATGCTTCTATTCTTTTGCCCAAGGGGACGACTTATTGTTTCTTTCCACTTCTATAGTAAGGGGTGTAGTGTGTGCTTTACTACATCGTAAAGGCATCGGGACCTTTTTTTCTTCTGAAACCAGTTTAATCCGCATATTAAATCCGGAAAGTTATTGTTGCGCAACACAGGTGGAACTCGAAAATCCTGACCCAAAAGAGTAGAGACTTCATCATTATTTAAAAAAATCATCTGATATGAAAAAATTAGCGTTAAACCCTCTTGCCCTCGACATGGAAACAATTGCTAAACTGGATGAAAAGCAATTATTAGAAATCACTGGCGGTGTTAGCGACGAATTAGCTGCTGGATCCACTGGTTGTGGTTCCGGTGCAAGCACTTGCGGCAGTGGTGGTTCTACTGGTTGCGGATCTGGTGCAAGCACCTGTCTGGCAGAAGAAGCTTAATCTTAATTGCCCCTGTAATTCCTCCCTGCTCGTGTAGCAGGGAGTTTTTTGCCGTAGAATTTAAAGCAGGTTTATATGAAAAAAATTCAGTTAAATCCTTTAGCACTGGATAAGGAAACCATAGCGAAACTGGATGAAAAGCAACTTATGGAAATCACTGGTGGTATCAGTGAAGAAGTGGACGGAAGCTCCAGTGGTTGCGGGTCTGGTGGTAGTAAATGCAGCACTGGCACGTCTACCGGTTGTGGTGCGGGTGGTAGTCAATGTCTTGTTGATTCTGCCGAATAATTATCCATTTTACTCCTAAAAAGATCTATTATATGAAAAAGGTAATATTAAATCCATTATCCCTGGATCAAGAAACTATTGCAAAGCTGGACGAACAGCAGTTGCGGGAAATTAATGGTGGTATTAGTGAAGATGTAGCAGCTGGTTCTACCGGTTGTGGTGGTGGCGGCAGCAGCTGTGGCAGCGGCGGTAGTGGTGGTGGCGGTGGTTGCGGTTCCGGTGCAAGCACCAGCCTGACTGATGAAGCGTAAGCTTTTATAATCATACTGGTTATCATCCCCCTGTACGTAAATGCAGGGGGATATTACAACATTTTTTTTCAGATGTTTACAATTAAGCCATATTTCATTTTTCTGTATTTTTTATTTGTCACGCTACCGGTTATGGCACAACAGCTCACTATTTCCGGGGCATTGCAGGACAGCGCTCATTTACCTGTGGCAGGAGCCAGGGTGCAATTGATGAATAGTGCGGATCATAAGGTGATGTATACCGCACAGTCAAACAATGATGGTACCTTTCTCCTGAAGAATATTGACAGGGGCAGTTATCTCCTCCATATTCAACGTCTTGCTTTTAATGAATATCTGCATGCTATCAATGTCAGTGACACGAATATCAGCCTCCCGGTTATCATTATGAGCGTATCTGTTACTACGCTGAAGAACGTTACGGTGAATGGCCGGAAACCAGTGCTGGAAGAAAAACTGGACAGAACCATTCTGAATGTGGAAAACAATGTTGCCTTAACCGGTGCTACAGCGCTGGATGCTGTGGCCAAAATGCCCGGTGTAAGGGTCTCCAACAGTTCACTTTCCCTGCGGGGAGCGGGGATGCTCAATGTATTGCTGGACGATCGCTTATTGCATATATCCGGTGATGACCTGATCAATATGTTGCGCAGTATGCCTGCCAGTGAAGTGCTGAGAATTGAACTGATCCCTAATCCTCCTGCTAAATATGATGCAGGCGGAAGTTATGGTCTCCTCAACATTGTCACAAAAAAGAAACGACAGGAAGGTTTCAGTGGCAGCGTAAATGGTGCTTTTACCCAGGCGTTTTACAGTGGGGAGAACGGAGGTGTACTACTGAACCTGAATAGAAATAAATGGAATATCAGTACCAGTCTGAACGGGACAAAATCTTTGTATAACGAACTGACCAATCCTGTTACTTACTATACTGATCAGACCTGGGATCAACATAGAAAATCAGTGAACGATAATAAAAATATTTTGTCCCGAACGGCTGTTGATTATACTATCAATAAGCGGCAGCTGATTGGGTTCACCTACATTTATTCCAGCAGGAAAACCATTACTAATGAGCGTTCTAATACGACTATCGGTCTCAGCAAACTGGATTCCCTCATAGATGCAAAGAATAATATTGACCGGCATACCCAAAGTCACGACTTCAACCTGCATTATGAAAATAAGTTTGATTCGCTGGGTGGAAAGTTCAGTATGGATGGTGGATATTTTACTTTCAATAACAGGTTGGAACAGTTCACCCAAAGTGATGTACTGAGCCCGGATGATGAAATGACCAACAGCTACCGGTTCAGGAATACGGCTCCACAGGATGTACAGGCTCTTACACTACAGTCAGATGTGAACCTGCGGCCACGGTTTGTGACCTTTTCTTTTGGTGGCAAGTTCAGTTATATTGATACTAAAAGCGGGACTAATTATTATAACTATACTGACCTGGGGTATAAATATGATACGACAAAGAGTAACTCATTCACCTATAAAGAAAGGATTGAAGCGCTGTATGTCAATGCCCTGAAAAATAAAGGTAAATGGGCTTTCCAGGTGGGGCTGCGTGCGGAGTATACACAGACTACCGGCATCTCTGTCACCCAGGATCAGACGACTAAGAATGATTACCTGAAATTATTCCCCACTTTCTATATCGGGTATACAAAAGATAAGCAGAACAGCTTTTCTTTTTCTTACGGAAAGCGGATCAACAGGCCGAACTACTGGTATCTGAATCCTTTTAAACAATACATCAGCGAGTATTTTTATTATGAAGGTAATCCCTACCTGCAGCCTTTTTATAACAATACTTTTCAGCTGAATTATATACACAACAATATGTTCATTACCCGGCTACAGGCCAATATACTAAACAATGTATATGATCAGATCCTGTTGACGGACGAAGTGACGAAGGTATCCCGCCTCACGAGACAAAACTATTATTCACAGCGTAATTATGGGATCAATGAAACTGTGAATGTGAATGTGGGCAACTGGTGGGAAAACTCCAGCACGGCTGCCGTGTATTACATCGATACCCGCTCTAAATTAGCAAATACTGCCAGTCAGCATGGATGGGGGGCTGATGTATCTACCAGCAATACTTTTTATTTCAATAAAGGGAAGACTGTTATGGGGGGCGTGGATGCTACCTATACTTTTCCACAGCTGTCAGGTGTGAACAAATTTGATGCTTATTATGGAGTGGACCTTGGTGTCACAGTATTGTGTTATCAAAAGAAGTTAATTCTTGGTCTGAATGCGACCGACATTTTCAGAACCATGAAGACACGGTTCCATAGTACGGTAGATGGTGTAACCACTTATTACAACAATTATTTTGATGCCCGGAAGGTGCGTGTGTCTGTCTCTTATAAGTTTGGTAAAACCAAGAACAGGCAGCAAAGTAAGCTCAGTAATACTGAAGAGAAAGGTAGAACCTATTAAACTTTTTGTATGAAGGATTACGTGTTAGAAGATTTTTATTTGCTGCGTACCCCGGCAAAACCCATCGAGGAGATCCTGTATCTGAATGAACTGCTGGATCAGGGCAACCTGGATGCAGTGAAGCAGCTTTGTCGTGACCCTTATTTTTCTGAGGCCATTTATATTTCATCCAGGGATTTATATATGTCTCTCCAAAAATGGTTGGAAGGCGAGGAATTATCTCCCAAAAAATTGAAGAAATTATTGACGGGACTGCAAAAGTATTACTCCCGCATGTGTACCCGCAGTACACCCTTTGGTCTGTTTGCCGGTTCTGCCTGTGGAAGCATTCATGAGCAGCAAAGTGGGGTCAGCTTTGATAGTAATAAAATACGGAAAGCGACGCGGTTTGATATGAGTTATATCAATGAACTCACGCATCAGCTGGCCAAGCAGCCGGCAATAAAAGAGCAGATCAGGTATTATGTGAATAACACCTTGTACAAGGTGGGGTATCGCTACCTGTATGTAGAATATACCATGGTGGCAGGTAAGCGCAATCACGCTTTGAGTGCACTGACCGCCAGCGATTATATTGATATGGTACTGGAGCTGGCAAAGGAGGGTGTGACCATTCCAGTATTGACAGCCGAAATAGGTAAGACTATTTCTGACGAGCAGGCCATCAGCAATTTTATCAATGGTCTGATTGCTTCGCAGGTACTTACACATGAATTGACGCCTGCTATTGCCAACGAAAATTTTGTACCTGCCTTTATTCAGCGCCTTCAGGAGCTTGGGCAGGGGCAGATGTGTGTACCATTGCAAGAAGCGTTGCACGTCATGAAGGATGAAAAGATCTCGCTGCCCGGTTTTCAGGCAGTGGAAGAAAAGGCCGGGAGCGTGATACCTGTGAATGGGCTGGAGGTGCTGCAAACAGACATGTTCTATAATATGCAGCAGAATAACCTGAACAAGCAGGTGATCAGTGAGCTGGCGGAGGCGTCTTATGAACTGAGCAGCGCCATTCCTTCTTATGTTCCTTCCCAGCTGGAAACCTTTATGAAGAAATTTGCAGAGCGGTATGAACAGGCGGAAATTCCACTGGTACTGGCCCTGGACCCGGATGTAGGCATTGGCTATGGGCTGGCTACTACCGGCAATGTGGAATACATGCCTTTGATTGAAAAACTGGCGATCACACCAGGTGGTGGGGATGCTGCCCGTAAGCGACTGGCTTTTGAAGACCTGGTGGAAAATAAGATGCGTAGCTGGTGGCAAACCGGTGGACAGGTTATCACACTCACTGCGGCTGACCTGGAGATGTTAAGATCCAGGAAAGAGGCAGACCGGCTTACACAGTCAGCATCCTGTTATATGTTCGGCAGTTTGCTGGCAGTTTCCTGCGAAGCGATTGACAGGGGGGAATATGCATTTCTGGCCACACAGTTGCATGCGCCTTCTGCGGCCAAACTGATGGCCCGTTTTGCGCATGGGGACAGTCATCTGAAAGAAAAAATGTTGCATATCACCCGCACCGAGCAGGAGGTGAACAGAGAGCGGATCATGGCGGAAATTGCTTATGTGCCGGAAGGCCATTTTGCGAACCTGTCGCTTCGTCCTGCACAACGGAACTATGAGATTGCATTTCTGAGTCAGTCTGCCGTAGAACCGGCCTATAGGATTGATGTCAACGACATCCTCGTCTCCATTAGGAATAACCGGATTGTGGTGCGGTCCAGGCGATTGAACAAAGAAATCCTGCCTTGCCATACCAATGCATTTAATACAGACCTGGCCCAGCCATTTGTGCGCTTTCTGACAGATCTGCAGTCGATGTTTGTGAACACGGGTTTCAGGTGGCAATGGTACAACTATGCGCCGGAGCCTCATTTGCCAAGGGTGGAATATAAAAAGATCATCCTGCACAGGGAAAAATGGTTCCTGGCCAGATCCAGGAACAGTACGGACGAAGCATTGATGGATATACTGCATGCATTTTTGGAAAAATACCAGGTACCCCGCTATGTGATCCTTTCAGAGGGGGATAATGAATTGCTGATAGATACCACCAGCGAATTTTGTAAAGGACATGTGATACAGGCCATGAGAAAGGGTGGGGTTACTTTTTTAGAACACCTGTTGACACCTGAAAATTGTTTTATAAAAGATGAAAAGGGGAGTTACGGCAATGAGATGGTGATCCCTATGTCTGTGTCCAGTCCGGTGTTTGCGGAGCCACCTGCAAAAGAACTGATCGATTCATCAGTAGGTTGTCAGCGCACATTTGGCCCGGGTAGCAAGTGGTTATATTTTAAGATCTACAGTGGTTTTAAAACGATGGACCTGTTGCTCAGGGATATTATCCAACCGTTGGTACAGGAATGGAAAGGTAGTGGTGCGATTGAAAAATGGTTCTTTATCCGCTATAATGACCCGGATAGCCATATCCGTTTACGCCTGCTGAGAGGAACTGACCAGGAAGGCTGGTACCGGATTGCAGAAAGACTGAATGCGGAACTGGAACCCCTTATAGAATCTGGACAGGTATTTAAATGTATGATGGATACTTACCAGCGTGAGCTGGAGCGCTATGGTGCGCTTACCATGGAAGACAGTGAATCGCTTTTTTGCTATGACAGTGAGGCTGTGATCAATATGCTTGATCACCTGCAGGGGCAGCGGGGCGAACAGCTGCGTTGGCAAATGGCCCTGTATAATGTAGATCAGCTATTGGATAACTTTCAGTATGACCTGATGCAGAAAAAGGATTTTATGAAGCAGCTACGGAATTACTTTTTCAGGGAGTTTGCAGGTAGAAGCAGGGAGAGCGCTATCAGGTGTGATCAGTCACTGAGCAATAAATACAGGAATAATAAATTGCTGATACAGGAAGTGTTTGTACCAGCCAGGAGAACTACACAGGTACTGGCGGCGATGGAGAGTTATAATGTGAGAGGCGACATGCATGCTGCCACTATTAAGAATTTAAAAGGTAAGGTGCAACAGCTGGATGGCCTGCTCAACAGCTATATACATATGACGATGAACAGGACCTTTTTGGCAAGGCACCGTGTTCATGAACTGGTGGTATATGATACGCTTTACAGGTATTATGATTCACTGGTAGCAATGGGGAAACAATTGTCTTTATCTATAAACGTGAGTTAACCTATGGAGACGACCATTAAAAAAGACGTAGTGATCAGTGAAGAAATTGAACGCATCAGGGAAGGTATTACAGGTGTTGAGCACCTGATACAAAATGCCACTTTCGATACAGGGCTTGCGGGGTATACCTTATTCTACAGTTATTATGCAAAGTATAAGCAGGATGATACTTACCTGGACCTGGCTATGAAATATTTAGAGGAGGGGCTGGCATTTCTAAACGGTGATTTCAGGCGGGTATATGCAACAGATTCACTGGATAACCATTTGGGACAGATAGGTCGCATGTTATTATTTCTTCGGGAAACGAACCTGCTGAATATTGATATAGACGATTTTCTGATAAATATAGATGAAGCCCTGGCTACGCTTATGGTCAGTAAGATCGACATGGGTGACTTTGATTATAACAGTGGCGCACTGGCGGCAGGGCATTATTTTATGTATCGTATACAAACGAATCCTGCTGTGGCAGTGAATCTCGTTACGTTGGTGAGAGGACTGCGTGATAAAGCCTATACGGATGAAGACGGCGATTATTATTGGAAATCTCCTTCTATTCATGACAGGGTATACATTGGAATTTCGCATGGTAGTGCTGCTATTATGAATATTGTGAGCAGCGTGATGGAAGCGGGTATTGAAGTGAAAATATGTGAGGATATATTGAAAAGGACAGCACACTTTGTGAGCAAACAGATAAGAACACAGGTACGTGGTATTTTTCCTTTGATGTGGAATGATAAAGTGGAACCGAAGCAGTTTGCGATGTGCTATGGTGATCTTGGAACAGCTTATGGTTTGTATCGGGCAGCAGGTGCATTGCGGGATACATCTGTAAAGGAGCAGGCCGAAAGAGCGTTGGAAGATTGTTTGTTGCGATCGCGGGAGGATAATCTGACCCTGGATGCCGGGTATGTATACGGGGCGGCGGGTTTGGCTGCTACATTCGAAAAGGTATATGAAAAAACAAATGATGTGAGATACCTGGAGCGGGCAGATTACTGGTATGAGCAGATACCTTTTTACGGTCTTCATGGAGGTCCATATGCCGGTTACAGGAGCAGATTGCTTGAAGCTTCGGATTTCTGGCATGTATGTTTTGGATGGGGGGTGATTGGAATTGGTATAGCATTGATGCGATATGATGATAAATCATTACCTCCTATTGGAAAGTTACTCATGATCGCTTAACCTCTTAAAAGTTGTTGTATGGAAGCACTTCACCGTTCACTGGATACTTTAATGGCTGTATGTGATGATTTACCTGCCAGTACAAAGGAAATCACCATGCTTTATAACTATGGAAAACTAATTGCTATTCTGCAGCACAAAGAAATGTTGCCCTATAGCACCGGCGAGGAAGAAATGGAGAGTGTATATGTGCTAACCCGGAAGTTCGGAGATATTGCAAAGGATATTGTGGTATCGCAAGGAGAGGTTGGATTATCCGGATTTTTTGAATTGGAAAATACGATTGAAAGGCAATTGAACGGACACCTATACCTGTATGCCAAGCAATGGGGACTGTCCGTAAAAGCATTGTATTATCATAAGATAAAACAGTATGACAAGGCAGTAGATTTCAGTATGGAATGTGTGGCGATGAATGATTACCTGATCAATATTGGCATTCATTCCTTGTTCTTTCGCAGCCTGGAGCAGTACAGGAATATTTCACGTTCTTACCTGCGCAGTGGCGACTGGCGTACTGGCTGTAAGGTAGCGAATGACCTTATGAAGTTCCTGTTCAATGGTGTACCCGGCTCACTGAAAGGCGGCATTTACCATGATCCTGCTATATGGAATGCTATTCCATATGCAAGAGAGTATTATACTTATGAAACTTTCAGGGCGATGGTGTCTATGACGATCAGGATGGCGGCAAATTTTCCGGATTGTCCTGATATGTATACGGCGATTTTTGAGGGGCTGGAAATTAATGCAGATACTATTGAGCGTGTGATTATATCCAACTGGCTGGAAGTGAAGAATAGTTTCAGGAAAAAGGACTATCCATTGTTTGTAGACAACTTTATAGAGTTTATGAATGAGCCGGCCAGCATGATGTTCGACCTGCTGAAGATTTCCCTGTTCCAGGATATGCTGGTGCTGATTCAAAGCAGTGATTATGCAAAGAAAGAAGCATTGTTGTTGAAACTGGAAAATCACCTGGATGAAAAGCTGCATGTGAAGGAAAATTTAAGAAAGGATATTAGTGCGACGAACTTTGCCCTGAATGATTTTAACAGTCATAAGCAACCTCTAAATGCGTAGGAGATTCCCGATATATAAGCAACTTGATAAAATGGATTGCGGACCTACGTGTCTGAAGATGATTGCTGCCTGGTATGGTAAGCACTATTCATTGCAGACATTGAGGGATCATTCTTATATGACCAGGGAGGGTGTGAATTTAAAAAACATCAGTGACCTGGCGACTAAGATTGGGTTCCGCACGGTAGGTGCGAAATTGTCGTTTGAGCAGTTGGATAGCGAGGCAACCCTGCCATGTATATTATATTGGAACCAGAACCATTTTGTAGTGTTGCCACCGCAGGATTATAACAGCAGGAGAAACGGCAAGATACTGGTAGCGGATCCTGCATTTGGATTGGTAAAGGTGGATAAGGCTACTTTTATAAAGGCGTGGGTCAGAACGGCTGATAATTGTGGAATTGCATTGTTGATGTCTCCGACTGCATCGTTTTATGATAACGAGGGGGAAAAAAAAGAGGTAAAGAGCTTTTCGTTTTTGCTGAATTATGTTCGTCCTTATAGAAGTTATTTTTGGCAGTTGTTATTGGGAATGTTAGTGGGTAGTGTATTGTCACTGATCGCTCCTTTTTTGACGCAGGCGTTGGTGGATTATGGTATAAACCAGCAGCATCCGGAATTTGTGTCGCTAATATTGTTTTCACAACTGGCATTATTTGCAGGCAATACGGCGATAGATGTGATAAGGGGATGGTTATTGTTGCATGTTGGTAGCAGGATCAATATTTCAATCATATCTGATTTTCTCAGTAAGCTGATGAAATTGCCGGTCAGGTTTTTTGACACCAAGATGCCGGGTGATATTAGTCAGCGGATAGCCGATCACAATAAGATAGAATCATTCCTGACGGGCACGTCATTTAATACTTTGTTCTCGCTGGTGAACCTGGTGGTATTTGCTGTCGTACTGGCGGTATATAGTCTTACGGTATTCTGGGTATTCTTTGGTGGTTCAGTATGTGCTATTGTCTGGATATTGTTTTATCAGAAGAAGCGGAGAGAGTTGAATTATGCGCGGTTTCAGCAGCTGACAGATAACCAGAATACCTTGTTTGAGATCGTATCCGGTATGCAGGAGATCAAGATGAACAATAGTGAAACCACGTTCAGGTGGGGATGGGAGCGGATACAGGCGAAGATGTTTAAGATCAATGTGAGTGGACTGGCCATCAACCAGTATCAGTTGGTAGGGTCTAATTTCTTTTCACAGTTAAAGAATATACTGGCTACTTATATTGCAGCCCGTGAGGTATTGAATGGTCATATGTCGCTTGGTATGATGTTGAGCGTATCTTATGTGATCGGGCAACTTAATTCGCCGGTAGATCAGTTGATTAACTTTATACAGGGTGCGCAGGATGCGAAGATCAGCCTTGAAAGACTGAGTGAAATTCATACCCGTGAGGAAGAAGAGAAGCCGGATGAGGTAACGCCGGATCATGAGCTGGTGGCCGTTTCGGAGGCCCCATTGAATGGGCATCATGTAGACATCCTTGCAGAAACAAAACCTTCGAGGGAGGGCATTATCCGGTTGCAGGATATTTCCTTCCAATACGGGGGGCCTTCGTCGGCACATGTGCTGAATCATATCAACCTGGACCTGACGATGGGAAAGGTGACTGCTATAGTGGGCACCAGTGGTAGTGGAAAGACGACATTGATGAAGCTGTTGTTGAAATTTTATGAGCCGGCAGAAGGGCAGATCTATATTGGTAATACGGCTATGGGCAATGTATCTCCCCGGTGGTGGAGAGATCAATGTGGGGTGGTGATGACGAATGGGTATATCTTTGCAGATACGATAGCAAAGAACATAACGGTACAGGAAGATGCAGACCGGGAGAGGTTGTTGTATGCAATCCGGATGGCGAACATTGAGCAGTTTATCAACAATCTTCCATTGGGATTAAATACTAAGATTGGTACATCGGGCAACGATATCAGTTCGGGGCAAAAGCAACGTATCCTGATTGCCAGGGCGATCTATAAGCAACCGAAGTTTATATTTTTGGATGAGGCGACTAGTACGCTGGATGCTAATAATGAACGGATCATCATGGAAAACCTGCAGAAGTTTTTTACGGGCCGAACGGTGTTTATTATTGCGCACAGGTTGAGCACAGTAAAAAATGCAGATCAGATAGTGGTGCTGGAGAAAGGGAAGATTGTGGAAATTGGCAATCATCAGCAATTGACCATGAAGAAAGGGCATTATTTTTCGCTTGTAAAAAACCAGCTTGAACTGGGTAATTAAATCCTTGTAGTATGCCAGCAGAATTGAAATTCAATGAACATAGTGAAGAAGTACAGGAGATCATCGGGAGGGTGCCTTCCTGGGTGATCAGGAGGGGGATTACGGCGATTGCATTTGGAGTGTTGATCGTACTGGCAGGAGGTGCATTCATCCGGTTGCCGGATACGATTCCATCCAGTGTGTGGCTGACCCGGAGAGTCACAGGCGGCGATACCACTTATCTTGTAAAGGCCCTGATCAGCAGGTACAAATCCGGGAAGGTGCAACCGGGGCAGGAGGTATTGCTGAAATTTGCCGAATATCCATTTGAGGAATATGGATCTCTGAAGGCGAGGGTTACTACTATCAAGGCGCAGGACAGCGTTTATATGGCTGATCTGCGGCTGGAAAAGGGATTGTATACTACCCGCAGGCAGTGGTTAGACTACCGGGGGGAGATGGAAGGTGTGGGAGAAATAATGGTGGATGAAAAGAGTGTATTACAGCGGATCTTTGATAATATAATCCGGAGGTGGAGAACCAGGTAGTGATTACCTGGTCCAGTGATCAAATATTGCTTTGGAAATTTGGGCGATCCAGGCTTCTCTTTCAGCATCACTTCCTTTTGAATCGGATACGAATACTGTCAGTATCAGGTGTTTCCCATTTGGTAAGATAATGATACCACTATCATTTGTGGCAGCAGTGAATCCATTATGTGTGCCGGAGGTGCCGGTTTTATGAGCCACTATTGTGCCTTTGGGCAATAGCCCTTTGATGCGGTTTGCGCCCGGGTAAGATCCGGCTAAATCTTTCCAGAGGGTATTGTATGATGCGCTGGACAATACTTTATTTTGGAGGTAGATCTTATATAATTGGGTGATACCTATTGGCGTTGCCCAGTTACGATATTGGGTGGTATCATTGCTTTGTTGTTCCTTTTCGGTGGTGGCGATGTTGATACCTTTTACACCGAGGCTTTTAATGTAAGCGTTTGTTTTCTTAGTTCCTCCTAATAAGCGCAGCAATACATCGCAGGCTGTGCCATCGCTCTCCATGATATTGTACCTGGATATTTCCCTGAGGGTCATGCTCACACCGCCATTTGGATGTGCATCACGGATAGGGCTATGTCCTATGGGCATAATGTCGTCTTTGGTAATGAGGATCTTTTCATCCAGTTTATATTTCCCGATATCTACCTGATGCAGGATGGCCAGGGAGATGGGGAACTTATACACGCTTTGCATAGGATAATGATCATTGCCTCTGTAAGTAAGAGTATCACCGGTTTCCAGCAATAAGGCAGCTACGCCGATATGTGCATTGGAATGTGTGGCGATAGAATCGATCGTTTTCCGGAGAGCGGTAGTTTGTGCGTGAACGGTAGCAGACAGGCATGCAAGTAATATAACAATGGCGGTCTTTCGTGGCATATAATTTTTATTACCTTGAAGATACACCAAATATTTTATGATAGGTGAAATAGCTGATCGCTAAAATCAGCATGACAAATATAGGGAAGAAGGTCTGGCCGTTGGAAAGACCGTCTACTGCGGCATGGGAAACTGCTGCGCTGATCAGGTTAAAAGTAAAGCCGGCATATGCCCATTCTTTGATCCTGCCTTTGAAGAAGGGGAGAATTAATACCAGCGCTCCCGTTACTTTGAAGATGGTGAGGAGTACCCGGAAATATTCAGGATAGCCCAGATGTACAAACCCTTCTTTGGCTAATTGAGAATTGCCATAGATGGCAGGCATCACGCCTTCGAAGAGGAAGAAGATAGAGGTGGTAACCCAGTAAATGATCTTAGTCGTTTTCATATAGTATAATTTACAATTGTAAATATAGATTTGTTCACAGAAAATTGTGAGGGGGGAGTACGTCAATAAAGGGGGAAATTGCGACTGAAGGGGAAAAGAGGATAAGAGGATAAGAGATGATGTTTGATACATCAGACAGTAATTTGATTGATTTGGTTCGGTCATACGATTCAGAAGAGTCAGCATCATTTTCTCGTACCAATTAAATAGCTTTGCACCCATGTTTTACGCAAAAGAACTGCTGCCATCTGCAGCCACTTACACAATGGATGAACCTGGTTCCAAGTATTGCATCATGGTATTGCGCCATACAGCAGGGGATGAGGTGATTTTGACCGATGGAAAAGGGGGACGGTACCAGGGGGTGATTACGGACGATAACCGCAAGAAATGTGTCATAACCATCTCCCAATACACCCTGATGCCAGCGGTGGCTGCGCCTGTAAGAATAGCGATTGCGTTTACAAAGAATACTTCCCGTATCGAGTGGTTCCTGGAAAAGGCCACAGAGATTGGTATACAATCTATTATCCCGCTGATCAGTCATCGTTCTGAAAAGGAGAAATTCCGGGCAGACAGGCTGGAAAACATCCTTGTTTCTGCCATGCTGCAATCCCAGCAATATTATTTACCGGAACTGACTACGCCAGCCAATTTTGATAAACTGGTGAATGAGCCGCCTTCTGAGCAATTATTCATCGCGCATTGTCTGCCAGAACAAAAACAACATCTCTGGCAAGCTATGGAAAAAGGGAAAGATTCGCTGTTGCTGATCGGGCCAGAAGGCGATTTTACGCCTGAAGAAATTTCACTGGCCCTGGGTAAGGGTTTTAAACCTGTGTCACTGGGTGAAACCAGATTGCGTACGGAGACTGCGGGTGTGGTGGGGTGCACCATGATGAATGCGGTGAATGTTGGATAAAAGAAAAAATAATTGTAGATTACACACTTATAATATATACTTTATAAGTACCACGTGAAAAATGCGCATCTTCATCAGGATTCCGATTTATGGAATTTGATAAAAGCGGATTCTATTCCGGCTTTTAATGAAGTATACTCCCGCTACTGGGAGGTGCTGTTCCGTATGGCTTACAAACGTCTTCCTTCGAAGGAAATCGCCGAAGAAATTGTACAGGATACATTTATTATTCTCTGGGAGAAGCGGCATTCCATTGAAGTTACGACTTTAAAAAGTTATCTCTTCGCTATTACCCGTTACGCTATTTTCCATTATCATGCCCGTCAGGAAACCATTCGCACGCGTATGCAGGAAATGGCTGCCATGACGCAGTCGGCACCCGATATAGAAGCGATTGTGAATGCCCGCTTACTGTTGCAACTGGTGGATACCATTGCGGCAGAACTGCCTGAAAAAAGCCGCCTGGTTTTTGCGGATAATAAACTGAAAGATCATGCGCTCTCTGAATCTGCCCAATCATTTAATATCTCCGTCAAAACTGCTGAGGGGCATCTGACCCGTGCACTGAAAACAGTGCGGTTAAAACTGGGTACTTTGTACACTACTTTATTTATGTGAAATTTTTTTTCGTCGGACCAAGGGTAAACCTTTTGAAATATACTCTACCTATAAAAGGGCAATTCCCATGTCAAAAGAAAACATTCAGGAACTAGCTGAAAAATGGCTCAATGGCACTGCTACCCCTGCTGAAATACAGCGTTTGCAGGAGTGGTACCAGGCCCGGGAAGCCATGCCCACGCCAGTACCGGATGCACAGATGGGGGTACGGATCAGGGAGGGGATTCAAATTGGTTCCCGAAGAAAATCTTTTACATGGGTAAGCATCGCTGCTGCGGTGTTGCTATTGTTTGCCGCTGGCTATCATTATTATAAAAAACCAGTTACCAGGCAAATGGCTGTTTATGTTCCCCGCGAACACCAAAATCGATTATTGTTGCCAGATAGCTCTGAAGTATGGCTCAATGCAGATAGTAAACTTACGTATAACGAAACTGACAATAAAAGAGAAGTAACACTGGAAGGCGAGGCCTTCTTCAATATCAAACAGGCTGCAGGCCGCCCTTTCGTCGTAAAAGCTGGCCCCTGTACCGCCACAGTTTTAGGGACATCTTTCAACGTTAAAGCTTACAAAAATGATCCTAAAGTCCTCATCACCGTCGCCACCGGCAAAGTACAGGTAGAAGATCAACATCAGCAATTGAAAGTGCTCACTGCCAACAAACAGATTGCGCTGGAACCAATCACAGGAGCGATCAGGGAAAAACAGGTAAACGCAGTCGTATATAAAGCCTGGATAGACGGCAGCTTTGAAGTCAACAATGAAACTTTTGAAGAAGTCGCCCATCGCTTAAGCCGGAAGTATGATGTCGATGTTCACTTTGAAAATCCGGCACTTGCGCACTGTACTTTCCTGGCCAGTTTTGACCAGGCAGCCAATCTGCCATTCATTTTATCCATGTTGTGTAAGATTAACAATTCCACATTTAGCATCAGTGAAGATAAGAGGGAGGTAACTATTTCAGGTAGTGGCTGTAGTAATTAAGGATAGTTTTTTTATTGATTAAATATTCCCGTTATGAAATTTATCAGCATGCCCGCCGGTGATTCTTCATGATAGAAAGAACATAGCGCTTTCAGCATCCACGGTCTGCAAACTTCAGATGCCTCAGCGCTACGGCATTGTACTTCTATTTCATCATACAAAATGCATTTAAAGATATGAAATACTGCGGTATTTTAAGCGGGGTTCCTATTCCCTTATACGAACGTTTTCAACCGTTATTAAAGATCATGCGCTTCCTGTTCCTGGTCATACTGGTTTTATGTACAACGACGCTGCTGTTGGTAGCCCGCGATGGCCGCGGGCAGGACCTGAGCGCCATCAGACTCCATCTGGATATCCATGACGCCAAACTGAATAAAGTACTAAAACAAATTGAACGCAACACTGAACTGCTTTTTATCATTGACGGCACTGTAGCCCAGCAGGCGTCGGTTCCATCACTGGAAGATAAAGAACGCTCTCTCAAAGAGATCCTGGATGCAGTACTGGCGCCAAACGATCTTGCTTATATACAGGATGGACATTACATCATTATTAAAAAATCTATTCCTGCTGTTTTTGTAAAGCCTATTTCTGGTGTGGTGACAGATGAAAAGGGAGAGCCGTTGCCAGGTGTGAGTATCTCTGTTAAAGGATCTCATGCGGGTACGATCTCTAATGAGAAAGGTGTTTTCTCTTTGAATAGTTCTACTGACAATGATACACTGGTCATCAGTTATGTAGGTTATAAAACACAGGAAGTTCCGGTGAAAGGTACCAGTCAGCTCACGATCAGATTGGCACTGAGTGAAAACTCCCTGCAGGATGTAGTGGTAATTGGGTATGGTAGTCAGCGTAAAGGCGATCTGACCAGTTCCGTTGCTACTGTGAAATCTGAAAGTTTTGTAAAGGGAAATGTACTCGATGCGGGACAGTTATTACAAGGTAAAGTAGCCGGTCTTTCTGTATCTGCACCAAGTGGCGATCCTACCAGTGGTACACAGATCTTATTAAGAGGTAATACCACATTGTTAGGTGCGAATAGTAGTCCGCTTATACTGATCGATGGTATACCTGGTGATCTGAAAACAGTGGCGCCGGAAGATATAGAATCTATGGATGTACTGAAAGATGGTTCAGCAGCGGCGATATATGGTACACGTGGAACGAACGGTGTGATCATTGTAACCACCAGAAGGCCAGGTGGTGCGTATACCAACACCGTAGATTATAGTGGTTATGTGGGTACACAGACGGTGGCCCGTAAAATGGATATGCTGACAGCTGCAGATTACCGTCAACAGATAGCAGATGGTACGCGTGATAAATCATGGGATCTGGGGTCCAGTACGGACTGGCAGAAAGCGATTACACAGACCCCGATCACGCATGTGCATAACCTGACATTCCGTGGTGGTAACAGCAAGACGAATTACCTCGCGAATGTGAACTATCGTTCATTGGAAGGGATTATGAAAAAGTCTGACAACAATACTTTTACAGGTAGAGTGGATATCAATCATAGCATGCTGGACGATAAGCTGCGCATCAATGTAGGTTTATTGAATTCAAATAATAAGTTCACCACTACAGGTGATGGCATTAGTTTTAACGGGTATACCTACAGACAGGCATTGATAAGGAATCCGACATCTCCAATATACGACTCAACAGGTAAGTGGTTTGAACAGACAGGTTTGTTCAACTATGAAAATCCTTTGTCAAGATTGTATGAGAGCAGTGGAGAAAACACTTCACAGAATACGCGTATGAACAGTACCATCACGTTGTTGCCAATAGAGGGATTGAAACTGTCAGCGTTGTTTTCTTATACCCGTTACAATGAAGAGCGTGGTTATTCAGAGACCAAGCAACACATATCAACCTTGCGTGATGGCAGGAATGGATATGCTTCAGTAGGTTCATTACAGAATGTGCAGCGATTGATGGAACTAACGGCGCAGTATAATAAGAATATCGGCAAGCATAAATTCAGTGTGATGGGTGGGTATAGTTACCAGGAAACAGACTACCGGAATTCTTATATGCAGAACTGGGATTTTCCGACAGATCGTTTTTCATATAATGACATTGGTATAGGGTATGCCTTGAAACAAGGGCTGGCTGTGCAATTTAGTGAGAAGTCAGAAACCAACCTGATAGGTTTCTTTGGTCGTACGACTTATAGTTATGATGATAAATATTTATTGCTGGCTTCACTGAGACATGAGGCAGCGAGTCAGTTGTATGGAACGAAGCAGCCATGGGGTAATTTTCCGGCGGTATCATTTGGTTGGAGAGTAAGCAATGAGCCATTTATGAAAGGCATCAGCTGGCTCACAGACCTGAAGCTTCGTGCGGGTTATGGGGTGACGGGTACACAGCCTACAGATCTGTTTCTGGGTGTGGGTATCCTGAGTTATGGCGATTATGTGTATAACAATGGGGTATGGATACAGACACTGGGTCCTTCACAGAATCCGAATGATAAACTGCGTTGGGAAGAGAAGCATGAATCCAACTTTGGAGTAGACTATACATTGTTCAATGGCCGGGTGAGTGGGAATGTGGATTATTATATCAGGAGGATCAATGGTTTGCTGTATGATTATGCGGTGCCTAGTCCTCCGAACTTGTATAGCAGCACCCGTGCGAATGTGGGTAAGATGGAAAACAAAGGGCTGGAAGTAATGGTGAATATCATTCCGGTGAAGACGAAAGATTTTGAATGGAGTACGAGTCTGATGTTCTCAACCAATACGAACAAACTGATCACACTTTCCAATGAGTTGTACCAGGCGAGTGTGGATTACATCACCACGGGTAGTACGGGAGAGCCGATTCAGACATTTACCAATATTGTGAGAGTGGGTCGTAATATCGGCGACTTCTATGGTTTTAAAGTAGTAGATATATCAAATGATGGAAAGTGGATCTATGAAGGTCGTGATGGGAAGCCGGTAGATTATGCTTCATATCAACATGCATTTGAAGATAAGCGGGTATTGGGGAATGGTTTGCCAAGGTATTATGGAGGGTGGAATAATACATTCCGCTATAAGAGTTTTGATCTGAGTGTGACCATGCGTGGGGCGTTCAAGTACCAGATACTGAACTTTCAGCGCATGTATTATGAGAACACGGGGTTGCAGCAGTACAATCGTCTGAAATCAGCGTATGACAAGGTAATGGGCAAGGCAGTATTGAGTACGGATATGCCATTGGAGTTCAATAGTAACTATGTGGAAAACGGAGATTTCTGGAAGATAGATAACATCACTTTAGGCTATAATTTCAATCACATTCAGAGTAAGTACATCCATGGGGCGAGGGTATATGTATCCACACTGAACACGCTGACACTCACAGGTTACAAAGGGATAGATCCGGAAGTGAACAGGCTGGGACTGGCGCCGGGCGTGGATGACAGGGATAAGTATCCTTCTGTAAGAACATTTACTGTAGGTGTGAATCTGAATTTTTAAAACCAAAGCAATGAAAAGATACATATGGATAACAGTGCTGTTTGCAATGGCCTGTACCAAACTAAAAGATACCAGTTATAATAAGATCATTGATAGTCAGTTTGATCCGACTACAGAAGATTTGGCGAGTCTGGTGGGGGCAGCGTATGTAAACTGGCGGTATGTGATGAATGATTGGAATGGATTGTTCCGTGCGCAGGAAGTATCAGGAGATGAAGTGGTGATACCGGCGAGGCCGAATGGTTGGGTAGATGGGGGTGTTTATCTGCGTATACATGAGCATACCTGGACAGCGGATGATGATATAGTGGTGCAGACATGGGGGCGTGCATATGCGGGGATTACGAATTGTAACAGGGTGATCTATCAGTTAGAGTCAGGGATCATACCTATATCAGATTCAACGGCCAAGCATGCCACGCTGGCGGAGTTGCATGTATTGCGGGCATCATATTATTATGTGTTGTGTGATTTTTATGGGAATGTACCGTTAGTGACGGAGTTCAATGTGCCGTCAGGATATCTGCCTACACAGAACACACGGAAAGAGGTATATGATTTTATCGTGAATGAGATCAATACCTATCTGCCATTGTTGAGTGCGAAGAATGATGGAACGACGTATGGGAAATTCAATCAGTGGGCGGCGCATGCGTTGTTGGCAAAGATGTACCTGAATGCGGAGGTGTATACGGGTGTGCCGGCGTGGGCAGCGTGTATAAAGCAGTGTGATACGTTGATAGATTCTCATGTAGGGTTTGCATTGGAGGCAGCGCAGAAGAATGTGTTCATTACAGAGAATGAGAACTCACCAGAGATCATTTTCGCATTACCTTTCGATGAGACGTATGTGACGAACTGGAATGCATTTGATATACATATGGAGACATTGCAGCCGGCGAACCAGGCGACGTATAATTTGAAGTCAACGCCGTGGGGAGGGATATGTGCGATACCACAGTTTATAAAGACGTATGATGCAGATGATGACCGGCTCAGGGATAACTGGATAAAGGGGCAGCAGTACAGTGCGGGTGGGGAGGTGTTGAATTGTACAATGGGGGCTTATTCAGGGCAGCCATTGAATTACATCAATGCGGTACCGGGGATAGATGCATCGGAGGAGATACATGGGTATAGATTGGGGAAGTTTGAGATAAAGCAGAAGGCGCAGGTGCAGTTGAGTAATGACTGGCCGTTGTTCAGGTATGCGGATGTGTTGATGATGAAGGCGGAGAGTTTGTTACGGACGGGAAATACAGCAGATGCGGCGACGTTGGTGACGACGGTAAGGCAGCGGTCATTTTCAACGAATCCATCAAAGGCGACGGTGACGGGGGCAGATTTGTTGAAGGGGAGTGAGTATGATTATGGGTTGAGGAATCATTTGGATTCAAGTTTTCAGGGGGGGAGTGATGTGGTGTATGGGCGGTTTTTGGATGAGTTGGGATGGGAGTTTAGTCAGGAGGGGAGAAGGAGGCAGGATATGATCAGGTTTGGGGTGTTTACGAAGAAGAGTTGGTTTTCGCATAGTCCGAATGGGGATTATAGGAGTTTGTATCCGATACCGAGGACGGAGTTGAATAAGAATGCGAATTTGAAGCAGAATGCGGGTTACTAGGATTGAGTGGATGCTTTTTTGTGAGTTTACTGAATGCTTTTTAGTGATGTATTGGAAAGATTTTGCAGGGTGTTGATGGATTTTTGTAGACTTACAGCGCGTTTTTTTAATTTTTTTGGAAGAATTATTTTTTGAGATAGGTCTTTGGGGAGAGGGCGATAGCCTTTTCCACTTTTTGATAATAAACATGCACGATTATGAAGCGATTATTTTTATCATTGTCACTGTTCTATTCAGTTACCTTATCAGCCCAACAAGCGGATTACCCGATCCGTGCAGTCAATTTTACAGCGGTAAAATTGACGGACAACTTTTGGTTGCCGCGTATTCAGGTGAATCATACCGTAACGATACCGGCGTCGTTTGCGCGGTGTGAGAATACCGGCAGGGTAAAGAATTTTGAGATGGCGGCAGCGCATTCGGGGAAGTTTTGTACGAAGTTTACATTTGATGATACGGATATTTACAAGACGATAGAAGGGGCTTCGTTTTCGATGGCAGTGACGCCGGATAAGCAAATGGACCGGTATGTAGATTCATTGATAGCGATAGTGGCGAAGGCGCAGGAGCCGGATGGGTATTTGTATACGGCGAGGACGATTGATCCTTTGCATCCACCAGAGTGGGCGGGGCCAGAGCGGTGGGTGAATGAGCATGTGTTGAGTCATGAGTTGTATAATTCAGGGCATTTATTTGAGGCGGCGAGTGCGCATTATCTGGCGACGGGGAAGAAGAATTTTTTGGATATCGCGTTGAAGAATGCGGATTTGTTGGTGCAAACATTTGGGCCAGGGAAGAGAGGGGTGGCGCCTGGGCATGAGGTAGTAGAGATGGGGTTAGTGAAATTATATCGTATTACGGGGCGGAAAGATTATCTGGCGCTGGCGAAGTTTTTTATAGATGAGAGAGGGAAGCGGGCGTATGATAAGAGGAGTAAGAATGAGTGGCAGAATGGGAAGTATTGGCAGGATGATAAGCCGGTGACGGCGCAGGATGAGGCGGAAGGGCATGCGGTAAGGGCGATGTATTTGTATGCAGCGATGGCAGATATAGCGGCGATAGATGGGGATACGGCTTATTTGGCGGCGATAGACAGGATATGGAATAATATGACGGGTAAGAAGATATATGTACAGGGAGGGATAGGTGCGGTGCCGGAAGGGGAGCGGTTTGGAGAGGATTATGAGTTGCCGAATGCGACGGCTTATAATGAGACGTGTGCGGCGATAGGGAATGCATTTTGGAATGAGCGGATGTTTTTATTGCATGGGGATGCGAAGTATATAGATTTGTTGGAGAAGGTGATGTATAATGGGTTGATATCAGGATTGGGGTTGGATGGGAAGTCGTTCTTTTATACGAATGCGATGCAGGTGACGGATGGGGTGAAGCATGGTAGTTTAGAGCCGGGTCGTTCAGGGTGGTTTGAGTGTTCATGTTGTCCGACGAATTTAGTGCGGTTTTTGCCATCAGTGCCGGGTTATATGTATGCGCAGGAGGGGAAGAGGGTGTATGTGAATTTGTTTATAAATAGTACAGCGAAATTGAAAGTGAATAATGCGGATGTGGTGGTTACGCAGCAGCATAATTATCCGTGGGAGGGGAATATTGTATTAAAAATAGATCCGGTAAAGGCGAGTGCATTTGATTTGTATGTGCGGGTACCGGGATGGGCGAAGGGAGAGGCGATACCGGATGGGTTGTATCGGTTTAGGGATACTGCTTTTGCTGCTGTAGTGATAAATGTAAATGGGCAGCCGGTTTCATATAAGATGGAGAAGGGGTATGCGGTGGTGAGCAGGCAGTGGAAGAAGGGGGATGTGGTGACGATGAATTTGCCGATGGAGGTGAAGGAGGTGTTGGCGGATAGCAGGTTGGTGGATGATGTGGGGAAGGTGGCGATCCAGCGGGGGCCGTTGGTGTATTGTGCGGAGTGGAAGGACAATGGGGGGAAGGTGAGTAATTTGTTTCAGTTGGGGAGAAAGTGGGATGTGGTGATGGAGAAGGGGTTGTTGAATGGGGTAGTGGTGTTGAAGGGAGAGGGGAAGAGGGTGAATGTAGAGCGGGAGGAGCAGGAGGTGGAGACGGTAAAAGAGGGGGTGACGTTGATACCTTATTATAGTTGGGCGAATAGGGGAGAGGGGGAGATGAGTGTATGGTTTTTGGAGAGGGTGAAGGAGGTGAGTTTGAAGTGATAATTGGGTGATTGAAATGATTGAGATATTCTTCAATTTTTAA
>NZ_MTKN01000001.1:157572-403015 GCF_001975825.1 [Flexibacter] sp. ATCC 35208
TCAGCGTACCAGAGGCGGGGCATTTTTTTTTATGAATTCCATTGAACGACAATTCCCGTTAATACCTGACCAGATTAAAATCCTTCAACAGCGTGGCCTAGTAATTAATGATAGTGATGAAGCTAATCATTACTTAGCGCATGTAGGATATTATAGATTGGCAGATTATTGGCACTTCCTCCAGAAGGATAGTGTTCGTAATACATTCTTCTCTGGGACATCTTTCAGGCATATTATTGAACTATATAACTTTGATCGTGAACTGCGGTTATTGTTATTAGACGCTATTGAGCGAATAGAAGTCTCGTTTCGAGCTATCATGATTAACATGATGTGTCCTGTGTATGGCTCGAACTGGTTTACAGATAAGAATATATTTTTCAGTAAAGACAGAATGAATGATGTGATTGAGAAAATTAACCGAGAGCTTGAGCGATCTGATGAGGAATTTATAAAGCAGCATGATAAAGTGAAAAGCGGGTTTGAACATCCCCCAGCCTGGAAAACCCTGCCTATACTTTCTTTTGGAACGTTGTCCAAGATATATGGGAATATTCGGAATGATATTAGGGAGAAAAGGACTATTGCAAATGTTTATGGACTTCCAAAAGAGATATGGCTCCGATCGTGGATGCAGGTGGCATCTATGATTAGAAATTATTGTGCACATCATTCATTAATTTGTTACAGAACCTTTTCAATACTTCCAAGAGAAATTAAACAAGTCAAATTACCCTGGATTAAAAATATTCCTCCTGCAGGTAGTGTAGTGAGTGAACAATTGTATTATCAGATATGCATTGTAAGGTATTTATTACATACAGCGAGTCCGGGGAATGATTTTAGTTATAAACTGATGGAATTGTTAGTGAAATATAGAGGGATTGATTTAGAGAAGATGGGATTTTTGGAGAACTGGGATGAGGAAGATTTGTGGCAATGATGAAGTTTATAATAGTTGATTGTGGAAGGTTCGATTAGAGCCGTGTTTTTGTAAAATGTGAAGGAGAATATCGATTGAATAATACTGGAATCAGTTATTTAAAATTGATTTTTTAGGTAGCTAAAAATTTGTTTTTGTCTTATTGATTATAGTATATTTGTGATAACAGAACCCGCCGCGCTTCTCGTCAGATCAGCGTACCAGAGGCGGGACATTTTTTTTATGAATTCCATTGAACGATCATTCCCGTTATAACTTCATCAAATTAGAATCCTTAGATAGCGCGGTTAAATAATAAATGATTCGTAAGAAACGAATCGTTATTTAGTTTGTTGTGATTGAGGAAAATTGAGGAGTTAATAAGGTTCGTTTTTTGATAGATGAGAATAATAATAACGATCAAATAATGTAGGAATCAATTAATGGAAAATGCTTTTTTAGATAGGTCAAAATTTGTTTTTGTCTTATTGATTATAGTATATTTGTGATAACAGAACCCGCCGCGCTTCTCGTCAGATCAGCGTACCACAGGCGGGGCATTTTTTTTATATGAATTCCATTGAACGATCATTCCCGTTATAACTTCATCAAATTAGAATCCTTAGATAGCGCGGTTAACTAATAAATGATTCGTAAGAAACGAATCGTTATTTAGTTTGGTGTAATTGATGAAAATTGAGGAGTTAATAAGGTTCGTTTTTTGTATAGATGAGAATAATAATAACGATCAAATAATGTAGGAATCAATTGATGAAAAATGCTTTTTTAGATAGGTGAAAATTTGTTTTTTTTGAATAAATAAAAGTATATTTGTGGTAACAGAACCCGCCGCGCTTCCCGTCAGATCAGCGTACCACAGGCGGGACATTTTTTTCTATAACCCCATTGAACCCCGTTCCCGTTATAACTTCATCAAATTAGAATCCTTAGATAGCGCGGTTAAATAATAAATGATTCGGAATAAGCGAATCGTTATTTAGTTTGGTGTGATTGAAGAAAATTGAGGAGTTAATAAGGTTAGTTTTTTGTATAGATGAGGATAATAATAGCAATCAAATAATGTAGCAATCAATTAATGGAAAATGCTTTTTTTAGACAGCTAAAAATTTGTTTTTTTTGAATAAATGAAAGTATATTTGTGTTAACAGAACCCGCCACGCTTCCCGTCAGATCAGCGCACCCGAGGCGGGGCATTTTTTTCTATAACCCCATTGAAACCCCATTCACGTTATCACTTCATCAAATTAAAATCCTTAGATAGCTTGGTTAAATAATAAATGATTCGAAAGAAACGAATCGTTATTTAGTTTGTTGTGATTGAAGAAAATTGAGGAGTTAATAAGGTTCGTTTTTTGTATAGATGAGAATAATAATAGTGATCAAATAATGTAGGAATCAATTAATGGAAAATGCTTTTTTAGGTAGGTTAAAATTTGTTTTTTTTGAATAAATGAAAGTATATTTGTAATAACAGTCCCCGCCGCGCTTCTCGTAAGATCAGCGTACCAGAGGCGGGGCATTTTATTTTATTTATATGAACTCCATTGAAAAACCGTTCACGTTATTACCTGACCAGATAAAAATTCTTCAACAACGTGGTTTGATCATAAATAGCCCTGAAGAAACGAATCATTATCTAAACCATGTAGGGTTTTATCGATTATCAGGTTATTGGCAATATTTACAGTTAAACAACACTAGCCATACTTTTATTACTGGCACTACATTCGATCAGGTTATTGAAATTTATGACTTTGATCGTGAACTTAGGTTACTGTTATTAGGCGCAATTGAGCGAATTGAAGTTTCGTTTCGCGCCAATATGATCAACATGTTATGTGCCGCTTATGGTTCAAACTGGTTCACGAATAAGGCTATCTTTTTTAGTGAAGAAAGAATGAATGATGTAATTGAAACAATCAACCGTGAGCTGGATCGATCAGATGAAGAATGCATAAATCAGCTTGATAGTAAGAGTAATAGATGTAAACATCCACCAGCCTGGATAACCTTACAGTCTCTTTCTTTTGGAACTTTATCCAGAATTTATGGAAATATCAGGAATGATATCAGAGAGAAAAAAATAATTGCGCAAGTTTATGGGCTACCTAAAGCGATATGGCTTCAAAACTGGGTGCAGGTAATATCTATGATTAGAAATTATTGTGCGCATCACTCATTAGTATGCTACAGGAGATTTATGTTTCTTCCCAGAGAAATTCAACAAGTCAAATTGCCTTGGATAAAGTATATCCCCCTTGTAGGAAGTTTGGAGAGCAAACAATTATACTACCAATTATGTATCGTTCGCTATTTATTACACACTGCCAGCCCCGGAAATGATTTTAGTTACAAACTAATGGAGTTGTTAGTAAAATATAGAGGAATTGATCTGGAACGCATGGGATTTCCAGAGAATTGGGATGAAGAAGATTTATGGCAATAAAAAAGGCTGCTCTAAAGCAGCCTTTTTCAATCTTTTTACTTCAACCCATCACATATCTTCTTCGCTATCGTCGGTCCCTCATAAATAAACCCTGTATACACCTGCACCAAACTCGCCCCCGCATCCAACTTCTCCTGCGCATCTGCCGCCGTAAAGATCCCACCAACCGCAATAATCGGAATACTCCCCTTCGTCTTCTGAGAAATATACCGGATCACCTCCGTTGCCTTCTCTCTCACAGGCAAACCACTCAAACCACCTGCACCAATCGCCTCCACCTCATGCTGAGGAGTCTGTAACCCTTCTCTTGAAATCGTCGTATTCGTAGCTACCAGCCCGGCCAGTTTTGTTTCAGTAACAATCTCTATAATATCATCCAGCTGACTATTCGTCAGATCCGGTGCTATTTTTAATAAAATCGGCTTTGGCTTCGCCTTCTGCTCATTCAGCATCTGCAAATGATGCAGTAACTGTTTCAGCGGTTCTTTTTCCTGCAAAGCCCTTAAGTTAGGCGTATTGGGAGAGCTGACGTTGACTACAAAGTAGTCTACCACATCAAAAAGCGCATGAAAGCACTTTTCATAATCATTAATCGCTTCTTCATTTGGCGTGATTTTGTTCTTCCCAATATTCCCCCCAATAATAATATCTGACTTCCGCTTCAGCAGTCGTTTTGCTGCCGGAGCGGCGCCGACATTATTAAATCCCATCCTGTTGATCAGCGCCTTATCTGTAGGCAAACGGAACAAACGAGGTTGGTCATTACCCGGCTGAGCCACCGGTGTTACAGTCCCAATCTCTACAAATCCAAAGCCCAGACTAGCCAATTCATCCGTATACTTCGCATCCTTGTCAAACCCTGCCGCCAAGCCAACGGGATTTTTAAAGGTCAGTCCCCATAAAGTCCGTTCCAGCCCGGTCTTTTTAGACATACAAAATGAATGGAGGATCTGCTTGCCCATTGGAACGCCATGCAATATCTGCAGGCCTTTCATTACCTGATAGTGGATTTTTTCCGGCGGAAAACGGAAAAACACCTTTTTGATTAAATTATACATGCGGCACAAAGATAATGTTAAACCAGAAAAGCAAAAGAGAGATCCTCGTCATTTCACTGTTGTCACAATGAAACTTTTATTATTTATAATTGCATTGATCTTCATTCGGGAATACTATTTTTGTAACCGATATCATGCTAGACCGCCAGAAATTAGAAGCCATTTTTAAGGAGTACCATGCACAGTGCGTGGCTTTTGCCGTGCATTATACCGGAGATATACATGATGGTGAAGAGGTAGTACAGCAGGTTTTTCTCAAGCTTTGGGAGAAACGGGAGAGTGTGGATATTACCGGAATGGTGAAGTCTTATCTTTTTGCTGCTATCCGGAATACAGCGATTAGTAACTGGCGGAAAGATACCGTCAGGTCTGAAAAGGAGCTGGCTTCAGGGTATGAGTTATCCCCAACAGTGACGTCGTCTCAGGCATGGGAGCTGGAAAAATTGTACCAGCAGGCGTTGGAGAAGTTACCGGAGAGATGTAGGGAAGTGTTTGTACTGAGCAGGCAGCAGCAGTTGAAATATGCGGAGATTGCGACCCTGATGAATATTTCGGTGAAGACTGTCGAGAATCAAATGGGGAAGGCGCTGAAGCATATGCATAAAGAATTGAGGGATTATTTGGGGATGTTCCTGTTTTTATAGGCAGGTTTTATGATAAAATTTATTTTCCACAATAGGGGAGTCCTCCTTCCGCACGCGTCATTTATCATACCGGCAAATGTTATTTTTGCCCGGCAAATCTGTAAATCTACTAACTGTACATGACTATGCTTACACCAGATGAGGCATTATATGCACTTCTATGCAAGTATCTGCTGAAGGAAGCGGATAGCATTGAGCAGCGATGGGTGAATACCTGGTTGCAGGCGAATTCTGAGCATCCGGTATTGCTGGCTTCTCTGGATAAGTTGTTAAGTACAGCTCCAGAGCAGGCGGTAGCAGGAGGAATGGATACGGAGACGGCCTGGAGGATGCTGAGTGAGCGGATGGAGCTGCAAAGGAAGGGAGGAGGAATGGACCACCGGGGAATGATTGGCGAAAATGGTGTAACCGGAGAGGAAAGTGTCAGTGGTGGAGAAGGCGTAAATGGTAAGGAAAGTGTCAGTAGTCGGGTAGATGGGTCGGATTCGCTGGAGTTAAATAATGGAATGACCCATAATGAGTCATCCCAACCCAAAGCCCCCGCAAAAACCCTTACCAGGTGGATGGCAGCTGCAGCTGCTGTTTTCCTCCTGATCAGCGCAGGCCTTTGGTACATTATGCATCAAAACGAACGGCAAATCAACTATAACGGCGCCCAGCTGGTGAAACTGGATGATGGCACCAGCATCCAGCTGGATCCCGCCGCACAATTACAGGTAGCCCCTGGGTTTGGTAAAAAAGATCGTAAAGTTAATCTGAAAGGAAAAGCCACCTTTGATGTAACTACTGATGCCTCTCATCCGTTTATTATTGACCTGGGCAATCAGGCAATAACTGTTTTGGGTACCCGTTTTAGTGTGGATAACAGCAGTCAGCTGCGTGTCTTCATTCATTCAGGGAAAGTTAAAGTAACCCGCCAGCAGGATAGTGTAATTTTAACTGCTGGCATGTTGTTGCAGGAAGATACCAGCAAGCAGCATTTCCAGGTTGGCGCGCATATTAGTGATGTTGAGACCCGTGCTGTAGTCTTTAAAGATACTCCTTTGCGGGAGGTGTTGCAGACCATTCATGTGCTGTATCATATAAACGTAACTGCAGATGCTGCGTTGCTGGAGCTGCCGGTTACCGGCACTTATACAGGAGAACCAGTGAAGAATGTATTGGATGCCATCGCTTATTCGACGAATGCAAATGTAATTAATAAGGGTGCTGATTATGAGTTGCGGCCGCAGGATTAATTAAATTGAGCTGCACCACATTAAAGAAGTCCAGAAAGTATTTCAATCAAGAAGGCTGGAAAGCCCATTTTTTTAAATCACACTATGTCATTGCTCGGAAGAATGCTGCTGGGAACGTTACTCATTCCCCTGCAGGTGTTAGGCTGGGACTGGCATACCCGGATCACTGTCACCGTAAATAATCAGCCACTTTCCGTTATCTGCGGACAACTGGAATCCCAGTACGGCATCCACTTCTCCTATAGCAGGGAGATAGTAGACCTTTCCCGCCGGGTAACAGTCAATTTTCAAGATAAACCCCTGAAAAGAGCCCTTGAAGAACTCTTTTCTCCTTTTGATATTCGCTTCGCCCGCATTGGTGAACAAATTGTGCTGACCGTAAAAAAATCTCCCAACGTCACTATCTGTGGTTATGTGCAGGACGTGCGCAATGGTGAAAGACTCATTGGTGCTACGGTATATGCTCCCAGTCAACGGGCAGGAGCTACTACTAACCAGTTTGGGTTTTTCAGTCTGACCATTCCAAAAGATTCCTGTAATCTGTGGGTCAGTTATATTGGTTATAACCCGGAAAGACTTTCCTCTACAAAAAAATCATTTGTCATCATAGGATTGCAGCCTTCTAATAGTCTGCAGGAGTTCACGGTATCTGACTCCGCGCAATCTAACCGGCAGATGAGCGCCTTACATGTTTCACCGGCAGATGTAAAGGCGATGCCCAGGTTATTGGGGGAGTCTGATGTGATGCGTGCGATTGCGACTTTGCCGGGTGTATCCGGTGGGGTAGATGGAGGTACGGTGACCAGTGTAAGAGGGGGTGGTTCTGACCAGAACCTCATTTTGCTGGATGGTTCGCCTGTGTTTAATTCTTCGCATCTGTTTGGATTGTTCTCTGTGTTTAACCCGGATATTGTGAAAAGTGCAGACTTTTATAAAGGTGGATTTCCTGCACGCTATGCAGGCAGGCTTTCTTCTGTGATTGATATTTCCACAAAAGATGGGGATATGAAAGAGTATCATGGGGAGGCTTCTGTGGGTGTGATTGCTGTAAGAGGAATGGTGGAAGGACCTATTAAAAAAGATAAGACCTCCTTCGTCGTTTCTGCCCGCAGGTCTATTTTAGAACCTTTTCTGGATAATATTTATGAGGAAATTCAAAAGGAGAAAGGGACAAAGGTGAACCTTGTTTTTCATGATGTGAATCTGAAAATAAATCATATTTTTTCTCCTAAGGACCGGCTTTACTTCAGTAGTTATATAGGTAATGATAACCTTGGATTGACCTTGCAAAATAATGCGGATAGTACGACTGCTTCGAATCCTTTTAAAGAGAATACTGTTACAAAATTGAGTTGGGGGAATCAAACGAGTGCATTGAGATGGAACCATGTTTTTAATCCGAAGTTGTTTATGAATACGACATTGAATTATTCACAGTATTATTTCAATATCGATTACAACTATTATTACGAGCCTTCGAAGAGTGCTGATTCTATTCATTTGTATGGGAAATACTATTCAATGGTGCAGGATCTGATACTGAGAACGGATGTAGAATTTATTCCTTCTCCGAATCATATATTCAAATTTGGCGTGGGTGGAATTATCCACAAATTTAATCCCGGGGTATCGGCATTTCAGGATTATTCTCAGTCTAAAGCTTTGTTGGATACGTCTTATAATCAGGCGACTTCTACGGGAGGAGAGGCGTTGCTATATGTGGAGGATGACTGGACGGTTACGGATGCATTGCGGGTGAATATTGGTTTACATGCTTCAGAATTTCTGGTGCCGGGAAAGTTCTATTCTTCTTTGCAACCGAGGTTGCAGGCGAGGTATCAGTTACCGCATCATTGGACGCTGATGCTGGCGCATACACATATGAACCAGTACCTGCATGTATTGAGTGTATCGAATTCGAGTTTGCCGATGGATTTGTGGGTGCCTTCTACCAGGAAGGTAAGGCCGATGTTTTCAAGGCAGTTTAGTTTTGGGGTGAATAAGTTATTGAAAGATCAGCGGTATGCGCTTTCACTGGAAGCTTATTATAAGAGTATGAAGAATGTGATTGAGTATAAGGATAATGGTAAGATTTTCAACTCGGCGAGTAAGAATTGGGATGATTATGTAGAGGTGGGTACGGGAACGAGTTATGGTGGGGAGGTAATGTTGGAGAAGCGGAAAGGGAAGTTGAAAGGGTGGATAGCGTATACGCTTTCGTGGGCGTACAGGCGGTTTCCGAATGTGAATAATGGGGAGTCATATCCTTATAATTATGATGGGAGGCATGATATTAAGGTAATGTTGATGCAGCAGATAGGGAAGCGATGGGAGTTGGCGGCGAACTGGCATTTTAATTCAGGGTTGCCGTTGACATTGCCGGTGGCGAGTTTTGAAGGGGTGAATGATTCTTCGCCTTATGATGGGGGAAGTACTTTGCCGGTGTTGGATCAGTTGAGTAATAGGAATCAGTATAGGACGAGTGTGATACATAGATTGGACCTGAGTGCGACGAATACGAAGGAGAAGCCGTGGGGGAGCAGGAGTTGGACGATTAGTTTGTTTAATGCATATAATCATGCAAATCCGTTTATGTATTCTATCGTGACGGATAAGAAGAATGAGAAGCGGTACCTGCAGGAGATTAGTATTTTGCCAATACTGCCAAGTGTGACATTTTCAATCAAATTTTAATATCGTGAAGAAGGTTGGAGGGTATAGTGTGGGAGTAGCTTTGTTCAGTGTGTGACATTTTCAATCAAATTTTAACATCGTGAAGAAGGTTGGAGGGTATAGTGTGGGAGTAGCTTTGTTCAGTGTGTGACATTTTCAATCAAATTTTAACACCATGCGGAAACTTTTAATTTCCCTTATCATCATAACATTGATCTCCTGCGTAAAGGAATCAAGAATTGAAATCCCTTATGCTGGTGACAAGATCGTTGTAAACAGTCTGATTCAACCTGACAGCCTGATCTATATCCGTGTCACCCGCAGTAAACAAGTGACTGAATATCAATTTGACCCATTAGACTCCGCAACCGTTGTATTGACAGAAGACGGCATTACCCTGCCCACTCCCACTTACACATTGATAAATGGGTTAGGATATTACGTATCGCACGCTGTTGCAAAGACGGGTAGTCATTATTCCATTCATGTGGACAATGATGGATTAACTTCTGTAAGTGCAGGTGACAGCACACCAATACGTCCGCTGATCAGCGACGGGTATGCACAACGCACATTCAACCGGGTTCGCTTTACCCTGAAGGAAAATGGCGCTACCTCCGACTACTATCGTGTACGCATCTTCAACGCAGATTCTGTCGATGGCAAATGGGTAATTGACAAGAGTGATACCATTCACTTCAGACTTGACCCTGCATTAAATAATGATCTGCCTGACATCATCACCAATGATTACAATAGTGAGTACATCATAACGGATGCAAATTTCAATGGTAAAACTATACAGTTTGTACTACAGACCCAGAAGGAAGTCAGTAGCACGCACATGATCATAGAAGTAAGTTCGCTCACTCCTGCAGCCTGGCAGTACTTACAGTCTACATCATCTCAAAGGTTGAGCGATTCGCAAAACATTTCCCTTGATCCGGAAAACGTTTATTCAAATGTAGAAAACGGATATGGTATTATGGCTGGCATTAATGCGGCAAGGCTCCTCTTTACTGTAGAATAACTCCCTTACTTTTCGATCTGATACTTCGAGACGATTTCGTTTAATCGACACGATAGCTTTACACATTCTGAAATAATAGTACTATCCAGTTCGGTGTACCCTGCTGATTCTAATTCGTACAATTGAGGATAGAGTGAAGCCATGAGACGTTTTGCCGCAGTGATCAATCCATCCTGGAGATTGACGATTTGTGTTTGTTCGCGCATAGTATTTTGATAGTACGGCGATAATGGATTTAACAATTCTTCCCAATCCATGGGCTTAAAATTTTCTGGTTACAGGTAAAAATATTAAAACAATGGATTGGAGGGTTTGGTTTAACGATTATGCAAATTGAGTAGTTGTTTTTTTTTGATTCAGGTATTGTCATGAAAAAAAGCATCCACTTTTAGTGGAGTGTTTAGCTTTTTTTAGGGAGGGGGGTGCGGTTTGCTAACGGATACAAATAGCGCGAGGTTTTGTTTTTAGGAGAGGGGGTGCGGCTTGTTAACGGATACAGATAGCTGCGGCGTTTTGTTTTTAGGAGTGGGGCTTGCGGCTTGTTAACGGACGCAGATAGCTGCGGGCTTTTGTTTTTTAGGGAGTGAGCGGCTTGCTAACGGATACAGAAAATAAAAGCATTTCATTTGTGTGGAAATAGCCTGCGGCCAGCTTAAAATATTTCAGGAAAACCGAAATCACCGTTCATCCTTATTTTTCTTTTTGCGTAAAGATTGTCATAAAATTTTCCCGATTCGATTAGTTCTTTACATTTCTATGACATAGCTTTGCATTACTCAATTACTCCGCCGCACATCATCGACCTTTCTGGTATATCTCCGCATACCATTCAGGCTGGTTGATAATCAATATTTATTGACTTGACTTACTGTCAGGGGATGCTAATATCCTCATGGGATTTCTATGTCCTGACTGTAATAAACATATTAAAGAAACCTTGCCGGAGCATGGCGGAGTAAAGTGCTTCCGGTGAGCGATGGTTGGCCCGCAACCCCGGGTAGGGTCAACCATTATTTTTTCTATCAAACTTATTTTAAAGATTTTATGAACCGCTTGATCGTCCTGACCGCTGCATTACTTGTGGCGATGAATACTTTTGCCCAGAAGAGAATTGTTTCCCTGAATGGCGCCGTTACTGAAATTGTTGTTGCATTGGGTTTTGAGAAAAATATTGTGGGTGTGGATGTAACCAGTACTTATCCTGCCAGCATGCAACAGGTTGCCAAAGTAGGGCATAATAGAAATATCTCTGCAGAGCCGGTGTTGGCACTTAATCCTGATCTGATTTTGGGGACGGATAATTTTTTACAGCCGGCTGTGATTGAACAGTTTAAGACTGTGGGAGTGAAGACACAGATTTTTAAACAGGAATTTTCTATTGAAGGGACTAAGAAGTTGATTACTGAAGTGGCTGCTGCGTTGCAGGTACCGGCAAAAGGTGTTGCACTTGTTAAACAATTAGAGAGGGAGCAGGCGGCACTGAAAATAAAGTCAACTGGTAAGAAGGTGTTATTTATATATGCACGTGGTGCGGGTACTATGTTGGTAGCGGGTACAGGAACCCCTACGGAAAAAATGATTACACTGGCAGGAGCACAGAATGCTGCTAATAGTTTTAATGATTTTAAACCTTTGACACCAGAGGCGTTGGTGACAGCTAATCCGGATATTATTTTGATGTTTGATGATGGGTTGAAGAGTATGGGTGGAGTTGATGGGTTGTTGAAGGTGCAGGGAGTGCAGCAAACGACTGCCGGGAAGGAGAAGAAGGTGGTGGTGATGGATGGGGCTTTGTTGACGGGTTTTGGGCCCAGGGTGATAAGTGCAGTGAAGGAATTGGCGGGGAAGTTGAATAGTTAGGAAGGGGAGGATGTTAGGAGGATTTGTGGTGGTAATCGGAAAATTAGTGATTAAGGTGTTTGGGATTTCGGCTTTGGACGCTGGAAAGTTAATGACTAAGATTTTCAGGAATGTCGGAGTTGGTAGCTGAATGTTTAGTGACTAAGACGTTCATGGATCTCGGCTTTTGAAGCTGGAAAGTTAATGGCTAAGATTTTCAGGAATGTCGGCGTTGGTAGCTGAATGTTTAGTGACTAAGACGTTCATGGATCTCGGCTTTTGAAGCTGGAAAGTTAATGGCTAAAATTTTCAGAAATGTCGGAGTTGGTAGATGAATGTTTAGTGACTAAGATTTTCAGGAGTAACAGTACCGTTAAACAGAATAGTTAATGAATAAGATATTTAAGAATATCAGTGCCATTGGTGGGCTTAGCATACTATTGGTACTGGTTATTCTCATTGCTACAGGTACCGGTGCCATGCATATGTCACCGCTGCAGGTGCTGGCTATTCTTCTGCACAAAGCAGGTATCCATATCCCTATAGTTTATGAAGAAAATATGGAAGGGGTGTTGTGGATGATCCGCTTGCCGCGTGTGATATTAGGTGTGTTGATTGGTGCGGGATTAGGTGTGGCAGGGGCTTCTTTGCAGGGACTATTTCGTAACCCATTGGCTGATCCGGGTTTGATCGGGATTAGTTCCGGTGCTTCGATGGCTGCTGTGGTGATGATAATTGTACAAAGTTCGTTGCCTATATTTCAATCTGTTCCCTTACTGAATTTTTATTCGCTCAACTTCGCTGCTTTTGCAGGTGCGATTCTTACGACGTTGTTTATTTTTAAAGTAGCGCGTAGTGGCGGACAGGCAGTGATATCTACTATGTTGTTGGCAGGTATTGCAGTGAGGGCTTTGTGTGAATCAGTGACTGGGTTGATGACGTATGTGGCGAATAATGAACAGTTGAGAAGTATTACGTTTTGGTCATTGGGAAGTTTGGGAGGTGCGAGTTGGACGACGGTGATGGGGGTGACACCTTTTATATTAATACCCGTTATCTTATTGCCGGGTTTGGCACCTGCCATCAATCTTCTGGCTTTGGGTGAAAGAGAAGCGATGCATAGTGGTGTGAAGGTAGCGCGGCTAAAGGTGCAGTTGGTGATATTGGCTACCATGGCGGTGGCGGCGGGTGTGGCAGTGGCTGGGATTATTGGATTTATTGGGTTGATAGTACCGCATATTGTGAGGCAGTTTACAGGGCCGGATTATAGAATTTTGATACCTGGTGCTGCGTTGTCAGGTGCCGTGTTGCTTACGATTGCAGATTTGTTGTGTAGGACGATGATTGCACCTGCAGAATTGCCGGTGGGGATTATTACGGCTGTGATTGGTGCACCGTTTTTTATTTGGCTGATTGTGAAGGAGAAGAAGATGATATTGGCGTGATGCTGTTGTTGATTGTAAAGGAGAAGAGGATGATACTGGCATGATGTTATTGTTGCTGATTGTAAAGGAGGAGAAGATGATACTGGCGTGATGTTATTGTTGCTGATTGTAAAGGAGGAGAAGATGATATTGGCGTGATGTAGTTATTGCTGATTGTAAAGGAGAAGAAGATGATATTGACGTAATGTTGTTATTTGTGATTGTGAAGGAGAAGAAGTTGATACTGGTGTGATGTTGTTATTGGTGATTGTGAAGGAGAAGAGGATAATACTTGCGCGATTTTGTTATTGCTTATCATAAAGGAAAGAAGGCAATACTTTCCTTACGCTTTTATCACTTATAGTAAAATAATAGAAGACAATACTGGAATAATGTTGCACATTAAAAATATATCGCTCACACTGGGGAAAATGCCAATACTCAAGGGTATCAGCTTTGACGCATCGGCAGGAGAACTTTGTGTAATCATGGGAGCCAATGGTGCAGGAAAATCGACGTTGCTGAAAGTGATTGCCGGTGAGTACCCAACTTACAATGGAGACGTGATGATTGCCGGAAAGGAGCTGCGTAATATACCAGTAGCGCAGCAAGCTACCACCAGGGCTGTGCTATCACAGCACGTAACATTGAACCAGGCGTTTTCTGTGCAGGATGTAGCAGCAATGGGAAGGTATGTATATAGCAGGAATTTAGGATCACTGGATAAGGAAATTGTGAAGAGTGCATTGCAGATCATGCAAGTCTATGACCTGAAAGACAGGGCTTATCCAACCTTGTCCGGTGGGCAAAAGCAACGTGTGCAGATGGCGAGAGTATTAGCGCAGTTGCTGGAAGCACCGGGTTTGCAGGAGCTGGATTATACTGGTAAAAAGATGTTATTATTGGATGAGCCAGTTACGGGTATGGATATTCTGCATGAACAGCTGGCTTTGCAACTAGCGACGAAGCTGACTGCTGCCGGGGTATTGGTGGTGGCTGTATTGCATGATTTTCAGTTGGCCGCTGCATTTGCACATCGTATAATATTATTAAAAGAAGGAGCATTGTATACACAGGGTACTGTGGATGACGTGTTTACTTCAGCGCATATTAAAAATAGTTTTGGAGTGGATGTGTCGATATTGTCGCATCCCCAATGTAATTATCCGCTGGTGGTTACCGCCGCTACCGCTGGTTTATTTCAATCACCTGCCAGGAAGGCATTAAATGTTTTTTAAAAAATGAATGAAATTGTAACACCAACTCTGAAAGACCAATGGATCGCATTTCGGGCAGAAAATCCTAAAGTAAGGATTCGCGATGCGGCAAAACAATTGCAGGTAAGTGAGGGCGAGGTGGTAGCAGCCTGTACTGGTACGGCTGTACAACATCTGAAAGCAGCGTTCCCTGCTTTGATGGAGCGTATGCCTGAACTGGGTAAGGTAATGGTGCTGACACGCAATGAACATTGTGTGATTGAAAGGAAAGGTTTGTTCGAGCAGGTGGATGCTGCTGGCAGACATGTAGGTACTGTGTTGGGAAAAGATATTGACCTGCGTATGTTCTTTGGTCGCTGGAAGTTTGGGTTTGCAGTGAATGATGATGCGGCAACAGGGTTCAAGCGTTCAATCCAGATCTTTGATGCACAGGGAAATGCGATTGTGAAGATTTATGCAGTAGAACAGACAAATATTACAGCATGGGATAAACTAGTGACTGAGTTTACCGCTGATGAACAACCACTGGGAATTACAGTATTGCCTGCTCCGGCGCCGCCTGTTCATGCGAATGAGACGGCGGATAAAGCGGCTTTCCTGGAAGGATGGGCTGGTTTGCAGGATACGCATGATTTCTTCCCTTTGTTGATGAAGCATAAAGTTTCCCGTACGTATGCGCTGGAAATTGGAGATGGGAAGTTTACGCGGAAGATAGGTAAGGAAAGTGTGAAGACGATATTGGAGAGTGCGGCGGCGAGTGGTTTGGAGATCATGGTGTTTGTGGGTAATCCTGGGAATATTGAGATTCATACAGGAAAGGTGGAGAAAATTGTGGAGATTCCAGGATGGATCAATGTGATGGATGCTGATTTTAATTTGCATTTGAAGACGGATGATATTGCGCAGAGCTGGGCCGTGCAGAAGCCAAGTGTGGATGGTGTGGTGACTTCGGTGGAAGTGTTTGATGCGGAGGGGGAGATGATTGCACAGTTCTTTGGGAAGAGGAAGCCGGGGAATCCGGAGTTGGCAGAGTGGAGAGAGTTGGTGGCGAAGTTATAAGAGTAAACTATAAAAGCAACATAGAAAAGCTCCGGCCCTCGGCTGGAGCTTTTCTATGTTGGAGGGCAGGGCCTGCGGGTGGCTAAAAAAATACGGTATATTTTATAGGAGGAAAACTTTGAGGTGGTATGCAGTTTTTCCTGTTTAGGTAAATCCTTTTCCCGAATCGATCTATCACCATCCTGATTCCCCCTTACTTTTGTCCCATATTAATATCCTACGAAACCCTATTTTTAAAACAAGATATTATATGTGTGACATCAGGACTTTATGTATAAAGAATACGGCACAAATTAGCCATTGTATGCACTGTCAGACGATTTTCATCTGGCATAATAATTTGTTACTCAATTTCTCCCCTCAAGACTTTCAGTTCTTTCGTGAAACGATGAATAGACAAGACTTTGTAGATTGTTGTATGGTCTTCCCTGATGGGGAAGAAAGAGTCATCATTCACGCCCCTTGTAAGGATATCAGCTTTACTTTTACCCAGGATGAATTCAATGACCTCAGAGATGCGATCGATGAGGCGTTACTGCTACAGCAGGTGTATGAATTGATACGCTAGGTGGCTGAATTGGTAGGTTGAATTTTTGGGATAGGGGTGCTTGGTTTCAGAATTGGTATGGCTAAGTTTTAAAATTGATATACTAAGGTTTTAGAATTGGTATGGCTAAGTTTCAAAATTGACATACTAAGATTTCAAAATCGATTCATTAAAGTTTCCTTATTGCGTAAATCATTTTCCTGATCAGATTATTTGAAGCAAAGATTCTTTATGATCTTTGCTTCACAATTTTACTCCGCCAGTGTTCTGTATTGTGTGACTGTTTACTCCGCGACAGCTTACACAATATCTTATTTTTTCCGGTATCATGGACTAACATCTATGTCCCTTAACTGCCTGTGTTCGCACCGCATGCAGCCTGGGAAAGGTATCTCGACTGCAATCAAAAAATACTTATGAAGTTTAGGGTAATTCTATTAGCCTTGCTATTCGCATGTTCTTACGAATGCTGGGCTCAGATTAAAAAAGGAATGGATTCGGTACAGTTAAATGATGTTGTGGTCACAGGACAATACACCCCACAATCATTAAAGCATTCTGTATACCAGGTGAGGACCATTACTGCTGATTATATTAAAATGCGGGGTGCTACCAACATTTTAGGTGTGCTGGATAATCAGTTGGGTATTCGCTTTTCTAATGATAACACATTGGGTGAAACTGATGTGGAACTCATGGGAATGTCTGGTGCTGAAGTGAAGATCTTACTGGATGGTGTGCCGTTGGTAGATCGTGGAAGTACCCGCCAGAGCCTTGCCCAGATTGATGTACATAGTATTGAACGTATTGAGATTGTAGAAGGACCGATGTCTGTTGTCTATGGTACAGATGCACTCGCAGGTGTGATTAATATTATTACGAAGAAGTATAATGGCGATAAGCAATTGTCTGTAAATGCGAGTGTGCAGGAAGAAACTGTGGGCAAAGAATATGCAGCACTGGATGGTAAAGGTCAACACAATGCATCGTTGGGGTTGCGCTGGAGTGATCATGGTTATTTTGCTGGAGCAGGTATTACGGGAAATAATTTTGGGGGATGGAGTGATACGTTGACTGGAAGAGCTAAGGCATGGCATCCGAAGGATCAGTTGATGACTTATGGTACAGTGGGCATTGACAGGAAAAATGTGAAGGCCTGGTATCGTCTTGATTATCTGGATGAAGATCTGGCTGCTAAAGGAGATATTAATTATGATAATGGAAAAGCGACAGACGCACATTATCTGACTAAAAGATATACACATCAGGCACAGGCGATGTGGCAGGTGAATGATGACCTGAGTCTTAATGGTGCTTTGTCTTACCAGGATTACAATAGACATACACGTACTACTATTAAAAACTTTACTGATGGGTCGGAAACTTTGTCTACCGCTTCAGGTGCGCAGGATGTGACTAAATACAATGCGGTGTTCTTTAGAAGTACAGCGCAGTATGCCCTGAATTCTCATCTGTCTTTTCAGCCGGGTGTTGAATATAGTCGTGATGCCTCGTCCGGACAGCGTATAGAGGGTACGCCCAGTATTTCTAACTATTCTCTTTTTGCTTCTGCTGAATTAAAACCAATTGCAGGTATCAATATCCGCCCGGGTGTCCGATTTAGTAAGAATTCTATTTACGATGCGCCTCCGGTGATACCTTCTTTGAATGTAAAATTTGCATTGTCTAAGACATTGGATTTGCGTTTGTCATATGCCCGTGGTTTCAGGGCGCCGGCTTTGCGTGAGTTGTATTTTAACTTCTATGATGCGAGTCATGCTATTAAAGGGAATACCAACCTGAAGGCGGAATATTCTAACAGTTTTACGGGATCATTGAGCTGGCAGGCGATTCAGTCTGGGAAAGTGAAATTGAATGTAACGGCGACCGGGTTCTATAATGACTTTGATAATATGATTGACTATGCGTATGTGGCGAATAGTGATACGATGACTTATGTGAATATTGCCAAATTCAAAACTACGGGTGGGACGCTGATGGGTAAGCTCAATTGGAAGAACCTGGATGTGAGTGTTGGGGCTTCTTACATTGGTAGATACAATGAATTCTCTGATGATGATACTTATAAGGCGACAGATCCTACGCCTACTTTTATGTGGACGCCAGAGGTGAATGGGAATGTTACTTATAATATGAGGAAAATTGGGACTACGCTAAATCTGTCTTATAAATATAATGGTGTGAGACCTACGTATGAGTCGGCGACGGCTACAGATGGTACGACTTATTTGCATCAGGTGAAGTCGGCAGCTTATAATATGGCGGATTTTACAGTGATGAAGTCATTGACAAAGATGTTCAATATCAATGCAGGGGTGAGGAATATATTCAATGTGACGAATATTAATAATAGTACCGCGAATAGTGGAGTGGCGCATAGTGCGGGGACGCAGTTGCCGATGTGGTATGGGAGGAGTTACTTTTTGGGGGTGAGTTTTACGTGGGATAGGAAATAATCCCAACGGCATTGCTTTAAAGAACAAGCAGCATTGTTATAAACTAATTCCGGATGGGTTGCTATAAACTAATCTCAAGCATGGTTGCTATAAACTAATTCCGGATGGGTTGTTATAAACTAATCTCATGCATGGTTGCTATAAACTAATTCCGGATGGGTTGTTATAAACTAATCTCATGCATGGTTGCTATAAACCAATTCCAGATGGGTTGTTATCCATAAAATAAAAAATATGATCCGATTCGATATCTCAATAGAACAGGAAATAATTCAATTGCTCATAAAATACAATTCAAAAATTAAAAACTCTATGAAATTAAGCAGACTTTTACTCGTGCTGGCGATTGCTACTACTGGTTTATTTAGTGCATGTAGTAAAGATGATGATGCCACTGTGGTGATTGCTCCTTCTGATGGATCCGAATTAACTTTAGATGGTGGCGGCGGTACTGGCGCACCAAACACTGTATATGTTGATATGAGTACTGATTCAGCAACTGCTGTAAAACGCCTTAGCTGGTCACTGGGTTTTTATAGCGGTAGTGATTATAGAGTTATTCTGAATAGCTTTAGCGCTATGAGTGCAAAAGTGACTACTAAAACTGATATTACTGCGGTGACTACTGATGATGCCAGCGGTGTAAGTATGGCGATTGGTCAGGGTCAGGGTACGCTTAGCATGATCGATGATGTATATGGTGATCTGAGTGCTACTGTGATTGCTGAAGTATCTGCTACTGCTGATGCGAACTATGTATACCTGGTAAAAGCAGAAGATGGTACTACCGATCCTGCTACCTGGTATAAAGTGAAAATTACCCGCAATGGTACGACTGGTTATACTTTACAATATGCTTTACTGGGTGCTACTACTATTAACTCTGTTACTATTACTAAGAATTCCAGTTATAACTTTGTGTTCTTCTCATTTGCTACCAATGCTACAGTGAGTGTAGAGCCTAAGAAAGCTGAGTGGGATTTTGCATGGTCTTATGCAGCGTATTATACTGCTACTATTCCTTATTTCTTCTCTGATTTTGTGGTGATCAACCAGTATGCTGGTGTGTCTGCTGCCAAGGTGGATTCTACTGTGGTTGGGTATTCAAGTTTCACGAAGGCGGATACGGCTTCACTGACTTTCTCTTCTAAAAGAGATGCGATTGGTAGTAGCTGGAGATCTACCAGCAGTGGTATTTACAAGCAATATTATTATATCGTGAGAGATCCGGCGGGTAACTATTATAAGCTGAAGTTTGTGAGTATGGGGATTAATGATGGTGGTGAGAGAGGGTATCCGGTTGTGGAGTATGCATTAATTAAAGAATAGGCGAATTTTTTGAGGCTTGCTTCGCAAACCTCAAAAAATTCGAGGGGGAATTCTTCAACGTTTTGCATGCGCAAAACGTTGAAGAATTCCCTTTTTTCGCGAAAGCGGAAATCATAATCCCTCACTTTTTAGTAAGCATTCCTTATTTTCCTGATTGCGTAAATGGTTTTCCCGTTTCGTCACTTCCCTGTCACATTCCCTTCCTACTTTTACACCACTCCGCCCCGAACCAAATATATTATTGTACCCGATATGCTGTAGATAGCAGTATCCTTCAATTTTCATGCGTACCAGCAAAGATTTATACACGCTCTTCATATTGTGTTGTAGCAGTTTATGTGCCTTTAGTCAATCCGATACCTCCCGTACTTTGAAAAGTGTGGAAGTCAAAGCCGTGCACCTGGAAACACTTACCAGCAGAGCTGCCATGCCTGTGACTGTGATTAGTCGCAAGACACTGGAAATGATGGGTAGCCGCCGACTGGATGAGGTGATGCGGGAACAGACGGGTATTGCGATTGTCAATGATGTCTCTGCAGGGTCGAGGGCAATTGGTATGCAACTACAAGGGTTTAGCGCTGATTATATTTTGATTTTAATTGATGGTCAACCTATGATAGGTAGAAATGCGGGAAATTTCGACTTGTCAAGAATTACTGTTTCTGATATTGAAAGAATCGAAATTGTGAAGGGGGCCAGCTCGAGTTTGTTTGGGAGTGAAGCATTGGGAGGGGTAGTGAATATTATTACCCGCCAACATATTGATGCGGCACAAGGGCAGGCTATTGTAAGATATGGTTCGCAGCATACGCAGGATTTTACTTTGGAAGGGGAAACACCATTTGGTGGAGGAACTGATAAGAGTGGTAACGGCTCCCTCAACCTATCAGGTAATTTTTATCATACCGATGGCTTCAATGTGAATTCCTTCCTGAGCAAAGGCGCGACCGCACCACCTTATGATAGTTATAGTCTGCAGGGCCGGCTTCGGTATAAATTGAATGCTAACAATTCACTAAACATTGCCGGTCGATGGGCACTCCGTAATTCTATCAATGAATCTGTCTATAGCAGTAGTCAGGTGACGAATACTACCAGGGATGTACTGCATGAAAGTGATGTGAATGGAGCGATTGTCTGGCAGGTTAACCTTAATAAAGGCAGGAAGGCTAATCCTGATAAAGACTGGCAGGCTAACCTTAATAAAGACAGGAAAACTAACCTTAATAATGGCTGGAACGCTAACCTTACTAATACCTGGCAACTAAAAACACAGTACTACCTGACAAGATATAGCACTACTCAGGATGTAAGTACAGGTAAGTCTGCACAACTGAGCTCAAATGATTTTACCCAATACTATCATCGCTTTGAGGAGCAGGTGCAATATGTTGTGTCGAATCAGTTATCATTTACCGGGGGCATAGGAGGTAATCTCGAAGTGATGGATGGGAATGATTTAAAAAGTGAGTATGCCTATGCTCAAGGTGACTGGAAAGTGAATAACCGCCTGAGTTCCCGTTTGGGCTTCCGCTATGACCATTCTGATTTTTATGGCGGCAGACTCAATCCCAGCGCTGGATTGAAATATAGTTTGTCAGAAAAAATATCGTTGACCGCTGCTTTTGGAACTGGTTATAAAACACCTGATTTTCAGAAGAGATACCAGGTATTTACCAATCCACAGGCAGGATATACCGTATTGGGTGTGGAAGAAGTGGCTACTCAATTGGCCGCCATGCAGGCAGCGGGGTTGATCAGTGAGGTAAGACCTGTGGCAAAAGATATCAGTGCTGCACTGAAACCCGAAATGGCTGTCTCTTACAATGTTGGAATGAGTTATACACTTGTTCAAAAAATTCGCATCGATGTGAATGGCTTTTACAACCAGCTGCACAACTTTATCAACACTGTTCAGATTGCGACCCGCACAAATTTTCAACCCGTTTATTCCTATATCAATCTTGACAGATCTTTTACCGGAGGCGTAGAAGCCGGTGTCAGTACACATGTACTGAAAGGCCTGGATATATCTTTCGGTTATCAGTTACTGTATGCGAAGGATAGGGGGATCATGGATTCTATCAGGACCGGCGCCTATCCATACAATAAGATACGTAACAATAATACAGGAGAGACGAAGGCATCTAAAGTCAGTGATTATATCGGTCTTGAAAACAGATCCAGGCATATGCTAAACCTACGTGTGTTTTATGAATATGCTCCCTGGGGCATCAGCGCTACTTTCCGCGCGAATTATAAGAGCAGGTCCGGCTATGATGATGCAAACAATAACCGGTTTCTGGATACCTACGATACATTCATTGATGCCTACTGCCTGGTATATGCTTCTATCGAAAAGAAACTTTGCAAAGGTCATCTGGCTGTTCAGATCACAGCAGACAACCTCATGAATTATACGGATATGTTGATGCCAGGACAACCCGGACGCATCCTGATGGCCGGGTTGAAATGGCGACTGTTTAAACAATAACCAATATGTACAAGCGAGCCCAATGGCAATGGTTAGCAGCCATCGTACTGCTGACTATGGCCTGTAAGAAAGAGAACAACAATGTTACCAAACTAAATTATGAAGATGGCGTGAGCACTGTCATCTACGACCTTGCTGGCGATACTGAAGCCTCTGTGGCGGATGGTGTGGAAGGAAAAGAGAAACGCCCGTTCAAAAGTTTTTATTTCAAGCTGTCTGCCAAACTGCAATCATGGGATAGCAGCAACACCTTTAAGCAAAGTAATAACTGGGACCTTGCATTTACAGATATCTATAATGCCCTCGTATATGTGAATAACGGTAGTGGAGAAGGTCCCGGAAAAGGTGGCGCGGGAAAGGGACTGATCATCGCTGTGGATAGTGCTTACAGCAAAGTGACAACAGCTCCCGAAGAGGATGCATTCGAAACAGGGAATCTTCGTTTTGCAGGATGGGATGGTTATCCACAACCTTATAATACCGGCTGGTATTTCTATTCACTGAACACACATCTGGCAGTGCCTATTCAGAACCGCACGTTTATCATCCGCACAGCAGATGGTAAATATGGAAAGCTGGAACTGATCAATGTATACCAGGGCAATCCTCCTACTGTGACTGATCTTTTCTGGCCGGCACCTTATTTCACCTTCCGCTATTTTGTACAGCAGGATGGTAGTCATAACCTGAAAACACCTTGATAATAATGCGTATATCTTTCTTGTTGTTAGCCGTCTTTTTATTCGCATCCTGTTCGGATAAGGATAAAAAGGACGATCCTGCTTTACCTGATTTACCTGCAGTGACAGTGACCGCCAGTGGTACGTATACTGTGAATAACCTAATCGGTGATACTATAGCGAGAGCTGGTGGTAGCGCTACTTTCAAAACTGTGTATTATAGCCTGGAAGATGGCCGTGTGATACCCGATGCTTATGCAACGACTGACAAATGGGACATTGCATTTGCCAGCATTTACAACAGCAGTGTATGGGCGAATAATGGCACGGCTACTTACAATCCTGGTAAGGGTGGACCTGGCAAAGGGGGCATATACCTGGTGGTAGATAGTGCAGTGGATAAGCAATATTTCGATTATGAAAACCAGCGTCCTGCTGCTGTGCCTATTGCACAAAGTTTAATGGAGGAGGCTTTTAATAAAGTGACGACTGTACCTGTGGCAGATGCTGATCTGTTGATAAATGGTTATCTCACTCTGGATCATTTTAATGGAAGTACAAATGGATATGCCTTCTATGATTTTTATGGACAGATGTATCCGGGTGATAGTGAGAAAGCCCATGTGGTGTATGGGTTGCCTCGTACTATTATTATTAAAACTGCGAAGGGGAATTATGCAAAACTGATGATCTATAGTTTTTATAAAGATAACCCGGCTAACCCGGATATTCATACTGCTGCACCTTATATCACTTTTAAATACACGATCAATAAAGATGGCGATAAGACATTTAACCAATAGTTTGCTGGCACTGACACTGTTCTTTGTTTGCTCCTGTGGGAAAGATAATGATACGACTACACCTGCAGCAACTTATTTAGAAGGGACCAACTGGGTACCCAGCCGTGTGAAGCAACTGGATGAGCATATTTACCTGGATGAGAAATACAATGTGGTGTATGTGGTAAATTATCCAGCTCCGGATGTAGGGCATGCTGCATCAGAAGGGCATCGTGCATGGTATTTTAATTTTGATACGCACAAGGCAGTAGATAGTGCTGCTGCGGTGGATGGTGAAGCTACATGGCATATCATGTTCAACAGCATTTATAATTCACAGGTAAATGCGGATGCGGCTACTGTTGAAGGGAAGAATGGGCTGGGGAAGATCAGGGTAGTGAGAACTGCGTTTGATGAGTTGACGGCAGCGCCGGCGGATTCTATGATCAGGAATAGTGTGCCGATTTCTTTTGATATAAATGATGTGATTGATAGCTGGGGGTATTATCAGTTTAGTGATCATTCGTTGGTGCCTTATAAGGATAGGTCTTTGATCTTTTTGTTGAAAGATAACAGGTATGTGAAGGTGGAGTTGGTGAATTTGTATAAGGATAACCCGGCGACAGCGCCTGATTATAAAGATGAGAATACGAAGAACCTGGCCCCGTGGTTTAATTTTAGATATTATGTGCAGGAGACGAAGGGGGATTTGAATTTGAAGACAAACACAAAATAAATACTATACAGGAAACGGCCGGTGACCGGGAATAACCACTAATTGGAAAAAGAAGTATGGCCTTATGCAGGCTGCATTCACCACAGACGCTGGATGTGACGGTCCTAATAGCGCCCGGGAAAATGCTGTCCCACACAAGATGCCATACTATTGAAAATTCTTAAAATACAAATCTAATGAAAACACTTCGTTTTAGCGCTGCCCTGCTGGTAGCGGGAACTATTGCTTTATTTTCTTCCTGCCAAAAAGATGACGTAACTACACCTAACAGCGGCCTCACTGTAGGTGGTGGTCTGGCTGTAACTGTACCAGATGGTGGTTCTATTGATCTGTCCGTAGCTGGTCCGTATGCCAGCAAAACAAAAGGTACTGTATCCAGATCAGGATCAGTATACACTGTTACCAACTTTGCGCAGGGTACTGTAACTGCGCCAGCTGACAGCACGCAATGGTCAAATGTCGCGAGCACTTATTATTTCAACCTGGCTACTAACGTAGGTGGTGATTCTGTAAATGCGACTACTGTGAGTTATACCCTGCGTTTCACTGGTAGTGCAAATGGTGATATCTATGCTTATTCCAGCACTTATACGCTGAACTACCAGGATACCGCTTTCGCTACTGCCAAAGGTGTAACTACTATTGCTGCTCCAGGTGGTAAACTGGGTACTAACAATATTTACATGGGCGCTGTACTTGTGAGCGCTGGTACCGGCTGGTATGATTATGATATTTCCAGCCATATTGTAACTGCACATCAACCACGTACACTGATCCTGAAAGATCGTACTACTGGTAAAGCTGTATGGAAGGTGAGCATCACCAGCATTTATTCCAACAGTACTCCTAATGCAAGTAGCTCTGCTACCAACTATCCATATTATAACTTCCAGTACCAGGCACTGTAAGGTGTGAGGTATAGCCGGGAGGCCGTTTTCCTGTATTTTTTTAAAACAAATTATGAAATGAAACTGCAATTCAAGTATGCTTTTTTATCACTGTGTCTGACCGGGGCTATCTTCGCCTGTAAAGATGATAAAGACACGGATGTGACACCTGTGGATGAAAAGAAAGATTCGATTGTGAATGAATATGTAACTATCAAAGTGAGTGGAGTAGTAGAGGTCAATAGTCTGCCTGTACCTACAGCATCTACACTGGATTATAATCTGTTTAGTTTTGCGAAAATGGGATTGGTTGGTGCAGGGGAGGATAGTATTAATACGGCGTCATGGGATCTGGCTTTCCAGGGATCTGGTTTGAGTATGGCGCCCAATTGGGGAGGTACTGCACCTAATTACTGGGATGGCGTGGATAAGTTTGCCATGAATGCTTCGGATGTGAAGGTAGTGGGGTATGAGGATACGACATTTGATAATATCACGGCTGCACCTGCGGAGAGTGAGTTTATTCATACGGTGGGTATGGATGTGTCTCAGCCGGTGTTTAATACTGAAACAGGGGATTTGATGTATTTCAATTTTCCTAAGACGACAGTGTTTATCTTTAGGCTGAATGATGGCAGGTATGTGAAGTTCCAGTATGTAAGTATTTACAAAGGAGCACCTGAGACGCCGACTGTGGCAATTCATCAGAATGACTTTGGATATTGGACGTTTAAATACTTTATTTCTGCTAAGGGAAGTACGGATTTAACGACGAAATAATTATGTTTTAAAAGGCCCAAAGACAATAGCTTCCGCCAACGGAGGAAGCTGTTGTCTTTGGGGTAGCGCTGTTAAAAACGTCAAAAATGTTGTTTTTTTTGTAAATTCCCTTAAAATCCACTCTGGTGAAACAACCCATCCTTATTGCACTCCTATCCTGTGCCACTGTATTCGTAGCCTGTCGCAAGGACCACGATACTGATACTGAAACACCCGTATCTCCAACAGAAGGCACCCGTGAGCAATTTACGCTCGACTCCATCTATCTCTATGCAAAACAGATATACCTGTGGTACGATGCTTTGCCTGACTATACTACCTTCAATCCGCGTCAGTATGCTACCGGCAGTAGTGTATTGACTAATTATGAGAAGGAGCTGTATGTCATTACCCAATTAAAAACCAACCCCAGTACCGGCTACTCATATGAGTACTCTGGCTATGCCGGTACGCCAAAATATTCCTTTATTGACGACGGTTCACTCACTGGTGGCCGCCGTGGAAGTGTTTCGCTAACCGGCACTAACCGGCTGGCTACTGTTTCTCTGACGGACAAAGGGGACGATTTCGGTCTGAGCCTCAGCGCAAGCACCGACATCCGCATTCGCTATGTGAATCCCAATTCTCCTGCAGCACTGGCCGGGTTACAGAGAGGTTTCAAGGTTACACAGATCAATGGTACTGCTGTATCTACTTCCAATACTTCCTTTATTGAATCTGCTCTCAACAGCAATTCAATATCCATGACTATTGAGGACAATAATGGAACGACGGGTACTGTGAATCTGACCAAATCAAATTATTCAACAAATCCGGTGATGAAGGATACTGTCCTGACCGCCGGCGCTTCCAAAGTGGGATACCTGGCCTATAGCCGTTTCTCAGTATTGTCCAGTTCGCAGACGCCGCTGGAAAATGCATTCAGCAAGTTTGCAGCCGCTGGTGTGACCTCACTCATCATCGACTTACGATATAATGGTGGTGGGTATACGACTACTGCTGAAGAGCTGGTAAACCTCATTGCACCTTCTTCTCTGAAAGATAAGGTGATGTATACTGAATACTTCAATCAACTGCTACAGGATGGTAAAGCAACAATCTTAAAACAACAGACTTACCTGGATGCCAATGGTAATACTGTTCAATATAATGGTCATACAGCTACCTATGCTGACCTGGATTATTCAGTAAGTGGTAACACTTACAAATTCAGTAAGGCAGGGAGTTTGAACAGTGTGAAGCAGGTCGTTTTCATCGTAAGTGGCAATACTGCTTCTGCGAGTGAACTCGTGATCAACAGTTTAAAACCTTACCTGACGGTGAAGCTGGTAGGTAGTCAAACCTATGGAAAGCCAGTGGGTTTCTTTGGTGTTAAAATCGACGCCTATACAGTTTACATGTCAAACTTCTATATGCAGAATGCAAATGGTGATGGTGATTATTTTCAGGGTATGACTCCTGATATTGCTGCCAGTGACGATGTGACGCATGATTTCGGAGATGCAAATGAGACCTGTATAGCAGCAGCTTTGGGTTATCTGGCTGGGTCCGGAAGAACGGGTGTTGCAACAACGGTAACGCCGTTGATACACATGGGGCCGACCTCATTTTCCGGTATGATTGAGGATAGATTGCACACAAAATAACGCTCATTTTTTCCCGATCGCGTATTTTCTTTTCCCGATCCGATCTGTCTACAAATGAGAACAGGCGTACATTTGTGAAGCTTCCTTATCAAATTGCTGTTTGTTAACTCCCAAAAAACTACACAAGCATAGATCTCTTTAAAAAGTATCAAGTCCTACCACCCTGTTTTAACGGGGTGGTAGGCACTATTCTGAGAATTTTGTCAATAAAAAGCCTTATTCTGTGCATTCTTGTTAATATCCAACAATATTTAAGTAATTTTATCCGTCAAATTTAAATCTGGATGATCAAGAAGGCGCAACGTACCAGAAAATGTATACTGGTTGCTGATGACGACGCAGACGACCGGGAGCTTATAAAAGTGGCTTTTGAGGAGAGTGGGACTGAAACTGAATTGCGTTTTGTTGAGAATGGAGAAGAATTAATGTATTACCTGAACAGGCAGGGAAAATATGCGGACGAAGAAAAATATCCTTTCCCAAGTATTATTTTACTTGACCTGAACATGCCGCGTAAAGACGGTAGGGAAGCATTACGTGAAATTAAAGAACATGCAAATCTTAAGTGGCTGCCCATCATTATTCTGACTACTTCTACTGAAGCAAAGGATATTTCGAAATGCTATGAATTGGGGGTGAATAGTTATACCATCAAGCCATCCAATTTCTCAGACCTGGTCTCATTTACCCGCATGCTGCATACCTATTGGTTTACAGTGGTGCAATTGCCGTAGAATTAATTCCACACGCGGCAAATCAATATTCATAGTACTTTTAATCATTGTCATATATACCAGATAATGATTGAACAGTTAAGAGAAAGAACAGCAGCACTCCATCAGGACCTGGAAAGGACCCTGATCCCGCTGATTAAGCAAGTAAATTCCCCTGAGGCATACATCAGGATACTGCAATTGTTTTACGGATATTATTATCCGCTGGAACAATACATTGCGGCGCATATTGATACATCCTTCCCCGGTGGATTTGATAACCGTCGCAAGGCTGCGTTGTTATTGCAGGATATCAACGTGATCAACGGTTCTCCACTGGATCCTCCACCTACCTGTACCGATATTCCAGAAATTAATGATAACGGACAGGCGCTTGGTGCTATGTATGTACTGGAAGGCTCCACCCTGGGCGGACAGGTCATTTGTCAGATTATACAACGAAACCTCCCATTGCCGGAAATTACAAAGGCGTTATCTTTTTTTAACGGTTATGGTGAAGAATCCCGCGCTAAATGGGACAGCTTCGTACTCTACCTCGAAGGATACCACGGAACAGATGAACAAAAAATACGGCTAGTGGAAACCGCTGCCAATACCTTCAGGCTATTCAAAGTTTGGGCGCAAGCCAACGCCTGATCCATTTCAACTTAATCAAATACGGATAACCTGTCTTTATGCAAACGAAGAACTACGACTCCACCTTTTGTGGTAGTGTTCCTTTACATCAGATTAACCTGATACAACCCTATGGAATATTGATCATACTGCAAAGGAGTGATTACAAAATCGTGCAGGTGAGTGAGAATATCGTAGAAGCGCTGGAGCTGCCACCTGCAGAAGTTGTGAATACGTTACTGTCCAGGTATATACCTGCCAGCCAGCTGGAACAATTGCAAAAGAGAGTGCATGAAGGTATCGTTGAAACGGTGCCGTTTACTTTGTCTTTTTCAAATAAAGACTACCTGGTACTGATGCAGGTAAACGGTGAATCCGTGATACTGGAAATGGAGGCACAGAGCACGCCTACTACCCAAAACTCGTTTATTACTATTTATCAGCAACTCAAATATGCCATGGCGGCTATCTGGCAGGCTTCCTCTATTGCGGAAGCCTGCCAGATAGCCGCTTCGCAGCTGAAAGCGTTATCCGGTTACGATAAAGTGATGGTATACCAGTTCGACAACAACTGGAATGGTACTGTGCTGGCAGAGGATGCTGTACCGGAAATGGAAAAGTACCTGGGGTTGACTTTCCCTGCTTCTGATATTCCAAAGCAGGCAAGGGCCATGTACATCAAAAACCCTTACCGCCTTATTCCCAACAGAGATTATGAGCCGGTGAGCCTGTATCCTATCATCAACCCCCTCACGAATGCATTTACAGATCTGTCTGGTTGCAACCTGCGCTCTGTACCTGCCGTGCACCTGGAATATATGAAGAACATGGAAATCATGACTTCCATGTCTTGTCGTATATTAAAAGACGGGCAGCTATGGGGACTGTTTTCCTGTCATCACCGTACCCCGTTCTACCTGCCATATGAAGGGAGGGCGCTTTTTGAACTGCTTTCGGACATCATTTCGGCGCGTATCCTATCTCTTCAATATAAGGAAGAGAGCGATGAATATGCCGATCTGCATGACATTCAGACCAGGCTGGTAGAACAGGTATACATTACCAACGACCTGCTAACTGGTTTGTTGGGGACTGCGGCCAATGTACTTCAGCTCTTTGATGCCACCGGCGCCGCCATGGTATTTAATAAAAGGATGGAAAGCATAGGTACTGTGCCTGATAAGCATGCGCTCAAAGATCTGTTGCTCTGGATCCAGAGTACAGCGGAGAAAAGTGTGTACCAGGAACTGAGTCTGCCGGCAGTCTATGAACCTTTCGTGAGCTATGCTAAATACGCCAGTGGAATACTGGTCATCAGCATACAACCACAAAAAGGGGACTTTTTGGTACTGTTCCGTCCGGAGGTAATCAGGGAGGTAAAGTGGGGAGGTAACCCGGATGAAGCGATCCATTTCGAAAAAGATAATATACAATACCACCCCCGAAACTCTTTTAGTACCTGGCAGCAACAGGTACGGAATACCGCTCTGCCATGGCGGGAGACGGAATTGACCATGGCGGAACACCTGCGCAATTTTATATTGGAGTACATAGTAAAGGCAATGGACTGAGGCTTTCCGGCCCATCATTTGTTTATGGTATAAAACCTTTAGATGAAGAAAGCGAATTACATAGTGGCCATAGGGGCATCTGCCGGTGGACTGGAAGCAATTCATGAATTTTTCGATAACATGCCGGAGTACGGCAATCTATCATTCGTGATTATACAGCATCTGTCATCGGACTATAAGAGCCTGTTGGTGGAGCTGGTCTCCAAGCATACCCACATGCAGGTACGTGAGGTAGAGGAAGATATGCCGGTGGATAACGATTGCGTATATGTGATTCCAAACAACAGAGACATCATCATTGAAAAAGGCAGGCTGCGGCTGATGCAGAAACCTGTTGAGAAAGCGCCGAATACAGCCATCGATACCTTCTTATTTTCACTGGCAAAAGATAAGGGCCGTGAGGCCATTTGCATCATCCTCTCTGGTACGGGTACTGATGGTACACGTGGTGCAGGAGCTATCAAGAAAGCAGGAGGAATGGTGATGGTACAGGATCCTGAATCCGCCAAGTTCGATGGTATGCCACGCAGCGCCATCGCCTCAGACAATATAGATTATATACTCGCACCGGAATTTATGCCGGGCGAGATTTTCAATTATATACAGGACCTGCCGCTGCATGTTTTCAATGGTAAAATTGAAGAACACCTGTTGCCGGAAGTATTCAAACTGGTACAGGAAAACAGCGGTCAGGATTTCCATCATTACAAGTCTCCTACTATTACGCGCCGTATTGCAAAACGCATGGCGCAGTTCAACTACAAGACGTTAGAAGAATACCTGGCATTGCTCAGGCAGAATCCTGAAGAAAGTAAGTTATTAGCCAAAGATTTCCTGATCGGGGTTACCCGTTTCTTCAGGGATACGACCGCTTTTGAAGTACTGAGAGATCAGGTATTAGACAAGTTGATCGATAGTAAAGAGGAAGGCGCTATTCTGAAAATATGGGTCACTGCCTGTAGCACCGGAGAGGAAGCTTACTCAATGGCTATCCTGGTAGACCAGATGCTACAAAAGAAAGGCAAGTGGCTGGATGTGAAGATCTTTGCAACAGATATCGACAGCAATGCCATAGAGTATGCTGCCAAAGGTGTGTATCCTGCTGCTGTACTGAAAGACGTGGAGCCGGTGGTGGTGAAGAAATATTTTCTGAAGGAAGAAAAGCATTACCAGATTGTATCACGACTGCGTAAACAAATTGTGTTTGCCAGACATAATATTCTGAAAGATCCACCATTCATAAAGAATGATGTGGTGAGTTGCAGGAACATGCTCATTTATATGGACAATGTGCTGCAAAGACAGGTATTGGCGTCACTGCATTTTGCATTGAATACAGGAGGTTATTTATTTTTAGGTACCAGCGAATCTGCGGCATTGATCAGAAGTGGACTGGAAGAAATCAATGCAAAATGGAAACTCTATCGTAAGACGGATGCAGCCCGTTCTGCACCACCGGATAATCTGTATAGTCCACTTGAATACATTCGTCAGTCAAGAGAAATGCGTCCGAATGCAGGAAGTTTGTTAGGACAGGAGAAGCGACTGGCGATGGATCTTGCAGATGACTTCAGAAATGTGCTATCGGAAGAATATGGTTATGCAGCGGTGTACATTGACAAGAATTATGAGATCAGAGAAGCGACTGGTAACTATAAAAAATTCCTTTCTCTGCCTGATAAAAAGCTGAACCTGAATCTGCTAAAAATGGTGCCCAATGACTTGTCCATGGTATTGAACATGGCATTGCGACAGGCATGGAAAACTACGCAGAAAGCAACGCTGAGAGGCATTAAACTGAATACAAAAGAGGGGCTCCGGTTAGTGAATCTGTTGATTAAACCTGATACTGGTAATGGACAATATACCCTCATTGTATTTGGTGAAGAACCGGAAAGAGCGGCATTGTTATCAGAGCAGAAAGAGGAACAGACTTACCCTGCAGGTGTGAATGAACATATCATGTCGCTGGAAGCGGAGCTGGGTGAGACGCGTACGAATTTGCAGATGGCCATTGAAGGTTTGGAGACTTCCAACGAAGAACTGCAAAGCAGTAATGAAGAGTTGCTCTCTGCCAATGAAGAATTACAATCCAGCAATGAAGAGTTGCAATCACTCAATGAGGAGTTGCATACTTTGAATACAGAACACCAGCTCAAAATCAAAGAGCTGATGGAGCTGAATGATGATATGGACAACTACTTCCGCAGTACCGACATTGGTCAGGTATTTGTGGATGGCCGGATGCAGATCCGCAAGTTCAATCCAGCGGCAGTGAAGATGATCAACCTGATCCCTGCTGATATTGGGCGGCCTATCAGTCATATCTCTACGAATATCCAGCAGGATAGTTTACTTGATGATATCAATGCGGTCATACGCAATAAAAATATTTTAGAGAAGGAAATGGTGCTGAGTAATGGCAATATGCACCTGATGAAAATAATGCCTTATATCAGGCAGGATAAACAGACCGATGGCGTAGTGATCACCTTTGTGGATATCACGGCCATCAAGGAGCTGGATATGCTGTTGAAAGGTGTATTCAATGCCAGTACCAGTCTGATCATGGCCTTTAAGGTTGTGCTGGGTAATAATGGAAATGTATCCGATTTCCGGTTGCTGACATCTAATAGTGCAGCTGCGAATTTGCTGGGCCATGATGTACTTGCGCTTAATGCGCCTTCTATGAAACAATCTATGCCGCAACTGATGCAGCAGGGATTATTTGAGAAATATGTGCAGGTAGTACAGGATGGTTCGGTATTGCATACAGAGGTATTGGTGAACCATAACAATGAGGAAGCCTGGTATGAAATGTCTGCCGTAAAAACAGCGGATGGCATTGTGATCACCTGCTCTGATGTGACAGAGAAGAAAGATGGGGAAGAACGTTTACGCCGTAACTACAATGAACTGATACAGGCGCGTGAAAGTCTCCGTAATCTGAATGCTGCACTGGAAGATAAAGTGCTGGAACGTACCCGTGAGCTCACACAGAGTGAAGAGCGCTTCCGCCTGGTTTCCAAAGCCACCAACGATTCTATCTGGGACTGGAACCTCACCAACAATACTGTGTGGTGGAGTGACAACTTCTATAATATTTACGGTTATAGTCCTGATAAAGAGTCTTCCAGCCGAACTTTCTGGATGGAGAAGGTGCATCCTGATGACAGGGTGCGGGTGCAGGAAAGCATTAGCCGTGCGGTGAATACCAAACAGAGTCAGTGGTCAGAAGGGTATCGTTTGCTAAGGGCAGATGGTAGTTATGCACATATCCTGGACAGAGGTTATCTGCTGCAGGATGAATATGCCACTCCTTATCGTATGCTGGGGTCAATGTTGGACGTAACGAATTTGCGGGCAGCAGAGGAACAGGCAGTCATGAGTATGGAGGAAAAACGCTTCCTGGCAGAGTCTATGCCATTGATCCTCTGGACGGCATGGCCGAATGGCGAGATCAATTTTGTGAATCAACAGTTTACTTCCTATACCGGTCTGACCCTTGAGAAAATCAGTGAAGCCGGTTGGGAAAGCATATTACACCCTGATGATGTGCCGGTATGGACCCGTACCTGGAGTAATGCCCTCCGAAATAAGCAGGACTTTTCACTGGAATTACGGATCCGTAGAAATGACGGGCAATGTCACTGGTTCCTGTTACGTACCCGGGTACAGCGTGATCTGAATGGAGCATCGATTCTGTGGGTGGGTACGAATACCGATATCCACGAGCAGAAGATGCTGGCAGAGCTGATGGAACAGCGGGTACAGGAACGTACCAATGCCCTGCAAAAGGCGAATTATGAGCTGGAATCGAGCAATGCGGAGTTGCAGCAATATGCCTTTGTGGCATCGCATGACCTAAAAGAACCTTTGCGCAAGATCCACATGTTTGGAAATATGCTCAGGGAGCGGTACCAGGATCAGATGGAGGAAAAGGCGGTAGATTACCTGAACAGGATCATCAATTCATCGAGCAGGATGACAAATCTGATCAATGATTTGTTAAGATTTTCCCGGTTGTCACAGATGAATTTCTTCGAAAAGGTGCCTTTGGAAACAATAATCAGGGATATTCTCTCTGACCTGGAGGTATTGATACAAGAAAAGAATGCTATCGTGACAGTGGGGCAGTTACCCACGATCGAGGCGGTACCCAGCCAGATCCGGCAGGTATTCCAGAACCTGCTGAGCAATGCCTTTAAGTTCTCCCGCAAGGATGTACAGCCAATGATCAGTATTATGGCGAGCCGGATTGCTGAAAAACGGTTTGACAGTATTGCCGATCCGGAGGGCCAATATGTCTGTGTGACCATTTCAGACAATGGGATCGGGTTCGATGAGAAATACCTGGATAAAATTTTTGTACTCTTCCAACGTTTACATACTAAGGACAAATATGAGGGAACTGGCATAGGACTTGCGGTTACGCGTAAGATCATTGAAAAACACCACGGAATTATTACGGCACACAGCCGTGAAAAAGAGGGGGCGACATTTACTATTATCCTGCCTGTAAAGCAGGATCAGGAGATAGGGTGATCTTATTTTAATGTCAACATATTAATAGAAGTTCTTATTTTTGAACCATGACAAAGAAGAGTGTAATTTTCACATTTGCCAGCTTTATTTTTGGAGCTTCGGCTTTTGCTCAGAGTAAAACTACGGTGGGTATCCTCCGTTTTCAGTCCAACGCTTCTCAGAATACGAACAATGTAACTGCTATCCAGGATGCGGTGGCAGATGTGTTCCTGAAAAACAAGCGTTTAGCAGTGGTTGGTCAAACTGATACTTCTTTTGAACAATCCAAGGTGGTTGGTGCTCAATTTATTATCTCCGGAAATATTGCGAAAGCGACCATGGAGATGAGACAGACCAATGTACCGATTGTAGGTACGACCAATACGAATGTGGCGGAGATCTCCTTTACACTGAATGTGACAGATGCAGGGCGTGGTGAGGTGATTGCTACCACGACAGTGAATGCGAGTGGTAAGGGGAAAAATGCATATGATGGAGCGATCAGTGATGCGAAGTCACAGGTAGAAAAGTTTATGAAAGAGAACTTTAAGCTGACGGTGAGTATAGCGGAGATCGAGGATAAGAATAGTCTGGGTGCGGCGACTTCGGTATTGATAGCAGGAGGTACGTTGCTGGGTCTGAAGGTGAATGATGAATTCAGGGTGTATGAGGTGACGGAGATTACGGTGAATGATAAGGTGATGCAGCGGAAGAAGACCCTGGGTAAGATTGTGGTGACTAAAGTAGAAGATGAGAATTTTTCAGTGGCGAATGTAATAGAAGGAGGCGTTGATATTACGAAGAAGGTAGGAGATAAAGCGAATTTGAAATGTGAGCTGGAGAGTGAGCCTTCAGGGTTATTCTGGAAGAAGAACTAGAACTCATTTCACAAATAGGAATTTGTGATTGATAATCAATACTTAAATGGTAATTATAAAATGAGTTCTAAGAAGTTTTAAAGGATATAATTAGAAAAGCCCTTCGTATTAATACGAGGGGCTTTTTTCTGAAAATAGTTTTCATTCCCCGTTGGAGAATTCCTTCTTTCATGAAAGTTTTGTTGGGCTAAAAAGGAAAGCCGCTCCTTTCGAAGCGGCCGTTCCCCGTATTGCTCATTTTAACACTTACTCTATTTCTTCATCATCCTTATTCACTGTCTTTGCTTTCCTGTTTCTTTCCACCCATGCATACAGTGGTGGTATTAACAGTGGTGCAAAGATCAAAGTACTTGTCAGACCACCGATGATCACAGTCGCCAAAGGACGCTGCACATCAGAACCGATACCTGAAGAGGTAGCTGCCGGAATCAGACCGGCAATCGCTACGATCAGGATAGATAACAGTGCACTCAACTGCTCCTTCGCACCCAGGAATACGCTGTCCTGCAGGGTATGATCCGGTTTCTCCCTGAGTCGGTTGATAGCCGAAACAAGGAGTACGCCTGCCATAACAGAGATACCGAAGATACTTACGAAGCCCACACCTGCAGATACGTTAAAGTGATACCCACGGATCAGCAAGGCAACGATACCGCCAGCCAGAGCGAAGAGGATACAACTTACTGTTACAACAGTTTGCGGCATATTTCTGAAGAGGATAAACAGTACTAAGAACACCATTACGATGGTGAGTGGAATAGTGAAGGACAATTGTTTACCCGCACGTTCCAGGTTTTCATACTGACCACCATAGATAATGGAGTAGCCTTTTGGTATATGCAATTGTGCACCGATCTTCTGACCGACTTCACTTACAAAACCTCCCTGGTCACGACCACGGATATTTGTTCTCACCGTCACCATACGTTTACTATTGTAACGATAGATGTTCGTCTGACCCTGTACATAGCTGATATCTGCCAGTTGGTTCATTGGAATCAATGCACCGGTAGCGGATGGTACCTGTAAGTTTTTCAGGGATTCGATCGTACTACGTTCACCAGGTGTATAGCGGATGACGAGGTCATAACGTTTGGTTCCATCGTACAATGTAGAGATGGTTCTACCCCCAATCGCAGCTTCGATCATACCCTGGATATCTGCTACATTGATACCGAAACGGGCGGCGTTTTCACGGTTTATATTGATCGCAATCTGCTCCTGCGGACCTTCCTGTTCAATGTTCACAGATTCAGAGCCCTGCATGTGTTTGACGATATCAGCAATCGTATCAGCCTTTGCACGCATCATGGTGAGGTCGTCACCAACGATAGAGATAGCGAGATCCGCCGCACTACCGGTTACAATTTCCATTACCTGGTCAATGATCGGCTGACCGGAAGAGAACTTCACAGAAGGCATGGCTTTTTCCAGGTCATGCCTGATATCAGTAACCAGTTGTTTTTTAGAAATGGTATCGCTCCACAGTTTATATTCTTTCAGACCTACCAGGATTTCGTTACGGTTGGTTGGGAATGGATCCGTACCATCGTCATTACGGCCTGCCTGGGTGATTACGAAGGCGATCTGTGGGTATTTAGCGATCACTTCCCTGATCTTTGGAGAGTACTTCGCATTTTCCTGGATGGTAATACCTGCGGGGAAGTTACCACGGAGGAAGATAGAACCTTCATCCAGTTCCGGCAAGAATTCAGAACCTAAGTTCGCACCGAATAATACCAGTATCACTACGACAGCAAAACCTGCCAACACCGTTGTTTTCGGACGTTTCAGGGTCTTGCCTAATAGTTTGCCATACTGTTTGCTCAGGAAGTCCAGCACAATATTTTTGTGCTCCTTCATGGGCTTATCTGTATTATTAAATGCTTTCTTAAAGGCGAAGGAGATCAGTACTGGTATGAGCGTGAGTGCAGCCAGCATAGAGCCGATCACTGCAAATGCCAGGGTCAGCGCCATTGGTGAGAACAGTTTACCTTCTACACGTGTCATCAGCAGGATAGGCATATAAGCCAGGATGATGATGGTTACGGAGAAGAAGATCTCGCGGCCTACTTCCTGAGAAGAGCGGAGGGTCAATGCAATGATACCCCGTTTCTTTTCTTCCGGTGGCGCCGTTCGATACGTTCGTATCAGGTGTTCTGCCATTACGCAGGCCCCATCCACGATGATACCAAAGTCGATCGCACCGAGTGATAAGAGGTTCGCCGGAATACCGGTTAACCGCATCAATATAAATGCGAAGAGGAGGGAGAACGGAATGGTGAGTGCTACTACCAGTGCACTTCTCAGACTACCCAGGAAGAAGATGAGGATGATCACTACGATAGAGACCCCTTCTAACAGGGTATGACCTACGGTTTCCAGCGAGTGATCGATGAGGAAGCTACGGTCATACAGGGTACGGAGGTGTACGCCTTTGGGCAGTTCATCTCTTTCGAGGTCCTTGATCCTTTCTTTCAGAATTTTCAACACTTCGCTGGGGTTCTCATATCTGCGCAGCAGAATGATACCTTCCACACCATTGCTCACATTGGTTTTCGTAGCGTTGAAAGTATAGCCCATTACACCGCTTGGTGGTGGTGGGGCTACTTCAACCGTCGCTACATCACGCAGGTATACGGGGTTACCATTAGCTGCTTTGAGTACGATATTACGAATGTCGGCTTCTGTTTTTACAGCACCCAGACCACGTACGGCAAATCCCTGTTCACCACGGCTGATCACGTTACCGCCTGTATTCTGGTTATTCTTTTGCACGGCATCGATCACATCCTGTAAGGTGAGATCGTATTTACGCAGTTTATCAGGAGCGGTTAAGATATGAAACTGTTTCAGCGGGCCACCGAAAGTGGTGATATCCGCGATACCGGGTACCTGTAACAGGTAAGGTTTGATGACCCAATCCTGCAGGTCACGGATGTCGGTGGGTGTATAACCGGGTGGTGCTTCGACTACATAACGGAGGATTTCACCAACGGCAGTAGTAAGCGGTGCCAGTTCCGGGGTTACGCCATCCGGGAGTTCGGCGGCAGCCAGTCTTTCATTCACCTGCTGGCGGGCGAAGTAATCGTCCGTACCATCGGTGAAGGTAAGTTGTACAACGCTGAGGCCGAAGATAGTACGGCTACGGCGGTCAAGTACATTTGGCGTATTTTGCAGCGCTCTTTCGATGGGGATGGTCACTTGTTGCTCCACCTCTTCAGCAGCGCGGCCAGGATACTGTGCCACGATGATAACGTTGGTATCAGCAATATCCGGGTAGGCTTCAATCTTGAGCTGGGTAAAACACCAGTAGCCGATACCCATCAGGCCAAGTCCCATGAGGATGACCACCCACCTGTTTTTTAGAGAAAATATTAAAAGGTTACGAATCATTGTCGGATTATTTCGGTCAAATCTGGAATCGTTCTACTTTGGTAGTGATGATGAACCCACTGGTGATCCGCTTGCGCAGTTCTTTCAGGGTGTGCAGCACTTTTTCTTCTTCATCGATGAAGGTGATCATGATAGGCGGTTCATCGAAGCTGAAGATGCTGTCAGGGCGTTTCATCTGATGATGTTCCCCAAATCCGATCACTCCACGAAAAGCAGTAGCGCCGGCTACCTTTTGCTTGAGCAGAAACTGTACGATGTATTCGTACAGGGGCTGGGAGCCATGAACTTCATCTTTATCTATATAGATCTGTGCTTGTAACATTGTGGTTAAGGGTTTTATTAGTATCCGAAACTTAAACCTTTCAGCTGCATCACACCTTTGATCACCACATTTTCGCCATTCTGAAGGCCATTATATACTGAAACGCGGTCACCTATCTGCAGACCGGTGCTCACCTGTTTTCTTACGAAAGTGGTAGGTGTTGTTTTTACGAACACATAGTTCTGACCTTCGGCAGTGATGAGGGCATCTCTTGTTACATTGATGGTGCCTGTACCTGTTTTGTTAGCACCAGTAACGGTGAAGTTTACCATCGCAAACATACCCGCCCGGATCTCTGAATCCGGGGCTGAGAGCCGGATACGCAGTTTCACCATGCGGGTAACGTTGTCGACAACATCGGCGATGGCCTCTACTTTCCCGGCAAGTGGTTTATCGGGAAATGAGGATAGTATAACAGTGCAGGCAGTTCCTTTAGTTACGTTGATCAATTGTGTTTCAGGGATGTCGCAGATCACGAAGGCATTGCCAGGAGCGGTAGTGCGGAGGATTTCAGGATCGAAGCCTCCTGCTTTCAGACCTGATTCGTGTTCTACCAGCTGTGCTTTTTCGTTTGCCAGGTTGGTTTGTTCCATTGCCAGGCTGGATTTAGCTTCCAGCAGATCTTTGCCGGAGGCGGCACCGTGATCGTAGAGGTCCTGTGTACGGTCCAGTTCTATTTTACGTTGCTTGATATTGATCTCTTCGATATGATTGACATTGATCTTGTGTTGTACCAGTTGAGTATAATCACTTTCCAGGTCTGGATTATCGAACAACACAACGTTTTGCGTACCTTCCTGGGAGCGGACTACAGTTGCTGCTACCTTGCCGGGAGCGTGCAGGGTACCACTCAGGGCAGAGTCACCTACAGGTTCGGTGGTGAAGAAGTTGGCCGAAGCAGTATCCGGGAAGGTGATCTGCTGTCCATTGTTGGTAATGGCAGGACCGGGATCGTCCGTCACTTCTTTTTTGTGTTCTTTCTGACCACATCCTGCCAGCAGGAGGGAGGCCACTAAAAAATATCCGGTAATGCGTTGCATAATTATAATTGGTTTATAAGGCCCGTAGCGAATAAGAGTTGAATATAGCTTTGATAGTAAGATTGCAGTCCATCGTAGTACAGCAGCCGGGTATCGTACCAGTTACGCTGTGCATCCAGGAAGTCAATGATGGTGGTGCCACCGCGGAGGTAAGCATACTTTACATTGTCGAGGATCTGTTGAGACTGGGAGAGGATGCCGCTGAACTTAGCCAGGTTTTGTTTTTGCAGCTGGTAAGTATTGTAAGCGGTGGTTACTTCTGTCTGAATCGTGCGCTGGGTGGTATTCAGTTCCTGGTTTGCCTGTTGTGCCTGAATGTATGCTTTTTTGATCTCACCCTGGTTCCTGTTAAAGAAAGGAAGATCGATGGCCGCATAGAAGCCGATGTAAGGCACAGAGTTCTGCGGGTTGTAGATGATACCTAACTGAGGTTGCGGTACAGCGAGTGTTTTCTGGTATTTCACATTGCTGTTGCGCTCGTCGATGGCGCTTTTGACAAGGGTGACGTCTGAGCGGTTGTCCATAGTCTGGGCAATGAGGCTGTCCAGTGTAGCGCCGGGGGCAAGTGTCTGTACATCGCTCAGGGTATCGATATCCACACTGGAAGGGATACCGGTGAGGAGGCGCAGGTTTTGTAACTCATTCATGTAATCCTGCTGGAATACGCTGAGTTGTAGGTTGTACTGATCCTGTAACACCTTTGTACGGGCGAGGTCAGTTTGAGTGATCACCTGGTTTTTGTAGCGCAGTTCATTGATCTTAACGAGGGTATCGAGGTTGCCTTTGCTGTCCTGCAGGAGGGCGAGCCGCTTTTTGAGCACCCAGCAGGTGATCCAGCTGTTACCGACGTTGAGAGAGAGGTTGCGTACGTTTTCCTGGTATTCATTGTCCGCCACTGTAACATCCTTTGAGGCTGTTTCAATTTTGTACTTACGCTGGTTGGGCCACTGAATAGGTTTCGTGAGCTGATACCATACCTGTCGGTTTGAGTTGGAAGACCAACGGGTATTGGGGGCGAAGTGAGCAGAATTGGCCAGTTGTAAGGTCTGGTTATTCAGGTTGGGATTAGGCCGGAGTTTGGCTGTAGTGACATCGGCTTGTGCGGCGGCGATGTTCATGTACTGGGCCTTAAGCACCGGGCTGTTAGTTCTGGCGGTATCGATAGCCGCTGCCAGGGTGAAGTTGGTTTGGGCGACAGCAACTAAGTGTATACATGTGAGTACACTGGTTACTACAGCCAATAGGAAGAGCTTCTTCATGTGATGCTGTTTGTCCGCATTTTATTAGTCAATAATTGCAAATTTCAATAATGGGGGGAATGGTTTAAAGACGGGCGGTTGATTTTAACCCGTTTTTAATGAAATTATTAAAAAGGGAATAACAGAATTTTTAGGGTAAATGTTTGGTGGGAGTGGGATTGGTAATGTTGGGGGGAGGGGGAGGAGCTTAAAAATGGAATAGGGGAGGGTTACCTTTTTTGAGGGGAAATTGGCTGATCTATGAGATTTGCCGGATCTAAGAGATTTGCCTTCGGCAAATCTCTTAGATCCGGGGGGATTTTTTTCGGCGGCTGAAGGCCGCCGAAAAAAATGGGCTGCACGAACTCACTGGCGGCCGAAAACAATTTATTTATTGGGAGATCGTCATTTGCTGGATGATGTTTTCAACTTCTGCCTCGGTGGCGCGTAACCTGGTCTGGCAAAAAGTGATCAGTTCTGAAGCCCGCTTTACTCTTGCTGCGAGCACATCCACAGAAACGGATTCCGTTTCTATTTCCCTGGCTATCTGTTGCAGCTCTTTATAAGCCGCTTCATATGTTAGATTCGTTTCCATCTGAGTTAATTGTATGAATAGTGGCCTGTACGGAGGCATCTACCATTTGTACGGTGATGTCTTCTCCTGATTGCAAGGCGGTGGCATTTGTAATCAGTTTGCCCTGGTAGTATACCAGTGCAAACCCTTTTTGTAATAAGGTCGTTGGGCTCATGAGGCGTACGACCGTTTCGTGGTGTTGCAGCTTTTGCTGCTGCTGTTGCAGCAATTTACGGCTGAAGCTATGTATGTTTTGCCGGAGGAAGGACAGGTCCTGTAGTCTCGAAGCCGTTAATTGTTTAGGTTTGGATAATACCTGTGCTGACAGTTGTATCATCCCGTTTCGTTGTTTTAATAACAGGTGGCGGGCTTGCTGTGGTATTAACTGGTTATACCTGATCAGGCTTTCTTTTTGCCGGATCACTACGTCCCTGCTTCTGTTGATAATTGCATTGTTGAGGGCAGACAATTGTTGTTGTTTGCCAGCGACGGATTGCTGGAGCCGGATGATCAGTTGTTTTTGGATACTGATCAGGGCATCTTCAAACTGCCTGTTATGAGCGATGATCAGTTCTGCCGCGCGGGTAGGGGTTTTGGTGGCAGTATGGGCCATCATATCCGTGATGGTTTCATTTTTATGGTGGCCGATACCGGTGATGACGGGGATAGGAAATCCTGCCACTGCCTTACCCAGCTGGTACTGATCGAAGAGTAATAAATCTGTTTGTGCACCGCCGCCTCTGATAATGACTACTGCATCGTAGTGTTTTCCTGCATCTTCGACTGCCTGGAGTTGTGCACATACCTGTGCGGCATTGGCTTCGCCCTGAACGGTCGTGAAATAATTATCCGTATGGAAAATATACCCGTGGGCGTTGGCCTGGAGGGTGTGCATGAAATCCTGGTAGCCGGCAGAAGAAGGGGAGGAGATGACGGCGATCTTTTGCATGACAGCGCTGAGGGGGAGTTTTTTATTGCGGGTCAGGTAGCCTTCGGGTACTAGTTGCACAATATCTCCACACTCGGTGACGAGGCGCTGTAGGGTAGCTTGTTTTTGTTGTTCCAGTTGTCCGATGGTGAAGCTGGGGTCTATATCCAGCATGGACAGTTTGAGGCCGTATACGGCGTGGTATTCGACCTGTACCTGTAGCAGTACATGCATATCATTGCCAAAACGCTGACCGGTGGTGGCTTCGAAATCCCTGATCCGCAGGCTGCCGTTTCCCCATGCAGTAGCGGAGATTTTGGCGGTGAGCTGGTGGGTACGGGGATCTTTTTCGACCAGGTCAAAGTAATGGTAGCCTTTGGCAGGGTAGAAGGAGTGGCTGGTGATGTCGGCCACGATCCAGCTACTTTGACGGGAGAAGGCGTTTTTGATGGTGCCCTGGATGTGGGCGGCCAGTTGTGATAACGTTATGTATTGTTGCGTACTCAAAGTGAGGACAAAGGTAGTAAACAAAAACGACTGCCTGGAAAGGCAGTCGTTTATAATAATTCCACGTTATGAAAACAAATCCATAAAAAGCTTCAGGCGGCTTTTTATTGTTAGGACAATATTAGGAAGATGGTTACTTAAATCAGTTAATGGCTAGTTAAAGTATTCAGCATTAACATATTATTTACGAGCGGCGGGCGCGGCTGTGGTGGTAGGTATAGGCGAGCGGCTATTTTTTGTTTGGGGAGTTTGTTGTATGGGAGGGGTAAAAAAAATCGCTTTTACCTTCGGCAAAAGCGATTTTTTTGGCGGCGTTTGTTGGCCAGCGGCCGGCTGAAAGAATGAAGCGTATTAAGCGCAACCGGAATGCTTAGGGTTGAATGCTGGCTGCTTGAGCTTCAATGCTGGCTGCTTAAATTAGTGTTGTAAGAAATAAGTCGAGGCTTTCTTCTTTAGGTAAGTTTAGTTTTTGTTTTAAGCGGTAGCGTGCCATTCTGATACTCTTCGCTTCTACTGCCAGGCGGGAGGCAATCTCTTTGTTGGTGAGCCCCATTCTTATGTAGGAGCAATATTTTAGATCTAATCTTGTGAGGTTCTCTTTTGCTTTTTGCTGTAAGCGATTGAAGAACTCGGGATCTATTTCTTTGAAATCAGCTTTTGCTGCTTCGAATTCTTCATCCATTTTCCGGCTATCAGTGATGATGCGATCCATTTGTCGTAAGAGCGGATCTGTGCCGGATATGGTGGTGATCTTTTTCTGTAAGGATTGCAGCAATTCATTCTTTTCTTCTACCTGCAGGGCGCCTGCCAGCAACTCTTTTTGTAATCGTTCCTGTCTTTCCTGCATGAGCAGTTGTTCTGTTTCTAATCTCGCTCTTTCTTCTGCTTCCAATTTCAATTGCAATTGTGCATCATGTTTTTCCAGTTCTAACAATTGCTGATTTTGTAAGCTGGCTCTTAGACGGAAATGATATGATCTGAAGAAGAAGATCAGGATCAGTACAGCAGCGATAGCTAAAGAAATGTAGAAAAAATTCAATTCCTTATTGAAGGATGCTTTCTGTTGTAATAGCTGTAATTCCTTATCTTTTTTCTCCGCTTCGTATTGTGCGCCTAAGCGTTTTGCGGTAGACAATCTTTCATTGTCAAAAGCCTGTTGGTAGTAATCAATGTATTGTTTGTAATACTTTAAAGCCTTTGCCGTGTTGCCTTGTTTCTCCGCCACATTTGCGAGTGCCTGCATGATATGTGACTTTACCTGTGCACCACCTGCGGGATAACTTTCTACTGTGTAAAATGCGGTTAGTAATAAATTTTCCGCCTCTTTCAGATTGCCATCGTGTACTGCAATATCACTTAGCATACCATAGCAATTGGCCAGTATTTCCTGCTGCTCCGTGGCCTTTGCATATTCAGTGGCCATGTACAGGTAATGCATGATACTATCCTTTTGCTCCGGCCAGTTTTCTGCAAACATATTGGCGGTGTTCAGCGATAATAGAGCGGGTGCACTCCGGGTTACCAATCTTCCATTCTCCGCTTTAATGATGAGCAATGCCATTCTGTTGCAATACAATGCTGAGTCAAGCAGGTATTTGGTGGTATCATTCATCTTCGACCTGTATTTGTATTCCAGGTAGGTGCCCAATGCCTGGTATCCATTCACCAGGTCATCCGGCTTTTGGGTTTGCATGGCGGTGGAGAGAGATAGCCTTGCATATTTTTCCTGTGCATCCAGGTCATTCCAGTCACCGTAGGTGGCTGCAGTGAAGTAATAGATTGCCGGCTCACAGGTTAATTTCTTTTGTCCATCCAATATCCGCAATGCTTCGAAGAAATAGTGGGTCGCGCTGTCTTCCTGCTGTTCTATGATATGGAGCCATCCTTTGCGGTAATATGCTAATCCCAGTGCCTGTTTATCGCCCGATTTACGTGCGAGATATAAGGCGCTATCCATGGCTTTTGTAGCTAATGAAAAGCTGTCATCGAGCGCATATTGCTGTGTGAGATTGCTGAATATATTAGCCCTGTATTTCAGGTCTTTGAGGCCTGTGCTCATGGCCAGCGCCTGCTGATTGAGTACGATGGCCGCTTTCATGTCTTTATTCCCGGTAATCCGCGCCATCAACATGGTGCTGGTTACCCGGTCTTCCAGCGGTAAGTCCTTGCGGGACAATAAGTTTTGTAGTGAATCAATGAGGATTGACTGTGCATAAGCTGGCATTTGCAGACACAGTGATACAATCAATAGGATATGGTATATTCTTTTTTGGGTCATTTAGCAAAAATAATGAGTATTCGCGAGTATTTTTACTCAACTGACCACTCTCCTTTCCCCAATCTGTTGTCTCCACATGGCGTAGTATAATCCTTTGAGTGTCAATAGGTGGTCATGTGTGCCTGTCTCTACGATCTTCCCTTTTTCAAGTACATAGATGGTATCTGCATGCATAATTGTGGATAACCTGTGTGCGATGAGTATGTTCAACTGCTCTCTGCTGGCCGATATAGACCTGACTGTTTCAGTAATTGCTTCTTCTGTCAGCGAGTCCAGTGCCGATGTAGCTTCGTCAAAAATCAATAACCGGGGGTGCCGGATCAATGACCGGGCGATGGAAATACGTTGTTTTTCCCCACCTGATAGTTTTAGTCCTCCTTCACCCAGCAAGGTATTGAGGCCTTGTGAAGAGCGTGTGAGCAAGGGCGTTGCAGCTGCCTTGTGCAGGGCTTCGATCATTTCTTCTTCCGTTGCATCGGGTTTTACAAACAATAAATTGTCTCTGAATGTCCCTGCAAATAACTGTGTCTCCTGCGATACAAATCCAATCTGTCTACGCAGCTGGTTGTAATGAATTTCATCTGATGCCACCTCGTTGAAATAGATATGACCGGATACGGGCTGATAAAGTCCGAGTAATAGTTTCACCAGCGTTGATTTACCAGATCCTGAAGGGCCTACAAAGGCAATGGTTTCCCCCAGTTGGGCGTCAAAACTGATATCATCCAGGGCATTCTGTTCTGCTGTCTGGTGGCGGAATACAATGTGATCAAAGCGGATATTTTCCAGTGGTCCTAAAGAGACTGGTGTGTCAGGTTTATCTTCCACAGGTTTCTGCATGAGCTGATCAAATAACAGTAAGGAGCCTTCTGCTTCCCGGTAAAAGAGAATAATATTTCCCAACTCCTGTAACGGTCCGAAGATTGTAGCGGATATAAATTGCATGGCAATCAGTTCACCCGTACTCAATACTTTATGAAAGATGAGCCAGAGTAAAATGAAGAGAATAGATTGCCGGAGGATGTTTAGTGTAGTACCTTGCAGGAATGAAAGTGTTCTGACCTGTTTTACTTTTTTCATTTCCAGATCGAAAATGTTCTTTGTAAACGTTCTCAATCTTCTGATCTCAGGAAAGGTAAGCCCAAGGCTCTTAACGAGCTCAATGTTGCGCAATGATTCTGTGATGGAACCAGAAAGTTTTAAGGTTTCTTTGTTGATGCTGCGCTGAATTTTTTTCATCTTTCTGCTCAGTGCACTTGTCAGTGTACCTAACACACCCACCCCTACGAAAAACACAGGTACCAGCATCCAGTTTTTGTGCAGGGCATACCATGTGAGCACACCTACACCTACTACTGTTGAAAACAGGATGTTGATAAACGCGTTGAAAAACCGTTCAGTATCGTTTCTTACTTTTTGTAATAGTACAACCGTCTCACCGCTCCGTTGTTCTTCAAATTCCTGGAAAGAGAGGCGTAGTGTTTGTTTCAGGCCATCGTTGAAGATCTGCATACCAAAGCGCTGTACGATGAGGCGCATGACAAAGTCCTGCAGAGAACGGGCTAACCTGGCAACCATGGCTATTGAAATAGCGATGATCAGCCAGAACAGCACACCTTTGATTAAAACGGTTTCCGTTCTGTCTCCGGGGTGCAAAGCATAATTGTCGATAATTTTACCAAAGATAATGGGGTCATACATGGTGGCCACCTGGGCGATGCCTGCCAGCACCAGCGAAAGCAAGATCATCCAGCGATGAGGGCGCATGTATTGCCAGAAAATTTTCATGCGAATACAAGCGGCAAAAATTACACCACGATGTTAATTTTTCAGGCTGGCTGGCAATATGCCATGCACTTTGCGGAAAGCGGCAGTAGAAATGCAGAGGGGGTGGCAGGCCTGAATGAATACAAAGATATAGAACCGGATCACCTGCTGACAGGCAACCCTGCTTTAAAAGGGAAAGTACTTGAATTAGTAAATGCCTGCCCTTATTTCTAATAATATTATTTTAACCATTCTATGCCCTAACCTGTCATAACTTAATAATATAATTTATCATATTACAGTAGTAACCAATATTTTGTGAAGCCCCTTGTGTGGTAAATAAAAAGCTGTATATTTAATATCATATTGGCTTTAGTATCATTATATATTAAGCAATATAGAACTGGAACCCCGGCCGCCAACAGCATTCCCATGAAAAACTATGGCCACAACCAGGGGGACCAAAGCACTAAAGAACCCTATTCGTATGGAAAGAAGAAATTTTTTAAAGCAGGCATTGATCACTGTAGCAGGCAGTGCAGTCTTGCCCGGCACTGTGAAAAGCATGGCATTATGGGAAGAACAACCTCCGTTTATTATCGATGCTAAGAATCCTGGAAAATTCTTTGAACCACACTGGAACAAAGGGGTTGGTGCCGGCAGGGCCAATGATGCTTCCAGACCCGTTTGGGGGGACCAACTTTCGGTGGCGGCCAAAGCCTGTGGCTTTAAGTATGCTCGTTTCACAGGCATTTTTCACGATGACATGGGGGTGTATAACGGGGGGCTGTATAACTGGACCCTGGTAGACGACCTGCTTGATAAAACACTCAAAGCGGGGGTAAAGCCATTTATTGCATTCAGCTTCTTTCCAAAAGATATCGCTGGCAGCGATGCGACCCAGTTCAGCTGGAATGCAAGGGTGGTGCCACCTACAGATTTTACAAAATGGAATGACCTGGTGACAGAATTTACCAAACACATTGTGGGCAAGTATGGTGAAGAGGAAGTGAATAAATGGTATTTCGAAACATGGAATGAACCGGATCTGCGTACATTCTGGGATGGAACCAAAACACAATATTTTACTTTATACAAAACAACTGTAACCGCTATGAAGGCGGTAGCGCCCAAAGTTAAAGTGGGTGGGCCTGCTACCAGCGGGCTCTCTGGCGATACCCAGGGTGCATGGCTGGATGAATTCCTGGGCTATTGCAGACAGGAGCAACTGGCCGTTGATTTCGTGACAGCGCATCCATATCCTTCAGACAGTGCAGGTAAGCCCCGGGAATTAGGTGCTACGGCAAAGGATCTGACAGCGTTGCGTAATACGGTGAGCAGAAATTTTCCACAGGCAGAAATCTTTGTGACCAGGTGGAGCACCAGCCCTATACCTTCTGATGCTGTGCGTGACGATTTGCCTGCAGCAGCTTTTATCGTGAAAGAGAATGTGGATGCGGTGGGATTAGTGAATGGGGTGTTCTATAGTTCATTCATAGACGGACCTGAAGAGCTCAAAGATATTTTCCATGGTGGTCAGGGTTTGATGAATGCCAGTGGTATTGCAAAACCAGCATTCCATGCTTATCGTATGTTAAATGCGTTGGGCGAAGAGTTGTTATATAATAAAGATGGCATTGTCGTGACCCGTCATAAAGATTCAAAGAAGATCAGCGCCATTCTTTATAATATTCCTGTGACAGTGACAACCGGCGTATCTGGAGGAGATAGGGCAGCAGTGACTGCACTGATGTCAAAGGGAGAGACAAAATTGTATTCATTCAAGATTCAAAATATGCATCCTGATGCCCGTTTCAATGTGGATATCTTGTCAAAAGAAGATGGCAATGCCATCTTTCAATGGGCGAAGGCCGGTAGTCCGGAGCCATTGAACAGAGACCAGGTAGAAGTAATGAAACAGGTAGCCAATGGGTTGAATGAAGAACAGGTTTTATCCAGTGCAACCGGTGTGTTGTATATAGAGAAGAACCTGGCGCCCTGGGATGTGGTGTTGATTGATGAATTGTCTAAATAGATAAAGGTCAGTCTTTATTTCGTGCGAAAAATGAAGGCGGCTTTTTGATATTGTTGACGTTCATCCTTTTTATATTGTCATTTTGACAATATGGGTTATTTTTATACGCATATCCATGCGTTATGAAAAAACTATTTCTGCTACTCAGCAGTCTGTTCGCCTTACAAACCTTTGCCCAGCAATCTGGTCTCAAACTCTGGTATCGTCAACCAGCCGGAAATGTATGGACAGCTGCCTTACCTGTCGGCAATGGTCGTCTGGGTGGAATGGTCTATGGCAATTCTGCTCATGAAATCATTCAGCTCAACGAATCTACTGTATGGACAGGCAGTCCGAACAACAACGACAACCCCGATGCTTTGGCTGCATTGCCAGTCATCAGGCGATTGATTTTTGAAGGTAAGCAAAAAGAAGCACAGGACCTTGCCGCTGAAAAAATGCAATGCAAAACCAGCAGTGGGCAAATGTTTCAGCCAGTGGGCAATCTGAATTTAACCTTTCCCGGTCATGACCAGTTTACCGGTTATTACAGGGAGCTGGATCTGAACCGTGCTGTAGCTACTACACGTTATACCGTAAATGGTGTGACCTATACCCGCGAAGTCTTTGCCAGCGTACCAGCGCAGGCGATTGTCGTACAACTGAGCAGCAGTAAGGCAGGTAGTCTGTCATTCAGTGCATACTTATCCACATTACAGCCAAATGCACCTGTCAAAGCAGGGGGCGATACCCTGACTATTCATGGTATTACCAACAGTCATGAAGGCGTAGAAGGAAAGGTCGTGTTCCATGGGATCTCAAAGATTGTGACCAATGGAACACTCACAGCGAATGATACGGCGATAACAGTCAGCGGCGCAACGACGGCGTTGATCTATATCTCTATTGCGACCGCCTATATCAACTACAATGATATAGGCGGGGATGCGGTAGCGAAAGCCGGTGCTTATCTGAAACAAGCCAGTACAAAAGGATTTCCGGCATTATTGCAGGAGCATGTAGCAGCTTATCAACATTATTTTAGCAGGGTCTCAATTGACCTGGGTACATCGGCAGCGGCGAAAGAGCCGACGGATGTAAGGTTGAAAAACTTTGCGCATACTTACGATCCGCAATTTGTAGCATTGTATTTCCAGTTTGGACGTTATCTGCTCATTTCCTGTTCACAACCCGGTGGACAACCTGCTAATCTGCAGGGCATCTGGAATGCGGAAATGCGGCCGCCATGGGACAGCAAGTACACGATCAATATCAATACTGAAATGAATTACTGGCCGGCAGAAAAAGATAATCTGCCGGAGATGCATACGCCATTGATTCAAATGGTGAAGGAACTGTCTGTCACAGGGCAGCATACTGCGCGGACTATGTATGGTGCGCGGGGATGGGTAGCGCATCATAACACTGATCTGTGGAGGATTACAGGGCCTGTAGACAGAATATTCTGGGGGGTGTGGAGTATGGGAGGAGCGTGGTTGAGTCAGCACCTCTGGGATCGTTATTTATACAATGGTGATACTGCTTATTTGCGGGATGTATATCCTGCGATAAAGGGCGCCGCTTTGTTTTTTGTAGATGACCTGGTAGAGGATCCAGTGCATCACTGGCTGGTGATCAATCCTGGTACTTCGCCTGAGAATGCGCCGAAGATCAGACCGGGTGTATCTTTTGATGCAGGGTGTACGATGGATAACCAGATTGTATTTGATGCATTGAGTGCAGCGATCCGTGCTGCGCATATTTTGAAACTGGATACTGCTTTTACTGATACTTTACAGCTGGTGAGAAGTAAGCTGCCCCCTATGCAGGTGGGGCAGTATGGCCAGTTGCAGGAATGGATGGAAGACCTGGATAATCCGGAGGATCATCACAGGCATATTTCTCATTTATATGGGTTGTTTCCTGCTGCCCAGATCTCTCCTTACAGACATCCTGAATTATATAGTGCCGCAAATACTACTTTGCTGGAAAGGGGAGACGTATCCACCGGTTGGAGTATGGGCTGGAAGGTAAACTGGTGGGCGAGATTACAGAATAGTGAGCATGCATTGCAACTGATCAGAAACCAGTTGTCACCCGTAGGAGAGCATGGTGGTGGTACCTATACCAACCTGTTTGATGCGCATGCACCTTTCCAGATTGACGGCAATTTTGGTTGCACCTCAGGTATAACGGAAATGCTGATGCAGAGCCATGATGGGGCGATACAGTTATTGCCAGCATTGCCGGCGGAGTGGAAGCAGGGCCATGTGAATGGATTGAGGGCGAGAGGTGGATTTACCATTACAGCGTTGGAGTGGAAAGATGGGAAAGTGGTGAAGCTGAAGATATTGTCAACATTAGGTGGTAATTGCCGGATCCGTGTGCCGAATGCTTTGAAGGGAAAGGGTTTGGTGACAGCGAATGGGGAAAACCTGAATCCTTTTTACGAGGTAGTGGAGATTGCACAGCCGATTGTAAAAGATGCCAGGAAGGTTTCGTCTATGCAGATTTCAACTACACAACTATATGATTTGCCGACACAAAAGGGCAAAACGTATGTACTCACAAATTAATTGCTTATTTTTCTGTTATGGTCAAACGTACATTACTATCATGCCTTTGCATGCTGCAGGCACTCGCCGGCATGTCTCAAAACGTATACCTGTTCGCATATTTCAAGGGAAATGGAGAAGATGGGTTGCATCTTGCATACAGCAAAGATGGTTATAACTGGTCGGCTTTAAAGGGTGATTCTTCTTTTTTAACACCGGTGGTGAGCAATGATAAACTGATGCGTGATCCCTGTATCATCAGGGGAGGAGATGGTTTGTTTCACATGGTATGGACTGTGAGCTGGAATGATAAAGGCATTGGCTATGCTTCGTCAAAAGATCTGATTCACTGGTCTGAGCAGGAATTTATACCTGTAATGGCGAAGGAAGATAGTGCGAGGAATTGCTGGGCGCCGGAGATCACGTACGATGCGGCATCAAAGACGTATATGATTTACTGGGCCACGACTATTTCGGGTCAGTTTAAAGAGACTGCGGCTGCGAAAGAGAGTGGGTATAATCACCGGATGTATTATGTGACCACTAAAGATTTTAAAAAGTATTCGGCTACTAAATTGTTATATGATCCGGGTTTTAATGTGATTGATGCAACGATTGTAAAGGACGGTTCAAAGTATATGATGGTGATGAAAGATGAGACCATTGAACCACCTGCAAAATATCTGCGTGTGGCATACAGTAGTAAACTAACAGGACCGTATACAAAGGCAGGGCCATCTATTACTGGTAAATACTGGGCAGAGGGGCCTACTACGATGAAGATCGGGAACACCTGGCTGATCTATTTTGATAAGTATACAGAACATAAATATGGGGCGATCAGCTCTACAGATGGGAAGGTGTGGAAAGATGTTTCAGACCAGATCAGTTTACCGAAAGGGGTCAGGCATGGGACGATCTTTACGGTGACGGAGAAGGAGTTCGGCAATTTACTAACACAATAAGTTGGTTCCAGTTCACTAACTCAATAAGCCGGCCGCATGGCCATTTATGAAAACCATCATTTGTCAAAGGCTTAGATGATTTTCGTACTATCTTTAAAAATAGGATGCATTCAAAAAGAGTGCATCCTATTTTGCTTTTATTTTGTATAACTCCAAAATTAATGACAATGAAATACAGGAAACTAGGCACTACAGGAGAATCATTATCTGCTATCGGACTGGGCTGCATGGGAATGAGCCAATCATATGGTGTTCCCGATGACAAAGAATCAATCGCAACTTTACACCGCGCACTTGAACTGGGCATCAACTTCTGGGATACTGCGGATGTATATGGTGATGGAGAGAATGAGAAACTCATTTCCCAGGTATTGGTACCCAACCGCGACAAGATATTTATCGCCACCAAGTTTGGCTTTAAATCGCTGGGTCATGGTAAACAGGTTTTCGATGGCTCACCGGCTTATATGAAAACTGCTGTAGAGAAGAGCCTGCAACGACTGCAGGTAGATCATATTGACCTTTATTATGCACATAGAGTAGATCCCAATGTTCCCATTGAGGAAACGGTAGGTGCAATGGCTGAACTGGTGAAGGAAGGAAAGGTAAAGTACATTGGTCTTTCCGAAGCTTCCCCTGCTTCCATCCGCAAAGCCCATGCAGTACATCCTGTCACCGCTTTGCAGAGTGAATACTCTTTACTCACGAGGAATGTGGAAAAGGAGATCCTGCCGCTCTGCCAGGAGCTGGGCATCACTTTTGTGCCATTCAGTCCACTGGCCAGAGGGCTGGTAACGAATACACTGGATGTAAGTACACTGCCGGAAGGTGATTTCCGTAAAGGTATTCCACGTTATCAACAGGAATATGCGGATAACAATGCGAAGTTGGCAAGCGGGTTTGCAGCACTGGCCGCTGGTAAAAATGCGACGCCTGCACAGCTGGCACTGGCATGGGTACTGGCACAGGGAGTGAACATCATTCCGATACCAGGCACAAAGAAGCGTAAGTACCTGGAGGAAAATGCAGCAGCGGTAGATCTGGACCTCACAGCGGAGGATCTGTCTGCACTGGAGGCATTACTGAAAAAGTATCCGGATACCGGCGCCAGGTATACGGAAATACAGGAGAAAATGGCGAATAATTAACCCAAATTAAAAGCACGTAAAATGGCAACAACATTTAAACTTGGAGGAACACTGGAAATAAACCGTCTTGGTTATGGAGGTATGCAACTTACAGGCAAGGGCGTATTTGGAGAGGTAGATGACCGGGAGAATGCAAAGAAAGTATTGCAGGCTGCTGTGGCAGGTGGTGTAAATTTCATTGATACAGCAGAAGCATATGGTCCAAAGATGAATGAAACACTGATTGCAGATGCCCTGCATCCGTATAAATCAGATCTGGTCATTGCTACCAAAGGTGGTTTTGTACGTCCAGGTCCTGATAAATGGGTGCCGAATGGTAAACCTGATTTTATTCGTGAAAATATTGAAGGCAGTCTGGAAAGGCTGCAAGTAGATACGATTGATTTGTGGCAGTTACACCGGATTGATCCGAATACGCCAGTGGAAGAGACGTTGCAACCGGTGATAGCAGCGGTAAAGGCAGGAAAGATCCGTTATGTAGGTTTATCAGAAGTGACAGTAGACCAGATCAAACAGGTGCAGCAGATGCTGCCGATCGTGTCTGTGCAGAACCTGTATAACCTGGGTGAAAGGAAGTGGGAAGAAGTGCTGGATTATACTACAGAGCAGAACCTGGCATTTATTCCCTGGTACCCGCTGGCATCTGGTCCGCAAAAAATGGCGGACAAGATCAAGGCAATTGCTGATAAGCATCAGGCAACAACGGCCCAGATCGCATTGGCGTGGTTGCTGAAGCGGGCAGATAATATATTGCTGATTCCGGGAACTAAGTCAGTAGCGCATTTGGAGGAGAATCTGAAAGCTGCTGAGGTAGAATTGACGGATGAGGAATTTGACACTTTGTCCAAATAAAAGCCGGCTGGCCGCCAAATAAAGACGAGCTGCGGGTCATATAACGAAATCCCAAACGTTTTTACAGAAGGTGAAATCGTTTGGGATTTCTCTTTACGAAAAAAGCATATTATATTTATTTTTTTAACCACGTTACTCAGTCTAATATGCTTTCTTATCCTGTACGTATCGCCCTGATTGCCGCCCTTGGCGGTTTTCTTTTCGGTTTTGAAACAGCCGTTATTTCAGGTGCGGAAAAAACCATCCAACAATTATGGTCACTCGATTCTTTCTGGCATGGCTTCACGGTGGCCGCCAGTCTGATCGGCACAGTCATCGGTTCATTGGTTGTAGGTGGTCCGGCCCGCATTCATGGCCGTAAAAAGGTTTTGCTCACTATTGCCGTTATTTTCGTGATTTCGTCTATTGGCTGTGCTTCTGTCTCTGCATGGTTCCTGTTTGTATTCTTCCGCTTTACCAGTGGGTTTGCAGTAGGAGCCTCCTCAGTAGTAGGGCCTATGTACATTTCTGAAATAGCGCCTGCACCTCTCAGGGGCAGGCTGGCAGGTATGTTTCAGTTAAACATTGTAGCTGGTATTTTCATCGCTTATCTCACCAATTTCCTCTTTATAGGTTTAGGAGATCATGCATGGCGCTGGATGTTGGGAATAATGGTGTTTCCTTCTGCCCTCTTCTGGGTGTTGCTTCGTTCTATTCCTGAAAGTCCCCGCTGGCTGATCCTTAACAACCGTGAGGCAGAGGCGATTCCTATTATGAACCGCTTACTGGAAACGGATGTAAATGGTGCGATACAATCCATCAAAGAATCTGTGCAGGCACACCAGGAAAAGCTGTTCCAGCCCAGGTATATGAAACCTGTGATGTATGCGGTATTGCTGGCGATGTTCAATCAGTTGTCAGGTATCAATGCGATCCTGTATTATGCACCACGCATTTTTGAAATGGCAGGCTTTGATGAAAGTAAAGCCTATTTGCAACCTGTGTACATTGGTGCGGCGAATCTCCTGTTTACATTGCTGGCGATGACGGTGATTGACAAATTTGGTCGTAAGACGTTGATGTTAATCGGGTCAGTAGGTATGATTGTTTTCCTGGGGTTGACGGCTTATGCTTTCAGGGATGCACATGCTGCGAATAGTAATGTGTTGATTTACCTGATTGGGTTTATTGCATTCTTTGCATTCTCTCAGGGTGCGGTGATCTGGGTGTTTATTTCAGAGATCTTCCCGAATTCAGTGCGTTCACAGGGGGGATCACTGGGCAGTTTTACACACTGGATTATGGCAGCGATTATTTCCTGGACGTTCCCGATCATTGTGGAAGGCAGTGAGCATGGAGGTTTCTACTCATTTGTATTCTATAGTGTGATGATGTTGTTGCAGTTGTTGTTTATACTGAAAATGATGCCTGAGACGAAGGGTAGGTCATTGGAGGCGATTCAAAAAGAGTTGGGAATTAAGTAATTTTCGAATACGCAAAAAAACCACTTCTGTCTAACGCGGAAGTGGTTTTTTGCTTACAGTGCCTGCGGTGGACGGAAACGTAACTGAATTTTGTTTAAATTAGGAATCATAACCCTTGCCACGCATGAAGCCACTACTCTTTGCCCTACTGTTTCCCCTCACAGTAGCCGCCCAGCAAACTCCCTTTGTACTGAAAGGACAGATTGGCCATCTCGGACCTGACTGTCAATTATTGCTGACCTATCTTTCCAATGGAAAGGAAATCAGTGACAGTGTACATTTGCAGGATGGGAAATTTGAATTCAAAGGCACCATCAGCGATGTTTCTGATGCGTTGCTGATACTGACGACCCCACAAAATATGGCTGCTCTGCCACTGGATGCCATTCTCTTTTACATAGAAAAAGGGACGATGGAACTCACTGGTAAAGATTCTCTGATAACAGCTACATTTACCGCTGGTGCTGTAAATCAGGAATACCAGGCGTTACAGGCCCGGCTCAAACCGATCCGGGAAAAGCAAAAGAGCATTTATCGCGATTATACATCCGCTCCGCTGGAAGCCAGGCACCTTCCTGCATTTCAGTCATCCATTGCGGATGAATACACAAACACCCGAAAGGACGAAAAGCAGGTGTACCTTAGTTTTGCCGCTACACATCCCAATTCCATCATCAGTATAGTAGCATTGCAGTGGTATGCGAATGGGGTGCCGGATACGAAAGCAGATTCATTATATCAATTGTTATCGCCGGCGATAAAATCAAGTACGCAGGGAAAAGCGTTTAGAAAGCTCCTGAAATAATTATATTTGATTCCTTAACAAGCAACAAATGGCGGACTTGTCTGTTTTTTATAAATTAGATGCTGATATTGTATGGGAGCCAACGGATCCCGGAGTCAAGAGAAAGGTCATGGCATACAGTGAACAGCTCATGATCGTAAAAGTGGCTTTCGAAACCGGTGCAGTAGGTACGTTACACGCGCACCCACATTTACAGATGTCGTATGTGGAAAAGGGATCGTTTGAGGTGGAGATTGCCGGCCACAAGAAAATATTGCAGACAGGGGATGTATTTTCAGTACCGTCTGGAGCCATCCATGGCGTGGTTTGCAAAGAAGAAGGAGTACTTATTGACGTCTTCAATCCCATGAGAGAAGACTTTTTACATAGATAATCAATTAATTATCAACAAAAAGCGAATATTATGTTGTCACAAAGAATGCAGGAAGCGCTGAACAAGCAGGTTTTAATGGAGGCGCAGTCGTCACAGGCTTACCTCGCCATGGGTAGCTGGGCAGACATTCAGCCTGGTCTGAAGGGAGTAACAAAATTCTTCTTTAAGCACAGTGACGAAGAGAGAATGCACATGCTGAAACTGATCCATTATATAAATGAGCGGGGTGGTTTTGCCCTCGTACCTGCATTGGCTCAGCCGGTGCTGACCTTCCCATCATTGAAGAAGGCGTTTGAAGAGTTGTTTGCCCATGAGGTGAAGGTGAGTGAGGGGATTAATGAGCTGGTAGACATGTCATTACAGGAGAAAGATTATGCTACGCACAACTTCCTGCAGTGGTATGTAAATGAGCAGATTGAAGAGGAAAGACTGGCCCGTGAGTGTAATGATAAGCTGGAACTGATTGGAGATGACAAAAGTGGTCTCTATTTGTTCGATCGTGACATAATGACGATGGAGCAGGAATAGTAAAAATATAACTCCTTGATATAGAAGGGGGAAGTAGTCCGGGTAAGGACTGCTTCCCCCTCTTTTTTTGTGCTAATCTGATACCCGTAAATATTAATGTATCGGTAATAATATATATTATAAATAATTAATTCAGAAAGATTTATTATTTTTATTTGCCATATACTTTTACTACATTGCTGTCCGAAATATAATGAAAAGTTAGAATGCAAAAAGAGGTTAATATAAATGATCTATGGGAGCGCTTCACGAAGGTGAGTGATGCCCGGTCATTTGAGGGTTTATTTCACGCATTAAACCCGCGACTCATTAAATTTTGCAAGCTGTACGTTCATTATCATCAGGTTGCTGAAGAGATAGTATCGGATGTTTTTGTGAAATGCTGGATGGACAGGGTTCAGATGCAGGCGGTAGAAAAGCCCGAAACCTATCTGTTTATTGCTGTAAAAAACCAGGCCCTGAACTATAATAAACGTTTTTCCAGTATACAGGTAGTCAATATTGAGGACCATGACGGAGGCGGGGTGCTGATCAATGAAGCCTCGCCGGAGTTGGAACTGGAGAAAAAAGAGCTGATTTTCAGAATGGATCAGGCGATAAGTACACTTCCCCGTCAATGTGGTATCATATTCCGGCTTATCAAGGAAAATGGTATGAAATACAAGGAGGTAGCAGAGATTCTCAACATTTCACATCGTACAGTACACACTCAGATGCTTCGGGCTATGAAGAAGATGAGTAAGGCGATGGATCCATATTTGAAGAAGGTAAACCGACAGGCGACAGACAATCTCATCAGTGCTATATTAGTTTTATTCATATTTATGGGTAATTAGGACTTGGAATTATATGTTAAATTTTTTTTTAAAGCTTGTACGCATATTACCATTAAAAAATTGTCCTATATACAAAGGGTTATTCCAACGGACAATGAGCGATCGTTTTTTTGAAATGGTTATAAAGGACCTGGTTGGTGACATCACACCTCAAGAAGGCCAGGAACTACAACATATCATGCATGAGGATACTGCTTCAGCAAAGCAGTATGACATGTTCCGTACCTACTGGGCTCAGAATCAAACTGATTATATAGACGGGCGCAGGCTTTTTGAAAATGTGCAGACGAAGATAAATGAGTTGGAAAAAGAAGCAGGTACGCCGGTCATGGCGCCGCTGATGAAGCCTGTACAAAATACAGGCCGTATGCGCTGGGTAGCAGCTGCAGCATCACTGGCACTCCTTATTACAGCAGGCGGCTTTTATTATATATATCAGCGCGGCTCCATGATGCAAAAAGTGACTGCCAAAGGGCAGAAATCCACTTTTATAATGGAAGATGGTACAAGAGTGACACTCAATGCGGACAGTAAACTTGAATATAGCGAAGACTTTGCGACTAAAAACAGGGAAGTATACCTGACAGGGGAGGCATTCTTTGACGTACATGCAGATCCACAAAAACCTTTTATCATCCATACTTCCAAAATGGATATCAAGGTACTGGGTACTGCTTTCAACGTAAAATCTTATCCAGACGAAGCTTCTTCTGAAGCTACGCTGATTACAGGGGCGATAGAGGTTACCGTGACTGACAATCCATCTGAGAAAATAATATTGAAACCTTCTCAGAAACTGGTGCTGACCAACTTTGACTCTACAAGGAGGAAAGCTGTCAGCATAAAAGATTTAGTACCAAATGTACCTAGCGTAACATCCATGACTTACCTGAATGACAGAAAAGATTCATCGGTAGTGATGGAAACCAGCTGGTTACAGAACAAACTGGTATTCCAGGACGAAGACTTTGGTACGCTGGCCAAGAGAATGGAACGCTATTACAATATCAGTATCCATTTCAACCGGGTTGGCTACAGACAGTTGCGGTTTACAGGTGTTTTAGAAGGGGAGACAATTGCAGAAGCATTGAATGCATTGCACCTGACAGAGAACTTCAACTATAAGATTGAAGATTCAACGATCGTAATATATTAAAGAAGAACCAGGTAAATCAAGAAATTCCTTTCATAAGTAGTGAAAGGTGAGATGAGGACCCTATGCCGATGCCTATGATGTGTAATACCTATGGAATCGCCCTTTCATTTCACCAAAAGCAAAGTAATAACAACTAAAATTTTGTCTATGGGAAAAGAAAGCGATTACTACTGAATAAATGCGGGGATCATTTAAATAAACCCCGCTGAAAGATGACTTATTCCAATAAAACTGCGGGCCTTTTCGCACGAGTACTGCCGTTTTAACACTTTTATCACCTTTAACATCTAAGTTATGAGTTTTTATGTACGCCCTAAGGGCGTCAAGATCCCTTACGGGCTTTTAAGGCCATTGCTGATTTTACAACTAACGTTAGGGTTCATCCTTTTCCTGAATCTGCATGTAGTTGCAAATGTTCTTTCCTCAAAAACGATTACACTGAACCTCCGCTCTGTTGAATTTAAGGAGGTACTTTCTATTATCGAACACCAGAGCGATTACCGCTTTATGTTCAGCAACAGAAATATCCCTAACAAAAGCAAAGTGGATATATCTGTGAAAGATGCACAAATCTCCACCGTGATGGATATGATCCTGGACAAATCAGGATATACCTATCAGGAGCTGGCTAACAACCTGATTGTGATTGTGCCTATGGGTGAGAGAATCACAACTGTGAAGATCACCGGTAAGGTACTGGATCAGACAGGTGAAGCTTTGATTGGTGCTTCAGTGAAAATCAAAGGAACTTCGGATGGGGTAGCTACAGATGAAAATGGTGGTTTTACATTAAGTGTACCTGACGATGCAATCCTGGTGGTATCTTACGTAGGTTTCAAAACACAGGAAGTTCCTGTGAACGGAAAGACTGCGTTGACTATCACGTTGCAACCTGCAGATAAGATGATCAACGAATTTGTAGTAACGGCACTGGGTATCAAGAGAGAAGAAAAAGCGCTTGGTTACTCAGTTTCTACTATTACTTCCGAACAAATTAACGCATCTGGTAACACCAACTTCGCTTCCGCCTTATATGGTAAGGCGGCGGGTGTGAAAATCACCACAGCGCCAGGTGGTGCTACCAGTGCCGTTAACGTTCAGATTCGTGGTGTAAACTCACTGAACTATAGTACTCAGCCGCTGTATGTGGTGGATGGTGTGCAGATCAGAAATAATAACGAATCCGGTGGTGTAGGTGGTAACTCTGGTGGTTATTGGGATGACCCACGTATCCGTGGTAATGGTATCCTGGATATCAACCCTACTGACATCGAGAACCTGACCGTATTGAAAGGCGCGAGTGCGACAGCCTTATATGGTTCTGATGCGTCAAGTGGTGTGGTTGTAATCACTACCAAGAAAGGCCAGAAAGGCAGAGGACTTGGTGTTGATGTAAACTTCAATACTACAAGAGAAACAATTGCTAATGCACCTCAGTACCAGAACACTTACGGTCCTGGTTATGACAGAGCGAGCAACGTTTCGTTGGGTGCGAATGAAGATGGTTGGGTACCTTATGGTACTAATGGAGTGGTCCGACCTTTCTTCAGGGCATATGGCCAGTTCGGTCCTAAAATGACTGGTGAGATGGTGCCATGGTGGGATGGTTCTATGCATCCCTATTCACCTCAGCCAAACAACTATAAACAAATGTTTCAGAAGGGATACAATTCAAATTTGAATGTATCCCTTTCGAATATGAACGAAAAAGCAAATTATCGTTTCAGTTATACACGCGGTGATTATAAAGGTATCCAGATCGGTACCAACCAGGGTAAAAATACCTTCAACCTGAACAGTACTATCAAGCTGCATAGTAAAGTAAGCTTAGATGTGGTAGGTGGTTATGTGAATACGACCGTGACAAACAGAGCCCGTCTGATGAACCGCCTCTTCAACTCCTTTGATGGTTTCTTCGGCCGTTCTGAAGATATGGCTGTTGTATTCGATAAGTACAAAACGTCCAAAGGTTACAAATGGGTGCCTTATAATAATACTCAATTAAACCCGGATGAAGCATTGGTGTTCAACATCCGTCCTGAATTGCTGAACTTCCTTTGGTACCAGTTGAGGAATAATGAAGTGGAAAATCAGGATCGTTTATTGTCCAGCATAACACTTAATATCGATCTGGCAAAGGGGTTGAAACTCCGTACCAGGGTTGGTAATGACTTTACCAGCATCAATACAGAAGCCAAAGAATATAACGAATATCCTATCTCTTTCAATACGACCAGCAGTACCGGTAAATATTCTGTTACCAAAAACCGTTATTCTATTGTATATACGGACTTCTTAGCCACCTATGCAAATGACCAGAATAAAGTATTTGGTTATAGCGTCAGCGGTGGTTTCCAGAGCCGTCAGGAGAGCTTTACAGATCAGTCTTCCAATACCAGTGGTGGTCTGGTAACTGCTAACTGGTTCTCTTTGAATAACTCTTACAATGCACAGACTACTTCCGAGGCACGTAGTAAGCTATTGAAATACGCTTACCTGGGTATCATGAACTTAAGTTATAAAAACTTTGTGTTCCTGGAAGGTACTGCCCGTCAGGAATATTCTTCTACACTGCCTATTGCTAATAACCATTATTTCTACCCTTCTGCGAACTCTTCATTCATCTTCTCAGAGGCTTTTGAAATGCCCAAATGGTTAAACTATGGTAAGCTGCGTGCATCTTATGGTATGGTTGGTAATGCGCCTCCTCCATATGAATCAAATATCGTATATACTCAGAAACCGATTGCTACTACTACCGGTTCTGTGCCTGTACTGACTGCACAAAATGCATATGGTAATGCGAACCTGAAGTCTGAAAAGAAAACTGAAATGGAGTTTGGTCTCGAAACCAAAATGCTGCAAAGCAGAATTGGTATAGACATCTCTGTTTATAACAGTAAAGTTAAAGACCTGCTGATGCGTTTGTCTACACCGGTATCCAATGGTGCATTGACACGTATTACCAACGTCGGTGAATTGAATAGTAAAGGTCTTGAAATCGCTTTCAATGCAACCCCGCTGAAACGTCCAAAATTAAGCTGGAACACCCGCATTAACTTTGCATTCAACAACTCTAAGGTGGTGAGCCTGTCTGAAGGTGTAAACCAGATCGTATTTAAGGGTGGTGATGCCAACTCCGTGGAAATCGTAGCAGAAAAAGGGCAGACTATCGGTAACATCTATATGTATCCTTACGCAAAAGACGAGAAGGGTAATAAGCTTGTGAACTCTAGTGGTTTCTACTATGTAGACAAGTCAAAATATGAAAAAGCCGGTAATATTCTTCCTAAAGTAGTGGGTGGTTGGTCTAATACCTTCAGCTACAAAGCGCTGACACTTGATATCACCATCGACTACCGTTTTGGTGGTGAGATTTTGTCCATGCCACAGAAATATGGCACCAATGCTGGTATGTTCAAGTCTACCATGAAATATAGAGATGAAGCAAATGGTGGTCTTCCATACTATGTGAACGAACAGGGTGTAGCTACCAGACTGGCGAGCCACAATGCGGTTTCTCCATATGGTAAAGTATACCATGATGGTATAATACTGCCTGGTAAGAAGGAATCCGATGGTTCAGATAACGATATGATAGTAGAAGCAGCTAACTATTACCTGACTGTATTTGACGCTTCAGCAAATGGTTATAACGGTCCGGCAGTGATCAAGAACAATTATATTAAATTCAGAGAAGTGTCATTGAGTTACGCCTTGTCAAGAGGTACTGCTCAGAAATTACACATGCAGAATATTCGTTTGTCTTTGATCGGTAGAAACCTGTTTTACTTCTACAGAACGCTGAAGAACATTGACCCTGAGGCTCCTGTAGGTCAAAGCTGGTTAAACCAGGGTGTTGATGAAGGCTCTACCGGTGCTACACGTAGTATTGGTTTTAGTTTAAATGCAAGTTTCTAACTATTCTGAAGACCTAACAAACAGACATGATCATGAAGAAATACTTTTTACATATAAGTTGTATTATTACACTGGCCATTGGGATGACTGGTTGTAAGAAGCAACTTGAAGACTATTATACAAATCCCGATAAAACGACTGATCCTACTATTGAGAAGTTATTTTCCTCTATCCTGGATAATAACCGCATTCGGCCTATGTACTGGGACCTTCGTACTTTACAGCTTAACCAGATGGGTAAGTATTGTCAGATGACCGCGTTTTTAAATGAGCTGACAACCTATTCCCAGAACGATGACTATATTGAGGATCGCTGGAATGATTTCTATACACCTAATAACCAGGGTAGCAATGCGAATGATGCAGGTAGTGGTAGTGGGCCAATGGCACAATACCGCACTATGCAGCGGCTGTACAAGGAATTGCCTGTAGATGAACGCCCTAACATGGAGGTGTTTATGATGGCAGGAAGGGTATTGCTGTTGGATCAGGCAGCACAGATGGTAGATATGTTCGGAGATATTCCTTACTCTGAGGCAGGTAGCCTGGATGCTACTGCTACGATCTCCAATCCTAAATTCGATTCACAGATTGCAGTATACGATACCGTAGTCACTCAGTTGAAAGAAATGGCAGACTGGTTTGCAGCTGCTACGCTCAATACTGTTGCTGCATCCGCTTTCGCTAACCAGGATTATGTGGGTCACGGTAGCCTGTCTAAATGGCGTCGTTATATTAACTCCCTGCGTCTCCGTTATCTCCTGCGTCAGTCTTATTATGATGAGGCAAGAGCGAAGACTGAGATCCAGGAAATTTTATCCAGCCCATTGCAGTATCCATTGATGGATGGGGATGGGGTAGGTGATACCTATAGTCCTTACAACACGGATATGTTGTTATTCCAGTTGACGACCTATACGAACAATCTGAATAGTGCCTTTACCGAAATCAGTGCGCAGGCAGCGCCGGACTATATGCTGAATACGGTGATGTTGCCTGTGGATGACCCACGTATTCCACTGATGTTTGATAAATTTGGGGCTACTGTAAATAGCGTATTTGTTCCGAATGCAACTTACAAAGCCATGTCACAACAGTGGACTTCAACGATGCAGGGTGACAGTATTAACAACTACTCCACCATTGACTCCACTACATACCGTTTCAACTCTCACCTGCCAGGTGTTATGATGAGTGCTGCTGAGACCAACTTCCTGAAAGCTGAAGCTTTCGAACGTTGGGGTCTGACTGGCGGTACTGCGGCAGCGAGTTATGAATTGGCGATACGTCAATCCATTGCGTTCCAATATTACCTGCACTCAACCAATACTACCCAGTATGAATCTGTAACACAGCCTTCTACTGCTGAGGTAGATGTATTCATGGCTAAAACAGCAATTGCTTATTCAGGTACTTCACAGGAAAAACTGGGTAAGATCTGGACACAGAAATGGCTGGCATTTGGATTTACACAGTGTGGACAGGCATGGGCTGAATATCGTAGAACCAAATATCCACAGATCACCATCTGGCAATCAACTTCTTCTATATATCCTACTCCTCCAAACAGGTTTACGTATCCTGCGAGTGAGAAGGCATATAATACAAGTTATGCAGATGTTCAGGCAAATGATACCAGAACCGCAAAAATTTTCTGGGATGTAAACTAATAAACATACTTATAATTTAGATGGTGGAAGGCCACAAGGATTTTTATCTTTGTGGCCTTCCTGTTTTAAATAAATGATATGAAGAAAGGATTATTGTCATGTTTATTATTGAGTGGGTTATTGCCTTTGATGGCACAGCACAAGGCTACACTGGTAAGAGCGGAAATGGTGATGGATAAACCGCCGGTGCCGGCTGCCCATGCTTCTACAATGACAGAACTGGCAGATGGCAGGCTAATGATGTCGTGGTTTGGCGGGAGCCGGGAAAGTGCGAAGGATGTATGTATTTATACTGCTATATATTCCGGTGGAAAATGGTCAGCACCAGTGGTGGTGGCAGATGGGGTCGTGAATGATACTACCCGGTATCCGGCCTGGAACCCGGTGTTGTATACGAATAAGAAAGGAGAATTGCTGCTGTTTTATAAAGTAGGACCTAATCCACGCGAATGGTGGGGATTAATGAAGACTTCTAAGAATAATGGGAAGACCTGGTCTAAGGCGGTGCCACTGCCGGATAGTATTTTAGGGCCGATCAGGAATAAACCGGTGTTGTTGGCTAATGGGTTGTTGTTGCATCCTTCCAGTACGGAGAGTCTGGATGAGAAGGTGTGGAATGTGCATGTGGAATTTTCAGATGTGTATGGAAAGAACTGGAAGCGGGTAAATATAGATTGTGATACGTTTGGCGTGATACAGCCTACAATTCTTTTTCATCCCGGAAATAAGCTGCAAATGCTGTGTAGGAGCAGGCAGAATGCGATTGTGGAGAGTTGGTCTGCAGATAATGGGGTGACATGGTCAAAGTTGAGGAAACAGGATATGTTGAATCCGAATAGTGGGATTGATGCGGTGACGACGAAGAGTGGGGTGCATGTGTTGATTTATAATCCGGCGGTGAGTGGAAAGGATTGGTCTGATGGGAGGAATGAGTTGAGGGTAGGTGTGTCGAAGGATGGGGAGCATTGGGAAGATGTGTATGAGCTGGAGAAGCATGAGAAGGGGGAGTTTAGTTATCCGGCGGTGATAGAGGGCAAGAATGGGGAGATACATATTAGTTATACGTATGATAGGAAGAATATAAAGCATGTGGTGATCAAGCTTTGAGTAGTTTAAATGAACGAACCTTTTAAGTTTTGCCGAAGGCAAAACTTAAAAGGTTCGTTTCTGGCTTTGTGATTTTGCCGGAGGCAAAATCACAAAGCCAGGATAATTCATGAAATCTCAGGCAAAATCCATCTGGTTATTTTTTGTATACTTGTTCAGGTAAAACAGCATCAACTCATGAGTCAGCAACTAGAAGTATGGATGCGCGGCCCCATTGCAGGCATCCCCACCCTCCTTCAACCCATTGCCCACGCCCTCCTGCAGGCCCAGGAAGAAATCCATGCTCACCTCAAAGACTTCCCTGAATCCAAAATCTGGGATACCCCCTTCGATTGCGCTTCTGTCGCCTTCCACCTCCAACACATCAGAGGCGTACTTGACCGCCTTTTTACTTATGCCGAATTCAAATCCCTGAACGAAGACCAACTCACCGCACTCGCTGCCGAAGGCAAAAAGCAACCACATATTACGATTCATTCATTACTCGCAGCCCTCGACGCGCAAATCACCATTAGTCTCGCCAAGCTACAATCCACTGAAGAATATGCCCTCGCTGTACCCCGCGGCATCGGTAGAAAACAAATTCCCACTACACTCGGTGGTTTATTATTTCACTCCGCAGAACACACCATGCGCCATACCGGCCAGTTACTCGTTACTATAAAAGTATTAAAATATCATTCCTAACGGCGATGGTTGTATTATGAAAAAAGTGTGCTTCATCGCTAAGCATCTAATTGTTAATGAATTTTAAACATTGTTAACACAATTTAAAACCCGGCTTATCAGTTTTGGATTGTGAAAAACTTCTCTATTTTTACTACCGGTAGCTAAATCGAAAACTCTGAAATGAGAACTGATGTAGCATTGAGAGAGTCGCTGGTAACAGACAAAATTAGTAGACAGCATTGTATAATCGACGTTATTGAACCTGGAGTTACATTGTTTTTAATCAGTCATTTTAACCGAACTAAAATCTAAAATGGAGATGATGATTGAATCTGCGTAATACCTGCCAGTTTATTTTTCAAAAAATTATGTGTGGATTGAAAGACCGTAGTGCAAAGTGACTATTGTTTTTGAGTTGTTGAACTAAACCAAAAGCATTATCCACTGCCAATTCCAGCAGTGCACAAGCGTAATTCGTGTGTCATTCTGATTGTAACTGCATGCGCTGAAAAGCTTTTTTTCATCGCACGGTGAACGTATTGTCATTTTTAAAATAATCAATTGCTATCGCTGCAAAAACAAGTTGCTGCGAGCGGGGGAAGTATGTGCCAACTTTAAAAGGATACGCTTAATAATTCTGCTTAATACCAAAATCAAAGTATATGAAGAGAAGACTCGTTTTTCTTTCTCGGATATGCCTGCATAGTATATGGATGTTATTCCTTTCTATGCTCGCATTTTCCCAGTCCCGCACCATTTCCGGTAAGGTTTTGGATGCAAGCGGACACAGTCCCTTACCCGGTGTGACCGTACAGGTAAAGGGTGCTACAATCGGCACCCAGACCAAGGTTGACGGTTCTTATTCCCTAAATGTTCCCAGTGGTACCATTACCCTTGTATTTACTTTTGTAGGTTACAAAACGGAAGAATTTCCGTTAGGAGCTTCCAATACTGTCAATATTAGTTTAGCTGCGGATGTTACTTCGCTCAAAGACGTGGTAGTAGTGGGTTACGGTACGCAGAAGAAGCAGGAAGTTACTTCGGCTATTACTTCCATTGAACCGACTGACTTCCGTCAGAGTGGTGCCCGCAATGCGCTGGACCTTGTACAAGGTAAAGTAGCTGGTCTGCAGATCACCCGGACTGGTGGTTCTAACCCCAATACCAGTCCTGCTATCCAGTTGCGCGGTGTAACTTCGTTAACCGGTAGTATGTCGCCACTGATCGTAGTCGATGGTATTCCCGGTGGTAACCTGGATCTGCTGCAACAAGATGATATCGCATCCATCTCTGTACTGAAAGATGGTTCTGCTGCTGCAATCTATGGTACACAGGCGAATGGTGGTGTAATCATCGTGACTACCAAGAAAGGTGTGAAAGGTCCTGCCCGCGTGACTTACAACAACTACTTCCGCAAAGAATTCAAATCACGTATTCCTAAATTCCTCACTGCTGATGAATATGCAGCGAAGATTGCTGATGGTGAAATCAATGCTATTGACAAAGGTTACAGAACTGATTTCGTAGACCTGCTGGTAAATCACGACAACTTAACGCAAAACCATAACCTGGCATTTTCTGGTGGTGGTGAACAGTCTAACTATCGTGCAAGTGTGTATTACCTGAATCAGGAAGGTATCCTGAAGGAAAATGAACGTCAGCAATATGGTGGTCGTCTGAGCATCACCTCCAAAGGATTGAATGATCGGTTGACTTCCCAGTTCAACCTCGCTACCAACTTCAATAAATCGAACCTGCTGACAGATGGTGGTAACCTGCAGGGGTATTATACTTTTAACCCCACTTATTCTCCATACAATCCTGATGGCTCCTGGTATTTTGAGCAAACCAGTACCAACGAACTGGCCAGATTGCACCAGCAAACTGACATTCGCCAGCAGCAAACTACTTCAGGCGATGCGAAGGTATCCCTCGATATTGTGAAGGGGCTGAAAGCATCCATTTTTGGTTCTGTAACCCGCGATAGCTATTCAGAAGGTGGTTATGCGGACCTGCTATCTGAGCTGTCTGTTGAAAACTATGATTCCTCCGGCTATGCATGGCAGTCTTCTTTCCTGAACCTTAAATATGCTGTAGAACCCACACTGGAATATAATATCACTGTTAACAAGGACCATAACTTCACCGCTATTGGTGGTTATAGCTACCGTTATGAAGTAGAACAATATTTTGATGCCAGTAACTACGGCTTCGTAAATGACATCTTCGAGGAAAATAATCTGGGTGCGGGTAACCAGCTCCTGACTGGTAAAGCAAGCATGAGCAGCTATAAAAATGATAATAAGCTCATCGCATTCTTTGGTAGAGTGAACTATAACTACAAAGATAAATACATGGCCAGCGTGATTCTGCGTCATGAAGGTTCTTCCCGTTTCGGTGCGAACAACAAATGGGGTAATTTCCCGGCGTTGTCTTTGGGTTGGAACATGCGTGATGAACCTTTCATGCAGGGAGCTACTTTCCTGGACGACCTGAAACTGAGAGCTGGTTATGGTGTAACCGGTAACTCTGGTATCAACAACTACAGCTCACTGGTGACACTAGGTACCGGTGGTAACTATCTGAATCCGGATGGGGTATGGCGTCAGACTTATGGTCCTAACAAAAATCCTAACCCGGATCTGAAATGGGAAAGGAAATCTGAATACAACGTGGGTGTTGACTTCAGTTTCTTCAAAGGCCGCCTCTCCGGTGCGATCGATGTGTACAAACGTATCACCAAAGATCTGCTGGAAAACGTAACGACCCAGCTTCCTCCTTTTGTGACCAGTAGCATCTATGCAAACGTAGGCCAGGTATCTTCCAAAGGTGTGGAAATCACCCTTAGTGGCGTACCTGTCAGAACAAAGGATTTCTCCTGGACAGTAGACTTAGCATTCAGCAATTCGAAAAATATACTGGACCGTTATTCTAATGAACTGTATACAATCAAATACCAGTCTTATGCTGATATTGGTGGTTATGGTGCACTGGGTAATGCGATCCGTACTTACGAAGGTGACCGTATCGGTAACTTCTACGGTAAGCGTTTTGCTGGTCTGACTGATTCCGGTGACTGGCTGTTCTACAAAGCAGATGGTACCAAAGCTTCTGCTGACCAGCTGGATAGTGAAAAAGACTTTGCTGTGATTGGTAATGCGGTGCCTAAAGTATACCTGGGTATCACCAACACTTTCAAGTACAAGAACTTTGATCTGAGAGCGTTCCTGCGAGGCAAGTTTGGTTACAATATCCTGAACACCATGGAAATGTTCTACGGTTCAAAAGCTTCATTGCCCAGCAATGTGCTGAAAACAGCATTTACCAAGAATGGTAAGATCACGGGTGGTTATCAGTATTCTGACTACTACATAGAGAAAGGTAATTTCATGAAACTGGATGAGTTAACCCTGGGTTATACTGTTCCATTCAAGAACAAAAAGACGATCCAGAGCCTGAGATTGTACCTGACTGCATCTAACCTCTTTATTATCACGAAGTATACAGGTAACGATCCTGACTACGTAAGAGATACAGGTCTGACACCAGGCGTTGATGCCCTGAATGCTTCAGATAGCCGTACTCCATATATGGGCACCCGCGGCTTTATGTTTGGATTGAATGTAGGATTCTAACATGTACCCATTTAAAACTTGTCGAATGAAACGATTTAAAAAGATAGCTGTATATACAAGTTTAGCTTTACTTCCGGTACTGGCAAACAGCTGTACTAACCTGGATGAAAAAGCATACGATACACTGCTCACTAACAACTTCTATAATAACAAGAACGAAGTAGTGTCTGCCGTACTCAGACCCTACACACACGCGAATGCATGGATCACCCCAGGTCAGAGTGGCTGGTGGCGTTTGAGCGAGCTCTCTGCCGATCAGCTGGCATGGCCACAGAAAGGTCGTCATGGTTACGATAATGGTCAGTGGATCCGTCTGCACTACCATACCTGGACAGTGGATGAATCTACAGTACTGAACTGCTGGAACCTGTTGTGGACAGGTCTGGGTTTCTGTAATGACGCCATTGGTAATATCGATGGTCGTGATGCAAGTGCAATGGGGCTTACACAGGAAGAGAAAGATGGTTTTACTGGTGAGCTGCGTTTGCTGCGTGCTTTCCACTATCTGCGTCTGATGGATATTTATGGCAATATTCCAATCGTGACTAAAGTGGGTGATCCTGTCAGTCCTGAAACAAAGCCTCGTGCGGAGGTTTTTTCTTTCATCGAGCAGGAGATCAAAGACAATCTTGATAAGAGCCCTGTGCTGTCAAAAGCATTGCTGGGTCGTATGTCCAGAGCAGGTGGTTATGCCATGCTGGCTGAATTGTACCTGAATGCTGAAAAGTGGTCTGGTACTGCACGCTGGGATGATTGTATTGCAGCCTGCGATGCGCTCATAAATAATACCGCTGGTGGTATGAACGGTGCACTGGCACTGGATACGAATCTGACAGATACTTATAAACCAGCTAACGATCTGTCAAAAGAAATTATCTTCTCTATTGCTTACGATTATATCGTTTCAAACTTTGCACCACAGTGGCCTGGTGATTTCTATCACTTTAACCAGAGCCAGATCAATGGTAACCCGATCAATGGGAATGATGGGGTAGTAATGATACCTGGTGTGTACACTACATTTGATGATGCTGATAAGCGTAAGAGCGAGTGGATACTTGCAGGCCCACAGTGGAAGTATGGATCTAATGGTACTGATCCGGTGATTTGTAGTGGTGGTAATGAGTATGATGGTCAGCAGCTGGTATTTGTGGATAACATCCGGAAGAATGCACAGGGTAGCACTGTTTCAGATATGACACAGGGTGAAGAGAACAGTGGCGTGCGTTTTAACAAATACAGGCTCGGTCCATTGAGTGATCCAAGTTATCGTAGTTGTGACTGGGCGGTATATCGTTTGTCATGGATATATTTAGTGAAGGCCGAGGCGATTATGCGTAAGAATGGTGGGGTGGCTACACAGGAGGCAGTTGATCTGGTGAATACGATTAAACAACGTGCTTATAGTGCGGCGGATTGGCCTGCGCATCAGTATACTGTTGCTACACTCACATTAGATGAATTGCTGGCTGAATTGGGCCGGGAGTTTGTTTTTGAAGGGTATAGAAGGCAGGAGCTGATTCGTTTTGGTAAGTATACGACAGGTACATGGTGGGATCACGTGGCTTCTGATAGTTACAGAGAGTTGTTCCCGATTCCAAGGACGCAGTTGCAGTTGAATGCGAATCTGAAACAGAATGATGGATATCCGAACTAATCAGATCGGTATCTAAATTTAATAGTCAAATTAAAAAGGTTTTGCCAGAGGCAAAACCTTTTTAATTTGGAGGGTAACCAACCTTCTGTTTTTTACCGGAGGTGAAAAACAGAAGGTTGGTTTTTTAATCGAATAATGATAGCTGCGTGCTATTGCTGCTATTTCCATTGATATGTATTATTTCTCCGAAGTTTGAAAGAGAGATGCCTAACAGGCGAATTGGTTTGTCCTCGTGATCTACTGCTGCTAATAGTTGTTGTGCTGTTCTTACAATAATCTCAAGATCGTCTGTTGCAAATGACAATGACTGATTACGGGTTATTTGCTTAAAATCGCTGTACTTTACTTTTAGCGTAATGGTACGCCCTTTTAAATTGTGCCTTTTAAGCCGCGTAGTGACCAGTGTTCCGATTCTTTCCAACTCCCTGTTCATCTCTTCCACCTCTGTTAAATCGACCGGAAAAGTGTCTTCTGCGCCTGCTGATTTCGTTTCTCTGTGTGGTTGTACTTCTCTTTCATCGATCCCTCTTACAATCCTGAAATAAAACGCTCCCGGTTTTCCGAAATACTGCTTGATTTCATTCTCTGATAATCGTTTCAGATCTGCACCGGTATGCAATCCCATTTTCTTCATTTTCTCTGCTGTCACTTTCCCTACTCCATGAAACTTTTCAACAGGTAATTGTTCCATGAAGTTATTGATCTGTGAAGGTCCGATAAAAGTTAAGCCATCCGGTTTATTCATGTCTGAGGCAATCTTAGCCACGAATTTATTGATAGATACGCCGGCGGATGCTGTGAGGTGCAGCTCATCTTTAATAGCCTGTTTGATGAGTCTGGCAATCTCAATCGCTGACCCAATCCCCAGTTTATCCACACTCACATCCAGATAGGCCTCATCTAATGACAAAGGTTCTATCAGGTCTGTATACCGGCTGAAAATTTCCCGGATATGCCTGGACACTTCTTTATACACATCAAATCTTGGATAAACAAAAATCCCTTCCGGACAAAGTTGTACCGCTCTTCTCGAAGACATGGCAGAACGGACGCCGAATTTACGGGCTTCGTAAGAGGCTGTGGCAACTACCCCGCGGCTATTGGGGGAGCCTCCTACGATAACAGGTTTGCCGCGGTATTCAGGATGATCCCGCTGCTCTACGGAAGCATAGAAAGCATCCATATCGATATGAATGATCTTTCTTTTTTTATTTGCTTCCTGTTCCATGGCACCTGTCTGTAAAGTGCAAAGATACATTAATCATTTACCATCACCGCCATATAATCTTTTTCAAATGGCTCCCCATATAACTGCTCATATTCGTTTTTGAAAGTCCGGAACAAGCTCCTCGCTGTCGCATGCTGGTGCATAGCTACCAGCGCCCTGCATTTGTACATCACCGCCTCTTCACAGAGGGAATCAAAATGCAGCATAGTGTCGCAGGTCTGTATGATCTCTTCCGGGTGTAACTGTTCTGCATGCTCATCCAGGTACCTGGTAAAAATATTAAGCAGTTCTGTACTCAGGTCCGATTTAAATTTATCCAGCCAGCTATAATCTGTCTCCATCAGTAAGCCTCCTCTGCCACATACCTGCACCAGTTGTGCGATATGGTGCTCTTCCATTAACTGGTGGCCATGCCGGATATCCACATATACACCTTCCTCAAATGTTAATTTCCATTTCCCGTTTTCCTTCGCTAAACTATAGTCGCCAAGTTTCTCAAGTATGTTTTTCAGCTTCACCATATTCACGGACCGGTTATTCTTTGCATCTTTTACTGATCGCCCTGTCCAGAGTATTTCATTAATCTTTTCGGAAGAAATACCTTTTCTGCCGAATGAGGAATGGAGGAATATTAATAAGAACAATTCTTTCACCAGTGGACTGAATAATTTGCTGATATCATTCCCTTCTTTATCGATGATGGTGAAATGTCCGAATAAATAAATCGATGCGTTTTTCTTTTCAACAGGTGCAGGGAGTTCAATCACCCTGAATAGCGGGGCTTTTTGGGGAGGCTCCGGTAAATGATAAATAGTGATCAGGGGTGCGGTTTGTTCTCGTTTCTTTCTCCTCAGTAATAACCCTGTTAATAAACTGCTTAATACTACCAGCCCCCATAACAGGTATTGATAATTCTTTTCTCCCACACCTTTGTCGGGCATCAATAATGCAGGTGGAAAAAGTATTGTGTGAATCTTTATTGTGGTGACGTTATTCTCTGGATTGTATAAGCTGACGGCGATTAATTCCTGTCCTTTTGCATAATAGTATAAGGCTGCGCTGGATTTAATATCATAAAACTGGTAAGGCAATTCATTGCCCAGTTTCTCATATTCAGGTTTATCCAGAGAGCCTTTAATTAATTGTAACGCGGACTCCATCCTGTCATTCGCATAAGACAGTGCATAATAGGCACGTTCTTTTGTATCTATCACCATCGTATTCCCAAAGGCCATGGGCACATCTGGTTTATCCAGCGCATAGATCTTTTTGAAGGTATGGTTCTTTACATCGAATAGTAAAAGGTCGTAAAAATTTTCAGGGTTCAACAGCTGATCGCCTGTAGCACTGCCGTGTCCACCGAGTATATAAGCCGAATCGCCATTTTCAGTAGCGCCCAGTGCTGCCATATATCTTGGTGCAAATTTATCGCCCTTTGCAGCGACTGTTTTCCACTGATCATCTGCGGTGCTATACTTTTGTACTTCGGCTGTGTAGTGATAATGTCCATAACCACCAAATACGTATAAGCTGCTATCGTAGGGTGAATAAAAATGATTGTGCTGCCAGAATCCTGTTACTTTATTTCCTTCAACAGGTTTGCTCCATGTATGTTGTGTATTATCATACCGGGCTACCTGTTGGTCATCTACAAAGTAATTCAGGAGTTGATGCCGCTTCGTATCAAATTCTGTCACATTGCCAGCTGGCAATATTCTGGATTGTGCCAGTGGTACTACACTGAGTTTATTTCCATTACAGGTGAACTGATAGAGGGAATCACTACCTGTTATATATAATATACCATTTTCTTTATCGAATGTTACGCCTGCGTTACCATTTACAGTAATTGTTTGTCGTGTATTCCATTCACTATATGCTTTTGCAAGCCAGATAGGATGTTCGATCACTGCTTTGCTATGACAGATCAGATCAAACTCCTGTTCTCCATCATGCTGTCGTAATGGCCAGTGGTATTGGGTTTTGCCGGACTGTGCAATCTGTACGTCGCGCAGTCGCATGGTAGGGAGGTCAAATGTATTGCATTGTTTATAATGGTTTGCACCAAAGAAGATGCGCAATTGGTTTCCTAAAGAAGCAGGCATAGTCGTGCTTCCCGCCAGTTGGCCGTTAATTTTTAATGTCGTAATACGCGTAGCCTGGTTGAATGAAAACTGCAGGTGGTACCATTTTCCTGCCACTTCTGATGGTGGGAATTTGAAAAGAATACCTGTGTATTCATCGCCGGATACGAGATTTATAGACTGTGTCTGGTTACTATATATAAGGTCTGTATTTTGTCCCAGTTCATTTGTGATTCTAAAAATGTAGCCGAAATAAGAATCATATCCCGGTGCAAATGAGAGATCAAATGATAGGTCACAATCGTCCTTTACAGTAAGCGGTTCGTCTGGAAAAAGATTCAATGAAGTGCGTAACTCCTGTGCGATTTTTTTACCTGCAAACTCAAGCCCATAAACGTTCTGCGCACATATCCCACATGGAAATAATGCGAACAGTAACAACAGAATAGTAGTAATAAATAGATGGTTCTTTACTACATCAGAAGAGGTAAGCCCTGGCATACTCCGATTGGCTTTTTTAAATAACGTGGCAAATTACTTTTTGGTTGTCTATTAAACGCAAAAGGAACGTTAAGTTAACTTTAAATATCCCGATGCGTTAACTGAAAATAATTAATTAATCCGGAGAATCATAATTTTTTATTGATTAATACCCGCGTTAATCTCTAATTAACCGCCCTGTTCACCTCTGAATTCTTCTTTTGCAGTACAAAAAAAATACTCCTCATGAAAAGATGGTTATGCATCCTTCTATTTACATGTTGCGTGCTGAACACATATGCACAGTCGCGTATCGTGAAAGGCCGGGTGACTGACGAAAGCGGGCAACCGATTATTGGTGCAACAGTAAAAGTACTGGGCACTGCTATCGGAGCTGGTACTGACGAGAAAGGTCAATTCAGTCTGAATGCAACAGAAAATCCTACTTTGGTGATCAGTTCAATCGGCTTTTTGTCCGACACCGTACAGGTACCTGCACAGGGTGATGTTCGTGTAGCGATGAAAAGTAATGTATCTTCCCTCAATGACGTAGTTGTAGTGGGATATGGTACACAGAAAAAAGTAAACCTGACAGGTGCTGTAACACAGGTAACTGGCAAGGTGCTGGAAAACCGTCCTATTCCAAACCTCAGCCAGGGGCTGCAAGGTGTAATCCCTAACCTGAACCTGACTATGGGCGATGGTAAACCTATCCAGTCGCCAACTTACAATATCCGTGGTACAACCTCTATAGGCCAGGGTGGTAATGCACTGGTACTGATCGATGGGGTGGAAGGCGACCCAAGCATGCTGAACCCATCTGATGTAGCCAGCATCAGTGTGCTGAAAGATGCATCTTCCGCAGCGGTATATGGTGCAAGAGCTGCCTTCGGGGTTGTGCTCATCACCACCAAAACACCTTCTAAAGATAAGGTGACCGTGACCTACTCTTCCAACTATTCCAGCAAAAAACCTACTACTGTACCTGATATGGTATCTAACGGATACCAATATGCAAAGGGCTTCAGCGATGCATGGTCTGCATGGAACGATTATGCACAGACTCCTCAGAATATCAACAAAACCCAGAAGTTCTCTGCCGCTTACCTGGCTGCGTTGAAAGAACATAACGACAATCCTGCCCTGTCTAAAACAGAGCTGGACGGGAATGGTAACTATGTATATTATGGTAATACTGACTGGTATGACTTATTATATAAGAACCACACTGCAGCAATGGACCAGAATCTCTCTGTTTCTGGTAGCAGCGGTAAGGCTTCTTATTATATTACCGGTCGTTATTATGGTCAGGACGGTCTCTTCCGTTTTAATTCTGACGATTACAAAATGTATAACATGCGTGCCAAGGGTACAATCCAACTGACCTCATGGTTGCAGATATATAATAATACAGAATATGCCAACCGCTCTTACCACAACCCACTGAACGTAGGTGAAGGTGGCGGTATCTTCAGAAACATGGCGGATGAGGCACACCCTACTTCCATGCTGCTGAACCCGGATGGTACCCTGACCTATTCAGCTGCTTATACAGTAGGTGACTTCTATTATGGTAAGAACGGCATCAACCTGTATCGCCAGATGTTCAGAAATACCACTGGTTTTACTGCCAATGTATATAAAAACAAACTGCGCATCATCGGTAACATAACCTGGCAGAACATCACTGACGATCAGAAGAGAAGACGAGTACAGGTTCCTTACAGCGCTGCACCCGGTGTAACTGCTTATGTAGGTACTGGCTATAATGACCTGATGAATTCCGATTCATCTACCAAATACCTCGCTACCAATCTGTATGCAGAGTACGAAACTAACATCGGTACTAACCATTACTTCAAGGCAATGGCGGGTTTCAACTATGAACAGTCTACCGGTAGCGGTTTCTCCCTCACCAGGAATGGTCTGATCTATAGCGATGCAAATGATATGAACCTGGCACTGGGTAGCAATATCTCTACTGCCGGTGGTTATGAGAAATGGGCGATCCAGGGTGAGTTCTTCCGTTTGAACTATGCCTTCAAAGAGCGTTACCTGTTAGAGGTAAATGGTCGTTACGATGGTAGTTCCAAGTTCCCTGCCAACCAGCGTTATGCATTCTTCCCATCTGTATCCGGTGGTTGGAGAGTGTCTAAAGAAGCATTCTGGAAAGTACCTGCGAAAGCGATCTCTGACCTGAAAGTGCGTGGTTCATGGGGCTCACTGGGTAATGGTAACATCAACTCTTATGCATTCCAGGAAAAATTCGCAATCACACAGAGTGGTCGTGTCATCAATGGCGTACGACCTCAGCAAACCGGTCAGCCTTCTGTGATTCCGAATGGGCTGACATGGGAAACATCTACCACCCGCAACATTGGTCTGGATCTGTCTGCACTGAATGATCACCTGACCTTCAGCGGTGATATGTATACCCGTGTAACGACCGACATGTTTACCGTAGGGCAGACACTGCCTGCTGTATTCGGTACAGATGTTCCAAAAGGTAACTATGCTGACCTGAAAACGAAAGGATGGGAAATTTCCCTGACCTGGAGAGATCAATTCAATGTAGCAGAGAAACCACTTCACTATTCAGTTACAGCTAATCTCGCTGACTATTCTGCAACGATCACTAAATACAATAATACCAACAACAAGCTGACTGACTACTACGCTGGTCAGAAGTATGGTGAGATCTGGGGTTATGAAAACGACGGTTACTGGACTGCGGACAATGTAGGTAAGGCTGCCAGCACACAGGCGCTGTTCAAAGCATCAACCAGTGGTCAGTGGCTGCCGGGTGATATCAAATTCAAAGACCTGAATGGGGATGGTGTGATCAACAATGGTACAAACACTACAGGTAATCCTGGTGATATGAAAGTGATTGGTAACTCTACTCCACGCTATACTTATGGTGTAAGTGTGAATGCAGACTGGAACAATTTCTTCTTTGGAGTATTCTTCCAGGGTGTAGGAAAACAAGACTGGTGGCCTGGTAACGAGAACGATGTATTCTGGGGTCAGTACAACAGACCTTACAACTACATGCCTAAATCACAGGTAGGCAAGATCTGGTCAGCAGAGAATCCAAATACTTACTTCCCACGCTATCGTGGTTATGTAGCACAGAATGGTTCAGGTGAACTGTATGCTAAGCAGACGAAGTACCTGCAGAATGTAAGATACCTGCGTATGAAGAATATACAGGTGGGTTATAGTCTGCCAAAGACACTTGTGTCAAGAGCAAAATTGCAGAGTGCAAAAATATACCTGTCAGCAGAGAACCTGTTCTCCTGGTCTCCGCTGTACAAGGTTACCAAAGATCTGGATGTAGAAAGCATTGGTCGTTCCGACATGATCACCAACCCGAATCCTACAGACAACGCGGGTAACGGTAACAACTATCCGATTCTGAAGAGCTTCACATTAGGTTTAAACATTACCCTGTAAAAAATTAAAAAAAGCAACATGCAACAATATATTACCCGGTTGAAATGGACCTCGATGGCGCTGGTGTTGTGGGTACTGGCAGGCAGCTGTTCGAAAGAACTGGAACAGCGTCCTGTATCCACTGCAGACAGAGATGCGATCTTCGGAAACGAAGCCGGTCTGAAATTATACGCCAACTCATTTTACGATGTACTGCCTGCTATGGGCGATGTGTTCAGAGGCGATGCGATGGCCGATTACAGTGCGGTGAATGCCGTTCCTGATTTTCTTCGTGACGGTGCTTACAACTCCCGTGTACAGGCAGAAATTGACAACTGGAAATGGACCAAGCTGCGTAACATCAACTATTTCCTCGCGAACAATACCAACCCTGCAGTAGGGCAGACGATTCGTGAAAACTATAATGGCCTGGCACGTTTTTTCCGTGCCTGGTTCTACTTTGATAAAGTAAAACGTTATGGTGATGTGCCCTGGATCGGTACCCCATTGGGTATTGCAGACAGTTCACTGTATGCAGCACGCGACAGCCGTAAACTGGTGATGGATTCTATCATTGCTGACCTGGATTATGCAGCCGCGCATATCTCGCTGAATACTGATGCAACAGCCAGCCAGATCACGAAGTATACAGCATATGCACTGAAATCACGTGTATGTCTTTTTGAAGGTACTTTCAGAAAATACCATACTTCCCTGGGGCTGACAGGAGATGCGCCGGCTTTATTACAGGCAGCGGCAGATGCGGCTAAGGTAGTGATGGATCAGGGTGGTTTTAGCCTGAACCAGGCAGGAGGCACCAGTGGATCTTACCGTCAGCTGTTCATCAGTGCATCGCCTGTTACGACAGAAGTAATGTTGTCTAACGTAGCCAGCAGCACCCTGGCTGTCTTCAACGATGCAAACTGGTATTACACCAGTGCTACATATGGTGTGCGCCTGAGTTTAACACGTAAGTTTATCAACACTTACCTGAACATTGATGGAACGCCTTTCACCAGTGTGAGCGGTTATGAAACCAAGCCATTTGTAGAAGAAACAAAGAACAGAGACCTGCGTTTGTCACAGACTATTCGCATGGGAAGTTACACCCGTACCGATAATGGAAAAACTGTTGCTGCTCCGCCGGTATTTTCTTATACTTACACCGGGTATATGCCTAAAAAATGGTGTCTGGATGATACCTATTATGACGGAGGGTCCAACAATACGAATTCCATTTGTATCATGCGTTATGCAGAAATACTGTTGAACTATGCGGAAGCCAAAGCTGAACTTGGTACACTGACTGATGCCGATTGGGCAGGTACAGTAGGTGCGCTGAGAGCGAGAGCTGGTATTACCAGTGGTATTGCTACAAAACCAACCGTGGCAGATCAGTATTTAGTTACTAACTATTTTAACAAAGGTGGTGATCCTACCGATCCTTCTATCCTGGAGATCAGAAGAGAGCGTGGTATAGAGCTGGTGCTGGAAGGTTTCCGTTTCTATGACCTGGTAAGATGGAATGATGGTGAACTGCTGGTACAGCAATGGAATGGTATGTATGTACCAGCGCTGGATGTGCCAATGGACCTGAACGGGGATGGGGTGAACGATGTATGTTTCTACCAGACATTGCCTGCTACACAGGTGAGTGGTGTGACCTACATTAGCGTAGCGCCTACCGTGAATGGGGTAACGAATCCTACACAGTTATCTCATGGTACGTATGGAGAGATCAAGTGGCTGGATAACATTTCCAGAGTCACCTGGGCAGACTTCCGCTACCTGTACCCATTACCATACACAGAACTGCAGCTGAACACCAAGCTGGTGCAGAATGTAGGATGGGAGAATTTGTAATTATTATTTCATAAAATAGATGCAGATGAAAAAATGGTTCTTAATGATGGTTGGCTTTGCCGTAATGACCACCGCTGTGATGGCACAGCAATTTACGGTAGGCACTTACAACATGCGCAACAACAACCGTGATAATGGTGATGTAGAGCGCGGCGATGGATGGCAACAACGGTATCCGGTGATCACGTCGTTGATTCGTTTTCATGGGTTTGATATCTTCGGTACACAGGAGTGTCTGAAAGATCAGCTGGAAAATATCAAAGACAGTTTGCCCGGTTATGCTTACATCGGTGTAGGTCGTGATGATGGAAAAGATAAAGGAGAACATTCTGCTATCTTCTATAATACCGCGAAATTTAAACTGCTGGAAAAGGGAGATTTCTGGATGTCTACAGTGACAGACAAGCCTAACAAAGGATGGGATGCTGTGTTGCCAAGAATTTGCTCATGGGGTAAATTCAGGGAAATCAAAACCGGTTTTACTTTCTTCTTCTTCAACCTGCACATGGATCACATTGGTGTAGTAGCTAGAGCAGAGAGTGCAAAGCTGGTGATGTCGAAGATTAAGACAATGGCGGGTAATACACCGACTATCCTGACAGGTGATTTCAACGTAGATCAAAACAGTGAATCTTATCAGCTGATCAATACTTCAGGCTTACTGAAAGATGCATATGAAACCACTGCTTTACGCTATGCGCTGAATGGTACGTTCAATGCTTTCAAACCTAATAGTAAGACTGACAGCCGTATCGATCACATCTTCCTGACCAAACAGTTCAAAGTGCAGAAGTATGGTATTCTGACAGATACTTATCGCAGTAAAGATGCAGATGCATCAAAGACTGATTCCGGCAACTTCCCGAAAGAAGTGGGTTTGGAGAAGTATACTGCGAGAGAGCCATCAGATCACTTTCCTGTAATGGCGGTAATTAGCTTAAAATAATTTTATACTATCCTGCGGAAACCCAGAGGCCGTATCAACAATAAGATACGGCCTCATTTTATTCGGGTACCAGTCCTTTAAGCAATTCTGAGGAGGTTTATTATTTTTTTAGTTACCCTCTTTTTTTGTCTTATTAAATCAATAAAAATTTTGTGCGACCTGCTGTACTTATTCCACTATTACTGCTGTGTTGTTGCCGCCCGGCAGCGCCTGCAGGAAATGAACAATATATAGACCCAACGATTGGTAATATCTCGCCGTTATTACAAACTACTAAACCACAATTGCATCGACCTAACCAGATGATCAGGGTGTATCCTATCCGAAAGGATTATACCGATGATCAGATCACAGCATTTCCCTTACAGGTAGTAGGGCATAATGCAGGAGAAGTATTTTGTATAAAACCTGTGACAGATAGTACGGGATGGGAAAGGAAACAGCTGTATGATCATGAGCAGGAAGAGATTCATCCATGGTATTATCGTAACTGGCTGGTCGAAGATCAGATACAGGTAGAATATGCACCCGGTCGAAAATGCGGTATGTACAGGTTTACGTATCCTGCACATGCTGTGCATCGCGTATTGTTATCGCCTGTAGATAACTGGGTACTGGATGGCAATGGAGAGATTATGGGAACGAGTTTATATCATGGTGATACAAAAGTGTATTTATATGGGCAGTTTGACACGCCTTATGATGCTTCTTTAACTTTTAAAGATAGTATTGTGTCATTGCGATATGCCATTTCTTATATCAGTGTAGCTGCTGCGAAAGTGAGCTTTGAACAGGAGTTGGCCGGGAAAGGATTTAATGAAATCAAAAAAGCGGCGGAGGCAGCATGGCACCGAGTGATGAATCAGATCAGTGTAGAAGGTGGTACAGCAGCACAGCGGCGTTCGTTTTTTACAGCGTTGTACAGGTGTCATGAGCGCATGGTGAATATCAGTGAAGAAGGTGCTTATTACAGTGGTTTTGATAAACAGGTGCATGCAGATGTGCGGCCTTTTTATGTGGATGATGCAACGTGGGATACTTACCAGGCCATGCATCCATTGAGAATGATATTGCATCCGCACCAGGAAGAAGATATGTTAGCATCTTATGTACGGATGTATGAGCAGAGTGGGTGGATGCCTACGTTTCCGAGAGTATATGGGGATCATCCGTGTATGAATGGGTTTCATTCTACGATAGTGTTTTTGGATGCATATAGAAAAGGGTTGCATATTCCGGATATGGAGAAAGCATATGAGGGGATGAAGAAAAATGCATTGCAGGCGACGATGTTGCCGTGGAGAAATGGAGGGCTAACGCCGTTGGATGTATTTTATGCGCAGCATGGTTATTATCCGGCATTAAAGCCGGGTGCGCAGGAAACAGTGGCAGCTATAGATACATTTGAAAAAAGACAGGCAGTAGCGGTAACGTTAGGGCATAGTTATGACGACTGGGCATTGGGTGAACTGGCGAAAGAATTGAAGCATGCCGATGATGCGGCATTTTTTAATGTGCGGTCAAGGGCTTATTTGAATTTGTGGAATGGGGAGAAGGGATTTTTCATGCCGAAGGATGAACAGAATGAGTGGATAGATATAGATCCGGGATGGGATGGAGGACCAGGGGGCAGGGATTATTATGATGAGAATAATGGCTGGACGTATCAGTGGCAGGTAGCATTTAATATTCCTGCCTTGATTGAGATGATGGGAGGGAAGCAGGGATTTGAGCGAAGGCTGGATACATTGTTTCATGCGGATCTGGGCAGACAGCGATACCAGTTCTGGGCGAAGTTTCCGGATGCGACGGGGTTGGTAGGGCAGTTTTCGATGGGGAATGAGCCGGGATTTCATATTCCTTACTTATATAATTATATAGGAAAGGGGTGGAAAACGCAAAGGATGATACGGTCCTTGCTGGATATATGGTTCAAAGACAATGAGTTTGGGATACCGGGAGATGAAGATGGGGGTGGAATGAGTGCATTTGTGGTGTTTTCATCGATGGGTTTTTATCCTGTCACGGCGGGTGAGCCTGTATATACGATTGGTAGTCCTGTATTTAGTAAAGTGGTGGTGCATTTGGAGAACGGGAAGGATTTTACAATGGTGGCACATAATTGTTCAGTGGTGAACAAATATGTACAGGGGGTGAAGATGAATGGGAAGGAGCGGAAGGATTTGTTTTTCACCCACGAGGAGTTGATGGCTGGTGGAGTATTGGAATTAGAGATGGGGGATAAACCGCATTTCTAAATATCAGCTTGTATTTCCAGGCTGCCGGAGGGCTATGTCCTACCGGGAGGTTTCACCGAAGGGGGGGTGAAACCTCCCTGTAGCTTTTAAGTACCAGTACTCAGGCGCCAGAAAGTAAAAAAATACTATCCTTCTGGAATCATGTTGATACCCAGGTACTTGTTACGTAATAATAAAAATCACAATATAAATCTCGTTTGTTGCTCAGGTTTTATCAAACTAATCCCCCATACATTGCGTATATTTTGAATGTATTTATACGCTCATTTTTAGTTTACCTATGATACACTTACAAGATAGCACTGTCTACGTAGCAATCTTTGGAATTTTAGCTTCCCTGATTGTTTTTTTATTGACACGACATTTCTTTTCCCGACATGGCAAGACGGACTACATTAAGAAGTTAGAGATTGCCAATAACGAAATGTTGTATTCCATCAGACCGTTGCTGGTAGAAAAAAAGGTTCCCTCAAAAGAGATCTTAATGGCCGTAAGATTTTCGACTGCTAAAAAGTACGGTGTCGAACAAAATGATCTTTATGATGAATTCTCTCTAACCAGCGATTTAATCAATGAAACAATAGCTAACTCTTTCCTTACATCGGATCAGAAGTTAGAGTTCTGTAATCTTTTACAATCGATCAAGTAAAAGAACGTCGGGTAAACCACATTTAAAGGTCCTTAAGATTTTTTCTTAGGGGCCTTTTTGTTTGTGGAGGTGGCGGCTGATTTTTTTGCTGGAGCAGTTGTTTTTGCTTTTGCAGCAGTATTAGTAGCAGCTGGTTTTCTCGCTAATCTTTTCAGTTCTTTACCAGCGAGTTCTTTTGCTTCTGTGTCCCCAAATTTCAATGCCTGTTCGTAGTACTTCACGGCATTGGTGGTATCTTTCTTTTTATTGTAGATGTTCGCGATGTTGTTGAGTACGATAAAGTCTTTCGGCTCTATTGCAGTTGCTTTCAGGAAGTATCTCAGGGCCATATTGAGATCTCCTTTCATGGTATAGACGATACCGAGATCTGACAGACTTTCCACATGTTTAGGATAGTATTTCAGTACGGTTTCGGCGATTTCCTTCATGTTATCAGCCTGGCTTTTGCCGGAGTTGTAGATGGTGGCTACGTATTCCTGGATAGCGCTGAGCATGAAATCTTCAGGTTTGTCCAGCAATTTGTTGTCAGTCCATTTCCATTTGTTCTGGATGGTGGTGGAGTAATTTAATACATTGACCAGTTCCTGCGTGAGGGCAGCATATTTATACGTTTCGCCCAGCATATATACTTTACCGAAGCGCATATCGAGGCGGTCGGGGTATTTGGCGATGCCGGCGTTGATGTATTTGAAACCTTTACCGAGGGGGGCAGCCCTGTAACCGATTTCGCTGGTATATCCTGTTTGCTTTTTGGCTTTGGGTTTTGTATCAGCGTCGGGGTGGCTTACTTTGGTAACAATTTCAGTTTTACTTCTGCTTACGTAGAAATTGAAATAGGCAATGTACAATTCTGCATCGTTTGGACGGCTTTTTTCCCACTTTTCTAACAATTTCTTTTGTTTCGCCGTATCCCCCTGTTCACATAATTTTTCGAACTCCTGTTTGTAATTCTGGGCCAGAATGGAAGTGGTGGACAAAGAGCATAATAGAAGAATTGTAAATAAATGTTTCATAGTCATCATAGGATCTAGGATCGGATAAATAATCAAGCTAATCTTCTGTACAGGGGTTCCTGGAAACAGATGGAATAACATTGTATTACTACAATCTGACATTTGCTGACTTATGCCCATGTCAATTTAGACACTAAAGTATCTGATTGCCTGTAATTTCTGATTTAAACTATTGATTATACAAATATAAGTATATTATAACGTATGGGACATTTATAATTTTATTTTTGGATAGGGCTGCTTATTAAGTGGTCGTTATCCGTTGTATTCGGCTAATCGTTGGAGGAGCGGGAGGAATGCTTCGATGAGTACAAGCTCTTCTGTGGAGAAGAGGTTGTCCATTGCTTTTACGAGCCATTCTTCCTTAATCCGGCGGTTTTCGTCGAGGTATTGTTTACCGCTTGCAGTGAGGGAGATGAGGACTTTTCTTTTATCTGACTCGTCGGAGGTGCGTGCTACGACGCCTGTTTCAACTAATCTATTGATAATCTGTGAAATAGCCTGAGCAGAGATGCGTTCCAGGTCTGCGAGGGCAGATGGGAGCATGCTACCGTGTTGGTCCAATAAGCCCATGGTGAGGAGCTCGGCATTGGAGAATGCGGAGGAGATGTTTTGTTTTCGCAGTTGCCTGGTGAGGCGAGTGACGGTGCTGCGCAAGGAGGCAGCTACCTCATAGGTTTTAGACATTTGGCAAAGGTACTTTAGTTTTTTTGAATTTCCAGCTGGGCAGGTATCTTACATCTTAGGACCTTCGTTATTTACGGGGAATGGAAGAAATCCTTCTGTTTCAATGGTTTTAGATTCATTTTTAGTGATTTTAGACCTTATTTGAAGCGATTTAGCTATTATTTACGATTTGTTTTTAACTTTTTCATGAAATAGAATTCCTTAAAAAGTTGTAATTTTGTAAAGTAACTTTATCAATTTAGTTTAGCATATGAGGATAGTAAGGTCATTTTTAAGCAATTCATCTATATTTCGTTCACTAAAACACAAGAACTTCAGATTACACTTCACAGGTCAATCCGTTTCCCTCATCGGTACCTGGATGCAAAGGGTTGCCATCAGCTGGTTAGTATACCGGATCACGGGCTCTACTTTTTTACTTGGATTGGTTACCTTCTTAAGTTTAATTCCTTCTCTCGTGCTTGCTCCTTATGCAGGGAGCTTTATAGACAGGCATGATAAATACAAAATTGTGTTCATTACCCAGATCGGTCTGATGGTACAGGCAGGGATTCTGGCGCTGATTGTCTGGTTAAGCTATTATAATATTATGATGATTGCGACCCTGAGTCTGGCGCAGGGGATAATAAATACATTCGATACCACGGCACGTCAGTCACTGATGGTAGACCTGGTAGATGATAAGGAGGATTTGCCCAATGCCATTGCATTGAACTCTTCTGCATTTAATGCAGCGAGGTTAGTAGGACCAGCATTTGCCGGTTTTATTCTGAGTGCTTTTGGTGAGGATATTTGTTTCCTGATTAACTTTTTGAGTTTCTTCTTTGTAATTGGTTGTTTGTTGCAGATGAAACTGAAAATTAAACAGCAGGAGAAATCAGAAGAAAATATCTGGGCTGATTTGAAGAAGGGATATGATTATTTGCGTGAATCGCCTGATTTGTCTTCATTGATATTGATGCTGGCAGCATCCAGTCTGCTGGTGATTCCATATACTACATTATTACCTGCGATTGCAAAAGATGTATTTCATGGTAATGCCACAACATTTAGCTGGTTTGAAAGTGCAGCGGGTTTAGGTGCATTGTTTGGAGCTGTGTATATGGCGATGTTAAGACCGGGTAAGGATCTGAATCAGTTGACTATTATTTCCAGTATTTTATTTGCAGTTGCAGTCGTGTGTTTAGGATTCTCTTCTCAGATCTGGCTGGCATTGATTGCGACAGGTTTTACAGGTGCGGGTTTGATGGTACAGAACTCAGCGATCAATACATATTTGCAGACACATGCATCTTCAGAAATGAGAGCAAGGACATTGAGTTATTACATCATGGCGTATCAGGGTGTATTGCCGATTGGTAGTTTGATCATGGGGAGTTTGGCAGAAAGATTAGGTGTGAGTGCAGTGGTATTTGCAGAGGGTGTAGCAGGGATATTGATTGTGATTGGATTTATATTGCATCAGCGGAAACTGCATGATGGAGAGTGGATGAGGTCAATGAATCCGTTGCGATTCAGGCATTGATAGGATGAATGCAGGTGTTGATAGGATGGGTTCAGACATTGATAAGATGAATGCAGGCATTGATAGGATAAAGATATTACTACCTCTTTTAAGAATACTGTATAGAAATGCCTTTTTAAAAAATCTTATTAAAAATATGTAGTTTAATATAGTAGTGTAAAATACTCGCGGAAGAACCCGGTTTTACTTATGGTAAAGTCGGGTTCTTTCGATTAAGAGTATTGCTTATGGCATGTATAACTCATGATGATTTTTTATGCTTGAATAAAATTCAAAATATAGACTAAGGAAAAGAAGCCAGTAACAACTGTGACGGATGCATATCCAATCCTTTCGCCAATTTAAACAATGTTGTAAAGCTTAGATTTTTCTTTCCGTTTTCGATTCTTGAAATATCTCCCTGATTCACGCCACTGCTCACTTCCAGGTCAAGTAACGTAAGCTGCTTATCCTTCCGGAGTTGCCGGAGGTTGTTGCCGAATACGATTAATATTTTTACCTGTTCTGGAGCCATTTTCTTGTGGCGTCCAAGTTGGGTTAAATGAGTAAAATAATTATTGGGTGATCGCCCAAGATTTGAGAAAAAGATTTACATTCGACGATATTTTAGGGTGAATTTTCGAGGGAGCTACAACATTTTAATAGTAGCCCGATCAATTCAGACATGTTAAAACCAAAATGACACTTACAGGTTCTAAATGACACCCCATTCCTATATCTTTAATGTGATAATATTATGACCGGACGCAAAATCACGATTGATAGCGCTGTTATTTATATGCGTAAGTTGCGGGGCACTTCGCATATGCGTATACGCTTCAAGGAAGATGAGTTTTTATTGTTAAGACACAAAGGTCAGGAGCCTACATTTGAGACAAAGCCGGATTTACCTGAGGACGCATTGGGTAAAATAATCTGGGCGGTATCACATTATTTCCCGCTTAGTGAGCGGGAGAGGTAGGCTGGGCCAGTTTAGTTTTTTTGTTTTGAAAGTGGAATAGGTAGATTAGACTCATTCAATTTTTCTACTTAAAAGCAGAAGGGGTAGACTTAACTAATTCTATTTTTCTGCCGTCTAGATCTGCAATGACGGCGGTGTAGCCCCAGGGGGTGTCTACTCCTGGCGTCACCAAATTTCCTCCTAATGATAATATGGATTGCACAACGATATCGGGGTTCTCAACTGAGAAGCCGAGGCGGGTGCTTGCGTCCGGAATAGTTTGAGATTTTAAGAGCGGGTAGATTTCTAAAGTGGGAGTGGTGCCTTTGCTGGCGTAGTGCATAGGGCCGTTTCCATGTTGGTGGTATTCGAATTCAAATCCGAGGGCGGTGTAAAACTGAGCCTGTTCGTGTAGTTTGTTGGTACGAATGACGATGAGGTTGCAGGAGATCATAGCATAAAGATAAAAATAAGCGCATGAATTTGGGCAGCAGGAAGCTGCCCAAATTCATGCGCGGGCCAGGTAAAAATCGGCTGCCTCCGGTAGCCGATTTTTACCTGGTATTATTTAAAAACTTTTTATACTTTACACTCCACCAAAACGCGCACGTTATGAAATTGTTCCGGATGCTACTGCCGTTCTGTTGCTGCTTTTTATACATTACGCTGTATGCCAACGACGAACCTATAAAAAACCTCGGTATTGAAAACGGCTTATCCAATAACGCCGTCATGAACGTATACCAGGACTACAAAGGCTTTATGTGGATCTGTACCTATGATGGTCTCAACCGCTTCGACGGCTACAAATTCCGCATCTTCCGCAATAAAATCGGCGACTCCACTTCCCTCAATGACAATGGGAATTTCACGATCGAAGGCGACTACCTCCACCGTATCTGGCTTGGGGGCCGCAAAGGTATTAGTGTATTCAACCCCGTCAATGAGCAATTTACCACCGCCCGTTTTACCCCTTATAAAAGCCCTACTCCCCGCCCTGAAATCGGCGTTATCCACATTATCCGCGCCGGCGATAGTGGAAAAACCGTCTTAGCAGGTACGGAACGTGACGGTCTCTTATTATTTCATGAAAATGTATACGCCGGTATCCAGGTACCCATCATTCAAAATACCACTACCCTCACCAATTACGAAGTGACCGGTATCGACTTTGACCACAATATTGCTTTTGTATTTGTACAAGACATTGGCCTTTGCAAATACAATCCACAAACACGATCCCTGCAAATCATCAATCAGAGCATCCGCCAGGCAAACTGTCTTCGTAGCGATCAGCAAGGTGGCCTATGGTTAGGTACTGATAATGGCTTGTTCCGATACAACCTTACTAATAATTCCTTCTCAGAAAATTACATCCAGACCCACAACAAAGTCGTAGGCCTCTGTATAGACAAAACCGGCAGGATCTGGGTAGCCTCTGACGGGGCAGGTGTCTTCATCGTCTCTTCCCGTGAAAATATCAATAAGTGTCAATTGAACAGTAATGCGGTATATGCTGTATATGAAGACAGAGAAGGTCGTATGTGGATCGGCACTTTAAGAGGTGGAATCAGCATTGTCGCCCCTCGGCGTAATCCATTCGAACTCCATCGTTTCAATGGGGAAAACACGGTGTGCAACTTTATCCTTTCCTTCTGCGAAGGAGTGAATAACGATATCTGGATCGGCACTGATGGCGGAGGTCTCAAGCACTGGGACAGACCCCATAATCAATTCACTGCTTTCACTGCCGACGCTACCAAACCCAACGCTATCAGTAGCAACTTTATCACCTGCATTCTTCGTGATGCGCAGGATGATATCTGGGTGTCCACCTGGTTCGGCGGCATCAACAGGTATAAAAAAGGCAGTAACGCCTTCGAGCATTTTCATTGCAACAACCCCACTACCAATACTACTGAAAACAATGTATGGGTTGTATACGAAGATGCACAGAAACAGATATGGGCCAGTACCACCAATAATGGTACCCTCTATACTTTCAACAGAACGACCAACCAGTTCGAACTCTTTGACAATACCCTTATCAACATCCAATGCCTGGCCGAAGATGCCCAGGGACATCTGTGGGGTGGTAACTACCAGGACCTGATCTCCATAGACAGGGCACACAAACAACACAAGGTTTTCCACATTGGTTACACCGTACGCAGTATTCACGAGGATAAACATGGCAACTTCTGGGTAGGCACCGATGGTGGTGGCTTATTACAATTCAATAAACAAACAGGCCGTTTTATTCGCTATACAGAAACAGATGGTTTACCCAGCAACGCTATCCTGCGAATCATCGAAGATAACAGCGGCGATCTATGGCTCAGTACTTTCAATGGTCTGGCCAGATTTAACCCGCAGACAAAAATCTGTCGTAGTTTCTCACAATCTGATGGCCTGCAAAGTAACCAGTTCAGCTACAATGCGGCACTCAAACTCAGCACCGGTGAGTGTATGTTCGGGGGTATCAAAGGCTTCAATGTCTTTTTCCCGGATAGTATTTACGACCAGACTACTTTGCCGCCGGTATTCCTCACTGGTATCAGAATTAGCAATACCCCTGTTGAACAGGAAGGCAAATATATTTCCAAAAGCGCGCTTGAAAATGTAGAGGAATTAAAGATCCCTTACGACAAAGCAGCTATTTCCCTGGACTTCGTCGCCCTGGAATATACTTCTCCGGACAAGATCAATTATGCCTACCGACTGGAAGGCTGGGATAAACAATGGAACTATGTCGGAGAAGCACGTACCGCAAATTATACCCGTCTGCAGGAAGGCACGTATATTTTTAAAATCAAAGCCACCAGTGCCGAAGGTCTTTGGGGGCCAGAGATCAGCACGATCCGCATTATTGTATTGCCACCCTGGTACAGAAGCTGGTGGGCATACTTATTATATACCGTAGTAATAGGAGGTCTGTTATATGTTTTTATGCGTTATCGCTCCAGGCAGGAACGCCTTGATTACGAAATTCGGCTTGCGCACCTGGAAAATGAGAAAGAAAAAGAGCTGAATGAGAAGAAGTTATCTTTCTTTACTCATATTTCACATGAATTTAGGACACCTTTGAGCTTGATTATCAATCCTCTTAAAGCATACACCCAGGACCCGGAACTCAGTATTGTCTATAGAAATGCACGCAGACTACTCAGTTTAGTGGATCAGTTACTCCTGTTCAGAAAAGCTGATTCAGGTGGAGATACATTGAAAATCAATAGACTGGATATGGTGGAGCTATGTAAAGAAGCTTTTTTGTGTTTCTCTCAGCAGGCAAGACTCAAAAATATCGACTACCAGTTCGAAGGCGGACAATGTCCGATCGAAATGTATGTAGATGATGAGAAGATGGAGGTGGCCTTATTCAATTTATTGTCCAATGCTTTCAAATTTACCCCTGATGGTGGAAAGGTGGTCTTTAAAATTCGTGAGTTATTCACAGAAGTGGAAATTTCCATACAGGATTCCGGTTGTGGTATTCCTATTACTACCGGTAACCGCATTTTTGATAAATTCAGCAGGGTAGGTGGGCGTCAGACAGGTTTCGGGATCGGCCTTTATCTCGTGAAGCATTTTATTGAAAGTCATCATGGTAGTATTACTTACCATAGCCGCCAGCAGGAAGGCACTACTTTCGTCATTCGTTTGCGCAAGGGTCTCGGTCATCTCACCGGGTATGACTTTGCCACCAATGAGCGCTCCGCCATTTTGCAGGAACTGATGGAAGAAACGACTGTACCTGCGAAAAAAGAAGAAAAACTCCTGCCTGGAGAAATGGTCACAGAGAAAAGATCCCTGCTTTGCATTGATGACAATGCTGACATCCGGGCGTACCTCCGGCAGTTATTTTCTGACCATTATATAATATATGAAGCAGAAAACGGGGATGACGGATTTGCCATGGTGCAGGAGCAACTCCCGGATCTTGTGATCAGTGATGTACAAATGCCGGGTATGGATGGATTGGAACTCTGTACCAAAATCAAAAATACAGAAGCCCTGAGCCACATCCCCGTGATCCTCCTGACCTCTGCCCATGAACTGAAAATCAAAGGGATAGAAGAAGGGGCGGACGATTACATCACCAAACCATTTGATAAAGACCTGTTGCTGGCCAAGGTGCAGACCCTTCTGAAAAACAGGAACCTGCTTCGCCAATACTTCCTGGACAGCATCACCTTACAAAAGAGTACAGTCAAAGTTCCCGCTGCCTACCGGGACTTCCTCAATAATTGTATCAGTATTATAGAATCCAACCTGGGAAATGAAGATTTCTCTATCAAAACCTTCACGCAGGCTATCGGTATGAGTCATTCCAGCTTATACAAAAAGGTAAAATCCATTTCCGGTCAGACGATCAATGCCTTTATCCGTTCTATTCGACTTCGCAAAGCGGCGATGCTGATGATAAAGGAAGATTATACCATCAATCAGGCAGCTTTTGAGGTAGGCATTGGCGATGTGAAGTACTTCAGGGAGCAATTTGTAAAGCTCTTTGGCATGAATCCATCCGAATATGTAAAGAAGTATCGCCACTCTTTTAACCAGGACCTTACTATCATAAAAGAGGGGTAATTGAACGAATTTACCCCCTTTCTTAAATGATTTACCCCCCTTCCCAGGGGGGGGTAAATCATTAATTTGCCCTTGTCTTGATCAATGAAAACCTGATAATCAACCGTTTACTCATCCAAACAGAATTCCGTTATGAAAAAAGTCTTGCACAGGCACGTGCGGCAGTTGCCCTTGTTTCTGCGACTGTCATTGCTTTTAGTATTCATGTTCCCTGTATTTATTGCACAGGCCCAGGAGGGCAAAATTTCCGGTAAAGTGGTGTCCGGGGGACAACCAGTACCTGGTGTAACAGTGAAAGTTAAAGGGACTAACCAGGGAGCTGTGACCGACATCAATGGTCACTATACCGTCACTGCAAAACAGGGAGATACCCTTGTATTCAATCACATGTCTTACGCTGCTCAGTCTATCGCCGTTGCAGGGCCTTCCGTGAATGCAACGCTGAGTGAAAACTCGCAGACTGTGAGCGAAGTGGTAGTAGTAGGTTATGGTACCCAGAAAAAGGAGACCCTGACCGGATCTATCTCCGTCGTAAAAGGTGCGGACATTGTAAGAAGTCCGCAACCGAACGTATCCAACTCACTCGCAGGTCGTTTCTCTGGTGTGATCGCCAACAACCGTGCTGGTGAACCGGGTTATGACAACTCCAACATTTACATCAGAGGTCTGGGTACCACCGGTAACAACGATGTACTTGTAGTGGTAGATGGTGTACCAGGTCAGATTGGTGGATTATCAAGACTGGACCCTAACGATATTGAAAGCATCAGCGTACTGAAAGACGCTTCTGCTGCAGTATATGGTAGCCGTGCAGCGAATGGTGTGATCCTCGTAACCACCAAGAGAGGTAAAACCGGTAAGCCGGTGATCAATTACACCTTTAACCAGGGTTTTTCTTCCCCAACCCGTTTGCCAAAAATGGCGGATGCACCCACCTTTGCTGCGATCCAGAATGAGATTGCGTATTACACCGATCCGGCAGGTGGCATGAACCAGTATTATACGGACGAAGAGATCCAGAAATACAGAGATGGTTCTGATCCGCTGAACTACCCTAATACTGACTGGCAGAAAGTGGTGCTGAAAAAATCAGCGACACAGCAGCAGCATAACCTGGCAGTAAGCGGTGGTACGACTGATGTAAGATATTATGCATCTCTCGGTACGATCAGCCAGGATGGTTTATATAAAAATGGTGCGACAAAGTACAATCAGTATAACTTCCGTTCCAACATCGATGCGGATGTAACTAAAAGACTGAAAGTAAGTCTGTACCTGAGCGGCAGAGAGGAAGATCGTAACTACCCTGTAACCAGTGCCGGCGACATCTTCCGCGCTATTTACAGGGCTTATCCTACCATCGCACCTTACTACCCTAATGGATTACCTACTTATGGTATAGAAGGGAGTAACCCTGCACTGATAGGCACCAGCATAGGTGGAACCAGCCGCAACCCTACACAGGTATTTAATGGTATACTGAAAGGTGCATACCAGATTCCAGGAGTAGAAGGGTTGTCACTGGATGGATTTTATTCTATCGACAAATCCTGGAGCTTTATCAAGACGTTCAGCAAACCTTATTCCGTATACAACTACAATTCAACGACCGGTGCTTACGATAAGACAATCGTAGGTGGTTCAAACGGGTTAGCAACTTTGTCAGAAGGACAATTAAACAGAACCATGATGGTGTCCAACATCAAACTGAACTATGCACATCAGTTTGGTAAACACAACATCGCAGCGTTTGTCGCTTATGAGCAAAGTAAAACATCTCAGGATTCACTGGGTGCTTACCGCATGAACTTCCCATCTTCCACTACACCGGAACTGTCACAGGGTGGTCCTGCCAGTGAAGACAAAAATAACTCTGGTAACAGCTATAACTTTACCCGTAAGAGTTATTTCGGTAGACTGGCGTACAACTACCAGGAGAAATACCTGGTAGAAGCGCAGGCACGTGTGGATGGATCTTCTGCATTCCCAAGCGGGCATCAGTATGGGTTCTTCCCATCTATCTCTGCTGGTTACCGCATTTCACAGGAGCCATGGTTTAAGGGTGTGAAGTTCATCAATGACCTGAAACTCCGTGGATCTTATGGTTCATTGGGTAATGATAATATCTCCCTGTTCCAGTACTTTGACAACTACTCATTCAACAGTCAGTATGTAATCGGTGATGCGGTACATGCGGGTATTGACCTCACTAAACTGGCTAACCAGAATATCACCTGGGAAGTAGCGAAGAAACTGGACGTAGGTCTGAATGCAATATTCCTGGATCATTTCAACGTGGAGTTTATTTACTTCCAGCAGAAACGTTCTGATATCCTCACCCAGCGCAATGCTTCTATTCCTGGTACTTCAGGCATCGTAAACCCTTATGGTTCCGATCCGCTGGTGCCTGCAGAGAACATTGGTAAGGTAAACAGTAATGGTATTGAAGCTACACTGGGATACAATAATGTGACTAAAGGGGGCTTCCGTTATGGTATCAATACCAACATCACATATGCAAAGAGCAAGATCATCTACATCGACGAAGCGTCTGGTACACTCGATTACCAGCGTCAAACCGGTCATCCGATGAACACCTCTTTATTGTATAATGCGATTGGTATATTCAGAACACAGGAAGATCTGGATAAATATCCACACCTGGCCAATGCACAACTGGGTGATCTGATCTACCAGGATTACAACAACGATGGTGCGATCACAGCTGATGACCAGACAAGAACAAAGTATGGCAACATTCCTGAAATCACATATGGTATTCTGTTGAATGGAGCATACAAAGGTTTCGATGCATCAGTTGTATTTGCAGGGCAGACACATGTAAGTCAGTATGTACTGCCTGAATCAGGTACAATCGGAAACTTCTACAGCAGCTGGGCAGATAACCGTTGGAGCCCAACCCATACAGATGGAACTTATCCAAGAGTAGATACCCGTGCATCATCTTCCGTAAATGGTGGTTTGTATGCGAACAATTTCTGGCTGAACAATGCATCCTTTCTCCGTTTGAAGAACGTAGAGTTGGGGTATACGATCAATGCAACGTTGCTGAACAGGGCAAAGATCAGTTCACTCCGTGTGTATGCCAGCGCTTACAACCTGTTCACGATTACAAAAGTGAAAGATTACGATCCGGAAGGAAACAGCAGCAGCGGACAGTTCTATCCGCAACAGCGTATTGTGAACCTGGGGCTGAATGTTAAGTTTTAATTCTGAAAAATTACGGTCATGAGAAAGATTCAATATTTTTTATACCTTCTGGCAATAGGATTTGTGTCCTGCAAGAAGAATTACCTGGATATCGTGCCTACGGACCGTGTGTCTGACGTGGCAGTGTTGTCCGACTCGCTTTTGTTTGAAGACTATGTGATTAACCGATACATGGGTGTAAAGCTCCAGGATAAAGAAGCGGAGGGTACGCCTCCGGGTTTTGGAAGAGGATTTGAATACGCGATGTGGAGCTCACTATCAGATGAATCTATTTATAATAATGATGATAATACCTGGTTGGTGCAACAGGGTTTGCTGGCACCAGAAAACACAGGTATTACCGGTACACTCTGGGCTAGAAGTTATCGTAGCATCAGGGAGGTAAACTATGCCCTGAACAACATTGCAGTAGTGCCAATGAGTGAGGGATTGCGGAATAAGCTGAGAGGTGAATTACACTTTATCCGTGGGTTCCGTTACCAGGATCTGATCCGCAACTATGGTGGTGTAGTGATGGTGGGTGATAGTGTGTATAACCTGGAGGATAATCTGGCAGATGCATCCTTGTACACCCGTGCATCTTTGCAGACATCTATGGATTATGCGATAAAGGAAATGGATTCAGCAGCTTATTATTTACCATCAGCAAATGATGATTCATGGGAACTGGGTCGTGCTACCAAAGGTGCGGCACTGGCACTGAAATCAAGGCTGACACTGTATGCAGCGAGTCCGCTTTACAATGCAGGAACCTGGGCAGATGCAGCAGCCGCTGCAAAAGCGGTGATGGATCTGGGGCAGTATTCAATTGATGCAGACTATGGAGGATTGTTTAAGAACTCAGCGAGTAAAGAGATCATTTTCGAAAGACTATATGTAATTGGTGCAAGACATACCTGTTTAGAAATTGCCAACGGACCAAATGGTTATGGCGGATGGGCGGGTAATACACCATTGCAGAATATAGTAGATGCGTATGAAATGAATAATGGTCTTCCTATTACCGATGCGAGCTCCGGTTATGATGCAGCAAACCCCTATGCTAACAGGGATGCGCGTTTCTATGCTTCTATTCTGTACAATGGTGCGACCTATAGAAACAGTACGATCGAAACATTCACACCAGGAGGTAAAGATAGTCAGGATGGTAATTCGAACTGGAATACATCCAAGACAGGTTATTACCTGAAGAAGTTCATGGACGATACCAATCCGATCGACAACCCATGGAATGTGGCAGGATTACAACCATGGATTTATTTCCGCTATGCAGAGATCCTGCTGAACTATGCAGAAGCACAGAATGAAGCAGCGGGACCAGATGCATCAGTATATGCAGCAGTGAACCAGGTTCGTCAGCGTAGCAGTGTCAATCAACCTGCATTGACGACAGGTTTGACACAGGATGAAATGAGAACGGCTATTCAGAGAGAAAGACAGGTAGAGCTGGCATTTGAAGAGCATCGTTTTTATGATGTGAGAAGATGGAAAATTGCATCTACGACTGAGAATGTGCCGGCATATGGTATGACGATCACGAAGTCAAACGGGGTATATACATATACCAGGAAGACAGCGCTGGCCGGACGTTTATTTGCTGACAAGAACTATTGGCTGCCAATTCCAAGATCTGAGATATTGGCGTCTAATGGTCAGTTGACGCAGAATACGGGGTACTAATAGTGTGATGCCGGTGCCAACAGGGCGCCAAAAGTTCACCAAAAGAGCATCAAAAGGTCACCTCAATATCCCAGGGATAATGAAGTGACCTTTTGGTAACCTTATAATGGCCTTTTAGCGGCCTTATAGTAGCATTATCATGATAGCGTTATAATAAACTTAGACAGGATGAAAAAAATAAGCGTAGCGATCATCGCCCTAATGGCTTTATGGATGCAGGGGATGGGGCAATCTCAACACACCTTTGCGTTGGGAGACAGTACCTTTTTGCTGGACGGGCATCCTTTTCAGATGATTTCGGGTGAGATTCATTATCCCCGGGTACCTCGTGAGGCATGGCGTGCCAGAATTCAAATGGCAAAGTCAATGGGTTTGAATACCATTGGTACCTATGTATTCTGGAATGTGCATGAGCCGGAGAAGGGGCATTATGAGTTTTCGGGCAATAATGATATTGCGGAGTTTGTGAAGATTGCGAAGGAGGAGGGGATGTATGTGGTACTGCGGCCAAGTCCTTATGTGTGTGCGGAGTGGGAGTTTGGTGGCTACCCTTATTGGTTGCAGAATGAGAAAGGATTGGTAGTGAGGAGTAAAGATCCGCGTTACCTGGAGGCTTACCGCAATTATATCCATGCGGTGGGCAAGCAGTTGGCGCCATTGCAGGTGAATCATGGCGGGAATATACTGATGGTGCAGATTGAAAATGAGTATGGTTCTTATTCAGATGATAAGGAGTACCTGGAAATAAACAGGAAGATGTTTGTCGATGCAGGTTTTGATGGATTGCTGTTTACCTGCGATCCGGAAGCAGCGATTAAAAACGGGCATTTACCGGGCTTATTACCGGCTATTAATGGGCAGGATAACCCAGTGAAGGTAAAGAAACTGATACGCGAAAATCATGGCGGAAAAGGGCCTTTTTATATTGCTGAATGGTATCCTGCATGGTTTGACTGGTGGGGTACAAAACATCACACCGTACCGTATCAGCAATACCTGGGTAGATTGGATAGTGTGTTGAGTGCGGGTATTTCTATTAACATGTATATGTTCCATGGTGGTACAACGCGTGGATTTATGAATGGGGCAAATGCGAATGATAAGGATCCTTATGAGCCGCAGATAAGTAGTTACGATTACGATGCGCCATTGGATGAGGCAGGTAATGCGACGGAAAAATACATGCAGTTCCGTGCGGTGATAGCAAAGCATTTGCAACCGGGGCAGACATTGCCAGCCGTGCCGGCGAAGAGAGGTGTGATCACTATTCCTGCTGTTACATTAACACAGGCGACTGGGGTATTCAGTTTATTGCCGGCGGCAGTGAAGCATGCGACCCCACTGACTTTTGAAGATTTGAAACAGGCCTATGGATTTGTTTTATATAGAACGACGGTGGATGGTGGTAAAGCGGGTGTGCTGAAGATCAATGCATTGAGGGATTATGGGATTGTGTATGTGAATGGAAAGAGAGTGGGTACGCTGGATAGAAGGTTGAAGCAGGATAGTTTGCAGGTGACATTACCGAAAGGGAAAGTGCGACTGGAGATCCTGGTGGAGAACTTAGGGAGGATCAATTTTGGACCTTATTTATTGCAGAATAAGAAAGGGATTACAGAGAGCGTGGTATTTGGTGGAAAGGAGTTGAAAGGATGGGAGATGTATTCTTTGCCGTTTAGTAATGTGCCGGTAGTGAAGGCGGGAAAAGTTGGGGTGAATGAGCCGGTGCTGAGAGAGGGTGGTTTTAAACTGGATGCGGTAGGTGATACTTACCTGGATATGAGCCAGTGGGGGAAAGGTGTGGTGTGGGTGAATGGGCATAATTTAGGAAGGTACTGGGAAGTGGGGCCACAGCAGACGGTGTTTGTGCCGGCGGAGTGGTTGAAAAAAGGGGAGAATAGTATTGCGGTGTTGGAGTTGATAAAGCCGGAGGTACAGGTCGTGAGGGGGATAGATCATGCTATTTTGGATGAGGTAAGATAAAAACGTAGAACGATGAGTAGGCCCTCCCATTTGGGAGGGCTTTTTGCTTTTAGATTTATTTAGATGCGATTATTACCGACCGGCGAAAAGCCGGTCGGTAATAATCGCCCGCACGAAAAGCTGCTTCGGCCTCCGGCCGAAGCAGCTTTTCGTAAGTTGTAACTTTTGGAACAGTCGTCTCGTTCTAATGAAAACCTATTTCCCATGTATGTAGCATCAACCAGACTGTTTCCGACAGCGCTGCTGGCCGTGTATTTGTTTATGCTAAGCAGCTGTTTGAAGGATAAATGTACCAACAACATTCCTTCAAAAATATACACACCTGTTTACGCCAGTCTCGATTCCCTTAGATCTTCTATCCGTAGCGAGTCTCCACACGAAATTGTATCACCAGGTAAAATCTATCTCTACGGCAACTACATCTTCCTGAACGAGCTGAACAAAGGTATCCACGTCATCGACAACTCCAACCCATCTTCCCCACAAAAAATCGCATTTATCAACATCCCCGGCAATGTAGACCTGGCTGTAAAAGGGAATGTGATGTATGTGGACAGTTACATCGACCTTGTGGCGCTGGACATCAGCGATCCTCACAACATCCGCCAGACAAAAAGACTGAACAATGTATTCCCCCAGCGGCAATATGAATATGGTATCATTGCCGATACGCTGAGAGGGATAATCACCAGTTTCGAAATAAGAGATACCGTGCTTTCAAATACCTGTAATTTAGACAGCTGGAATGGTGTTTATGTATATAATAGTGCGGCCAACAGTGTCACCGTTTCGAACAGCTCAAATGTATCTGTACCTTCTGTTACCGGCAAAGCTGGTTCTACCGCACGTTTTGGGCTGATGAATAATACCCTGTATACAGTGGATTATTACGGTATCCAGGTCTTTAATGTACAACAGGCCAATGAACCTGTGAAGAAAAACAACTTTACTGTTTTTGCTAATATCGAAACTATTTTCCCATACGATCATTACATCTTTATTGGCAGCACCACCGGCATGCTCATTTATGATGTGAGCAATCCTGAAATGCCGGTAGCTGCAGGTACTTTCTCACACATTCAATCCTGTGATCCTGTAGTGGTAGAAGGGAAAACGGCGTATGTGACATTAAGATCCGGTACAACCTGCGCGGGTAATCAGAATCAACTGGACGTAATTAATATAGCAGATGTGAAAAACCCGCAATTGTTGAAAAGCTATGTCATGACAGGGCCTTATGGATTAGGTATTGATGGCAACAACCTGTTTGTATGTGAAGGTACAAATGGCTTACACTTTATGGATGCCACTGATCCATTGAATGTAGAGACGAAGCAAACCGTGAAAGACATAGAAGCCTATGATGTGATCCCAAACAATCATGTACTGTTGGTAACAGCCAAAGATGGTTTGTACCAGTACGATTATTCTAATTTAAGTAAACCTGCCTTGTTAAGTAAGATTGGCATCGTCATTAAATAATTACTATGAAATATATACTGTTGTTATGTGCAGGGCTGTTGGCTATGCAGGGATTGACTGCGCAGCGAAAGCTGGATGTACTATATTTTAAGAATGGCAGTGTGATCAGGGGGCATATCTTTTCGACAGAGAATGGGGTATTGAAAATAGAGAACAGGGTAAAAGATACGTTAGTGTTTAATCGTGCAGAGATGGATAGTGTGAAGCAGGAGAAGGTATATCCTAAAATAGCGCCTAATGGTTTTTATAATATAGATGAAGCAGGGTTACAATTTTCTGATAAGAAGGGATCTGTGTGGAGATGCATTGCAGGATATAGGTTTGCCTATCAATACCAGATAGGTGTGGGGATTGGGTTAGATGATTATCAGGCAAGGTCAGTACCGGTATTCGGAGATCTTCGTTATGATTTCAGTAAGGAGGAGCGAACTTTCTTTTCTTATGCAGGTGCGGGCAAAGCCATTCCATGGTTAACACGTAAACAGTGGTCGCTACAAAATTCCAGAGAACCGGATCAGAACGTAGCCGGCACTTATATACATGCGGGATTGGGATATAAATTCAGGTGGAGATATAATAGTTCATTTCATTTATCAGCAGGTTATGCGCATGCAGCATTCAAAACAAAGACTGCAGTGTTGGATTGGCAGACGCAAAGGCCATTAGGCACCTTTACCACCACAGATTATACTTTTAACAGAGTTACCGTGATGATGGGCATCACACTGTAAGGGGGGCGCGTCCCCCCTTTACAATTTTCTGAACCTCAATACTTGCGGTACTTTTAAATATATTATAAATAATTCTATATTACATTATTTACATTTTTTGTTATAAAAATTATGAAATTATCATCCAAGTCTCTATATTTAACATAACAACCAAAATCAAAATCCAAATAACCAAAATCTAATCAATATTTATAGGCTGACATTGTGATGGACATCTATTGATTACCTTTGTAAGAGATTTGCTTTTACAGTAAAACTATTTAACTTAATTCTAACCAGATGAACGAGCCATTTCAACCAAATGGCAGGACCGAAAAGACGAACCGTTTACCGTAAGATTAATTAACGTAATAACCCTTTTCTTGTGCTGTAGCGCATGCCGTTGCCATTCCGGCATGCAGGTTTACTATTACTTAAAATAACGAAACAATGAAAAGACTGCTATGGTGGGCGATGCCAGCAACCCGTGCGTAGCTAATATTTGATCACAAGGTTATCTACTGTCATTTTAAATCACAATTATGAGAATCAAGGGTTTTCTATGCCTAATGGTACTGATGTGCCATGTCTATACGTTTTCATTATTTGCACAATCAACCAAGGTCACCGGTATTATTAAAGATGAATCGGGGCAAGCTATTCCTGGTGCTACTATCAAAATTAAAGGGGGTGGAGGTACAGTAGCCGACATTAGTGGCGCTTTCACCATTATGGCTTCCAAAGGTCAGAAGCTTATCATCACAGCAGTTGGATATGAAACAAAAGAAGTCACTGTAGATGGTTTACCCATCAGTGTACAATTGGGGAATGACAAAAAGATTTTGACTGAATTTGTTGTCACCGGGACAGGAACGCCTACCAGCAAGAGAAGGCTGGGTATATCCGTAGAATCTGTTTCTGGTGATAAGCTGATGGGTGCTTCCACCAGTGTGGACCAGGCACTGGTTGGTAAAATACCCGGTGCGCAGATTTCTACTGTAAGTGGTAACCCCAGTGACCCGGTGAACATCCTCCTCAGAGGTGTGAACACCATTCAGGGTGGTACTAAACCCCTCATCATGTTAGATGGTGTGCAGGTAGCTGCAACTGATTTTAATAGTCTCGATCTTGCCAACGTAGAAAGAGTCGAAGTGGTACAAGGTGCTGCTTCTGCTGCGCTGTATGGTGCACAGGGTGCAAATGGTGCTATTCAGCTCTTTACTAAAAAGGGTAAATCCGGTCGTCTGGAAGTGAACTATAGCACCAGTTACTCCATTAATAATTACATCAACAGTGGTGGTGTAACTAAAGCCAGCAAACATCCCTATCTCACTGATGGTAATAATAATGTGGTAGATGCCAGTGGCAATATTCTGGCCCTTGATCAGTATGGCGACTATTCTGGTATCAGTTATACTTATGGAGGTGCTACCCGTTATGGAATATTGAATCCCAACAACATTGCAGACAAGCCGTACAACATGAACCTGAAATATTATGATCACTTCAAAGAGATGTTCTTAACAGGTAGTACCTGGAACAATGCGATCAACTTTTCAGGGGGCACAGATAAGACGGATTTCAATATGGCATTCGCCAATAATCATACTTTGAGTCCTGTTATGCACAATGGTTATGTAGACCGCACGAACCTAACCGCCAACATAGGCACTGAGGTATTCAAAGGTTTTCATCTCCGCTCCACTACACAGGTTATCTACACCAAAAATACACTGACACCGGGTCTCGGGGCCCCAGGTGGTTATCTCTACGGTAGAGGTAACGTGGCAGGGAATGTCGGTAACATCTACAGCTTCCTGAATACTTCTCCTTTCTTCAGTTTAAAATGGAAGATGGCAGATGGACATTCTCCTGCCTATCAGACTGCCGATTTCTTAAGTATCAATGCCTTTAATCCATACTATGTACAGGAGTATGCAGATGGGCTGGATAATAAGATTGATATCGTACAAAGCCTGAATGCCAACTACAAGATCAATCACTTCCTGGAGGTAGATGCGAAGTATGGTATCAACTACAGAACAGAACGCGCAACATGGACCTACTTTAACCAGACGGGTAATGCAAATGCAGAGTATTGGGATACAAAAGCCTCTTACTTTGCTACAGACCGTACTGGTGAAATTGATCAGTGGAACTATACGACTACGTTCCAGAACTTCATCGGAAGTGCTTACTTCAGGACTGATTTCAAAAAAGACTTTGGCTGGAACCTTCCCATTCAAACAACTACGCTCGCATCGTATGATTACCGCCAGAGAAAGTACAGGGAATATGATATATATGGTTTAGGCTTGCCTACCACTTCTCCTATTAATCTCGCCTCTGCGTCCGCCGTTTATATAGCACCTACTTCTACCTCTACCACCGAGCCTACCAACGGAGATTACCAGGAAACTTTCGTGACCTTTGGTTACCTCATTGATCAGAAATTTGATATTGGCGATTGGGGTGGTATATCCGGTGGATTTAGAAGTGACTGGTCTTCCGCATTTGGTAGCGGGTCTAAACCATTTACTTTCCCGCATACAAACGGTTATGTATTACCTTCTTCCTTTAACTTCTGGAAAGGGCTGGAACATGTGGTACCTTACTTCAAGATCCGCGCTGCGTATGGCGAAGCGGGTACACAACCGGGTGTTTTTGACAGGTATCCTACATTGAACCAGGGTACATTGGGATCTTCTTTGTATTATTCCAATCCTGCCACCTCACAGAATCCTGACCTGAAAGTAGAGGTCTCTAAAGAGTTTGAAATTGGTACCGATTTCTCTGTGACGTTGTTGAATGGTGACTGGTTAGGCTCTTTGAATGGATCATTTTCTTACTGGACGCGTAAAGCAGAAAATGTGATCTACAAAGTAAGCTCTGCGCTATCTACTGGTAGTACTTCTGTGTTGACAAATGCCATCGATATGTCGTCAAAAGGGATACAGTTCCAGGTGAATATTCCTGTGTATAAATCAAGGAATTTCGGATGGGATTTCACTACCAACTTTGGTAAGCAAACATCCAGGATTGACAAGATACGTGGTGGGGCAGATATCATCTTAACATCTGCTGCAGGTAGTACGGCACTGACACTGACAGCTGGTCAGAAGATCGGACAGATCTATGGTTACAAGGCTTTGAGGAGTAAGGATGCTGTGAAGGGAGATGGTTCCAAGTATTTTGCAGATGCTGATAAAGGCAAGTATGAAATTGTAGAAGGTCGTGTGGTAGATACTGCTACCAGAGCCATACAGTTCGAAGAAAGTGCCACGGCATTTGGTGATCCGAATCCTAAATTCAATGCATCATTTATCAACCAGTTCACCTATAAGAATTTCATTACCCTCTCCTTCCAGTTTGACTGGGTATATGGTAGTCATCTGTACAACCAGACCAAAGAGTGGATGTATCGTGATGGTATAGATGGCGACTTCGCAAAACCGGTTACTATCAATGGCAGAAAAGCTGCTTACACTGCTTACTATGGTAGTGCGTATTCCAGTTCATGGGGTAGTCTGTATGGACCGGGTAACAATGCGACCAAGGATTATTTTTATGAAGATGCTTCTTTCCTGCGTCTGAGAAATGTCTCCTTAGGATTTGATCTGGCAAGAATCCTTCATACACAAAAGTTCAACAAACTGCAGGTGGTATTCACAGGCAGGAACCTGCTGACGGTGACGAAATATAACGGCTTTGATCCTGAAATCAGTTCAGGCGCGGCTAACTCATCGTTCGACAGAGGGATTGACCACAGTACCATTCCTAACATGAGATCATATCAGGTAGGTTTAAATGTAGGATTCTAAATTTTTATTTTAAAAGGGAACATCATCATGAGTAATAATAAATATATCTTATCTCTTGTTTGCAGTTTGCTATTATTAGGAACACTGTCCTGCAAGAAAGAACTGAATGTAGGAAATCCGAACCTGCCTACCGTGGATGGGAATGTGAATACTGAGTCCGGCCTGATCTCACTGGCTACAGGTGGTGTGTACGTCAACGGTTTTAAGACGGGTGACGACTGGTTGGGCGATAGTTATTTTTCATTGCCTTTTGGTTATGCGGAGTTGTTAGGTGATGTGGTGGGTGCACAGGCATCGAACCAGTTGATAAGTACCATAAGCATTCCTGAATACTTTATACTCGACGACGGTACCAAGACAGAAACAGGTATTGCGAATGTAAGTCTGATGCGTGCGAATAATACCCGTGCACAAACAGGGTCGGGTTATAACCCTACTTACTATCAGTGGTTGAATATGTATGCGATGAACAATACACTGAACCAGGTATTGAGTCTGGTAGATGGAATTACATTCAGTGGCGATGCTACTACCCGTTCCAATACGATCAAGGCATGGTGTTATTGGTGGAAAGGATTTGCGTATTCACAGATCGGTTCTTTGTATTATTCAGGATTAAGGATCGATACATTTGGTGGTACGTCTAACAAATACCTGATTAAGGATAGTATCATTGCATTGTCCAATGATTACCTTAACGAAGCAGCGAGTCTGTTGCAGACAGGCATCACGAGTACTACAGATTATAGTACGGTGTTGGGACAGCTGATTCCTTCTTTTTGCCAGGTAGGTAATGGTGGGGTGTTGACGACTGATATGTGGGTGAGGAACATCAATACGTTGCTGGCGAGAAACCTGCTGGTGAATAAACTGGCGCCTTTTGTGAATAAGGACCTGAGTGCATCGATCACTACGACTTCAACGACACCGATGACGACGGCAGACTGGAATGAAGTGTTGACCCTGGCGACAAGTGGTATCAAGAACGGAGACTATGTATTCACGGGCAGAAGTGCTGCAGCGAATGGTTTCTTCTCCGCATCAGGTGGTACAGTGTCTGTGTTAACCACGGGTGTGAATACATCGACTACATTCAGATTGGGAGAGCGCTTTATGCAGAACTTCCATACTGGTGATAAGCGCGTGGCAAACAATTTTGATACGGCAACCAAATACCTGGATGATTTATCATTTGGTACGAGGTGGAGTATTTTAGATGGTGGTAATGGCACATCAGGTGTGTATGTGTATGGGAGTACTGAGATAGGTGGTTATGAACAATTTATAGCAGGTAGTTACGAAGAAAATGCGTTGATGCTGGCAGAGGCGAATATCCGTTTGGGAAATACGGATGCCGGATTAGCATATGTAGATGCAGTGAGAAGTTACCAGGGTGCGGGTGTGACAGCTGTGACCGGCACGGGATTGACAGCAGTAAATGCGATGCAGGAGCTGGTGATGGAAAGGAGAGTGTCATTGGTATTCAGAGGGTTGTCATTCTATGATATGCGTCGTTGGGGATGGTCTTATGATATTGGATCAGGCGGGGGTAGTTATGGGAATAACTTCCTGACGGCAGCCGGGAAACTGAATAGTAATGTGACAATCAATTTCAACTTCATGGATTACTGGGATGTGCCGGCGGATGAGGCGGATCTGAATCCGGGAGGAGAGGGGAGTGCGGAGACGAAAAATCCTAACTATTGATAATATTGAAAAGAGGGTGGATCATAAAAAAATGAACCTCCTGAGAATGGCATAAAATGGAATCTGGCTCCACCAGGTATCCGAATTAAAGGAGGGTGTATCAAACTTTTGATACACCCTTTTTTTTTGAGGAAATGGGTTTTATTCAGGTTGGCGAATTTTGTCTGTTTATGATATTTTTTTGAGGAAATGGGTTTTATTCAGGTTGGTAAATTTTGTCTGTTTATGATATTTTTTTCTGAAAATGGATTTTATTCAGGTTGGTAAATTCCCTCTTTCATGAATATTTTTATTTAAAAATGTGTGTTTTGTCTGCACATCCTGCCAGTACATCGATATTAACAAAATGGCAATCGTGCTTCGATGTTATTTCGCGCCCATGAAACGATTTTTAATCCTCGGTTATTTGATCACACTGACGGAGGTCATTTTTGCACAGGTCAAAATTACAGGTACAGTGGTGTCAGCTACGGATGGCAAGCCACTGGGTTTTGCAACGGTATTTATCAATAATACGAGCAAGGGTGGTACGACGACGGAGAAGGGTAGTTTTAGTATTGGAGGGATTGTAGCGGGTCGGTATGAGTTGATTGCTTCTTATGTGGGGTATGAGACGGCATCGAATTACCTGGATATTAATACAGAGGATGTGAATATAAAGATCACCCTGCAACCAAAGGCGACGGTGCTGAAGGCATTTGAGGTGAAGCGTGATCCTAAGCGGGAGGCGTATATTAAAACGTTCAAAGAAACATTTATTGGGAAGACGGATTTTGCAAAGAATTGTGTGATTACCAATGATGAAATTCTGGATATTGGGTATAATAATGCGGAGCAGGCATTGAAGGCGAGTACGGAAGATTACCTGGTTATTAATAATGCGGCATTGGGGTATAAGATCCGTTTTATGCTGAAGCAATATGTGAATTCAGACAGGGATCATACGATCTCTTATTATGGATATGCTTTTTATGAGAGTATGACGACGAAGAAGAAGGCGCAGATGCGGCAGTGGCTGGCGAATAGGGAGACGGTGTTTCATGGATCTTCATTACATTTCTTCAGGTCATTGATTGAAGGAAATACGGAGGAAGAAGGTTTTGTGGTGAATGAGATAGTCAGGCGGCCGCGGCAGCGGGGGTATGTGCATGATACGATTGTGAAGAATGGGAAGATCATGTTGAACAGGGATGCGTATTCTGATGATAGCAATTATGTGAATTACAGGATACCGATAGCGTTAAAGCCAGTTGATTTAATGAAGCCTTCTGATTCCCTGGAGGATAAGTATGTATTGCATTGTGAGAATATGCTGATGGTAAGTTATATGAAGGAGCTGGAGGCGAATAAATATGCAAGAATGATGGGGAGATTGCCACGGCAGCAGGAGTCGATGATACGGTTTTTTCAACCGGATTGTACGTTTAGTAAGGAGGGGGTTTGTGTGGATCCGTTGGCGATGTTGTTTAGTGGGTATTGGGGATTTGAGAAGCTGGCGGATCAGGTGCCGTATGATTATGTATCGACGGGAAAGAAATAATAAAAGCACAGTTCAGGGTGGCCGCAAGCCATTACCTTACAGAGGGCTGTATGTTTTGTAACATTATCTTAATGTATAATTTTTATCAAATTATTATACCTTACGGCTGATATGTCAATTCCCTCAATTTAAATTTGTTTTAGCCCATGAGGTTCTCACTCATTTGCAGTCTTCTGTCAATTTTATTTTTTGCGAACACTTTTGCTGCAACACCAAAGCCAGCGGTAGCTACTACTTACAATGTACGTATTGAACTGGTAGACATTTACGGTAATCCATACACAGGTAGTACTGGTCTGTATGGTTTTTGGGCCATCAATCAGTCCACCGGCGTTACTTACAATGCTGCGCGTGAAAGTTACGAGATTTATGACCTGCCAGCAGGTACTTATCAGTTCGGCGCTAATCCGGGTAACTGGGATGGTGTAGTATCTCAGACTGTTACGCTGAGTGATAGTCAGGTAGGTAGTGATGGGTATATTGTGGTGACTTTAACTTACTGGGTAGAATAGTTTTTTCTGCTAGCAAAAAGAGGGTGTATCTAATTTCAGATACACCCTCTTTTCTTTGAAAATAGTTTTCATTCCCTGTTGGTGAATTCCCTCTTTCATGAAGGTTTTAATTCGGATACCTGATGGAGCCAGATTCCATTGTATGCGTTTCTCAGGAGTTTCATTTATTAATGATACTGCCCCCTTTTATTTGGGTGCTTAATGGTGATAGGTAGTCCCTTAAGCACTTGTCTTTGTTTTCTGCACGACTATCATTCCGGCAAAAGCCGCAGCGGTATCACCAGCTAATTATTGTAAGGAAGAGTTGATGCTCATAAAAGCACCGGCCCTTTTCAGGCTTTTGCTTTGGGGCGGAGGTTTGAAAAGGGCCGGTATAGAATTTATTATTTTATTGTTTTTATTGTTGGAGTGTCCATTGGCTACTTTCAAAGTAGTCCGGCACTGTTGTGCACTGGGCCAATCCGCTTTGATTTTCAAGATTTACATAAGTGCTTTGCCATTCATTTTTCAACCTGGTATATCCATTATAACTTTCCAGCACCCAGTAGCTGCTATAATATGTATTGGGTACATCAGCACTTTCCACATAAGAATAGAGGTGTTCAATATTCAGGTAGTGGCCAGTAGAAAGGTTTTTGAAACGGATGTGTCCATTCACCGTTTCCTGTATCCATTTATATTGGTTACCGGAATTGGAAGAGCTGTATTTCACCTGACCATTATCTTCATAGAGGTAGGTGCTCAGCCATTTGTTTTTGATATACACACCTGTGGAGTTATTGTTACCACCAAGGTTGTTGAGCAAAGTTTCGGCTTGTGCCACCTGTTGATTGGCGAGGTAGGTGAATACCTGGTCCAGTTGCGCCTGAATGGTAGTATTGCCAGCATAAGATTTGCGAGCCTGGTACAATTGATAAATGACTTCCAGTTCATGCTGTCCATATGGAACGCCCAGTTTTGTTTGCATGGTAGTGAGGAAAGAGTAGCCGAATTCTTCAGTAGGTTCGATCATGGTCCCTTCACCATAGTCATTCCAGGTAGCAAATTGAATAATGCCCACAGAAGAGGCAAGGGCCTTATCCAGCATGGTAGAGAAGGTGCTGGTACCGTTATAGGCGATCTGCCAGGTAGGGCCATCGGCACCACCGGCGGCATAGAACGTATTGAAGCCAGGATAAACTACCCCCACAGATAGTGCGAAGTTCGCAGCCTGGGCATAGTAGTTATTCACAACAGAGGGATGATCCTGGTAGATCCAGGGGAATTCACCACCGGTATTGTTGGATCCGACTTCGGACGTAAAGCCAAAGAGCGGAAGTACTTTGGGTTTCGGGCTGATACCATTTAAGATAGCATCCCATTGGGAGGATTGATGAAAGGTGATGGGACCGAAGTTGAGCACGACCGGGGTACCATTGGTAGTGAGGTAATTGGATTGATTGAAGTAGTTGTTTTGCATGTAGACAAAATCGCCATGGGCACCGGAGGTATTGCCGGCATCCCAGTTCCTGTCTTCTTCGACGATACCGAATTGCAGACCGACAGCATTCAGTTTGTTGATAAGGGCATTGGAATTGGCGAGGTTGTCAGAGTAGTCGTAGAGCGCTCTGGTACCTGGCCAGTCGATGAAGACGCCATCGGCACCGGCGTATTTCATGAGGAGGAGTTGGTACTCGATAATGGCCGGATCGCTGGAATAATAAGGACCGGTTTTAGGGTAATAGTAAGTAGCGATTTGTCTTTTACCATTGGTGATGATGTCCGGGTTTTGGGTGTTCATTTTCCAGTGGTATCCCCAGGTGCCTTTGGAATCGGGTGTTTCGAACCAGGGCATGTAGTGGATAAAGATCTTTTTGCTAGTGATTTTGCTGACGGGGGTGGCAGCTATAGTTTCAGTGTTTAAAGACAATTTGGCTTCCTGTTGTTTATTACATGCGAATAGCAATAGGGCACAGCAACAGAGCCAGGTAAGTGGTTTCATGGAGATTTTTTAAATGGTTATTGATTGAGTATTCTTAAAACCTAAAAGTAGGGAGGAAGGTATTGCGGGGGGAAGAGTATGGGGGGAATATAGAAGAAATATAATTAGTGGGATTGAGAATCAATTATTTATTGGTTTTGGGATATAGATGTAAAAAGGGGAATGCCTCCTTGATTCAGGAGGCATTTCTCTTTTTTGTAATTTTTCGATGCGGGTTTTTGTGATCTTTTAATAATGATTTGTGATCTTTTGAGATTGATTTTTATAAGTTTTTTATAATCTTTCGATGACACCGGCTATTCCCTGACCACCACCTACGCAGGCGGTGACGATGCCATATTTTTGATTGAGTCGTTTCAGGTCACTGAGGATTTGAACAGTGAGTTTGGCGCCGGTACAGCCAAGGGGATGGCCCAGGGCGATGGCGCCGCCATTGATATTAACGATATCGGGGTCGATGCCCAGTTCGCGGATCACGGCTACAGATTGAGAGGCAAAGGCTTCATTCAGTTCAACGAGGTTGATATCGTTCAGGGTCTTTCCAGTTTGTTGCAAAACTTTCGGAATGGCAGCAACGGGGCCGATACCCATAATACGTGGGTGTACACCTGCGGAAGCGCAACCAACGAGGCGACCGATGGGAGTCAATCCCAGTTCTTTGACCATGGTTTCGCTCATGACGATTACGAAGGCGGCGCCGTCGGAGGTCTGAGAGGAGTTGCCGGCGGTGACGCTGCCACCAGCGGCAAAAACGGGTTTTAGTTTGGCGAGGGCTTCGGCAGATGTATCGGCACGGGGACCTTCGTCGGTATCGACGGTGTAGGAGCGTTGTTGTTTGCGACCTTTCTCATCAACATATACTTCATCGATGTTGATGGGGAGGATCCCTTCTTTAAAGTAGCCGTTCTGGATAGCCTTGATGGCTTTTTGATGAGAGTTGAGGGCGAAGAGGTCCTGGTCTTCGCGGGAGATGTTGTATTCTTTGGCCACGGCTTCGGCGGTGAGGCCCATGCCGAGGTAGTATTCTGGCGTGGTGCTGGCGACTTTAAAATTCGGCACTGTTTTCCAGCCGGCTACGGGTACCAGGCTCATACTTTCGGTGCCACCGGCGATGATGCAGTGGGCCATACCGGATTGAATTTTGGCGGTAGCGATGGCGATGGTTTCAAGGCCGGAGGCGCAGTATCTGTTTACGGTTACGCCGGGTACTTCGATGCCGAGGGCTCTGACGGAGATCATTCTGCCTATCTGGAGACCTTGTTCAGCTTCTGGGACGGCGTTCCCTACGATAAGGTCATCGACGCGCTTTGGGTCAAGCTGGGGGACGCTTTTTAACAAACCTGTTATGACATCTACGGCGAGATCGTCGGGGCGATAGAAGCGGAATCCGCCACGTTTAGCCTTTCCCACAGCGGTTCTGTATCCGGCTACAATGTATGCTGTTTCCATAACTGAGTATATTTTAACCGGGGGTATATCCGGAGGTTTTTAAAAATTAAAGAAATTTAAGTTAAATTATTTTTGTGAAATATTAATAAAGGTTGTAGTTTTGCAACCCCAACCACACGATATGTGGTGATAAGAGATGACTCCGTAGCTCAGTTGGTAGAGCAAAAGACTCTTAATCTTTGGGTCCTCGGTTCGAGCCCGAGCGGGGTCACAACAAAAGCATCAAGCAGTATCAAAGCCGCATAAATCACATGATTTACGCGGCTTTTCTGTTTTCTGGCTGCCTTTAATCAACACTATATCATATCTTTAAAATCTTAAAACGCTCTTTTTTTTGGGGCTCTTCTTAGTGGGCATACCATCACCCGGTACGAGGGGGGTATCATCACTGGAAATTACACCCAAAAAGTAAGTCCTTTAAGAAAGGAGGCATGTTTTTTAAAGAAGTTATCAGCAAAAAGACTGTCTGACAGCCAATGAAGAAAGATTGGTTTTTGCTTTGAATAGTTTGCTGAACTTTACTGTTCAAATGAAAATAATAGCATTGAAATATCTACTAAAATCAGTTCCAATGAGAAAAGTTTTATTGATTACTTTGGGAATGAGTGCGTTTTTATTTGCATCGTCTCAAGCGCAGAATATTTCTCTGGCTCCTGATAATGTTATTCCTTACCAGGTAACTGTTGCGCAGTCAGATTATAAAGGTAAAAACGCGCTGGCTTTACAAATGCCGAAGACCGCCATTAACGAAAAGACATTTGCATTGCTCAAAAATATCGATTTTCATAATGGTATCATTGAAGCAACAATTTCAGGACAACCACAAATGAATGCCGGAGGAGGCGCACGTGGGTTTGTTGGCATTGCCTTTCGGGTGAGTAAGGATACCTCCAAAATGGAGCTGTTTTACATTCGTCCAACCAACGGCCGGGCAAATGATCAGGTACGGAGGAATCATTCGACTCAGTATGTTTCGTTGCCGGGCTATCCCTGGGAGAGATCGCGAGCAGAAACACCAGAAAAATACGAGGCTTATGCTGATATGATGCCGGCTGAATGGATCAGGGTGAAAATTGAAGTAAAAGATGAAACGGCCAAGTTCTATATCAACGGTGCAGAACAGCCTACTTTGATTGTCAATGACCTGAAGCAGGGCAAAAATCTGCGTGGAAGCGTAGGCCTTTGGATTGGTCCGGAAACGCTTGGCTATTTTACAGATGTGAGCATAAAGAAACTGGATTAACAATTTCGAATCTGGCAGTGCGATGCAAGCTTTGTTATTTAGAACACATTGTTTTATTGCATTTTGAGTCAATTGGATTTAGCTTAAAATTCTTGTTCTTTTATAAAATTTCTGATTAGCGTTAATACCTCATCAAAATGAGTGATGGTGGGGCAGGAGGTGGCAGTGAATGAGAAAGAGGGGGAGATGAGTTTATTCATTTGAGTTTGTTCATTTTTAAAATGAATGGAAAATAGTAGGAAGGTAATTGTTTATCTCTGTACATTTATGGTATAGCTGCGAGGGTCGGTAGATCCTTCGCGGCTATTGTGTTTTAGAGGGGATGGGTGTTTTTATTATCAATTGAAAAACCGGAAAATCAATTAGCTATTTAGGGTAGTATTATTAGCCACAGGTAGTACTATTCGATATTAGATAAGATATACTTTATGAGGAAGAAATTGAGCGCATGGAAGTGCGGGAGGGGAGCGTATTGTTAATCCATTTTAAAATAGCATTCAATGTTTGTTAAGCTTGATTTTGATAGGGTATATCAGGTTGATGTTGAGAAAGGGAATGAGGGATTTTTTTATACGGTTTTGAGGAGTGGAAGAAAAAAGAGGATCAAAATGCAAATAGACGATAAGCCGCAGGAATTATTTAATGATACGTATAATCTGGCATTTGGCCCGGTGGATAGAAAGGGGCGAATAAAAGATATGGAGAGCATAAATCATGCTGATTATTCCATGGTGTTTTCGACCATTTTGAATTTTGCAAAAGGGTATTTAGATAGAAATCCTTATCGCATGGTTGGTTTAGATGGATCAACCAATTCCAGGGCTTACTACTACTTCCGGATGATTAAGCAGAATTATGATTATTTGAGTGAGCGATTTGTGATGTATGGTATTAAATATTACGTGAGGGTAAAAAGGAAAGGAACAGGATTTTATGAAAACCCATTTGATTTCAGGGATATAGAAACTCTGTTCGAGAAGTTAGATAAAGAAGAGTTAGAAAAAAATAGAGAGTTAGAAACAATGTTTAATTATTTCACTTTTGAAAAAATACATAAATGATTAGAATACGGGTAAAAAAGCCTAAGCGCCCAACTATCGAGAATAAAAGGTACTACGTACCTAATTCCCTGCATGAAATTATTAAGACGAAAGAGCAGGCAGAAGAAATGAGTGCGGAATTGAAATATTTGAGTGAAATGTCCAGAAAAGGCACGCCGGTTAGTGCTTCAACGGGATATAGGTTTGCATATGGAAATCGGATGAAAGAGGTGGGACCTGGTTATTGGTTGAGAAGGTCTTTTGATCCAAATAATCCGGCAGATGTGAAATTGCTGGAAGAATGGCCATTTGTACCCAGGTTTGGAGGTCGAACAAAACCTCTTCCAACCGAAGAAGAAATCAGGGAAAGAGAATTGAAAGAATGTGAAGAATACTGGAAAGAGTTAGGAGTAGAATTTGAATAATTGCTCATTGACTTCAAATATGGTTTTTCCAGCACCCCATCCCTGAATCTTCAGGGGTGGCTTATCCCTTTTTCTCCCGCTCCCTGAGCGCCTCTTCCTTTTTTAACCCGCCCATAATTTTGTACATCTTTAGAACAGCACAGGGTTTCAACCATTCCTTATCATACTCCTCATTATCAGGTGTGATAATAAAATGAGTCTCATCATGTGTTAAAACACCCGCTAATTCCCTCTTATCTTCCAGCACGAAATAATACTTATCACCAGCTACCAGTACCGCCTGGTCAACACTCTTCAATAAAATCAGGTCATGCTTATCCCATGCAGGAAGTAAACTATTATCTTTCATGTAGATATACAATTCCCCTCTTTTAAAAATATTCCCAGTCAATGTGTAAACAGGTAGCACTGCCTCGGGGTTGGATACCAGATCCGCTAACTGAACATGCTCATCATAAACCGGAATCTCCTTCTCATGCCGATCGAATAATGTTGCGATACTATTAATACCTAACCTGGCAGATTTAAAGTAATTAGAAACTGAATTATCATCGTTGAGCTCAATCATCATCCTGAGATTAATGTCTTTTAATTGTTTTGGTCTAAATGAATATAGGCGGTTTTTCCTTTGTAAACAAGGGCTGACAAAAGTTCTATCATTTTGAAATTAAATGAATTTCAAAATGATAAGCATAATATCATATTGAAATTGAAGGTTGAAATAATCCCTAAACAAATCCCTAAACAAATCCACAATTTTCCTCCCATTCATTAAAATTTTTACTAACTTGTACCCTTATTCAGGTACCGTGTAAAAGCCTATATTTTAAAACTCATCCCTAATACCATATAACCATATCAATTACCTTATGGATCGCAGACAATTCCTTTCGCTATCAGCAAAACGACAGCCAGCAGTGAAAGCGACTACCACCGGTTCGCGTACGGATTCAGGTATTTCCGCATACACCGGCACTTTCGATACCGCCCAGGCAGTGCACCTGCTCAAACGTACCATGTTTGGCGCCACTCCTGAAGATATTGCATGGGTGAAAAGTCTCGGCATGGACCAGGCCGTGGAAGCCCTGCTCACCACCGTCACCGCCGTTACTACTCAACCTGTCAACATCTATGGCGAGGATGAACATGGCATACTTCCCGGCGAAACCTGGGTGTACTCACCCCCACCTTCCTCCGATGATGAAGATGGCAAACGCTGGAACTCCTACAAAGCCTGGTGGCTTGGTGTCATGATCAATCAAGGCCGTAGCATACAGGAGAAAATGACGCTCTTCTGGCATAACCACTTCGTGACTGAAATGGATATGACCCACGACTCCCGCTACATCTACAAGTACAACACCACCCTGCGTGCAAACGCTGTGGGCAATTTCAAAACACTCACGAAAGCAATCACCCTCGACCCTGCCATGCTGAGATATCTGAACGGATACCTCAACTCCAAAGCGGGCGCGGATGAAAACTATGCACGTGAACTCCATGAATTGTTCACCGTTGGTAAAGGCCCCGATAGCCACTACACCGAAGAAGACGTGCGTGCTACCGCCCGCGTGCTCACTGGTTTCCGCATCAATGCCAATACCATCACTACGTACTTTGAGAGTACCGAGCACGATATCGAAAACAAAGAATTCTCCGACTTTTACAGCAATAAAAAGATCACCGGCAAAACCGGTCAGGATGGCGCGACTGAACTCGATGACCTGCTGACCATCATCTTTGCCCAGCCGGAATGCGCGAAATTTATCGTTCGCAAATTATACCGCTGGTTTGTATACTACCTCATCGACGATGCGGTAGAGACAAATGTGATCACCCCACTGGCAGACATTTTCAGAAATAATAACTACGATCTGCTGCCAGTACTCAGGGCCCTCTTCAAGAGTGAGCACTTCTTCGATCCGCTGAATATGTCAGCACTCATCAAAAGTCCGATCGATCACAACGTAGGTATGGTGCGCGAATTCGGCGTTACCTTCCCTACTGCCTATATGGATGCCTACGACTCCTGGGACAGGCTGCGCTCTCACGCAGCCAGCATGCTGCAGGACATTGGCGAACCACCACAGGTAGCCGGCTGGCAGCCTTACTACCAGGAACCTCAATACCATGAGATGTGGATCAACACCGATACCCTGCCTAAGCGTAACCAGATCACCGATGCCATGATTAGCGAAGGTGGTTATGCAGGTGTGGCGATCGATGTGATGGCCTTTGCACAAAGACTCTCCAATCCTTCCGATCCAAAACAACTGATCTCTGACTCTCTGGATATTTTGTACCGTATAGGTGTATCTGACACCACCAAGGCATGGTTTAAAAACACCATCCTGCTCAGTGGCCAGAACCCTGACAGCGACTACTACTGGACAGATGCCTGGAATGCCTGGGTAGCCTATCCTACCGATACCGCATTGCGCACAGTCGTTGAAAGCCGCCTGCGTACGCTGTACAAATACCTGATGAACCTATCCGAATATCAACTATCCTGATCTTTAGAAAGACCTATACTCTATCAATATGAAACGTAGAGATTTTCTTAAATATACCGCGCCAGCCGCTATTCTGCCAACCTTCATCAACGGGTTTGCTGTAAAGGCTTTTGGCTCTTCCTCATTATTGTCGGCACTTGAAAGTGCTTCGGCGGACAACGATCACGTTCTGGTTATGATCCAGCTGGTCGGTGGGAACGATGGCCTGAACATGGTCGTGCCTATCGATCTCTATGATAAATACCAGGCTATTCGTCCAAATATCGCCATCCCCCAGGGTAAGCTGTTACCACTGGTGAATAATGTAAAAACAGGGCTACATCCTGCTATGACCGGGGTGCAGCAGTTATATGAAGAAGGGAAGGTCTGCATCATCCAGAGCGTAGGCTATCCTTCACCAAACTACTCACACTTCCGCGCTACCGATATCTGGGTATCTGGTTCTGATGCGAATGAGATTGTCGAAACCGGATGGGGAGGTCGTTATCTTGATACACAATACCCGGGTTATCCTGATGGTTACCCGAATGATGATAATCCTGATCCGCTGGCGATCCAGATTGGTTCTATCGTATCTCCTGCTTTCCAGGGGGCGAATACCAATACGGGGATTGCGATTTCCAGTGCGACGGACTTTTATAACCTGTTAGATGACGTAACGGACCCGGTTCCGGATACGCATGCAGGGGTAGAACTGGCTTATATACGCCTGATCGCCAAGCAGACAAATAAGTTCTCTGATGCTATCAAGAAAGCGGCGCAGAATGTCACTTCTCAAAGTGCATATCCTGATACGCAACTGGGCAGACAGCTGAAGATCGTGGCCAGACTGGTGGCAGGTGGTCTGAAGACCAGAATGTACATGGTGAGCATGGGCTTTTTTGATACCCACGCCAGCCAGACACAGGGGGGAGATAACACCACCGGTTATCACGCAGAACTATTGCAGGAACTGTCAGAAGGAATCAAGGCATTTATGGATGACCTGACCAAACTGAAAGCGTCCCGCAGAGTGGTGGGTATGACCTTCTCTGAATTTGGCCGTCGTATCAAATCAAACAGCAGTATGGGTACGGATCACGGTGCTGCTGCGCCGATGATTGTATTTGGTGATTATGTACAGCAGGGGATCCTGGGGACTTCGCCGGATATTCCGGATAGCGGGTCGGTGGCGGATAATACCCCGATGCAGTATGATTTCCGGTCAGTATATGCGAGTTTGCTGGAACAATGGTTCTGTGTAGATAATACGACGTTGCAGTCTATTTTGTTCAAGGATTACCAGCGCTTGCCAATTGTAAGCGGTATAGCCTGTGGTACTATTACAGGTATCGACGATGTGAATAACGGTAGTAAGGGGTTGATAACCAACTATCCTAACCCTTTTGTAGATACAACAACCCTGAAGTACAAAACACGTGGCGGGCATACTATGATCCAGATCTTTGATACCATGGGTCGTTTGGTGGCGGTGCCAGTGAATAATGTGTTGGCAGGAGGGGAGTATACAACGGTGTTTGACAGCAAAAAGCTGGCAGCTGGTATCTTCTATGCCCGTTTGCAGAATGGGGTGTACCAGGAAGTGAGATCTATGCTGAAAGTGAAGGTATAGCCAAAAATATTTAATATATAATAAGGGACGTATGGCGACATACGTCCCTTATCTTTTTCACCATTCATCATTATGTTTAACAACATTGTTGCATTTATTAGGAATTCCCCTACCTTTGTTTCACTTTGAAAAACAGGTTCCTACATAAGATACTGGCGATCCTGCTCCTGGGCGTATTTACTTTTAATACGACCCCCAGGGAATTCATACACCAGGTATTCATGGATCACCATGATACCAGGGACGCGCCTATCCCGCACGATGGACTTGCTTTTTCTATCAAACACCAACACTGTAAGTTCCTGCAGATAGAGCCGGAACCTTATCAGCACACCAGTACTTTCTTTGCTGTGCTGGAGCAATCTGTATTGTGGAGTTATGCTAACCCGGTTATTCCGGCAATTACGCAGGAAGATTACCGCATGTTATCCCCCCGGGCACCTCCTGCCGTTTCTTTTCTTTAATCATCTCTTTTATATCTGATTGAATTGACGCAATGTCAATCGCTATGCATGCATTCATGCATTTATTCTAAACTATTTTATTTTTATGCACTACCTGCGTGTTGTTATATTAAGTATACTGACAGGACTTTCTCTTTATTCTCCTGCCTTTGCCGATGATGATGCCGGCAACTCACTGAGTGGATCGGTTACAGACAAATCGAATAATACCCCATTACCGGGAGTGACCGTTTATTTGCCAGACCTGCATGTAGGGGCTTCTACAGATGCGCAGGGTCATTACGAGATCAAAAATTTACCAAAAGGAAAATTCCTGGTAGAGGTACATTTCATTGGTTATGCGACCCTCACGCAAACCGTTCAGGTGAATGGCGCTACCAACATCAACTTTGGTCTGAGTACTAAAGTGATTGAAGAAAATGAAGTAGTGGTTACAGGTGTGAGTCAGGCGACATCGCTAAAGCAAAACCCGACTCCGGTGAACATTATCAGAAAAGATTATCTGGAATCAAATATATCTACCAATATCATTGATGCAGTGGCCAAGCTACCAGGTGTAAGTCAGCTGACGACGGGTCCGGCTATATCCAAGCCGTTCATCCGTGGTCTGGGTTACAACCGTGTAGTGGTAATAGGCGATGGTATCAGACAGGAAGGTCAGCAATGGGGTGATGAGCATGGTATAGAAATCGACGATTATAATGTAAGTAAAATAGAAGTGCTGAAAGGCCCTGCATCACTGGTATATGGTTCCGATGCGCTGGCGGGGGTGGTCAATATCGTACCACCAACTCCTGAGCCGGCAGGTCATGTGAAAGGCAACATAGCCGCCAATTATCTGTCTAACAATGGGATGATTGCCTATCACGCAGATCTGGCAGGCACAACTCAAAATGGTTTTAGCTGGAGTGTGTATGGTACGCAGAAGTTTGCACACGATTATAAGAATAAGTACGATGGATATGTGTATAACTCTAAGTTCCATAACACGAACTACGGTGGTAGCATTGGTTTCAATAAAAACTGGGGATCTTCTGTATTGCGCTTTACTTCCTTTAACCAGGAGTTGGGTTTGGTAGAAGGTGATCGTAATGAACTGGGTCAGTTCATCAAGCCTATCAATGATAATGGCGTAGCAGGAGAAGGAGTCGCTACCGATAAAGATTTCAAATCATATACAATCGGTTTGCCACGTCAGCAGATCAACCATCAGAAATTGGTATGGGATAACGATTTCTATATGCACAATGGTGGCAGATTGAATGTGATACTTGGTTATCAGTGGAACAGACGTCAGGAGTTTGGAGATGTATTAAATCCGAATGAACCTGAGTTGTACCTGAAGTTGAATACGTTCAACTATGGTGTGAAATATTCATTTGCTGATATGAATGGATGGCAGACTGCTATAGGTGTGAACGGTATGCAGCAGCATAATAATATTCTTTCAGGAAGTGAGTTCCTGGTGCCAGGTTACAACCTGTTTGACGCGGGTATCTATGCGGTGACAAGTAAGACGTGGGATAAGCTGACATTCAGCGGTGGTCTGCGTTTTGACAACAGACATATCAGTGTGCAGGGTTTGATGCTGGATGAAGATGGTAAACCGGTAAGCAGTGGTGGTGAAGAGAAGTTCAATGCACTGAGCAAGAATTTTTCCAACATTTCTGGTAGTGCGGGTCTGAGTTATGCAGCGAGTGATAAGGTGACGCTGAAAGCGAATGTAGCAAGAGGTTTCAGGGCGCCGAATATTTCAGAGATTGGCGCGAATGGTGTACATGAAGGCACGATCAAGTATGAATATGGGAATGAGTCGCTGAAGCCAGAGGTGAGCACACAGGGTGATATTGGCGTGGAGTTTAATTCAGAGCACGTGTCAATGACGGGTAGCTTGTTTTATAATCACATTACCAACTTTATTTATAGCCGTAAGCTGAGCAGTGTGAATGGTGGGGATTCAATTCCTACGACTGATAATGATGAGGGGTATGCGGCATTCAAGTATCAGCAGTCAACAGCTAATTTGTATGGAGGAGAGGTGATGATTGATATACATCCGCATCCGATAGACTGGTTGCACTTTGAGAATACTTTCTCCTATGTGAAGGCGGTGATAGCGAATGGTTCAGATTCTACAAAGTATCTGCCTAATATTCCGGCGGCAAGATGGTTGTCAGAGTTGAAAGGAAAGTTCAAACATGTAGGTGGTATATTCCAGAATGCGTATGCGGGTATACAGATGGATTGGACGTTTGACCAGAACAATGTGTACTATGCTTATCAGACGGAGACAGCAACACCTGGATATACATTGTGGAATGCGGGGATTGGTGCAGATGTGGTGAATAAGAATAAGAAGGTATTGTTCTCATTGCATCTGGCAGCAAATAATCTGACAGATGTAGCTTATCAGAATCATTTGAGCAGATTGAAATATGCGGCGGAGAATGAGGTGACAGGAAGAACAGGTGTGTTTAATATGGGGAGGAATTATAGTGTGAGAGTGGCTATACCGTTGAATTTTAAATAGTCGTTGCGTATACAGATAGAGAAGGAAGGGTCGTCCGGGCGTGGACGACCTTTCTGATTTTATAAGAGGGGAATGTGTATAATGGAATATGCTATTGTCATTGTAGCTTTGGCTTTGTAGACATTGTTTGTTTGATGCATTGTTTGTTTGAGGGGTATTGTATTGCTGGTATTTCCATTTTTTCAGATCATCTTTATGGACAGTTCTGTCTCAATGCACTGATTAATTTAGTGTCATATCTTAATTCATCCTATTGTTTATGGACAACTTTGTCTCAATGCACTAATTAATTTAGTGTCATATCTCAATGCCACCGGGTTTGCCGGGTCTACAGTAATATCTTCCAGTTTTTCATTTGCCTTATCCAGTCTGAGCCATGCTAAAGTAGACTCGTGGTCTTTTTCGCTGGCGAAGAGTTGTAGAAAGAGTTTGCTACCTTCTTCCCGGTCTATTCTCACTTTTATATTTTCTTTTTTTGCCGCTTCGGTTTTGAAGCTGGAGCTCATGACGATGTCAGTGATGGCTTTGTAGCATTCAGGAGAATAGGAGCCGGATTTTGGTTTGAGAGTAGTATTTGTCGAATCTTTGATGTCTGCATTAGTGGGGGTGGATTCGGCAATGACTTTGTTTACAGTGGTGGTATCGGCGCTTGCTTCCTGCGAGGCGGCGGCGCAGGCAGAGAGGAGGGCCATTGATAGGATGATGAGCAGATTTGATGGACGCATAATGGGTGATTTTGTTTTGAGGAAAGTAACACAAAATACAGGCCAGCAGGAAATTGCGTTTGTGGCTGGATAACAAGAGGAAGGATAAATAAATTATAATTGTAATTTTGGGGTATGAGCCATCAAAGACCAAACTACTTTCTGAGTATGTTATCCATGAAGTGCCCTCATTGCAGGAGAGGGGATATGTTTAAGGATAAGAATCCGTATCATTTGAGTTTTAAGAAGATCTTCAACATGAATGAACGTTGTCCGGTATGTGGGCAGGTGTATGAGTTGGAGACGGGGTTCTGGTTTGGGACCGGGTATGTGAGTTATGCTTTGGGGGTAGCGTTTTCGGTGTTTACGCTGATTTGTTACTGGGTGTTGGTTGGGATTTCCTGGAAGGATGACAGTGTGTTTTGGTGGCTGGGGGTGAATGGGGTATTGCTGGTGTTGTTGCAGCCGTGGATGATGCGGATAAGCAGGGTGATTTATTTGTATTTCTTTGTGTATTATGATGAGGATACGGCGGAGTTGTGATTTGTCATGATTGTCATGAAAGTGCGCAGTATGTACGGCGAAGCGGCGGTAAAGCGGCGGTAGAGTGATATAGAAGGGGGATAGAAACGATATTGAAAGGCTGTCGAAGGAGGGGGGAAGGAGCAAATGAATTGCTGAAGAATGGTTATTGCAACTGCGAAGAATGGTTGCTGCAACTGCGGAAAATGATTTGTTCAGTTCGCTGAAAATCCCTAACTTATAGTATGGCTAAATTGTTTGATCCCAATCCTTTACAGGGCACTTTTGGAGAGATTACACTTTATTCAGCGAATGGGAATTATTACATGAGAATGAAAAGTTCCCTGACGGCTGAAGAGGTGATGACGCTGCCTGCATTTGAGGGCACGCGGCGGAGTGCTGCGCGGTTGGGAAGGGCGTCGAAGATAGCGAGCAGGGTGTACAGGCAGTTGGAAGAGAAGGTGCATGGGGTGTATAGGGAGATGACGGGGAAGGCGACGAAATTATTGAAAGCGGGAGTAATTGAGGAGGAGGTAACCCGGCTGTTGGAAGCGGAGTATTTGAAGGAGCAAGACGGATATTTAAGCATAAAAGAAGAGAAGTATTTACATATAGAAAATGATTATTTAAATCAATCAGCAAATAAAAAAGATCGATCAAATCATAAAAACGATCAATCGAATCATAAAACAAAGAGGGAAAGTGATACATCACTTCCCCTCTTCATTATAAAAAAGACAAAACTATCTTTCCCCGATCTGTTGCCTCCACATGGCATAATACAGCCCTTTCTCAGCCAACAGATCAATATGATTCCCCGTCTCAATAATCCTCCCCTTTTCCAGCACAAAAATCTTGTCCGCATGCATAATCGTGGACAACCTATGTGCAATCATCACAGTAATATGCTCACGGGTAGCGGTGATTGCTCTTACCGTATTAGAGATTGCTTCTTCAGTAATAGAATCCAGCGCAGAAGTCGCCTCATCAAATACCAGCAAACGCGGATGGCGGAGGAGTGCACGGGCAATAGAGAGACGTTGTTTCTCACCGCCTGATACCTTCATACCACCTTCACCAATCATGGTATCCAGCCCATTATCACCACGGGCGAGCAGGGTGTCGCAACTTGCCTGTTTCAGCACGCGCAGCATATCATCGTCTGTGGCGCGGGGATTTACGAATAAGAGGTTTTCGCGGATGGTACCTGAGAATAACTGGGTATCCTGTGTCACGAAACCGATCTGTGCGCGTAATTCTTCTATATCAATCCCGGAACTTTTAATGCCGTTGTAGTACAGATTTCCTTCAGCAGGATTGTACAAACCGACAAGTAATTTCACCAGCGTGGTCTTGCCAGAGCCGGAAGGGCCGACGAATGCCACTGTTTCACCGGTTTTCACCGTGAAACTGATCTGTTCGAGGGCTTTGGTACTCGCTGTCAGGTGCTGGAATCCTACATTTTCAAATGTGAGGGACTCAATATTGCTGATCCTGACAGGGTTGGAGGGCGTTTCTTCTACCGGAGTATCCAGGATGCGCTGGAAGTTCAGGAGAGATACCTGTGCCTCACGGTAAGCGAGGATGATATTGCCTAATTCCTGCAAAGGGCCGAAAATGAAGAAGGAATACAGCTGTAAGGTGAACAACTGGCCTACCGTTACGGAACCTCCGTAAATCAGGTACATGAGCAGGAAGAGGATCACCTGGCGCAGGAAGTTTACAAACGTACCCTGTACAAAACTGATACTTCTGATGCTACGCACCTTTTTCAGTTCCAGCATGAGGATACGGATGGTCGTTGAATTGAGACGACGGATTTCCTGGTTAGTGAGGCCAAGGCTTTTTACCAATTCGATGTTACGCAGGGACTCTGTGGTCGCGCCTGCAAGCATGGTCGTTTCCTTGACGATCGTTTTCTGAATAGTCTTGATCTTGCGGCTGAGTACGTTCATGAGCCAGGACAGGAGCAAACAACCGCCGGTGTATACAAATACCAGGCTTTTGTTTACAGTGTAAGCATACACCATCACGAAAATGACACCTACCAGGGCAACGAAGAGTACGTTCACAAAGGCAGTGATGAACTTCTCGCTATCCGTGCGTACTTTCTGTAATACAGCGAGTGTTTCGCCACTACGCTGGTCTTCAAATTGCTGGTATGGCAGGCGGAGGGAATGCTTCAGTCCGTCGGTGTAAACACTGGCGCCAAACTTCTGGATAATCACGTTTGTGAAGTAATCCTGGAAGGCCTTGGCAATACGCGAGACCATAGCGACACCCATAGAAGCAAGCAGTAGCAGAATAACACCGCTGATATAATCACCCTGCCCGCGTGGTATTCCTTTAGCAGTCGTGTTTGGGTGATTCGCGAATCGATCAATCAGCTTTCCAAAAATATATGGATCAAGCAGGGAAAATACCTGGTTAATGGTCGCTAATAATAAAGCCAATCCGATTAACCATTTATATCTTTTCAGATAATGTAAAAACAATTTCATGATGCAAAGAACAGTCTAGATCGCAAATATACGATATTATAAATGTTGCAACATCTTTGACTATACTACAGGTCATAAAAATTGAGTACCTTAATACTCAGAGAGGGATTTATATAGCTTATAAAAGGTTATAAATCAACAGCAACGCTTCGGCAGCAGCGCCGCTACGGCCACTATTCACCAAAACGGCTTTCCACGTTTACTTCACAATTTTTTCTTAATCAAATTGTTATGAAGACCTATGATGAGAAACACATCAGGAACATTGTCCTATTAGGAGCAGCGAAAAGCGGTAAGACCACACTTTGCGAAACCATGTTATTCGAGGCCGGTATCATTCCCCGACGAGGCAGGGTCGAAGAGGGGAACACGGTCTCCGATTACCATGATATAGAGCATGACAGGGGTAGCTCGGTTTACGCCACCTGTATGCACACAGAGTGGCGTGATTACAAGATCAATATTATTGATACCCCGGGACTTGAAGACTTTATCGGGGAAGTAATTGCATCCATCCGCATCTGTGACACCGCACTCCTCCTGCTGAATGCACAGCACGGCGTAGAAGTGGGTACCGAACTGATTTGGGACTATGTGGATAAGTACCGCAAACCGACTATCGTGGTTGTGAATCAGCTCGATGCAGAACTAGCAAATTTTTCCCGCACTGTTGAATCCGCAAAACGGGTATTGGGAAACGCCGTTACGGTCATGCAATACCCTGTGAACCAGGGACCTGGTTTTAACAGCGTGATCGACCTGTTGAAAATGACGATGTACAAATTCCCGGAAAAAGGTGGTAAGCCAGAAAAACTACCCATTCCTGAGAGTGAAAAGGAGCAGGCGGAAAAGCTACACAATGAACTCGTAGAAAAAGCCGCCGAAAATGACGATACCCTCATGGAACAGTATTTTGAAAAAGGAAATCTCGATGAAGATGAATTGCGGCAGGGATTGAAAATAGGGATGTTGAAACACGATGTGTTTCCATTGTTTTGTTTATCTGCTTTGAATGATATGGGAAGTGGAAGGCTGATGGGATTTATTGACAATGTAGCCCTATCGGCGGTGGATATGCCTCCTGAAAAAGGCGAAAAAGGTGAAACGATAGCCTGTGATCCGGCAGGCCCTCCGGTATTGTTTGTATTCAAGACTTTGCTGGAACCGCATATTGGAAAGCTATCGTTTTTTAAAGTGTTGTCGGGGGAAGTGAAGGCGGGAGTTGAGTTGTACAATGAGAAGGGGAATACGGCAGAGCGGTTGAATCAGTTATTTATTGCTGATGGTAAGAACCGCAATAATGTGGAGGTACTGCGTACAGGAGATATCGGTTGTACTTTGAAACTGAAAAATACTTTGACGAATCATACATTGGGAGAGAAGGGGAGTGTGCAGGTGGAAGCGATTCATTTTCCTACACCAAATGTGCGGGTAGCGATCGAACCTGTGAATAAAGGGGATGATGAAAAACTGAGCGAAGTGCTGGCAGAAATTCATATGGAAGACCCTACTTTGGAAATTGAATATAACCGTGAATTGAAACAGGTGATTTTGCATGGGCAAGGTGAATTACATTTAGCATTGACCAAATGGCGGCTGGAGCATATTTATAAAATGCCGATCGATTTTATTCCTGCGAAAATACCTTACAGGGAAACGATCAGGCAGGGTGCACAGTCTACATACAGGCATAAAAAACAATCAGGTGGTTCGGGGCAGTTTGCAGAGGTGTATATAAAAATAGAACCTTACTATGATGGTATGCCTCCGTATAAGGAACATCCGGTACGTGATACGGAAACGGTAGATTTAAACTGGGGTGGTAAGCTGGTATTCAATAATTGTATTGTAGGTGGCGCCATTGATACACGGTTTTTACCTTCTATTATGAAAGGGATTATGGAGAAGATGAATGAAGGTCCTTTGACAGGATCTTATGTGCGGGACATCAGAGTGAGTGTATATGATGGTAAAATGCATCCTGTGGATAGTAATGATATTTCATTTAAGATAGCGGGGATGATGGCGTTTAAAGATGCTTTTCACCAGGCGGCACCGTTATTATTAGAACCTGTGTATGATGTGGAGACGACTGCGCCGGATGATATGGCGGGCGATGTGATGGGAGAGTTGCAGAGCAGGCGAAGTTTGATTACAGGGATGGATTCTGAAAATGGATATCAGATTATTAAAGCGCGCACGCCGCAGGCGGAATTGGATAAGTTGTTTGCAGCATTGCGAAATGTGACGCAGGGGAAAGCGAGGGTGAAAGCGGTGTTTGCAGAGTATGCAGCTGTGCCGGGGGAATTACAGAAGAAGCTGATGGAGGAGTATAGGAGTGTAGAATTAGTAGGGGGATAAAAACAAAAATGTTGAATTTATTGGGGAATAAAAGAAGGTGTATCATAAATAAATGAAACTCCTGAGAAACGCATAAAATGGAATCTGGCTTCATCAGGTATCCGAATAAAAACATTCATGAAAGAGAGAATTCACCAGCGAAGAGGAAAACCATTTTCAATAAAAAGAGGGTGTATCTGAAATTAGATACACCCTCTTTTTATTCAGTTAGCTAAAGGAGCCAGCTATCCTTTATCAAACTTTTATTAATAACCCGGATTCTGTGTCAGATTCGGATTCAACTTAATTGCATTAGTAGGGATCGGGAAGATACGGTGATTCACATCAGCATCTGTTTTGAAACCCCAGCTGTTTTCAAATTTACCAAACCGGATCATGTCATTTCTATGCCATGCTTCCATTGCGAACTCTCTGGTTCTTTCATTGTAGATAGAATCCAGTGTGATATTTGTCCATGCTGCGCTGGTAGTACGCTGAGCTCTTACCTGGTTTACCAGGCTCAGTGCAGAAGCACCGTTGGTAGCGCTACCACCACGCTGAATTGCTTCGGCTTTCATCATCAGGATGTCGGCATATCTGAATACAGGAATGTCGTTATTCTGGTTACGGTTTGCAGATGTTGCATCAGGATAGAACTTGATATTACGGTAACCCATGTTCCAGGCTACTTCGTCATTACCACAATCAAACAGGTCAGTACTTTGTCTCAGCACTACATCAGGAGTCAGGTCCAGCTGATAGGTGTAAGAAGCGGTGTTACCTGCATAGGTGATTGCATCATAACCTGCATAAGTAGTGGTGATGGTGATAGGAGTACCATCCTGTTTGTATTGTTTACCATGCAGCCATTGACCGTTACGTACATCATTGTCATCATAAAAGTAGGCATAGTAGGAAGGTATGGTACTTCTGGGTGCACCTGGTACGAATGGAATGCTGAAGTAGTTGTAACCGGCGCCTGCTGCTACGTTACCCATAGAGCGTGGCACATCATAGCGGCTGTGGATATTTACGCCTCTGAACGGCCATGAGCCGTTGCTGAAGTTAGGATCATAAGGAACGGCGAAGATGAATTCAGGGGTAGCAGGACCGTTATTGTATTTGAACATATCCAGGTAGCTACCGCTGCTGGCCAGGGTGTACAGGTTAGAGTTAATAACACTGTCGCAGGCAATGATTGCATCGTTGTAACGTTGAGTGCCGGTGTAGTATTCAGCATTCAGGTACAATTTTGCCAGCAGGGAAAACGCCATGAACTTGTTCGCTCTGCCGTAGGTAGAGGTACCGGTTGCCCTGCTCAGGTAAGGCAGTGCATTGGTGATTTCTTTTTCAATCCAGTTGAAAGTAACGGAGCGATCTACATTTTCATGCGGAGTATAGTCACCGGCTACAGTATCCAGTGGTACACGGCCGTAGTTGTCCATCATCCAGAAATAAGCCAGGGCACGGATCATTTTTATTTCGGCAAGATGTCTGCTTTTAGTAGCGCCATCTGTTTCGGTGGTGCCGAGGATGTCGAGTGTTTGGTTAGTTACACCGATGATGGTGGAGAGCCAGGTCCAGTTCCCGTTTACATAACCATTATCCCTGGTCCAGGTGTGGTAGTGCATCTGAACGTTTTGTCCACCATCGTACCAGTTACCGCCACGGGCGGGCATGATGGTTTCGTCTGTACTTAAAGAGTTCTGCATTTGCCATTCAACGCCGTAGTTACCTCTCAGTACAACATACACGGGGCCGGATGCGGTGATGAAGGAAGCAGAGTCCTGTGGGTAGGTATCAGTAGTGAGTTCAGTAGTCACTGGTACTTCTAGCTTATGGCAGGCAAAGCTTGCAGCCACCAGCACTGAAGAAAGAAAATATTTTATGATTGAGCGTTTCATACTTCTCGTTTGTTGAATTGATAAATATTAGAGGGACAGGTTCGCACCGATCAGGAAGGTGCGTGTTTTTGGGTAGAAGTTGTTATAATCTACGCCAGGTGCGATGCCTCCCTGATTTACTTCAGGATCTACCCCTTTATATTTAGTAATGACGAAGAGGTTGTTGCAGGAAACGTACAATCTCAGTTTTTTGATAGCAGGATTGACATTTCCGAAAGTATAAGCCAGTGTTGCGTTATCGAATCGCAGGTAGCTACCTGATTCGATGTAGCGGGAAGAGTATCTGTAAGAGTTTATATCGCTTGCAGATTCATCTTTTGCATCTGCCAGGATGTTCGCATATTGAGCAGTGGCAGGGCGGAACAGGTCAGCCCTGGTAGCATTGAAAATTTTGTTGCCATACACACCTCTCACGAATACGTTCAGGTCCCAGTGTTTGTACCTGAAGGTATTGGACCATCCGTAGATCAGTTTAGGCTGTGCGCTGCCCAGGTAGTGGTAGTCAGTACCATTACTTGGAGAGATGGTAGTGGTACCATCTCTTTTGAGGTATTGAGAGATCCCGCTGGTGTTTTTGCCTGCATATTGGAAGGTAAAGAACTGTCCCAGTGGTTTACCTGTTTTCAGCAATTGCAAACTTGCACCTGATTGAGAAGCACCTTCAGGATAGGCGACAGCAACTGAGTCACCACCTGAGAACAGTGGGTTGTTCAGGCTGGTTATCTGGTTTTTGTTGGTAGCGAGGTTCAGGGAGGAGGTCCAGCCGAAGTCTTTCTGATCAATGATCGCGCCGTTCAGGCTTAATTCAATACCCTTGTTATTCATGCTACCACCGTTTGCAACGATCGAACCGGTTGGAACCAGGGCAGGATTTACGCTATAAGAATAGATCATGCCGGTGGTGTTTTTGTTATACACTTCCAGTGAGCCTGTCAATCTGCTTTTCAGAATAGCGAAGTCCAGACCGATGTTGGTAGTGGCTGTTTTTTCCCATTTCAGGTTAGCGTTTTGAGCCTGAGTAGGACCGTAAGCGGCCAGTTGCTGACCATCATAATAGAAGGTACCGTTACTACCGATGATATATTGAGCAGTGAATGCGCTAAAACCACTTGAGTTACCGGTTACACCATAGCTGGCTCTTAATTTCAGGTCATCAAATAGATGTTGATCTTTCATGAAAGATTCCTGTGCGATGCGCCAGCCGATACCTACAGAAGGGAAGTAACCCCATCTGTTGTTGGCACCGAATACGGAGCTACCATCGTGACGAATGGAGGCTTGTAATAAATATTTTTCTTTGTAATCGTAGTTCACACGTGCGAAGTCAGAGATCAGTTTAGTTTCCTGGTATACGCCATCAGAGCCGAGGTTGATGTGGGTAGAGTAAGCGTAAGGGTTGCTCAGTGCAAGGTTTCTGAAACTTGTGTTATCAACGGCGAAGTTGTAAGTGGTAGTAGAGAAGCCATCGCCGATGATGTTGCTCTGCCAGGAATAACCAGCAACGGCGTTGATGTTATGGCCGCCGAAGTGTCTGTTCCAGGAGAGGAAGCTTTCCAGAATTTTATATGTGTTGGTATAAGAAGATCTGGTAGCCTGACCATTGGTACCGAAGGTTTGTTGTGTGTGACCGGAGGTTCCTGGATCAGGGTTGTTGTACATACCATTATATTCATTGGTGTAGTACTTGGAGAGATACTGACCGGAGAGTGCGGATACGTTCATGTAAGACACGCTGAGGTCATATGTGAATCCCCATGGCAGCTTTACGTTGGTGGTAAAGTTGGCAGAGAAGTTATTGTTCTTTGTTTCCAGGTCGCTGTTGTTCAGCATAGCGACAGGATTGAAGTAGTTGCTATACTGGAAGTTTTCGAAGTAGCTGCCGTCAGTGTTTTTTACAGGAGAAACGGGCAGATAGATAGCAGATTGCAGGAGGATGGTGTTTCTGTAAGGAACGTCCTTCGCATTGCTGATAGAGTTGGATATATTGAGTCCGAATTTCACATTATCGTTCAGCGCATATTGTTCAACGGCTAATCTGGCGATCATACGTTCCAGAGAGGTTTTCTTGATAATACCTTCTTTGTTGGCATAGTTGAGCGTAGCGATATAATTGCTATGTTCAGAACCGCCGCTGAAAGAGATGTTATGATTTTGAGACACGGCGGTTTCTCTTTCGATTTCTTTCTGCCAGTTGGTATGGGCGCCCAGGTCATCGTTAGGGGAGAAGCCGGAACCATTTTTAGTGAGGAAAGCGCGGAGTTCATCGGCGCTCATCACGTCCAGGTTTTTAGATATTTTTTCAGCACCTACATAGGTATTGTAGCTTACCTGTAGGTTACCGGATTTCCCTTTGCGGGTGGTTACGATGATAACGCCTGCGGAAGCTCTGTTACCATAGATAGCGGTAGCGGCGGCATCTTTCAGTACTTCGATGTTGGCGATATCATCGGGAGCGATGAGGGAGATATCCATACCGGGCACACCATCAATTACATAGAAAGGTGTCTGGGATGAGTTGAGGGTGGAGGCACCACGGAGGATAACGGCAGCGGGCTTATTAGGGTCACCGCTGGCGGTAATGTTGAGGCCTGGGACTTTACCCTGCAGGAGTTGTCCGAGGTCCGTAATAGCGCCTCTATTGAGGTCTCCTGGTTTAACGGAGGTGATGGCACTGGTGAGTGCCTGTCTTTTTTGTTTACCATAACCAACGATGGCGACATCGTTTAGTTGGGTAGCGCCGGAAGAGAGAACAATATTGAGCGTAGTATTGTTACCTACTTTGACTTCTTTGGTTTCGTATCCGATGTAGGTAATAACGAGGATATCGTCCGGAGAAGCGTTGATAGTGAATTCTCCTTTTTCGTTTGTGGAAGTTCCTTTTTTAGTAGCTTTTACCATAACGTTCACGCCGATCATAGGTTCACCAGTAGCTGATGTCACCTTACCTTTAACTGGGGGCCCAAACCTTGCGTTGGTATTGATGCTTCCGGGAGTGATCCGGAGGGGAGATGCGCTGGCTTGGATCTGAATCCCGGCAGTCAGCAATAAGAATGACATCATTCTTATTGTGGTCCCTGGTTTAAATTGCAATCGATTGCAATTTCTGCGAATAGCAGGCAGCTTCATAGTTTTTCCGTATTTAGGTTTATAAATAGTTGTTTTGTGCGCACGTTTTAATTTTGGTTTGGCCACATACGTGAGTATAGCAGGCCATACTGGATGGTATCGTGAGATACGGGCAAGTTTCAGTTCACATTTTTTGTTGATAAATGATTATAGGAATTCGTCCCTCCTAACCTGGAATTCTACAGAGTTATTTACTACACCACTTCTTTAATTTGCGGCTTGCTTAGGCGTTTACCCCGCATCGTCCACTGTTGATTGGTTGTTTTACTGTTCGGTATATCTCCTTATAACTATGGAATTCAGTTTGAAGATAATGAGAATATTTAAATTCTGCATTTTTTTTGAAAAAAAATGATTTTTGGGGGTGGGGAGTGAATGGGGTGGACATAAATGTCGGTAGAACACTTAATAATGAGGATGGATGGTGGGGGTGGTTTGGTAGGAGGCTGTTTGGTGGATTAGTTGGAGGATAGTTGATTTGTCGATGGTATTGGGGGAATGTATTGGAGTAATCCAGGTTGTAATACGGGTGGTTTATTTCGGGGTGGAGGAAGGTGACAGAAAGTAATGATGTAGAGAAAAGCAAGGGATAGGTGTTTTAGATGATTTCATCGTAGGCTAAGTTAAAGTCTTTGTTCAGTTAATCTACTGACAGGAGTAGAGTCGATTTTTCATGGGGTTCAAGTTATAATATAAAGATTTTATTTTTATAATGTTTTGATTTTTAATATCATGTGATTAAAATGTTGTTTGTGGAAGTAAACAAATTTGTTTATTTTTACAATATGCAAGAACAGCTATCCATATTGAAGGGAATACATCCGGGCATTGTTTTGGAAAGGGAACTTCGAAAAAGAAACCTTACAAAAAAGGAATTTGCTCAATCTATTAACGAGTATCCTCAAACCCTTGGTGCGATTACCAAAGGGAAAAGAAATATGAATATATGGCTTGCATTAAAAATTGAGCATGCACTAAATATTGAGGAAGGATATTTTATGGTCTTGCAGGTTTATTATGATATTCAAGAAGAAAAGCGAAAACGATCTGTCAATCAATTACCTGATCTTTCCAAACTAAGACGTGTATTATTTTGGGACACCCAAATGGAGAAAATCGATTGGCAAAAGCAAAAGCGCGCAGTTATTCTGAGAGTTTTTGAACGAGGGAATGAACAGGAGAAGGAAGAGATTATTCGGTTTTATGGTAAGAAAGTAGTTGATGAAATAATAAAAGATTATAATACTCCAAAGTATGCCAGCTAAAATTTACTGGAATACCGTAACTCCATTATTAAAAGAAGTTCTCCTGCGATTAATGAATTGCGAAGTATTTGAACAATTCCGTTTGGTAGGGGGAACTGCACTTAGTCTTCAGATGGGCCACCGTTTATCTGTAGATATTGATTTATTCACAGACGCTGATTACGGCTCAATAGATTTTCAGGAAATGGATAAATTTTTGCTTTCGGAATTTGCCTATGTTTCTGATTCAAGAACCGGGCCGATAGCATTTGGAAAATCATATTTTATAGGTGAGAGTGAAGCAGATGCGATAAAACTTGATATTTATTATACTGATAAATTTATTCAGCCTGTAATAAAATTCGGTAATATCAGCATGGCAACTATTGAAGAAATAATTGCCATGAAATTGGAGGTAGTACAGCATGGGGCACGTAAAAAAGATTTTTGGGATTTACACGAGTTAATAAATGACTATACGCCTGAGCAAATGTTAGATTTACATTTGCAACGTTATCCCTATGGTCATGATGAAAAAATTATCAGATCAAATTTGATTGATTTCTCACAAGCTGATGCAGATTTTGAGCCTATTTGCCTAAAAGGAAAACATTGGGAAATAGTTAAACTTGAGATGATCGAATTTATGGAGGCACGTAAATCATAGATTTTACATCCAGTAATTCTCTCTGTCAAGAGACCTGAATTGTATCGCCTCCGCAATGTGATCGGATTGAATATGTTCACTTTGAGCCAGGTCGGCGATGGTGCGCGATACTTTGAGTATGCGGTCGTAAGCGCGGGCCGAAAGGTTCAACGTTTGCATCGCTTTTTTGAGCAGATCAGCACATTGGGTATCCAGTTGAGATACCTTTTTTAATAAGGATGGATGCATTTGTGCATTATTGTAAATTCCTTTATGTCTATTGAATCGTTGTTTTTGAATATTCCTGGCGGCGATCACTCTTTCTCTTATTTTATTACTGGATTCGGATGTGGATAAGCCTGTTAATTCCTGGTGAGATACAGGTGTCACTTCTATATGTAAATCTATCCTGTCCATGAGTGGACCAGAGATTTTGCGCATATAGCGTTGAACAGCGCCTGCGGGGCAGGAGCAGGACCTGTCAGGATGATTAAAATATCCACAGGGGCATGGATTCATACTCGCAATGAGCATGAAACCGGCGGGAAAGTCGGCAGTATAGGAGGCTCTTGAAATGGTGACTTTTCTTTCTTCTATGGGTTGACGCATTACTTCTAAAACCGTGCGTTTGAATTCAGGTAATTCATCGAGGAATAATACGCCATTGTGGGCTAAGGATATTTCACCTGGTTGCGGTGTGACACCCCCACCTACTAAGGCGGTGTCACTGATCGTGTGATGTGGTGAGCGGAAGGGACGTTTGGTGATTAAAGAGCAATCGAGTTTGCCAGCTACTGAATAGATTTTGGTGGTTTCTAAAGCTTCGGGAAGGGTCATGGGAGGAAGAATGCCAGGAAAGCGTTTTGCCAGCATTGTTTTGCCAGCACCGGGAGGGCCGATGAGTAAAACGTTGTGTCCACCGGCGGCGGCTATTTCGAGGCCGCGTTTGACCATATATTGTCCTTTAACTTCATTGAAGTCGGGATCGTTGGAGTTTTGTTGGGAGAAGATGTTGACGACATCGGAATTGGTAGGACGTAAGGTTTTGGGGTTGTTGTAGAAGTCAATGACTTCTTTCAGATCGGCAGCGCCGTAAACTTTGATGCCGTCTACCATTGATGCTTCTTTGGCGTTTTGAAGGGGGAGTATGATTCCTTTGAAACCGTCTTTTTTTGCTTGTACGGCTATGGGGAGGGCTCCTTTTATTGGAAGTAAGGTTCCATCTAAAGAGAGCTCTCCCATGAGTGTATAGTGATTTAAGTTATCAGTTTTGATTTGTTCTGATGCGGCTAATAAACCAATGGCTATTGGTAGATCATATGCAGCACCTTCTTTGCGAATGTTCGCAGGCGCCATGTTTACGATGGTTCTGAAGCGGGGAAATATGCACCCGATATTTTGGATGGCAGATTCTATACGGTCTTCACTTTCTTTGACTGAGCTGCCTGGTAAACCTACGATGGAGAAACGGGTGCCTTTGGGTGAGACATTCACTTCTATAACAATGGAGATGGCACTGACGCTTTGCAGCGCACTGCCATAGGTTTTAACAATCATGGATGATAGCGTTTGTTATTGAATATAACGAAAAAATCTCATCTACTTTTGGCAGATGAGATTTTTCTTTGTGAAAGATTTTGTGGATTTCCCAGATTATTCGCTATGAATTTTCCAGATTATCCTCCTGTGATGAAACCTGTTATTTTATTTCATTCAATAAATCCAATACCTTCTCGCGTTTCAATATTAAGTAACCAATTTTTTCCTTCGCTATACCATCTTTCAATTGGTAGGTGAAGTATAGATTATCATCTATCACATCTGCTTCAAAATATTTGAATCGTATATTAGCAGCATCTTTCAACTCCTCTGCAATCTCATACAGGTGTGTGGATAAGATGAACAAACAGTTCGTACTTTTTAATAAACCATTGATCACTGCAAGAGAACAATTCTTTGCATCTTCCACATTTGTACCTTTGAACATTTCATCAATCAGTACTAACCACTTTCTTCCATCATTGATTTTGATGATGGTATTTTTGATACGTTGTACTTCATTAAAAAAGAATGATTCTCCTTTAAAGATATTATCCTGCACCTGGATATTACTAAAGATACCATTGAAGAAACTACATTTCATTTCTTTCGCAGGTACGCCCATGCCTATATGAGCCAGGAATACTGCTACACCTACTGCTTTGATGAATGTCGTCTTTCCCGCCATGTTCGCGCCGGTGAGGAACATGAAGTGTGATTGTGGTGTGATCGATACATTGTAAGATACCGGTTTAGGCAGGATTGGATGATAGAGATCTTTGATCTCTACGAATGGATGCGGCGTATCTTCGAATGTAGGGAACTGTAAATTGAAATGACGAATTGCTTTTGACATTGCATATAATGCATCCAGTCTGCTGTATAAGTCTAACAACTCCTGGATCGTCTTACGATGTTTTTTGCGGATATAATGATCATGTCGCAGGATCTGCATGAATGATGCTGGTCCGGATGCATCTGCAGCGATGATGTCGTTGAATTCTTTTTGATATAATAGATGATGCGCCCTGTCTAAAATTTGTTTTAGATCGCGGGGGGTATGTTCAGTATTGTATATGCTGACTAATGAGCGGAATCCTTTGAGCAGGTTGAGCAATTGTGTGAAGGAGAATTGGATGAACCCGTAATCTGAATTATAGATCATCTTGGTCATCACTGCACTTACAACGAGGGAGAGGCCTTCCGGATTGCTGATAGGTTCTATCTGTGCCTCGAGGTAATTTTCCATCACGACGATCGTACCGTTGGTGATATCCACAGGCCAGCGATCTTCTTCCTGTATCAGGTATTGTAATGCTTTATGTCTATGTTCTAAGGCAGGTATATCTTTCAGCGGATTTGCATATATCTGCCTGAGGTAATGTCTGCCGCCTGTTGTTGTCGTAAAATCCAGTTTATGAAACAAAGAAAATTCCTCTTCTCTGTTAAATATAGATAGGTCGTAATAGGTCGTTTTGTCTAATTCCATTGCACAGGCTTTTAGGTGAATATACGGAAATATGTCGCTTTATTTACAGATGAGCAATGTGAAGAATTCCATAAGGAGGGGATAAAAAAAGCACCCATCCTTTTTAGAGGATGGGTGAATATATTGGTAAAGGTCGTTGTTATTTGAAGAACGGAAGCCTTTATTATCTGTTGAACAACAAACGTTGTCCTTTCTCACTCTCATTGAATTTACCATTCTCATAAGCCAAGTGACCACTTACAAATGTATGTGTCACGGCAGCAGGGAATGTATGTTCTTCGAGCGGAGACCATCCACATTTATAATGCAGGTTGCTCTTTTCCACCATGGTGGCCTGTTGCAGATCTACGATCACACAGTCCGCAAAGTATCCTTCACGCAGGAAACCTCTTTCTTTAATCTGGAAACAGATAGCGGGCGCATGCGCCATTTTCTCTACCACTTTCTCAAGGGAGATATTGCCTTTGGATACATGTTCCAGCATCATCAGGAGACTGTGCTGCACCAGTGGAACGCCGGATGGCGCCTGTAAGTAAGGTTGTTGTTTCTCTTCCCAGGTGTGAGGAGCGTGGTCGGTGGCAATGATATCCAGACGGTCATCGAGCAGACCTTGCCAGAGGCCATGTTTATTGTGTGCTGCTTTGATAGCAGGGTTACATTTAATAAGATTGCCGTAGCGGGCGTAATCATCTGCTGTGAAGTACAGGTGATGTACACATACCTCAGCGGTAATACGTTTTTCTGCCAGTGGCAGCATATTGCTGAACAACTGTAATTCCTTCTCGGTAGAGATGTGCAGGATATGCAGACGGGAATTGTGTTTTTTAGCAAACTGGATGGCGACCAATGACGACTCGAAACAACCTTCTTCGTTACGGATCAGGGGGTGGTAAGCAGCGGTGAGGTTTTCCGGACCTACTTCCTGTTTGTATTTTTCGAGATTGGTTTTGATGATCTTTTCATCTTCGCAGTGGGTGGCAATGAGTACTTCGCTACCACCAAAGATGCGTTCGAGGGTGATGAAGTTATCCACCAGCATATTGCCGGTAGAGGAACCCATGAATATTTTCACGCCGCAGATACGGTCTTTCTTTTCGTTTGTTTTCAGTACTTCATCAGCGTTGTCGTTGGATACGCCCATGAAGAAGGAATAGTTGGCCAGGGAATGATTTGCACCGATGGTGTATTTGTCTTCCAGCAGCTCCTGGGTGAGGGCGGCGGGAATGGTGTTAGGCATTTCCATGAAGCTGGTGGTACCGCCGGCTACAGCTGCACGGGATTCTGTGTAGATGGTAGCTTTGTGGGTAAGGCCGGGTTCGCGGAAGTGCACCTGGTCATCGATGACACCGGGGAGGAGGTGTTTGCCTTCGCCGTTGATTTCAATGTATTGTCCGCTGATGGTGATCTGCGGGGCGATTTTTTCTATACGGCCATTGCTGATGAGGACGTCCTGGACAGTGGTACTGCCTTCGTTCACTACGGATATATTGCGGATGATATATGTCTGCATGCCGCAAATATAGTGCAAAGAAAGGTTTGTTAACCTGTCAGGGGAAGGAGGTTTATTATCATTCCATGTTTGGGAAGAAAAGCCACCACAGGTAGTGATAGGTTGTTGCCTTTCACATACGGGTGTAATTTATTAACCTTCCAGATGGATAGAGAACACGATCATTCTGGACTTCAGGGATTGAATCACGTTGGAGTAACGGAGGTTCTTATCTTTCACCTGCATATTAGACAAACCATTACTGATTTTAAACTCTGGTGAGAAGATAAAGCTGGGGAAATAAAATTCAAAACCAGCGCCGGCTTCATAGCCGTAGTCACCCGCTTTGATTTTTATAAGATCGTCTGCACGACGTGCACGGGCATTGGAAGCCAGGTCATAATCGTATTTCAGACCAGCGATCACGTATACGCGCATATTATCGATACGGTCGGATTTGAACTTAACCTGTAAAGGGAATTGCAGGAGGATGGATTCGATATTTTTAGTGGTCTCCCTGGAAGGGAAATTTTCTCTATAGTATAAGTTTTTCGAGGCGAATGACAATTGCGGATTAAGGCGAAGGTCAAAATATTCGCTCAGGCGTATGTTGCCCAGCAGACCGAGGTTGAATCCAAAGGTCTTGAGGGGCTCTACTACCATGATAGAGTCCTGATGCAAAAAAACAGCATCGTGGAGGAGTTTGAAATTAGAGTTGTTGGCCGCGAGCGTGATACCAAAGTAATAGGGTTTGGCATCATGTTCTTCCATATTCAGTACGGTTTGCGCGTGTGCGCCCCTTGTATTCCATAGGATAGCCAGTATCAGTACTAGCGGGAAGCGCAATAAATAGAGCTGATGCCGAATGTGAGTTTTTTGCATGTCACTGCTTGAAAGCCGGTATTAGTTAAAATATTACACATTTCCTGACCTTGTGGGAACGCTTTCACAGATTCGGGAAGGTAGCTATATGCTGCCTCACTCTTTGCAATCCATTTTCCGATCAGGGGTGTAATATAGCGAAAATACAAATTATATAATTGTTTAATAGGAAAAACTGTTGGATTAGAGAATTCTAATATTACCAATTTTCCGCCCGGCTTTAATACACGCAACATTTCCGCCAGTCCTTTTTCCAGATTTTCGAAGTTGCGAACACCGTATGCTACCGTTATTGCATCAAACGTATTATCAGGAAAACTTATTGTTTCGCTATCTCCCAGCTGCAGGGTAATTTTGTCAGAGAGGCCCAGATTATTGATTTTTTCCCGACCGAAAGAGAGCATACCTTCGGAGATATCTATTCCAGTAATGGTGTCAGGATTCAGTATTTTGTTGGCCATAATGGCGAAGTCGCCGGTACCGGTAGCCACGTCCAGCATCTTTTTGGGTTGGAGGGATTTCAGCAGTCTGAGGGCTTTTTTACGCCACATGATATCGATCCCGAGGGACATAAAGTGGTTTAAAAAGTCATAGCGGTGGGCAATATCATTGAACATTGTCGCTATTTGTTCCTTCTTGCTTAATTTTGACGCGGCAAACGGTACTACTTTCTTGTCTGACATAGCCCGCAAAGTTAGGGTGTTCTTGTTGATAAGTAAAATGCTAAAAGTCATGTACGGGGCCATTTTTTATTTTTTTTGAAAAAAGAGATTATGATTATAAAGTCTGCAGAATATCTGATTAGTAATGTTGAGTGGGATAAGTGCCCGACTCCGAATCTGCCGGAGTATGCTTTTATTGGCAGGTCGAATGTGGGTAAGTCCTCATTGATCAATATGTTAGCGAACAATGAGAAGTTGGCAAAGACTTCCGGAACGCCAGGGAAGACGCAGTTGATTAATCATTTTGTGATTAATAAGGATTGGTATCTGGTGGATTTGCCAGGATATGGGTTTGCGAAAGTGAGCCAGTCTCAGCGGAGAAGTTGGGAGAAGATGATTGAGAATTATTTGAGGAAGCGGCAGAATCTGGTGAATGTATTTGTGTTGATTGACAGCAGGCATACGCCGCAGCAGCTGGATTTGGATTTTGTAAATCAGTTGGGGGAGTGGCAGATTCCTTTTAACCTGGTGTTTACGAAGGCGGATAAGAGTACGCAGGCGGAGACGAGTAAGAATGTGAAGGCGTTTTTGAATAAGTTGAGGGAGAGTTGGGAGTTTTTGCCGGCGAATTTTGTGACGAGTACGGTGAAGAAGATGGGGAGGGATAAGATATTGGAGTTTATTGATGAGATGAATATGCAGTTTAGGGCGATTGCGTAAACTGGGTGTAGGTCGGGAGAGAGATGGTGGGCTATGTGGATGAATATGCAGTTTAGGATGATTGCGTAAACTGGGTGTAGGTTGGGGAGAGATGGTGGGCTATGTGGATGAATATGCAGTTTAGGATGATTGTGTAAACTGGGTGTAGTTTAGGATGATTGAAGGAGGGGAGTGCGCCTGACCTAAATAGATAAAATAAACATACAGTTCAGGTAATTACCCAAACTGTATACAATATTATTTAATTAAAGGGGCGCTGTTACAGTGCTCCTTTATTTTTTACACGAACATAAGTGGCTTTAATCCCATCAGCTATATGAACTGCTGATAGGTATAGCGTATCAGCAGAGGTGCAAAAGGTGCAGCTGTAAATTCTTGGATTCCATGGGTCTTTGTCAGAGACCAGGTAAGGAAGACGGTCGGCTTTAAAAGCCATCAGGAAAGACTCCCGGTTCACGAGGGTGTCGTGACGGTAAGTGAGCATAGTATTGCCATTGAAGGTAATGGTATTGAGAGCGCTACTATCTACCAGGCTAAGATGCTTGCCGGAGACGGTTTGTATCAGTCGCCAGCTACCCTGAAGTTTGCTGGATGGATTGTCTGCAAGGTTCTCTTTTTTGCAGGCAAAGGTTGCTAATATCGCTACTAGTGTGACAGTGACAGAAATGGGTCTCATTTTGATCCCTTTATTTTATTGTAGGTTAGGTAACGATATAAGTTACGAAGAATTTTTGAAAAATGAGAAGATGAAGGTGTCTTCGTCTTCGGATGTGCAGGAGGAGAATAATACGATTGTGAGTAAAATAGGTAAGATAAAGTGAATGGATGTGGGTTTTAATGTTGGTAAAACGTGAGGGGGAGATTGGTTACAGAGGATGGCCCACTTTAACATAACTTTTGGGAGGAGGAGGGAGTGTTTTTTTGAATTTTATGGGGGATAAAGTCCCTGGATGTGTGAGTACACATCCTAAAACAATGAAAGCGATGTGAACTACGTTTGTCAGTTGACTACCTTATCGGCACAGCAACTGCTGGCAAACGCGTCTGGCTTGGCTTTGAAGGCGAACCCCATACCCAGTATATAACCCATGGCTTCGCGTAAAGCGAGGTTACTTTTAAACTGGGGGTTGGTGTTGATGTCTGCATGTACTTCCATGTCTACGTCATATTTAGTAAACATGTCACAGAGTTCGTAGGCGATTTCGATGCTTTTGGCTACTTCTATGAGCATCCGCTCTTTGATAGAGTAGACGTCGCGGGTTTTTTCATTGTGAATGAACATAAAACCTCCATGTCCTTCACGCAGAAAAACGATAACTGTAGCGAATTCTGTATCAGCGCCTTTGACCTGGGAGTCGGTACCGATACATACTTTTAGGTGAAAGCCTTTTGCGGTTTCGCGGATGATAGCCTCGCGGACTTCTTCCTTAATTGGCAATTGGATTTGTTCGCCGTTGAATCTTCTCCATTTCATGATTATATATGATTAGAGTGAAAAGGCGGTGTTGATGTAGTTAAGGCCAGTCGATGATTTAGTGCCGGGCTGATGGGGATATTAGGATAACCGAATATACAACTTATTTGGGTAGGTTGAGTATGGTGTATATGTGAAAGAGGGGGACTGCGAAAGCAATCCCCCTCTTTTTATGAAAAAAGCAATCAATATTGTCCGGTACTGAGGAGTACCAATGTACAAGCTTCTAATGTATCAATTCCTTTATCTTCCGCCATTTTCGCTAATTCGTCATTTTCTGTACCGGGATTGAAGATGATGCGTTTGGGATGCAGATTCATGATATAATCATAGTATTCCTTTTGATTTCCTGGGTTCATATACAGGGTGACTGTATCCACATCTTCCTGCGAAGCGTGGTCGGTAACAATGGGAATACTTCCAATCTGAGCAGCCCTTTTACCAATAGCTACCACAGGATGCCCATTGGCCGTCAATCTATTCACAGCCAGGAAACTATATCTGTCAGGATTAGGTGATGCACCCAATACCACTGTTTTTTTCTTGTCGCTCATATTTACATAATATCAAACTTTACACCAGATCATTAATAGAAGAGGTGATACCGTCTTCTTGGCAGACTATGTATAATGTTTTCCATGGCGGGTTTCAGGTGGGGATACTGAAATGTAAAGCCAGCCTGAGTGGCGCGGGTAGGCAGCACCCATCTGCTTTTCAGGAGTAATTCTGTTTCTGTGCCAATGAGACAGGCGCCGATTTTCAGCATCCAGGTGGGAGCGGGCAGACCGAACAGGTGGCCGGCGGCTTTGCGTAATGTGCGCATGAATTCACGGTTAGTGGTGGGATGTGGAGCACAGCAATTGAAGGTACCTTCGAGGGTTGGGTTTTCGTAAATCCATTCCATCATGCGGGCTACATCTGTGAGGTGTACCCAGCTGAAACGCTGTTGGCCACTGCCCTGGTAACCACCCAGGCCAAATTTGACCAGGTTCAGGTAGGGGAAAATTACGCCTCCTTCGGCACCGATGGTCACGGCGATGCGTAATACAGCTTTGCGCACACCTGCAGGTACGGTGGCTTCGTTGAAACCTGCTTCCCATTTTTTGCAGACCTGCACAGAGAAGTCGTTTTCTATTTCGCCATTGAATTCATCCATGGGATGATCTTCTGCATGGCGGTAGATGGTGGCAGAAGCGGCGTTGATCCAGACTTTAGGGGGATTGGGGATGGAACGAAAGGCGGCGGCTATTACGTCGGTAGCGTTGGTACGACTGTCGAAGATGGCTTGTTTATTTTCGGGTGTGTAGCGGCAGTTGACAGATTTGCCGGTGAGATTGATGAGTAGGTCGGCATTTTCGAAGTGGTGTACCCAGTTGCCAAGGGATTTTCCATCCCAGGCGGCATAGGTGACACGGTCATGGTCAGGGAGAGGGTGGCGGGTGAGGATGATGATGTCGTTGTCATGACCGAAGTAGTGAGTCAGGCCTGTGCCGATGAAGCCAGTGCCGCCAGCGATGATGATCTTTTTGTTTTTCATGTTCTGAACTTTCAGTAATTATTGAAACATATTTTGAAAAAAGAAGGCGGAGGGCCGCCTTTGATTAGTTGAGATACCTGGAAAGCGGGTGATAAAAGCTTTCAGGCAAATGGTTTGGAAGATCTTTTCAGACTGATGGAATTGAAGAACTTTCAGGCAAATGGTTTGAAAGGTCTTTTCAGACTGAAGATCTCAACAAACGTTCTCTATTAATTATTTAAATAGCTTAATCAGTGTAGAATAAAACCAATTTTCATCTGCTTTTACAAATAAACTCAGGGTTTTATCTGTCTGATGAGCGAATTTGTTTATTTCAGCAATAGAATTTTTGAAAGATTGTACGTGCTTGTCTTTTGGATCTCCTTCAACTTCCTGGAGTTGATCCAGGGTTTTGAGGATGGGTTCCAGTTCTCGTCGTTTTCTTTCCCTGGCTATTTCCTTAGCGACTTTGTAGATGTCTTTTTCGGCAGTGAAATATTCTTTTCTTTCGCCGGGAACGAGGACACGGTCTACGATACCCCAGTTGATGAGCTCACGCACATTCATATTGGTATTACCACGGGAAATGTTCAGCTCTGCCATGATTTCGTCTGCACTCAGTGGATCAGGCATGATCATTAGCAAAGCATGAATCTGGGCCATGGTCCGGTTGATTCCCCATTGTGCTCCGAGTGAACCCCATGTCTGGATGAATTGTGCTTTTGCTTCCGGTAATTTCATTGCTTCCTTATTGATAGTATAAAGGTATATTATGTTTTTGAACTTTCAAGAGTTTGTGAAAATTAATTGATGATTAGGTACGGGAATGGAGGGCGATGCGGTTGCCGTCGGTATCGTAGATGATGGCGAAGAAGCCTGGGAGGGGGATGTCGGAGATAGGGCGTTTGTCGAGTTCGATTTTGCCACCGGCGGCTTCGACGCGGTCGAGAATAGGGGTAAGGTCTTCGCCGGCGTTGAGGTAAATCAGTGCTCCGCGCTGGCTGGGGAGGTATTCCATGCCATGGACGAGTGCGCCGCCTGCGCCAGTAGAGGGGTCGAAGGGGAAGAAGGCCATTTTTTTGAATCCGGAAGTTTGTTCGGGAAGGTCGCAGCCAAGGATCTGGCTGTAGAATTTCTTTGCTCTGTCGAAGTCGTGGACAGGGATTTCGAACCAGTTTAATGCATTCCTGAGAGGTTCCATTGCGACTGGATTTAGTATAAATATAAATAAAACATTCATGAAAAAGGGAATTCACCAACGGGGAATGAAAACCATTTTCAAAAAAAAAGCGGCTTCCTGCAGGAAGCCGCTTTTCAAAATTATATCTTATTAGTCTACACCAGCATTGTAACCGGGTTTTCCAAGTAACCTTTCAGTGTTGCCAGGAACTTCGCACCTACAGATCCATCTACACTACGGTGATCACAGCTCAGGGTCAGTTTCATGATATTAACAGCCTTAAACTGTCCTTTTTCAGATACTACTGTTTCCTTGATACCACCAACAGCCAGGATTGCAGAATCCGGAGGATTGATGATTGCAGTGAATTCATCGATACCCATCATACCCAGGTTAGAGATAGTGAAGGTATTACCAGTGAAGTCCTGTGGTTGGAGTTTCTTGTTCTTAGCCTTGTCGTACAGCCCTTTAGCATCAGCTGCGATCTGGCTCAGAGATTTCTGATCAGCGAAGCGGATAACCGGTACGATCAGACCATCTTCGATCGCTACAGCGGAACCGATGTGTATGTGGTGGTTCTGGCGGATGAAATCACCCATCCAGCTGCTATTCACATCAGGATGCTGACGCAGGGCCAGGGCAGCTGCTTTGATCACCATATCATTGAAGGAGATCTTAACAGGAGATACCTCGTTAATTGCTTTACGGGCATCCATTGCCTTGTCCATATTTACATCTACTTTCAGGTAGAAGTGAGGAGCAGAGAATTTGCTTTCGCTCAGGCGTTTAGCGATAATTTTACGCATCTGAGTAAGCTGAATATCTGTGTAACCTTCCTGACCGGCAGGTGCAAAAGCAGGCGCTGTTTTCGCAGCAGCAGCAGCAGGTGCAGAAGCGGTGGTGGTAGCAGCAGGTGCAGCAGATGGAACGAATCCGTCCACATCTTTCTTCACGATTCTACCGTTATCGCCGGAACCAGGTACTTTATTGATATCGATACCTTTTTCCTGAGCCAGTTTCTTAGCCAGCGGAGATGCTTTCACACGACCGTTAGCGTCAGCAGCAGCTTCAGGAGTTGCTGTCGGAGCTACATTTGCAGCAGGAGCAGCAGTTTGAGCGGCAGGAGCAGAAGCGGCAGCAGCTGGTTTAGCACCACCCTGACCTTCAGCGGCCAGGATAGCTTCCACATTTGTACCTTTCTTACCTACGATAGCGATGATACCATTTACTTTGGCAGCATCACCTTCTTTTACGCCTACATATAATAATTCACCGTCAGCGTAACCAATTACTTCCATGGTTGCCTTGTCGGTTTCCACTTCAGCCAGTACGTCATCGCTTTTCACGGTTTCGCCTACTTTCTTATTCCAGGCAACGATTTTACCTTCTGTCATCGTATCGCTCAGGAGCGGCATACGGATTACAGTTGCATTTTTCAGAGCCTCTGCAGCAGCTGCATTATCAGCAGCAGGAGCTGGTGCCGGAGCTTCCTGTTGTGCAGGTGCAGGTGCGGCAGCCGGAGCTGGCGCTGGAGCACCACCACCCAGTAAAGACTGGAAGTCTTCACCCGGTTTACCAACAATAGCTATTACTTCATTTACTTTAGCAGCCTTTCCCTTCTCTACACCTATATATAATAACGTACCCTCTACATATCCCATCACTTCCATGGTGGCCTTATCAGTTTCCACCTCAGCAATTACATCGTCTGCTTTTACGGTATCGCCTACCTTTTTATGCCATTCCGCGATCACCCCTTCTGTCATCGTGTCACTCAAAAGGGGCATTCTGATAACTTCTGCCATAGTATTTTTCCAAATTTTGCTCAAACCTACAAAAGAATTGCGAATTGTGAAAGTCGTATTCGTGATCTTCTGCTGATTATAAACAGTATTAAAAATCGAGTTCCAAATTTAGTTTGTCTTTCAACTCTTTCACAAGTGGATATTTTTCTACCATCTTCGCAAATTTCTCACGGCTGGATAAAGGCGCAGGGCCAATATCCGCAGTTTGCTGTGATTCGTCGAGATGTAATGTCAGTACTAGCCCGTTGTTTCGGAACTTCTCTTTGAAGAAAGCCGAGATGGACAATTTTTCTTCTTCCATGAAGCGGAATTGGACAATATTTCTGCTGGTAATTCCGATCTCTTCAGCTCCGTTCATGGAGATTGCAGCCAGTTGTAAGTTGCTTACGACTGTCATTTTGTTAGCCTGACGGAAACGGTCGATAAATTCTTCCCAGTATACATGCAGGGCACCCAGGGTCATCGGAATGATTTCCTGTTTGGTCTCAGTGGATTGCGATGCAGCGAAGGCCTGCTTCATGGCTGCCAGACCTGTTAACTTTGGCACATTGGCCGCTGGTTGGGCAGGTTTGGAAGTTGCTTGTCCGGAAGAGGTCTGCGCAGGTGTTGCATGTCCGGGAGCTGTTTGAGTATTTGCTGCTTGTCCGGAAGCTGCTTGAGAATAAGTAGTCTGTCCGGAGGGTGTCTGAGAATTCGTTTGTCCGGAAGCGGTCTGAGAATACGCAGCCTGTCCTGAAGCAGTTTGAGAGTTCGTTTGTCCGGGAGCTGTTTGAGAATACCCAGTTTGCCCTGAGGCAGTTTGAGAATGCGGCTGTCCGGAACTCGTCTGAGAAGAATTATATGAAGTATTCTGTGTTGGTGTATTTTCTATAGTAAGCTTTGGCTCATTGGCAGCGATTGATGCACTTGTAGCCGGCTGGCCTGCTTTGGCAGGTGTGGCTTGTGCGATCGGTGCCCGGAGCTTTTGCGGTGCAGAACCGTCAGCTACCAGTTTTTTTTTTACTACCTCACCGGTTTGGTCATCGCTGACTAAGTTCACAGCCTGTTGCAGGAAACAAAGTTTGATCAGCGCCATTTCCACATGAAGCCGTTTGTTGCGCGCCATGCGGTAGTTGATTTCCGTTTCGTTCAGCAGGTGGAGGGCGGTGATCAGGTAAGATGGACTCAGTTTGCCGGATAACTGGCGGTAGCGGTCTTTCAGGTTACCACTTACTTCTACCAGGTGGAGGACTTTGTCTTCCTTGCACAACAGGAGGTTGCGGAGGAATTCGGCCCAGCCATTGAGGAAGTTGTCTCCTTCGAAACCTTTCTGAAGGATTTCGTCAAAGATGAGGAGGGCAGCAGCTACGTCCTGTTGCAGTACTCCATCCATGAGTTTGAAGAAATAATCATAGTCAAGGATGTTGAGGTGTTCCAGGGTATTCTGGTAGGTAAGCTTTCCGCCGGTGAAGGAGACGATTTTATCCAGGGTACTGAGCGAGTCACGCATACAGCCATCGGTCTTTTGCGCTACGAGGTGCAGGGCATCTCCTTCGGCCTGAATGTGTTCTTTCTGACAGATTTCCTGTAAGTGATCCACGGTATCCTGAATGGTGATGCGCTTGAAATCGAAGATCTGGCATCGGCTCAGGATAGTGGGGAGGATTTTATGTTTTTCGGTGGTAGCCAGTATGAATATTGCATAGGAGGGGGGTTCTTCCAGCGTTTTCAGGAATGCGTTGAACGCGGAGGAACTGAGCATGTGTACCTCATCTATGATATAGATTTTATATTTACCCGCTTGAGGAGCAAAGCGTACCTGTTCTACAAGGGTACGGATGTCATCTACTGAGTTGTTGGAGGCGGCATCTAATTCATGGATGTTGAAAGAGCTACCTTCGTTGAATGAAACGCAGGAGTGACATTGGTTGCAGGCTTCGCCATCGGGTTGGAGATTTTCGCAGTTGATGGTTTTTGCCAGGATACGGGCACAGGTGGTTTTTCCCACACCGCGTGGACCGCAGAACAAAAAGGCATGCGCAAGTTGGTTGTTGCGGATGGCGTTTTTGAGTGTGGTGGTAATGTGGGATTGTCCTACTACTGTAGAAAAGTTCTGTGGTCTGTATTTACGGGCAGAAACGATAAAATTCTCCATATTCAAAGGCTATTCACGAAGGCCGAAAGTACAGAAAATTCAGGAGAAATGGTGAAAAGAGGGATGGGGGATATAATTACAACACCGCTTCTAACCACGCCTTTTTCATCAGGATGATGCAATTATTATATTGATCCATCACTGTAGTACTAATTTCATGCAGATTTGTAATCTCCTCCATAATTGGCTCATTCCCCTTAACATAATTGTAATTGTACCTGAGGAAATGACTGATCTTTTCCTGCAAAGCACCTTCCCAACCCGTTGTTACTTCCGGAATTTGTTTCAGGCGGAGGAGGATCTTCTTTAATAAAGCTCCTTCATCAATCAGGCTATCAAAATATGGTTGGGCACTTACTACCGTCAGACCCTGTTCACTGAATAGTGAGCTGACATTATGAAGGATCCTTGCGACAATATCATTTAGTTGCCAGCAGGTAGCCTGGTGTTCCAGTAATGTGTGATATTGTTCCTGTATTTTTTGTGCATAGGCAGGATCTTTCTGAAAAATGATGGTATAATGGTATTTTATCGCCTGTGTATCATGGGCCAGTAGCCATTCTGTATCCTGCCGGATACTGGATTGCAGTTTAGCACGTACTTTGCCGGCAGCAGTAACCGGATATTGTTTGCCTTCAAATTCAAAATACCTCGTTTTAATTTGTCCCTGCTGTATTGCATGCAAGGTATCGGCATCCTGCATATCCCTGAAATAAGCGCGCAAACGCTGGACTTTGTTTTCTGAGTATAAAGTGGAAACGGAGAGTGTCGCCATCTGTTCATCTGACAAGGGGGTAATATTCCCCTCAGGCAAAATTGGCAATGGGCGGTTGTCATAATACTCATTGAAAATCGCCGGCATTGAGTAATCTTTGATTCGGGTGGCTGTATCTGCGATGAAGTTTTCTACCGGATAGGGTGCATATTCAGCGGATGGCTGAATAAAAGATTGACTGAGTAAGGAGGACATATGCTCCTGTAGCTCTTCTGCATGTTGAAAAAGGTGCCATGCACTTTCTCCTTTGATGGTTTTGCTGATATTCGCTGCCATGTAACGTTGTTCCCGTTCTTCGCGGGAAGGATGAGTGGCCCATTGATCGGGTAATTGTACCCTGCTTAGCAGGAATGAACTAAAGTAATTATCTGTCACCAGTGGTAACTGGTGTGCATCCAGTGCTATTTCGTGTTGGGTGGCATATAGCCGGATCAATGATCTGTGTACTTCATAAATATTTCCAAAGCGACGTTGCTGCCGTGCCATTTCAGGAAGTTGCAGCAAACAATGCTCATAAAAGAACCCACTTATTTCCAGCCTGCGCATGGCGGAAATGGCTGCATCTGTACCAGCTACTGTCAGTGCTACTGCATCTGCATGAAATTCCATTTCTCTTCTCAGGCGCATGTACTGTTTGTTGACAATACTGTACATGAGTCGTAATGCTTTTTGTATATCGCTTACGATGCGGAGATTGATGTGGGCCAGAAGTGCAAATACGATCCACCTGCTGGAAATCCAGCTCATGGTTTTGTGCCAGCTCTGGTTTTCGTAGAGCATGTTGTAGATCATCCTGTTTACGGTGTACACATAGCTGGCGAGTTTCATACTACGCTGTGAAAAATGACCGAATTCGTGTGCGATGGCCATGCTGAATTCACTTACGTTCAGACTGTTTACAAGTCCTAAACCTATTTCCAGTTTTTTGCCAACAGGCCAGAACATGTTCATGAATTTTACCGGATAAATGACTGCGGCATTTACACCGGGGGCGAGGTACACTTTTTTAGGGAAGCGGGTTTTGGTCGATCGAGCAATTTGTTGGAGGCAGTCGAAAAGTGCCGGCTGTTCTTTGCGTGTGATGGGAATGCGGAGTGAAAGGTCCTGGTGCTGGCGGGTAAAGAGGAACTTGATCAGGAACAACACCTGCATAATACCCATGAAAATTATTCCTAGTCCTGCGATGAACATGAATACAGATAAGATGGTGATGGGGTGGAGCGGGGCGAACATGATAAGACTGACGCCTGCCCAGAGAAAAATGGCGGCGAGTATACCTGCATAGATGAGCAGAAGACCATAGGTGATGAAGAATAGCAGGATGCTTCCCATCATTTTGAGAACCTGCAATCTGAATGATCCTGCAGGCGGGACGGTCGTGGTGTTTTCGGAACTGGCCGAAAAGAAGCTGGACATAGTTACAAGCAAGTTAGCATTATGATTGCTGAATAAATATAACTCTATTTTGATAAGTAGAGATGGGGAATGAGAGAATTTGAGAAAAGCAGCATGGAAGATTTTTCTTTTTTGGCTGGCACTCTCAGCAATGAATTGGCCATAAATAAATAAATCGCTACCTTAATATCAGCTAAAGCACCACAGAACGGACCATAATTATCATGTAGCAAGCAATCATTTTAATATTTCAATTTCTTATGATGTCGCGGATGGTCGCACCCAGGTTGACCTCATGTATTGTACCCCTTTTGGTGCAATCACCCGATAGCATTATTGTCATAGCACTATTATTTCTATTAATAGCCAGTGGAGCTATTGTCATGATCTATCGCCTGCGGATGCAATTAAACAAAGCACAATCTGCCTTGTCTGATTCTATGAAAGGCAAGCTGGATATGATTACAAATTTCAACAGGGAAATACGCACGCCACTCAATGCTGTCATCGGCATGAGTGAACAGCTTTCTCATACCCTACTGGATAAGGAACAACGTGAACTCATGTATTCTATTGAACATGCTACAGGTAAGCTGTTGCGCATCATGAACAATGCACAGGAAGTATATAACCTGACAAATGGTGAGGTACAATTGAATTCACACCCTTTTGAAGTATACGCTGCCTTTCATGCAGTGACTGAAGAAAAACGAAAAGCTGCTTTGGAAAAAGGATTATACTTTGATGCTCTTTATGAAGGCGATCAATACCTGCGTGTACAGGGTGATGAACAACGTCTGAAACAGGTGATACTACACCTGGTTGAAAACGCTATCAGATATACTACGCTGGGAGGTATACAGGTTATACTGCGTGTGTCAAAAACTGCTGAAGATAAAGTGTTGGTAAGAGCAGAGGTTAAAGATACTGGTATGGGTATTCCTATAAACATGCTTCCTCATCTATTCGGATTTTATAGTTTAGCACGTCCTCCGCAAATGGCGTCGGTGAGTGGAACGGGATTAGGCTTAGCTATTATTCAGCGTATTCTGCACCTGCATGGAACAAATATAAAAGTTGAAAGTACGCCAGGCAAAGGCAGCACTTTTGCATTTGAAATTTTATACCAGCTATCGGATGCCCAGATGACTTTGATTACGCGCAGGGAGCTGGAGGATATGACCGGCAGCTTTATGGAAGGCAGGAATATTCTGGTGGCGGATGATCAGGAGATGAATTTGTTATTACTTACACATATTCTAAGCCGTTGGAAATGTAATTTTGATAAGGCTGCGAATGGTATTGAGGCATATGAATTATTCTCTTTGCACGATTATGATCTGGTGCTGCTGGATGTACAGATGCCGGGGATGACAGGGGTGGAAGTCGTGAAGAAAATCAGGGAGGATAGGGATGTGGCGAAAGCCAGCGTGCCAGTGCTGGCTATTACTGCTGATATTACGATTACGGAGAATAGCCGGTATAGAGATTTAGGATTTAATGATTGTATGTTGAAGCCTTTCAGGGAAAGGGATATTTACAACACTATTATCAGACATTTACCTCCAGCGGGTGTAAAGGTATTATAACCAGGGGCTGACTGTGGCTTATTTACAAGACCACTCTTTTTAGTTTGCATATGGCTTCCTATAGAGAATAATACAAGAATTTGCAGCTTGCATAGCAATGTCTGCTAAGAGAAGATTGTTTTTATAGGTAAAATAAAAGCTGGCCTAAAAAGACCAGCCTAAAAGTTTTATTTACTTTTTTTTCTCGGGGCTTGTTTTTCAACATAGAGGTCAGCCCCGTATGTTAACTCAGTAGTGGGTGACGTTTGAATTCTTTAGTTCTGTCAAAAAGATAACGGTAAGTCGTTAACCTACGGGTGATGGTTGTTCCCAATCCTTCTGCCATATTGATCATTTTAGGATTGAAGTCGCCAATCCATTGCATCTCATACTTTTCATATTTCAGCTTGTGCTGGATAATAGCGCCACCTTCCAGGACCAGGTAAGCATCCGCACCTGTTCCCTGAAATTCAGGTATTATACCAAATAAGATCCCTGTAAATGTTTTGGTACCCCGGGTCATTTTCAACCAGAGGAGTTTGAGTATCTGTAAAGGACCAAATTTACCATTCAAGTGTTTGAAATACTCATTCAGGGAAGGCAGATTCAACCAGGCGCCGATAGGTTCGTCGTTGTGATAAATGAACCATATGATTTTTTCATCCATCACAGGTTTCATCTGTTTAAACAACTTCAAGGCTTGCTGGAAGCCCATCTCCTTATTACCACCGTGGCCTGCCCAGGCTTTATTATACACATACACAAAGTCCTTTACATACTTTTCCATCCGGTTCTTTTTGAGATGGCTGGAAGAGAATGCAGGATCGGCTGCCATAGCGGCGTGGCGGTTATAAAACTTTTCCTGCACCTGCTCTTTTACATCCCGACCATAGCAATGCTGGTGGAAGAATGGCAGGAAACCATAATTTTCCATCAGCTGCTTATAGTATGGCGGATTGAAGTTCATGGCATATAACGGCTCGTGGAAGCCTTCTACCAGTAATCCCCACCAGTTGTTTCTTTCACCAAAGTTGATAGGGCCATCCATTGCTTCCATCCCTCTTTCTTTCAGCCAGTCACGGGCATGGTCAAAGAGGATGTTGGTAGCTTCCTGATCATTGATCACATCAAAGAAGCCTACACCACCTGTTGGTTGGGTATCTCCTTTGTTCTTATATTTCTTATTAACAAAAGCGGCGATACGGCCTATCAGTTTGCCATTATCATCCTTCAGCACCCAGCGGATCAACTCTCCGTGACGGAATGCCTTGTTCTTTTTCGTATCAAACACCGCGTTGATATCCTTATCCAGGGGGCGAACCCATCCGGGAATATCTTTATTCAGCAGCACGTGAACGTCTAAAAACTGCTTTGCTGTGTGTTTATCATTTACAATCACCAGTTCCATAGGGGAGATTTAGAGGTGCAAAAGTAACGATTGGTAAATATATATCGGCTTCTAAGAATTGGCAGGGCTAACATTTATTTTTCAAAAGATCAAATATAGCGTGAGGAAAGGGGGACTGGGATTTTGAGAGGAGGGAAGATTTGGTATGTGTTTAAGGAGTAGGGGGAAACTTATACTTTGAGAAGAGGTGAGATCTGGTATATGTGTAAGGAATAGGTGAGACTCGTATTTGGGGAAGAGATCAGGTATGCATTTAAGGAATAGGGGATATTTATACTTTGAGAAGAGGTGAGATCTGGTATGTGTGTAAAGATTAGTTGATACAGGTATTTTGAGAAGAGGGAAAAGATCAGGTATGCACTTAAGGAGTAGAAAGTAATTGATTAGGACTGATAATAGGGAGGATCAGGCCTTTGAGCAATGTACCTTGTGTTTTGTCAAAGATGATGCCTCTGGCGGTGGAGTAAGCAATGCCAGCGAGAGTAATACCCAGGTCGCCATCGGCAACGACTATTTTCTTTTCTTCATCGAATTCGACTAATTCTTCCAGGTTATCAACATGAAAAACAAATTCGTGTGTATAGCCTGCAGAGATGCCATTGAACTGATCGGCATCATCTAACCCCTGGATGCTTATTTCCAGAAATAACCTGACGATTTTATATTCTTTTTGGTATTGGGAGTCGATTTTAAAATTGTAGTTGTAACTGGAAGAAGTGGTTTCGTTTTCCAATCCGATGTTAGCTTTGAGGGTGGTGATTTCTATGAGGTATAATTCACTGGCATCATTTTTTCAGATAAGTCCGTTATGAAACGGAATGTAGGATATATTATCATCATCATTTTTCTCGGTATTTTTCTCGTAATGAGTTATTCCCGGCAGCAGCAACGGGTAAAGAAGATATTGGCAGAGAATGAACGGTTAAATAATGAGAATCGTCATTTAAGACAGTCATTAGACATGAGCAGTAATACTGCGCAACAGATTGCGGACAGGGCTGAGGTGAGGGAGCGGCAGAATAGTCAGGGGCAGTTTGTAGATCCAAGGATTTATTATAGAAAGAACTGGAAGCAGTTTATTGCTGTAACGAATAGTGATTACAGAACTGGTTTTCTGGGAGGGATAAAGGATCTGGATGTTATTGTGAAGAACCAGACGGAGTTTGTGGTTGATAATGTAGTGGTGTCAGTAGATTATCAGAGAGGAAATGGAGATGTATTTAAAACAGAACAGTATACTATCAGTGATATAGGTGCGAAGGGGACGAAGTCGGTGAGAGCGGCGGATAGCAGGAAGGGGCAGAAGGTAGTCATTAAGTTAGTGAGTATTACGAGTCAGTCTATGAATTTTTGCTGGGCTGTGAATAAAGTAGTAGATCCTGTTAACCCGGATCCTTTTAAATGCACGCAGGATAAGTGATTATTTATTTAGGTAGATAATAGGTAAATATCCCTTTTAAAGGTAGCAGGATAAGTGATTATTTATTTAGATCATAAGCAAGCACCTTTTAAATGCACGCCTGATAAGTGATTATCTTTGGGACATGTTATCGTTCCAGTACACAAAAATTATTTCACCTGAAGTGATTGCATTGTATGAGGCAGCCTTTCCTGAGGAGGAGCGGCGGCCTTTGCCTGCGCAACAGCGGTTGCTGGTGGAGGGGGCTTTGCAGTTGCTGAAGGTGATGGAGGGGGGGAGGTTTGTAGGGTTTGTGTTTTGTTGGGGATTGACGGATTTCACGTTTATAGAGCATTTTGCGATCGATCCTGCTATGAGAGGGCAGGGGACAGGTACGAAGGTCATCACCTTATTATTTGAGCGATTTGGAAGGTTAGTATTAGAAACAGAGTTGCCACATACCCTTGATGCGCAACGGCGAATCCGGTTCTATGAAGCGCTGGGGTTTGGTGCATTTTCCACACCTTATTTACAGCCTCCTTACAGGGAAGGTTGGGAACCATTACAATTGATCTTAATGCAGAAAGGTATGTTCCTTGAGGAACATACCTTTTCAAAAGTCAGCAATGAAATATATCGGGAGGTTTATGGTCTCTGATAATTAAAGGCTGGCAATATTACCTTTCAGTTCTGCGTGGTGCAGTACGGGAAGGTTGGGATTGCGGCTGTTGCTGTTGTTGCTGTTGTTGTACCCGTTGCTGCTGCTGTGGCTGTACTCTTTGCTGCTGTTGCTGCTGCTGGGTACGTTGTTGCTGTTGCTGTTGCTGTTGTTGAACTCTCTGCTGTTGTTCCTGTTGCGCTCTTTGTTGCTGTTGTTGTTGCTGGATACGCTGTTGTTGGTCCTGTTGAGTCCTTTGCTGTTGCTGATTTTGCTGTACCCTTTGCTGATTTTGCTGCTGCTGAACACGTTGTTGCTGCTGTTGTTGACGAACACGTTCCTGTTGCTGTTGTTGCGCCTGTTGCTGTTGCTGATTACGTTGCTGGTCATTTACCTGCGTGCGCGTACCGGTATTGGGCGTAGACGTTGAAGGCGTGGTACGATCAGGCCTGTTAGAATTGTTATTCCTGTCAAGGCCCCTGTCAGAATTGCGATTGTCGTTCCGGTCATTGTTAATGTTGTTTGTGTTATTATTATTGTTTCTATTATCGACCCTGTTAGGGACGTTGTTATTGTTATTATCATTCCTGTTAGGGAGGTTATTATTATTGTTATTATTTCCCCTGTTAGGAACGGTATTATTCCTGTTATCGACCCTGTTAGGGACGTTATTATTATTCGGACTGTTAGGTCTATCGAAGTTATTCCTGTTATTACCATTCCCGCCGGAGAAGTTCCGGTTCTGCTGACCCTGACGTAAGTCATTTGGGTTAGGGCGATACACACGTACCTGGTCATTGCCTATTGAACCACGACCTGGACGATCACTGTTTTCCACACGCATTGGACGAATGTTTGTCCTGGTGTAGCGTTCCACATCTCTGGTGGCAGGGCCACGGTAGTAGGTGCGGTTATTAATAATAGTGGTATTATTAATTATGGTAGTACGGTTAAAAATTTCTACTCTATTATTATGAGGTACATAATACCGGCTTACATAAGCATTGGTAATGTACTGGCAGGGTACGAATGACCAGTAAGAAACGGGAATATTCACACTCACGCCGATGCTCATACCAGGACCTAAAGGTGCCCAGCCATAATAATCGGTACTGTTTCTCCAACTCACCCATGCTGGTCCCCATTCGTAGCCTGGGATCCAGAGCCAACCATAATAGTCGTCATATGTCCAGCGACCGTAGTGGAAAGGTGCCCATCCCCAATCGTAATCAGACATCCAGGTCCAACCATAGTCAGTGTATACCCAGTGACCATTGGTAGAGTAGGGTTGGAAATCAGGTCCGGCATTTGGAATCCAGCAGTCTCCGTAACCTCCATAGTTGACCCAGCGGCCATAAGGGCTAAGGGCATCGTAGAAGCCGCCATCGGAAACCTGAAAGTCTTGTGGAGGGCGGGCAGCTACACAGGACATACCGGGGAGTGCAGCAAAGGAGGCTGCTATAGCTATTGTGAAAATATATCGTTTAATGTTTTTCATATATGTAATCTTTTTGGCGGCTGATTACTTTAATGTATAGGATTTAGTTCTACAGCAGTAAAGGAATCAATTGAAATTTAATAGTTTACGAATGAGTAGTGTATAACAGTTGATCAAGTGTTATTGCTGGCTTAGGCTGGCCTGCTGCATTCATATTCGGATGTTCGCGGTGTCAGAATTTAGCTTGGTTAAATAAAATCAAATCCTGTGCCGGATTACTTAAATGCTGAGCTGTAGCGGGTTTTAATGGTTTTGTGGAGCTGATTTTAGCATAATGCTAACATTTGTATGATTATGTATGTGGATAAGAATGATGACAATCATGCATGACAAATGGCCGGGACCTGTTATTTTTACACCTGAGAATGCATCATAATTATGTCTAACATAATTAGCGCAAAGCCACGTTTAAAAGGGAATTTCGGCGGAATATCCACGGTATTTTGAATTTCCCCTATTAACTGTTACCTTTGCGGCAAAATTAACAAACCGCTCATTTTAAGCATTTATAAACCTCTTAAAAATATGCCTAACACAGGTAAGATCAAGCAAATTATCGGTCCAGTGGTGGACGTCCACTTCGACGGGAAGCTACCCGAAATCTACAATGCACTGGAAATTACCCGCGAAAATGGTCAGAAGGTAGTGCTGGAAGTTCAGCAGCACCTTGGCGAAGATAGCGTTCGTTGCGTTGCAATGGACTCTACAGACGGTTTCGTAAGGGGAATGGTGGTAACAGACAAGGGTGCTCCTATTAAAATGCCGGTGGGCGATGGTATTAAGGGTCGCTTGTTCAACGTGGTAGGTGAGGCTATTGACGGTCTGGGTGATATTGATACTACAAATGGTTATCCTATTCACCGTAAGCCTCCTCGTTTCGAGGATCTGGCTACAGATACAGAAGTATTATTTACCGGTATCAAAGTAATTGACCTGATCGAACCATATGCAAAAGGTGGTAAGATTGGATTGTTCGGTGGTGCTGGTGTAGGTAAAACAGTATTGATCCAGGAGCTGATCAACAACATTGCGAAAGGTTACGAAGGTTTGTCTGTGTTTGCAGGTGTGGGTGAGCGTACCCGTGAAGGTAATGACCTGATGCGTGAAATGATCGAAGCTGGTATCGTTAAATATGGTGAGAAATTTGTTGAATCCATGGAACATGGTGGATGGGATCTGGCAGCTGTTGATAAAGAACAACTGAAAGAATCTCAGGCTACATTTATCTTTGGTCAGATGAATGAACCTCCTGGTGCCCGTGCACGTGTTGCATTGTCTGGTCTGACTATTGCAGAATATTTCCGTGATGGAGATGGTACTGCAGGTGGTGGTAAGGATATCCTGTTTTTCGTTGACAACATCTTCCGTTTCACTCAGGCAGGTTCTGAAGTATCCGCGTTGTTAGGCCGTATGCCTTCTGCGGTGGGTTATCAGCCTACACTGGCTACAGAGATGGGTCTGATGCAGGAGCGTATCACTTCAACCAAGAATGGTTCCATCACTTCCGTACAGGCGGTGTATGTACCTGCGGATGACTTGACTGACCCTGCTCCGGCTACAACATTTGCGCACCTGGATGCTACTACGGTATTGGATCGTAAGATCTCTGACCTTGGTATCTATCCTGCGGTGAGCCCACTGGATTCTACATCACGTATTCTTTCTCCTACTATCGTAGGTGAAGCACACTACAACTGTGCACAGCGTGTGAAGATGATTCTGCAACGTTATAAAGAACTGCAGGATATCATCGCGATTCTTGGTATGGATGAATTGAGCGACGAAGATAAACTCACAGTAAGCCGTGCACGTCGTGTACAGCGTTTCCTGTCACAGCCTTTCCACGTAGCAGAACAGTTTACTGGTCTGAAAGGTGTACTGGTTCCGATCGAAGAAACTATCAAAGGTTTCAACATGATCATGGATGGAGAAGTTGATGAGTATCCGGAAGCAGCATTCAACCTGGTAGGTAACATCGAAGCAGCTATCGAGAAAGGTAAGAAACTGCTGGAAGCAGCTAAGAACTAATTCATTTATCACCCTTAACTTTTAATATGTTATTAGAAGTATTAACACCTGAAAAAAAACTGTACTCTGGCGAAGTGTATGGCGTACAGTTGCCAGGGATAGACGGCTCTTTTGAAGTGCTGAATAATCACGCGCCGTTGATTGCCGCATTGGGCAAGGGCAGAATGAAAGTGCTGAAAGATAAGTCACAGAATGAATTCTATAACATAGAAGGTGGTTTTGTGGAAGTACTAAGGAATAAAGCGACTGTGCTTGTAGAAGGTGCAGCAGCAATATAACTGAAATAGCGAATAGCTATAAATGAAATAGGCCGGGTAGGATTACCCGGCCTTCGTTTTGTCCTAACTATTCCAATCTAATTAATAATTACCCTGTTTAAGGAGCGCAGTAGGATTACTGGCCAGGGCGTCTTACAATCAGGACCCACGCCGCGCAGGATACAAGTATCCTACAGCCGCAATTGGGCCTGTTCCTATGAAAATGAATATCTTATATTATGTAATGATTTTTTTAATTGTATAACTGTCACATTTATCACAAACCCCTGACCGGAAGTAGAGGGTAAGTGATTATATTTTAGTTGTTTCAATTATAGTCCAGGAAGGCATACGTAACATGTGTATCGGTTTGTCCTTCATAGGTGTTTATACTTCGGTTTAGTTCACATTTTTCCAATCATAATACTGATAAACAGGGTCACCAACAATAGATTGCTCTGACTATATTACTATTTTGCTCAAGCAAGATATTTGATTTTTTTTAAATATCCTCGTGCTGAGTGGTCGCTGGGGGATACTAAAATCCAGCCAACAACGTTAGTCGTTGGAACTGAGTCTTTAGGCTTGTAAATATTTTTTTCTTTTTTTTCCACAATAAGCTATTTACAGCTCATCAGTGGCATACGGTGCAGTATACACGTTACTAATTTAATAATGGATCTATGGGGAAGTTGGCCATGATGGCAAAGTTACTGCCCAGGTTCTTTAAAGCCTGTTTCCAAATGTTTTCATCTTTTTCATCGAAGATGAGGGCTTTACTGCTGGCTGAAAGTATCCAGCTTTTTTCATTTAATTCATTGTCAAGCTGTCCACTACTCCAACCGGAATAGCCGATGAAGAAACGGATCTTATTGATATCGAGTTTGCCTGCATTGATCATGTTCACTACCTTATCAAATTCGCCACCCCAGTATACACCGTTGATGATTTCGAAACCTCCTTTGATGAGTTCTGGTTGTTGGTGAACGAAGTGAATGGTGTCTATCTGCACCGGGCCTCCGTAATAGACAGGGATGTTGGGAATCAATATGTCCGGAACGAGGTCGTGCAGATTTTGATCGAAACGTTTGTTGAGTACAAAGCCAAAACTTCCTTTATTGGATTGGTGCTCGCAGAGTAGTACTACGGTGCGGGCAAAGTTTGGATCTTTAAGGAACGGGTCAGAAATAAGCAATATTCCAGGCGACAAGGTTACCATACACATTCAGTTTTATCACTTACTCAAATTTAACTAATTGAATGCAAGTAGAATAGAATTTATTAGAGATTTCGTTAGAGATTGGAGAAAGTTTAACAAACTTAGGAGGGTTTGAATTGGCCAGCGGCGGCAGGAAAGAGGGCTTATTGTGGGGCTGTGGCCCTGTTGGAAAATTGACTGTGGCAGTGAGGAATGCGTGTTTTTTGAGGCGAATGCAGGCTGCAAAATTTCTAAAAAAATAAAGGAGGCTAGAAAGCCTCCTTACCATTTTATCAACCAAAATCTAAATCGCTTGATGGAACGAATCCATGTCGATGTATGTAGAATAATTAAAATTGCTTGTTTGTTAAACTGTTACATCAAATTTAGTACCAGTTTGATATAGCAAATGTACGTAAAGAAAGAGAATTATAAACGCCTTTTGCCAGTTAAAATTACGTTAAAGTGGTGTTTATTTGCTTGATCCAAGCTGGTAAAAGGTTTTAGCGTATTAATTTTATATTAACGTTGCTATAGCAAATATCCAGTTTTAACAAAATAAGCGCTGGAACGCTCACTGAATGTGAGTATATTGTGCGCTTTACGAGCATCCTGAAATGGTACCACTGAAGAAAGTCTTTCCCATCATTGTGGTGTTAATTACACTATCCTTGCTGGGCCTCATTTACATCCAGTTTAGCTGGATCCATAACGCCTCTATCGTACGCAGAGAGCAAATTGAAGAACGCGCTATCAATGTACTTGATAGGGTGCGTGAAGAAATGCTTGCACGGTCCGGTCCCGCTATTCGCCTGAAAATGAATGGTACCGGGGTCAGGCCTACCGAAAGAGGTTTAACGATCGATAAGTTCAATACCCTTGACCTGAATATAGCGGTCAGTGACCGCTTCACAACCGCAGAGGTGAGAAACCTGCTCATCAGCGGACTGAAACGTGAAGGGCTTGATACAACCTTCGAATTCGCGATCGTAGGCAAAGGTAACTTTGGGGAAAGCAGTATTAAAATGCAGTCTGCCGGCTTCCCTAATATGGCCACCGCTGTTGCCCGGGATAGTGTAAACTACCTCGTGAAATACATGCCTCTGTTAGGTAGCTATGAATACATGACGGATAATACGGAAACAATGGTGGTACTGCAACCTCGTAACAACATGTCTTTCCTGCTGTCTCTCGGAAAAATGGTCGCCGGTGGTATTCTCTTTACCGGTGTGATCATCACTGCATTCGCACTCACCATCCGCACCATGCTGAACCAGAAGAAGATCTCCGAGATCAAATCTGACTTCATCAACAACATGACGCATGAGCTGAAAACCCCGCTGGCCACCATCTCGCTGGCCATTGATGCGATCGGCAATGAGAAGGTCATGGACAATAAAGAAAAGATCCGCTACTTCTCCGGTATCATCAAAGAAGAGAATAAACGTATGAACAAACAGGTGGAAAGCATTCTGCAATCTGCCTTGTTGGAGAAGAACGAAATTGGATTGAAATTGCAACCCACCGATGTGCATGAAGTAATCACGCATACGGTCGAAAATATACAGCTGCAGCTGGCTTCCAAGAATGGTCACGTTGAACTGAGACTGGATGCAATCAACCCCATCATTCAGGCTGATGACGTACATTTCTCCAACGTTATTTTCAATCTGCTGGACAATGCGATCAAGTATTCCAAAGAGAACCTGGAAGTGATCATCTCTACCTACAGCACCCGCAAGAGCCTTGTCATCACCGTATCAGATAATGGTATCGGGATGAGTCGTGATACGATTTCACGTATCTTTGAAAAATTCTATCGTGCACATACAGGTAACGTACACAATGTAAAAGGCTTCGGCCTGGGTCTCAGCTATGTAAAAGCTATCATGGATGCACACAAAGGAAAAATCAAGGTGGAAAGCGCTGTGGGTAAGGGTAGTAAGTTTACACTTGAATTCCCGCAGGACTAATTTATTATTTTTAAAAGGGGTTGTTCAATGGCATTAATCGAAAAAGAATTAGCACATTTTAGATATCCTATAGCCGTTCCCGGTATGGGTACTGCTATGCAGGAAAAACTGAAGGAAAGCCGTATCCTGGTTGTAGGTGCGGGAGGTTTAGGTAGTCCGGTTATTCAATACCTGAGTGCAAGTGGTATCGGTGTAATCGGCATTGCTGATTATGGTGTAATTACTGACGAAGATATGCATCGTCAGCCTATTTACCATATGCAGGATCTGCGTAAGCACAAGGCGAAGATGGCTGCCAGCCGTCTGTGGTCCAGCAATCCTTTTACAAAACATTATCCCCTGTTGTTGCAGGTGAAACCTGAAAATATCAATCAGTTACTGGAAGGTATGGACCTCGTCATTGATTGTTCTCAACATATGCCGACTCACCTGGTGGTGAATGATGCCTGTATCGCAAAAGGTAAACCTTTTGTAATTGGCGAGGTGCATAACTGGATCTCCTGGTGGGCGGGGTTTAACATCGCGCCATCCAGTGGTGATGCGGCAGCGTCTTATCGTTGCAATATTAACCTGATAGATGAATATACCAATTTCGATGCAGGTGCTATCGGTGTAACGCATGGCGCTACCGGTATGCTGATCGTGAATGAGGTATTGAAATACCTGGCCGGTGTACCCGATGGCCTGGCGAATAAACTATATAGTATGGATTACCTCCATAACGTATACCAAACCCATACACTCAACCCCGATGCCGGGATCCTGGCTACTACCAAAGCCAATGGCCTGCTCACCGCAGAAGCTTATGGACTGGAATTAGTACCGGATATTGAAGACTAAATAAAACTTACATGTTTAGAAAGGTATTAACCTGGATCTTAGTGGTGTATGTATTGGCTGGTGCACTCCTGTACTTTTTTCAGAAGAAACTGATCTTCCATCCGATTGTAACGGCAGCTGATGCTACCTATCATTTTGATGTGCCGTTTCAGGAGATGAATATCAGGGTGAATGACAAGACTACCATCAATGCGATCCTTTTTAAAGCTGAACAGCCCAAAGGGATTGTGGTGTATTTTCATGGGAATGCACAGAATGTATCTTATTATGCTTACGTGAGTCAGTACTTTGCCAAACATGGGTATGAGGTGTTGATGATGGATTATCCTGGTTTTGGTAAGAGTACGGGTCCGTTGACGGAAGATGATCTGTATGCGGATGCATTGCAGATGTACCAGGTGGCGAGGTCTCGTTTTTCTCCGGATAGTATTATCATTTATGGGAGGTCTTTGGGTACAGGCATTGCTGCGCAACTGGCTAGTATCAGGGATTGTAAGCGACTTGTATTGGAGGCGCCTTATTATAATCTGACGGATATGGCGATGAAGATGGCGCCGATTTATCCGTATGGGTTTATGTTGAATTATAAGTTTCCGACGAATGAATATTTGCAGAAAGTGACGGCGCCGGTTACGATAATTCATGGTACGGATGATAGGACGGTGCCTTATGAGTCGGGGATGAAGTTGAAGGAGTATTTTAAGAAGGGGGATAGTTTTATTACGATTCCAGGTGCAGGGCATAATAATTTGAAGGAGTATCCGCTGTTTGGAAAGACAGTTGAAGGATTGGTGAAATAAATTATTAAATAAATATTCCAATAAAAAATGCCCGTGCCGAAGGCAGGAGCATTTTTTATTGGAATGAGGCCTGCAGCCGGCTTTTAGAGGAGCTAATGCAATAGCGACCGGCTTCTAGCGCTTTTAAAATGCGAATTTAAGAGCGGCCGGCTTTTAGAGAAGTGTCCTTAAAATTTATGAACGATCTATTAGTTTGCAGGTTTTTTCGCCGATTTGCAAATCATGCGTGACACCCAGTTTCAATGTATAATTCTCATGGGTATGACCTACCGGAAATCCATATGCCACCGGGTATTCATAATCCTTTACAATATTGTGTATAATCTCATATTCATTCTGACCGAAAGGCGTAGTTGTTTCCTGCGGGTCTGTAAATGTACCCACTACTAAGCCTGCCAGTTTATCAAGCCAACCCGCTCTTTTCAGGTTGTGCATCATTCCATCTACTCTATAGCGATATTCACCTACATCTTCCAGTACCAGTATTTTACCCTTGGTATCAGGTTGAGAAACGGTGCCTGACAGGTTGGCCAGCAATGTGAGATTGCCACCAATGAGCTGGCCGGATGCTTTGCCAGTGCGGTTCAGGGCATGTGGCTCAAAGCTGTATCTGTAGTTTTTTCCTCTCAGGGCCAGGCGCAGACTTTCTACATACACATTTTCCACAGTTTCAGGGCGGATGCCGCTACACATCACAGAATGGAGTGTAGGAATGCCATATTGCCGGTGAATATGTCCATGGAGGGCAGTTACATCGCTATAACCACATATCCATTTGGGATGCTTGCGGAACTTCCTGAAATCCAACTGATCCAGCAGACAAATCATGCCATAACCACCACGGCCAAAAACGATCGCCTTGATTTCCGGATCATCCAGCATATCCTGTAGCTCTTCCAGCCTCAGCTCATCAGGTGCGGAAAAGTTGTGAAAACTGGTGCCCACCGTGATACCCAGGTGTACACGGTATCCCCAGGAGGTGAATACGCCAGCTGCATATTCTGCTGCCTGTAAATCCATTTTACTACTACTACAGGTGACGCCTATAAGGTCACTTTTTTTCAGATATGGAGGAATTTTCATTGTTCTACGCTTTAAGTTACCTTTGCAACCTGCGAATGACGAATTCGCGAGACAAGCCCCACTTTTTTGCTGGGAGTTTTAACAGGGCTAAGTTGATAAATACTTTTCGCTCTTCCAAAAGGATAAAATAGATTTCAAGATTATTTCAGTTAACATGGCAAAATTTAACAGATATCTAATCACGGCTGCCCTGCCTTATGCCAACGGACCAGTTCATATTGGTCACCTGGCGGGTTGTTACCTCCCTGCTGATATCTATGTGCGCTACCTGCGTGCAAAGAAAGCAGATGTCAAATTCATTGGGGGCACCGATGAGCATGGAGTTCCCATTCTCATCAAAGCCCTGAAAGAAGGTGTAACGCCACAGGATATTGTGGACAAGTATCATAGGATCATTTCCGAAAGCTTTGCTGATATGGGCATCTCTTTTGATATCTTTTCCCGTACCACCAAACAAATCCATCATGAAACCGCTGCTGCCTTCTTTAAGAAGATGTACGACGATGGCCTGTTTGAAGAAAAGGAGACTGAACAATTCTATGACGATGTGGCCAAGGTATTCCTGGCTGACAGATATATAGTAGGTACCTGCCCTAAATGTGGTAATCCTAATGCATATGGTGACCAGTGCGAACGCTGTGGTACAAGTCTCAGTCCTGACGACCTGATTTCACCACGCTCTACCCTGAGTGATGCGGTGCCTGTGAAGAAGAAAACCAAACATTGGTACATGCCACTCCAGAATTATGAACCATTCCTGAAAGAGTGGTTGCTGGAAGGTCATAAGGAATGGAAAAACAATGTGTATGGTCAGTGTAAAAGCTGGCTGGACAGTGGTTTGCAGAGCCGCGCCATGACCCGTGACAGTGAGTGGGGGATCAAAGTTCCGTTGCCTGATGCAGAAGGAAAGGTATTGTACGTATGGTTCGATGCACCGATTGGGTATATCTCTGCGACCAAAGAACTGACGCCTAACTGGGAAGATTACTGGTGTAAAGAAGATTCCAAGCTGGTACACTTTATTGGAAAAGATAATATCGTATTCCACTGTATCATATTCCCATCCATGCTGAAAGCGCATGGCGGATTTGTATTGCCTGAGAATGTACCTGCGAATGAGTTCCTGAACATTGAAGGAGATAAGATCTCTACTTCACGTAACTGGGCGGTGTGGGTGCATGATTATGTGAAGGATTTTCCTGGTCAGGAAGATATTCTGCGTTATGTACTGTGTGCGACTGCACCGGAGACGAAGGATAATGACTTTTCTTGGAAAGATTTCCAGCAGCGGAATAATAGTGAGCTGACGGATATCTATAGCAATTTTGTGAACCGCACTATGGTACTGGTACACAAGTATAGCAAAGGTAAAGTACCTCCTTTCCACCTGGATGTGAAGGATGAGGCAGATGATAAATTGCTGAGCGACTTGTTAGAATCCAAGAAGAAAATTGAAGAGTCACTGGAAAATTATCGTTTCAGGGAAGCGCTGGCTGAAGTGATTAACGTAGCTCGTAGTGGTAACGTTTATCTTCAGGGCAAAGCACCATGGAAACTGGCAAAAGAACAGGAAGCTAATCCGGAACTGAAGGAGGCTAAACAGAAACTGATTGACAATTGTCTGCATTTATGTTTACAGCTGACTGCCAACCTGGCTATTTTGTCTAATCCATTCATGCCTGGTACGTCTAAAAAGATCTGCCATATGCTGAAAGTGGTAGACCGCATGCTGGAATGGGAAAATGCAGGTAGCCTGAAACTGGTAAATACTGGTTATGCAATGCGCGAGCCTGAATACCTGTTTACGAAAATTGAAGACGCTAAAATCCAGGAACAAGTGGAAAAATTACATGCTGGCTTAGTTAAGCCTGTTGAAGCAGCTCCTGCTGCAGAACCAGCTCCTGTAAAGGACGATATTCAATACGACGATTTCGCAAAACTGGACCTCCGCGTAGGTACCATCGTTGAGGCTGAAAAAGTAAAGAAAGCAGATAAACTGCTGAAATTACTGGTAGATATCGGTACAGAAAAACGTACCGTAGTTTCCGGTATTGCCCTGCACTATACACCTGAAGAAATCATTGGCAAACAGGTAACACTGGTGGCTAACCTGGCTCCCCGTAAAATGAAGGGGATCGATAGCCAGGGTATGATCCTGATGGCGGAAGATGCAGCTGGCAAGCTCGTATTTGTAAATCCTGATGTGGAAACTGCACCAGGAAGTGAAGTGAGATAACATTTGATATGTAATAAGATAGATACCCTCCGGCTCATCACCGGAGGGTTTTTTATGCAGGATATCGGCATAATATCCTATATTCATTTACCGATAAAAAATTACGCGTTCTATGAAAAGACACATCCATAAGGTGGCCGTTTTAGGTTCTGGCGTGATGGGTTCCCGTATTGCAGCTCATTTTGCCGGGATAGGCGTACAGGTATTGTTGCTGGATATAGCCCCCAAAGAACTCAATGATGCAGAAAAGGCCAAAGGTTTGTCCCTCGAAAGCAAAGCGGTAAGAAACCGTATTGTCAACGATGCTCTGCAATCCACGTTAAAATCGAATCCTTCCCCTGTGTACACGAAGGAGGTTGTAAAACTGATTCGTACCGGAAACTTTACTGACGACATGTCCCAGATTGCCAACGTAGACTGGATCATTGAAGTTGTGGTAGAGAACCTGGACGTGAAGAAATCCGTTTTTGAGCAGGTGGAGAAATTCCGGAAACCGGGTACGTTGATTACGTCCAATACTTCCGGCATTCCTATTCACCTGATGGCGGAAGGCAGGAGTGAAGACTTCCAGAAACATTTCTGCGGTACTCACTTTTTTAACCCTCCCCGTTACCTGCGTTTACTTGAAATTATTCCTACTCCACATACAGATCCGGCCATCATCAGTTTCCTGATGGAGTACGGAGACCTGTACCTGGGTAAAACGACCGTGTTCTGTAAGGATACGCCTGCCTTTATTGCAAATAGGGTTGGGGTATTTTCTATCATGGCCATTTTCCACATTATGCAGGAGATGGACCTGAATATTGATGAAGTAGATACACTCACTGGTCCGGTCATCGGCAGACCCAAATCTGCTACTTTCCGTACTGCTGATGTGGTGGGGATTGATACCCTTTTGAAGGTGGCGAAGGGGGTAAAAGAGAATTGTCCGGATGATGAAGCCATCGACATTTTTGTGATTCCTCCATTCCTTGAAAAAGTTGTGGAAAACAAGTGGCTGGGTGATAAAACGGGACAGGGCTTTTACAAAAAGACCAAAGGCGAAGGGGGCAAGGAGATCTTAACCCTGAACCTGAAAACCATGGAATATGGTCCTAAACAGCGACCTAAATTTGCCAGTCTGGAAGCGGCCAAACCCGTGGAAGATCTGAAGCAACGTCTGCGTATGCTGGCAGCGGCTACAGATAAGGCAGGACAGTTTTACCAACAGTTTCACACGTTATTGTTTGCTTATATTTCTAATCGTCTCCCTGAAATAGCAGACGATCTGTATAAGGTAGATGATGCCATGAAAGCCGGCTTTGGCTGGGAGATTGGTGCTTTTGAAACCTGGGATCTGCTGGGTGTGGAAAAGACAGTGCAGGCGATGTCTGAAAAAGGTATCAAGGTAGCGAAGTGGGTGCAGGAGATGCTGGCCAAAGGCATCAAACATTTCTATAAAGTAGAAAACGGTAAGAAATATTATTACGATATTACTACCCAGGATTATAAAGTACTGCCTGGTGCAGACACGTTCGTCATCCTCGAAAATCTCTCTGGTAATGTCGTGTGGAAAAACAGTGCATGTACCCTGTATGATATTGGTGATGGCATTGTGACCCTTGATTGGAAAACCAAGATGAACACCATTGGTGGGGAAGTGCTGGAAGGTGTGAATAAAGCGATTGATCGTGCGGAAAAAGATTTCCGTGGCTTGATCTTAGCCAATGAAGGGGCGAATTTTTCTGCAGGTGCAAATGTGGGCATGATCTTCATGCTTGCGGCTGAGCAGGAATATGATGAGCTGGATATGGCGGTGAGATTGTTCCAGAAAACAACGATGCGACTGCGTTATTCTTCCATTCCAACGATCGTGGCGCCACATGCGTTGACGTTAGGTGGTGGTTGTGAAATGTGTTTGCATGCAGATAAAGTACAGGCAGCTGCTGAATCTTATATCGGACTGGTAGAACTGGGTGTGGGCCTGATACCTGGTGGTGGCGGTACAAAGGAAATGACGGTAAGGGCCAGTGATGAATTTAAAGAAGGCAGGATTGAAGAAGAGCCGCTGAAAGATCGTTTTATGGCGATCGCCATGGCGAAAGTAAGTACCTCTGGCAAAGAAGCTTTTGACCTGGGTATACTGAGAGCTGGTCATGACGAGATCACCATGAACCAGTCAAGGTTGATTGCAGATGCGAAGCGTAGTGTACTGCAAATAGCAGAAGAAGGATATACCCGTCCTATAGAACGCAAAGATATTAAGGTGCTGGGGCGTGGAGCCTTAGGCATGTTGCTGACCGGCATACATAGTATGCGGTTTGGTAATTATATCTCTGATCATGATTCAAAAATTGCCGGTAAACTGGCTTACGTGATGTGTGGCGGTGACCTGACAGAGGCCAGTGTAGTAAGCGAACAGTACCTGCTGGACCTGGAAAGAGAGGCGTTTTTGAGCCTGGCTGGTGAACGAAAGACGCTGGAAAGATTGCAAAGCGTGATCAAAACCGGCAAACCCATACGGAATTAGCGCACCATATAACTTATGTCTATACTTACACTTCGGAACATTTCAAAAAGATATGGTTCCCTACAAGCGCTGCGCGAGGTCTCCTTTGAGGTGCCTCGCGGCAGTGTTTTTGGTATTCTTGGTCCTAACGGAAGTGGCAAGACCACGCTGTTAGGTATTGTGACGGATGTATTGAAAGCGGATACCGGGGACTTTACCTTGTTTGACCAGCTACCCACTGCAACGCAAAGGCGACAGATCGGCACTTTGCTGGAAACCCCCAACTTCTATCACTACCTGTCGGGGTTCAGGAATTTACAGATTACAGCAGCTGTGAAACAGCGGGATGAAAAGGACATTGCCCGGGTGCTGGAGATTGCGGGGTTAACTGCCCGGCAACATGCTGCATTCAAAACTTATTCCCTGGGCATGAAGCAACGGCTGGCAATTGCCAATACCTTGCTGGGAGACCCGGATGTACTGATCCTGGATGAACCTTCCAATGGTCTGGATCCCGCAGGGATTGCAGAAGTCAGGGGATTGATCAAACAACTGGCGCAATCGGGGAAGACCATTATTATGGCCAGTCACCTGCTGGATGAAGTGGAAAAGGTGTGTACCCATGTGGCTGTTTTGCAAAAAGGGAAGTTGCTGACATCAGGACCTGTGAATACGGTGATGGTGAGAGAGGATTTTGTGGAGATCGGGAGCAGTGATATGAATGGATTGGAGGTTTTAATCAGGCAGCATCCCATGTTTGGGAATTTGTCGATAGGGGATGGCGTGTTGCAAGTGTTTTTCAACGGTGTTGTAGATCCCGGAGAGCTGAATAGCTGGCTGGCAGGACAGGGCATCTGGCTCAATCATTTACAGGTAAGGAGGAAGAGTCTGGAATCAGCTTTCCTTGAAATGACACAAAACTGAAGTTATGCTGAACATAATTAGAATAGAATGGCTGAAGGTAAAGAACTACCGGACATTCTGGATTTTACTGATACTGGCCATCATCGTGATCCCTGCATCCAATATGATCGTAGCGGATGTGGTGAGTCGGATACCCAAGCAGGCTACAGATCTGCTGGGGAAGAACTTTTATGATTTTCCTGTGGTATGGCAGACGGTGGCGAATGTGAATAGCTTTACCTCCGTAATCTTTGGATTGCTCCTGGTGACGCTGGTGACAAATGAATTTTCTTATAAAACCCACCGGCAACAGGTGATTGACGGCTGGGAACGGATGGATCTGGTGTTGTCAAAGGTTTTCTGGGTAGTAGCCCTGTCCCTGATAGCGTTTGTGGTGAGTTTTATAACAGCTATTGCTTTTGGCACTGCTTATAGCGCTTTTAATTTTAGCTTTGAGGGAGTACAGTTCCTGTTCTTCTATTTTTTGCAGGTGCTGGTGTCGTTGTCACTGGCATTGCTGTTGGGTATGTTTATCAAGCGGTCCGGACTGGCCACGGTGATCTACCTGGGGTATGCCATGGTGCTGGAACAGTTACTGACAGTGGGGGTGAAGCACTTTTTCGGGCCGATTGGGGGATTGTTGCCTTTGCAGGCGGGAGATGAGTTATTGCCTTTCCCGGTGGTGGATAAAGTGCTGCCGAGCAGTGCTGATTATGGTCATGGCGTGTACGAAATCACAATAATCCTGTACATCGCACTGTTTATAGGGATCACATGCAGAAGGATGCTAAAGGTAGATTATTAAGAAATTAACATTCTTTATCAAGGTAATATATTTAAGAATATTAAATTTGTTGTCAGAAGAGAATGACTATTAAGGATTAAAATAATTAATACAGTGGCGAAGAAGGAAAAGATCATCTTAGTGACAAATGACGATGGGGTTACGGCTCCGGGTATCAAAGCGTTGATAGAAGCGGTAAAACCGCTGGGTAAAGTAGTGGTGGTAGCGCCAGATAGCCCGCAATCGGGTAAAGGGCATGCGATCACGATCGGGGTACCTTTGAGACTGGATCCTGTGGATATTTTCGAAGGGGTAGAGGCCTGGCAGTGTTCCGGTACACCGGCGGACTGTGTAAAGCTGGCGAGGGATAAGATATTGCATGGATTACCGGATCTATGTGTGAGCGGTATTAATCATGGCGCGAACCATTCTATCAATGTTATCTATTCAGGCACTATGTCTGCAGCCATGGAAGCAGCGATAGAGGGTGTTCCATCAGTAGGATTCTCTTACCTGGATTATAGTTTTGATGCTGACTTCTCTTTGTGTAAGGAGGTGGCTCATTCCGTGGCAAAGCAGATGCTGGAATCAGCGTTGCCGGGGGGAACATTGTTAAATGTGAATATACCTATTGTGCAAAAGGCAGAGTTCAAAGGAGTGAAGGTGGTCAGACAGGCAGATGCGAAATATGTGGAGACCTTTGATGAGAGAAGGGATCCTAGAGGGAAGAAATATTACTGGCTGACGGGAGAGTTTACAAACAGGGATAATGGAGATGATACGGATGTGTGGGCGTTGGCGAATAACTATGCGTCGCTGGTGCCTGTACAGTTTGATCTGACGGATTATAAAATGAAAAAAGAATTAGAGAAAATCTGGAAATAATAAGCATTAGCGCTAGAAAACCCAAATCACCGCACATTATAACAGTTATTTATGTTTAGAAAAGATAATCTTCCTTTGGGCATTATATTGGGGGTCTTTACCCCGGTTATTGCTTTTTTCCTGTACTATGTATTTTTTGTGATGATGCCGAGGCATATAAGCCTGGGAGAGTTTTTCACGATGATAAGTGATAATAAGCAGATGCAACCGAAGTTGATCAGTATTTGTTTGTTGTTGAATGGGCTGGTGTTTTATTTGTATACAAGGATTAAGAGAGATGTGACGGCGAAGGGGATTTTTCTGGTGACGATGTTGTATGCGATTCTGATTATTTTGTTGAAGATATTGCATGGGTAAGAGAAATTTAATTAAAATAAAAAGAACGGTTTCGCCATCAGGTGAAACCGTTCTTTTTTATGCCATATATTTGCCTCTGGCTGATTTAATGATAAAATGAAATATTACATAATAGCAGGTGAGGCCTCCGGTGACCTCCATGGCAGTAATCTGATCAAACAGTTAAAACAACTCGATACCAACGCGGATATCCGCTGCTGGGGCGGGGATCTGATGGCACAAGCCGGGGGAACGGTCGTAAAGCATTATAAGGATCTCGCTTTCATGGGGTTTATAGAGGTAGTGATGAACCTGCGTACCGTATTGCGTAATATGGAATGGTGTAAGCAGGATATTGCTGCTTATCAGCCAGATGTATTAGTATTGATTGACTATGCTGGTTTCAACCTGCGTATTGCAGAGTGGGCGAAGCCTTTAGGGTATAAGATTGTATTCTATATTTCTCCGCAGGTATGGGCCTGGAAGGAGAACAGGGTGAAGAAGATCAAGAAATCTGTTGATAAAATGCTTTGTATCCTGCCTTTTGAGCAGGACTTTTACAACAAATGGGCGTATCCTGTTGAATATGTAGGTCACCCATTGGTAGAGGTGGTCAAAGCGGCCAAAGATGCACCGGCAGAGCCGGCAATTGCTGATAAACCTATCATTGCGATATTGCCGGGGAGCAGGAGACAGGAGGTGCGTGTGAAGTTGCCGATTATGCTGACGATGGCGAAGCATTTTCCCCAGTATCAGTTTGTGGTGGCGCAGGCGCCTAGCCTGGATGATGCTTTTATGCAGGAGTTGACAGGTGCACACCCAAATGTATCTACAGTAAAAAATCAAACCTATGCCTTGTTAAGACAGGCGAAGGCGGCATTGGTCACTTCGGGGACAGCTACATTGGAAACAGCATTGTTCGGTGTGCCGGAGGTGGTATGTTATAAAGGAAGTGCCGTATCGTATTTCTTTGCCAAGCGGCTGATTAAGGTAAAATATATTTCACTGGTGAATCTTGTGATGGATAAACCAGTTGTAACAGAGTTAATTCAAAATGACCTGACAGAGGAGAACCTGCTCAGGGAGTTGACGTTATTGCTGGAGGATGATGCTACCCGCCAGCGGATTAAAGAAGATTATAGCCAGCTCTGGACTAAGTTAGGGGAGAAGAAGGCGAGCAGAAGGACCGCTGAGGTGATTGTGGAAGAGGCGAGGCAAGGAAAGTAAGCGGTTAAGGCAGGTGGTAGGTACTTCGGGCAGGCAGTAGGTGTACTAAATGTGGGAAGTAGATCTGCTTTATGCAGGAAGTGTTTAAGGTTTTATGTAGGTAGGAAACCTGCTTAGTGATGATGTCTGAAAAAAATCATTTTAATCGCGAATACAATTAATGCAAAAAGGAAGACCAGGATAGAAATCCGGTTCATGCCGTGCATGAGTTTTACACTTGTCGTATTCGGCGAGCTTTTATCTTTTTTACCTATGTAGAGATAACGGAGTATTTGTTGCCATATGTTTTTCATGCAACAAAGATAATTGAAAAGGCCTGCGGCAGCAAGGAAGAAATCTCATTTTTGGGCTGATGCCTGATGGGAATTTCTTTGGACAATGAAAAGACCTGCGGCAGCAGGTTTGAATGCAAAAAAAATAATCAATTTCAATAATGAGACGTTATGTGAATATTGCCTGCCTGTGCCTGCTTACGGCCACAGCAGGAGCACAGTCTTTCCAGCAAATTGAACTAAACAAAGACTGGAAATTCTCAAGCACTGACGACACTGCATGGCGCTCAGCTACCGTGCCAGGCACCGTCCACACTGACCTGATGGCCCACCATCTCATTCCTGATCCCTACGTTGGTATGAATGAAAAGTCGGTACAATGGGTGGATAAGAAAAACTGGCAATACCAAACCTCTTTTACTGTAACAAAAGAGATGTTACAGCACGACTGGCTTGCGCTGGATTTTAAAGGTCTGGATACTTATGCAGCTATCTTCATCAATGGCGATTCTATTGCTACCAGTTCCAATATGTTTGTACCACTTAAGGCACAAATTAAGCAAAAGGTAAAAGAAGGGGACAATACTTTGCGTCTTGTTTTCTACAGTCCTATCAGGCATGATATGAACAACTTCTTACATGATGATGTGATCTATCCTGCCGGTAATGATGCGAGTGATATTCCTTTGAGTGTGTATGCGAGAAAAGCACCTTATCATTATGGATGGGACTGGGGGCCAAGATTAGTGACATCAGGTATATGGCGGCCTGTGTATTTGGAATATGGAGATAAAGTAAGTATTGAAGATGTATATCTTAAGCAAAAACAACTGACTGATAAATCAGCGGTGATACTGGCGAAACTGAAATTCCAGACAGCCGCAAAAAAGAAGTACACTATTAAAATAGAAAGCCCTGACAAGCTATTTTCCACCATTACTAAACCATTCGAAGGAGATACTTTATCTGCCTCTTTTACTATCTCAAACCCACGTCGCTGGTGGCCTAACGGCTTAGGCGATCCGTACTTATATAAAGTGAAGGTATCTCTCTACGATGGAAATGAATTGTTACAATCACGTGCATTGAACATCGGTCTGCGCACGATAGAAGTGGTGAATAAACCTGACAGTATGGGTGTGAGCTTTTATGTAAAAGTAAATGGACGGCCTGTATTTATGAAAGGTGCTGATTACATTCCGTTGGATAACTTCCTGCCGCGTGTAACTACAGAAAGGTATGCAAAGTTGTTCAATGATATGAAGGTGTCCAATTTCAACATGGTTCGTGTGTGGGGTGGTGGTATTTATGAAGATGACCGTTTCTATGATTTCGCGGATAGATATGGTATACTGGTATGGCAGGATTTACTCTTTGCCTGTTCAACTTATCCTACATCAAAAATTCTGAAAAATGTGGAAGCGGAACTGGGTGCTAACATTACCCGTCTACGTAATCATCCTTCACTTGCACTGTGGTGTGGTAATAATGAGATAGGTGTTGCGATTGATCATTGGGGTTGGAAAGAAGGGTATGGCTATACAGAAAAACAATGGGCGGATATGAGAGCTGGGTATGATGAACTCTTCAAAGTGCAGCTACCAAAAATCATTCAGCAATATGATGCAGACAGATTTTATTTCCCATCATCACCTATTAGCAACTGGGGTACCAAAGAAGATTTCACTATTGGTGATAATCACTATTGGGGGGTGTGGCATGGTATGGAATGGTTCGAAGCTTTTGAAGAACATATTCCAAGGTTTATGAGTGAATATGGTTTTCAGTCTTTCCCTGATATCCAGACAGTAAAGCGGTTTACATCAGCGCAGGATAGAGATATATATTCTCCTGTGATGTTATCACACCAAAAGAGTTTCAACAGGGGGAATGCTGCTATCAGGACTTATCTCTTACATTATTATAAAGAACCTACAAATTTTGAATTCTTCCTGTATGTGAATCATGTATTGCAGGCAGAAGGTATGAAAATGGGTATCGAAGCGCATCGTAGGGCCATGCCTTTTTGTATGGGTACGCTGTACTGGCAGTTAGATGATTGTTGGCCTGGCCCATCCTGGTCAGGTATTGATTATTACGGTCGCTGGAAAGCCATGCAGTTCTTTGTAAAGAAGGCATATGAACCATTGTTAGTGAGCAATATCGTAAAAAATGGTAACTTAAAGACTTATCTTATTTCTGATGAAAATAAAGACCGCAAGGCAAAACTCGAAATGAAACTAATGGACTTTGGCGGCAAGATTTTGTGGGAAAAATCAGTGAATATTAATATAGAAGGTAACAAAAGTACCATTGTTCACGAAATACCATTGAACACTATTTTGCAGCCGGCAGACACCGGAAAGGTAATATTCTATACGAAAGTGGTAAATAGTGATAAGTTATTAAGTGAGAATGTATATTATTTTGCTAAAACCAAAGATCTAATATTACCGGACCCTGGATTGAAAATAGAAGTGGCGAATGATGATACCCTGGCTCTCCATATTTTGGTAACGGCGACTCAACTTGCAAAGAACGTATACCTGCAATGTGAAGATCCGGAATTGACTTTTAGCGATAACTATTTTGATCTGCTGCCTGGCCAGACGAAGGATATATGGCTCAACAAATTAGCGGCACCGCTAATGGATAAGATAAAGGTTATAAGTCTCAGAGATACATTTAAAAATTAAACATGCGAAAACTTTGTATGCTTTTAAGCAGCGCACTATTGCTAATAGGTTCAGCCAGTGCGCAGCACCAACAAATTCCACCCTACATCCCACCTACAGACAAAGCCGTTCAACAGAACCTGGAAGAGTGGTCTGACTGGAAATTCGGTATGCTGATCCATTGGGGGGCATATTCTCAAATGGGTATTGTAGAATCATGGAGCATCTGTCCTGAAGATGAAGGATGGACACAACGTCAGCCATACGGTATTCCATACTATGACTATGTGAAAAAGTATGAAGAACTGGGTAAAACTTTCAATCCTACAAAGTTCGACCCTTCCAAATGGGCAAAAGCGGCAAAGGATGCAGGTATGAAATACGTAGTATTCACTACCAAGCACCACGACGGTTTCTGTATGTTTGATACCAAACAAACTGATTACAAAGTATCCAATCCAAACTTTGCATTCGGAAAAGATCCCCGTTCAAACATTGCTAAAGAAGTATTTGAAGCTTTCCGCAAAGAAGGTTTGCACGCAGGTGCTTACTTCTCCAAACCTGACTGGCATAGCCAGTACTATTGGTGGTCTTATTTTCCACCCAAAGACAGGCATGTAAACTATGATGTAAGTAAATATCCTGATCGCTGGAAAGCTTTTCGTCAGTATACCTACAACCAGATCGAAGAACTAATGACAGGTTATGGTAAAATTGACATCCTGTGGTTAGATGGTGGCTGGGTACGTCCTCGTAAACAGGATAAAAAATCTGCTGCAGACATTACCGCCGCTGAAACCGGTGAAAAAATGATCAAGCAGGATGAAGATATTGACATGGATGGTATTGCGGCCATGGCGCGTACACACCAGCCAGGTCTGATCGTGGTAGACCGCGAGGTACATGGTCCGAACGAAAACTATCGTACTCCAGAGCAGCAGATTCCTGACAAACCACTGGATTACCCATGGGAAACCTGTATGACCATGGCGAATAGCTGGTCTTATGTACCGAACGATCATTACAAATCTGTGAATGAACTGATCCATCACCTGATCGACATCGTGGCAAAAGGTGGTAACTACCTGCTGAACGTAGGTCCGGGTCCTGATGGTCAGTTGCACGACGAGGCGTATACAACCATGACTGCTATTGGTGCATGGATGCATGTAAATGGTGATGCGATCTATGCCACAAAATCTGTTGCTCCGTATAAAGATGGAAAAGTATGTTTTACACGGAAGAAAGACGGCAGTGTATATGCGATATACCTGCTGGATAAAGATGAGCAATTGCCGGCTGACATTGCATTTAAGGGGCTGACACCTGCTAAAGGTGCTAAGCTGGAAATGCTGGGTGCGAAAGAAAAACTGAGCTGGAAAGCAACTGGTGATATTACCACTATCACAATCCCGGCTGCGTTACAGAAAAAAGGTTTTCAGCATGCTATAGCTATCAGAATTTCTGCAGTTGCATCCTGAGCTGGATAAAAAAAACTTTAAAAAAATGGCCGCCGGTGAACTGGTGGCCATTTTTTTTGTTAATATGAGTAATGACATATTATAAATTCGATATTTAGAATACCATTTTGAGTAACCCTAATTCAAAACCGTTACATCTGTTGTCTTGAGCGAGTATTTCTGATCAATAACTTCTTATTAACTAAATTCAAAAGTTAATTCAGCAATATTGTAAAAATTTGGAAGTAGAAAAAGGGTACAAGCAGTTTTGTTAACGACCTAAATTGTAACGGGGAAAACTTTTACTTATGGAGAGTAATGTATCGATCCTTCTTGCAGAAGACGATTATCACTACGGAAATGTAGTTAAAAAACATCTGGAACAGGCGGGTTATCATGTGGTGCATTGCTTTGATGGGGAGGTAGCCTGGAAAAAATTTCAGAGAGATGATTTTGATCTGGTCATATTAGATGTGGTCATGCCTAAGAGGGATGGTTTTTCGCTCGCGCAGGACATTCGAAAGCGGAATGGGATGATTCCTATTATATTTATTTCTTCGCGTTCACTGGACGAAGATCGATTGCACGGTTTCCGGATCGGGGGAGACGATTATATCATAAAGCCGTTTAGCATGCGGGAACTGGTGATGCGCATCCGGGTATTTTTGCGCAGGACATTGCCCAAGGAAATACCGGGGGATGGCATTTACCGCATCGGGCATGTGCGTTTTAATTACGACGAAAAAGAACTCACCAAGGAAGATGGAGAAACCATCGCAGCACTGACCAAAAAAGAGGCGAAAGTGTTGAAGTACCTGGTGGAAAATAGCAATAAGCTGGTCAAGCGTGATGAAATATTATTGAAAGTTTGGGGCAACAGTAGTTTCTTCTCCAGCCGAAGTATGGATGTATTCATCACCCGACTACGCAAGCATTTTAAGATGGAACCGGGCATCGATTTAGAGACGTTGCACAATGTGGGCATCCGGCTAAACATACCAAAAGACTAATCACAATATTAAGGGAGTAAGTCTGTTAGAATCAGGCAGGAATATAATATCCGGACGAATAAATTTTAAAAAAGAGAGCACAATCATATTACAAAGCAAGGATTCAGGCAATAGAACCCCATCACCATCCACTAACTGTACACAATGCACTATGAAAGAAAAGGGCCCGGGCTGGTAAACGGCGGTAAGTTCGGGCATGGACAACCACGATATGAGCAACAGAACAATGATCGCCGCCGGAACGGCCACTCACAGGGAAGGGAGGTTAATCCCCGCAAACCATCACGCCCTAAAAAGCCAAAGAAGGAAAGTAAGATCTATTTTATTGCTTTATTACCTAATGCCGCAGTGGGCAAGGAAATTATCAGAATGAAGCAGGAATTTGCAGACTTCTATGATGCCCGCAAAGCATTGAAGGTATTACCGTACATTACCATACAAGTACCGTTCACAGCCGATCCCGTACTGGAAAAGGACTTTTGCGAGGGATTGACGGATTTTGCATCTGCCATGACCCCTTTCGACATCCAGTTGGATGGTTTTGGCGCTGTTGCTCTTGAGAACAGAAGACTCATCTTTATCAATGTAGTGAAGACTGCCCCTATTATGCACCTGCATAAGCAATTAATTTTGCTGCTGAGAAAGGACTTCGGGTTCAGTAATATGCTGGCTAAGTATGGGTTTAATCCACACATCTCATTGGCACTGAATGATATAGCGGAAGGGGCTTTTGAATTGGCCCGGCTGGAATACGAGGAAAAAGAATTCCATGCCGCCTTCAGGGTCAATAACCTGTATCTTTTGAGACATACCGGCACTTCCTGGGAAGTATTGCACAAATGTAAATTGGGGGGAGAATAATTTCTTTCTAAATAGAAATCAACCAAATGACCCTTTCAGGTAGGGGAGCAGACGCTGTAACCCATTATAAAAGATAGCACTACCGTGGGATTTGGGACTATGGTTCTTATGCAAGAAAATTGTAACTTTAGTCCAGATGGATACAGTGGCAGTCAAAACATATAACCTCGACGAGGAACAGGAAAAAAAAGAAATTGTTCGTCATTACCGTGCTTTACTACGCGCCTTAAAACCGCGACTAAAGAAAGGTGATCGCGAGCTGGTACGTACTGCCTTCGAAATGGCAGCAGATGCTCACAAGGAAATGCGACGTAAATCAGGTGAGCCCTATATATTCCATCCCCTGGCTGTAGCACAGATCTGTGTGGATGAAATAGGATTAGGTGTTCGCTCTGCTATCTGTGCGCTCCTGCACGACACTGTAGAAGATACAGAAGTGACACTGGAAGATATAGAACGGGCTTTTGGTCCGGAGATCGCTCACATCGTAGACGGTCTTACCAAAATATCGATCGTGGTCGATTCCAGTACCAGTACCGCACAGGCGGAAAACTTTAAGAAGATACTGCTCACCCTGGCAGATGACCCCCGTGTTATTCTGATCAAATTAGCAGACCGCCTTCACAACATGCGTACCCTGGATAGCATGAGTCGTGAAAAACAGCTGAAAATCGCATCAGAAACCGTCTTTATTTACTCTCCGCTGGCTCACCGTCTCGGTATGTACGATATCAAGTCCGAGATGGAAGACCTTTCCATGAAGTATACGGAACAGCAGACCTATCGTGAAATAGCCCGTAAACTGAAGGAGACCAAGCGTGAGCGTACCCGGTATATCAACGAGTTCATCAAACCAATCAAAGAAGTTCTCCAGGAAGAGGGATTAACTTTCGAAATATTCGGGAGACCTAAATCCATTCACTCTATATGGAATAAGATCAAGAAGAAAGGCATCACTTTCGAGGAAGTGTACGACCTCTTTGCGATCCGTATTATCATGGACTCCCCTGTGGATAAGGAAAAGTCTGATTGCTGGAAAGTGTATTCCATCATCACCGACTTTTACCACCCCAGTCCTGAGCGTACCCGCGACTGGCTGAGTAATCCTAAATCCAATGGATACGAAGCCCTGCACGTAACTGTAATGGGCCCAGCCGGTAAATGGGTGGAAGTCCAGATCAGGACCAAGCGTATGAACGACTACGCCGAAAAAGGCCTGGCTGCCCACTGGCGCTACAAAGAAGGTAGTAACCAGAAGCAGGATACCGAAAACAAATTCGATCAGTGGTTCAACCAGATCCGTGAGATCCTGAACAACCCTGATTCCAATACCCTGGATTTTCTGGCCGACTTCAAGAGCAACCTGTTCACAGAAGAGATCTATGTATATACTCCTAAAGGGGATCTCAAGATCATGCCGGTCAACTCCACGGCGCTTGACTTTGCCTACGCTATTCACAGTGCGGTAGGTAATAAATGTATAGGCGCCAAGGTGAATTACAAACTGGTACCACTCAGCCATAAACTGCGCAGCGGGGACCAGGTGGAAATCATTACTTCCAATAAGCAAAAGCCTTCTGAAGACTGGCTGAACTACGTACTGACCGCCAAGGCTAAGTCCAAGATCAAGGACGCTCTGAAGGAAGAGAAGCGTAAGATAGCCATGGATGGTAAGGATGTGCTGGAGCGGAAACTGGATCACCTGAAAGTATCTGCCAGTCAACATAATATTAATGAACTGGTACAATTCTATAAGCAACCTTCTCCACTAGATCTGTATTATCAGATCGCGGTGAAGAATATTGACCTGAAAGAATTGAAACAGTTCAATATATTGGGCGATAAGCTGGATGCACCTAAGCCGGTACCGGTTAAGTCACCGGAGCACATAGCCGAAGACCACATCAAGCACCAGTTGCCTTCCAAGAAGGATGCGGAGCTGATTATATTTGGTGAAAGTTCTGACAAGATTGCCTACAAACTGGCCAATTGTTGTCGTCCGATTCCGGGAGACGATGTATTTGGGTTCATTACTGCCAGTGAAGGATTGAAAATACACCGTACGAACTGTCCGAATGCCGCCCAGTTGCTGGCTAATTACGGTCACAGGGTTGTAAAGACCAAGTGGGTGAAGAACAGGGAGATCTCCTTCCTGACCGGTCTGCGCCTGGTAGGAATGGATGATGTAGGGGTGATTCACAAGATTACTAATATTATTTCCGGCGAATTAAAAATAAATATAGCAGGGTTGACGATCGAGTCCAAGGAAGGCCTGTTTGAGGGGTTGATAAAGGTGTTTGTGCACGACAAGGAGGAGCTGGATGAGTTGTTCCTGCGTTTGGGTAAGCTGGATGGTATTCAGTCCGTAAACCGGCTGGAAGACGAGTAAACTATTTATGGGGTTGCCGCCAGGCAACCCTTTTTTTTGTCAATTGACAACGAGGTATAATTGTAATTATTCCTTTTTCCCCGTAATTTTGCCACTTCTTTTTAAAATCAATATCAATTCTTATGGTAGATGTTTTGCTGGGCCTGCAGTGGGGCGACGAAGGCAAGGGAAAGATTGTGGATTATTTTGCAGGCAATTATGATATCATTGCCCGCTTTCAGGGTGGTCCAAACGCTGGTCACACTTTATATATCGACGGTCAGAAAGTAGTATTGCACACGATCCCCTCCGGCGTGTTTCACAAAAACATCATCAACCTGATTGGAAACGGGGTCGTATTAGACCCTGTCACTTTCAAGAAGGAATGTGATAAGATCACTGCATTAGGCGTAGATCTGAAGGCAAACCTGTTTATAGCAGAGAGAACGCACGTGATTGTGCCCACTCACAGAGCACTGGACAAGGCTTCAGAAATATCGAAAGGTGCGGATAAAATCGGTTCTACCCTGAAAGGGATCGGTCCTGCCTATATGGATAAAACAGGCCGTAACGGTTTGAGAGTAGGAGATGTAATGCGTGCTGACTTCCAGGAGCGCTATGCGAAACTGAAGGCAAAGCATGAGCACCTGCTGGCGGGTTATGATTTCGCTGCTGAAGTAAAGGCTGAAATTGCGAACGATATTGCTGAGTGGGAAGCTGAATTCTTCCAGGCTGTTGAATTCCTGAGAGGAATGAACATAGTAAATGGTGAGTATTTCCTGAATGACTACCTGAAAGCTGGTAAAAAAGTATTGGCAGAAGGTGCACAAGGAAGTATGCTGGATGTGGATTTTGGAACGTATCCTTTCGTAACTTCATCTAACACTATCAGCGCCGGTGTATGTAGCGGTTTAGGTATCGCTCCGTCATGGGTAAAAGAAGTGATCGGTGTAACAAAAGCATATTGTACCCGTGTAGGTAGTGGTCCATTCCCTACAGAACTGCACGATGCCGTAGGCGAAAAACTGCGTAAAGAAGGTAATGAATTTGGCGCAACTACCGGCCGTCCACGTCGTTGTGGCTGGATTGACCTGGTAGCACTAAACTATACCTGTATGCTGAGTGGCGTAACCCAACTGGTAATGACCAAGAGTGACGTACTCGATGTATTTGAAGAAGTGTACGCTTGTACCGCATATGAAATAGATGGAAAGCAGACGAAAGCGATGCCTTTCCAGATCAATGATCTGGATGTAACGCCAATCTGGGAAAAATATAAAGGTTGGAGCGATGAGACTGCGGCGAAGAGCAATACCTTCAGTGAATTACCAGCCGAGATGAAGACCTTTGTAAAAGCTGTTGAAACTTACCTGGGCGTTCCTGTGAAATATGTGTCCAACGGGCCTGGAAGAGACCAAATACTGCCACAGTAAAATACCAATAATTTACAAAAAAAAACGGCAAAAAAAATTTGGCTAATCAAAAAAACTGTTAAAACTTTACGCTAAAGTAATACGCTAAAGACTTAAGTGAACCTATTATGAAATCAAAATCTGATAACGAAAAAGAGACCAAAAAGACGAGTTCTCCAAAGACTACTAAAGCAACGCCTAAAGCTGCTAGTAAGCCCAAGAAGGAAGAGGAGGACGAAGATGATGAGGATGAGGAGGAAACTCCCCGTAAGTCTGCTGCTTCTAAAAAATCAGATAAGCCGGCCTCAAAATCAAAACGTAAATCTGACGATGACGATGATGACGACCTGGAAGAGGATGATGATGATTTGGGCGACGACGATGATGATGATAATTGGGGAAAAGCCGAAGATGAGGATTACGATCCTGACTTCGAAGAGTTTGACATGCCTAAAGCTAAGAGCAAACGTGGCCGTCCTGGAAAGAAAAGTGTAGATGACGATGACGATCTCGGCATCGACGATGAATTCAAAGACATGGGTCTGTTTAACGACAGAGGTGGCTTTGACGATGACGACGACGATTTTTAAGCACTAAAAATCAGCATTATCAGGATATTTCACCATTTCCCGGTTAATGATCAAACGTTATTTAAACAACAGATGTTGAATTGGGGCAACCAGTGCAACATCTGTTGTTTTTTAGACAACAATCATTATTCGTCTGCTTACCACCGGTACGAAGCTATATTGGCTGCTGGCGCTATCTCTACTCTCACCTGCAATGCCGGCACTGCCTTTTCACAACTGCAGCAATTTTACGACACGCAATCCGACTGGCTCTTTGGCCACCTGGGATATGACCTCAAGAACGAAGTATTTCATGGAATGACTTCCGGAAATGCCGACGGCTTACAATTGCCCGACCTGTTCTTTTTCAGGCCGGAAACTGTCTTATTGCTGAAAGGAAAGGAAGTCAGTATTGGAGGATGGAACATGGATCAGGAGGCAGCAGCAACGATATTTGACGCCGTGCAGCACACTGAAGTGCACACGGTGACCAAGGCTGTGTCTAATACTGAGATTACGGCACACATGGATCGTGAACAGTATATAAATTCAGTACGTGCCCTGCAGGAACATATCCATAGAGGAGATTGTTATGAAGTGAATTTTTGCAGAGAGAATTTTATCCGCGATACAGATGCTGCACCCATTGAACTGTTCAAACGACTGAACCAACTTTCTCCCGCCCCATTTTCGGCTTATTATCACTTTGACGATCAATACCTGGTTTGCTCAAGTCCGGAGCGTTTTCTCCAGAAAAAAGGCCCTTTACTCATCTCTCAGCCTATCAAAGGCACCATTAAAAGAGATGGCGATGTGCTAAAAGATAAAGAGCGCAGACTGGAATTACTGCATAACAGCAAGGAACGGGCAGAAAATGTAATGGTGGTAGACCTGGTGCGGAATGACCTCTCGCATACTGCGCTGCAAGGTACTGTGCAGGTAGCAGAACTCTTTGGTATTTACTCATTTGCGCAGGTACACCACATGATATCGACGGTTACGGCTATGCCTGACCCGAACCTGCCACTCACGGAACCCATCAGACAGGCGTTCCCCATGGGCTCTATGACAGGAGCACCTAAAAAACGTGTACTGGAACTGATTGAGGAATATGAACAATCAAAGAGAGGATTGTACTCCGGTGCAGTGGGATATATTACCCCGGATGGGGATTTTGATTTCAATGTAGTGATCAGGAGTATCCTGTACAATGCAGGAAACAGATACCTGTCCTTTCAGACAGGATCTGCCATAACTTATTATGCCAGTGCGGAACAGGAATGGGAAGAATGCCTGCTCAAAGCTGCTGCCATGAAAAAGATTATTACCGCTTAAAGAAATTTTCCAATGCACTCCTGATATCAGGATAAGAGAAGACGAACCCTGTTCTCATGATCTTAGCTGCCGATACGCTCACACTTTTCAATACTTCCATACTCATTTCACCTAAAGCCAGTTTCAGGGCGAATGCAGGTACGTATACAGGGATAAAGCTTTTACCCCTGGACACTTGTGCCAGCGTCATTACGAGGTCTTTGTGCCTCACCGGATTAGGCGCCACAGCGTTATAGATACCTTGCAAATCGGGGTTCACAATACCGCTCAGGTATAACCTGACCAGGTCATGAATGTGAATCCAGGGTACCATTTGCTCTCCATTGCCGAGGATGGTGGCAAAACCTGCTTTGAGAGGTTTATAGAATTCCTTGAGTGCACCGCCTTCGGGGCTGAGTGCGATACCCGTGCGGAAGATGAGTACTTTTTTTTGCAGGGATTGCATTTTCAGTACGGCATTTTCCCAGGCTACGCAGGTAGTGCTCAGGTAATCGTCGATAGGAGGATCATTTTCGGTAAAGGGTTCACCACCTGTATACGGGCCATAGTAGCCGGTAGCAGAGGCACTGATCACTTTCTTTACCTTGTTTGGGGTGCGGGAGAGGGCATTGAAAAGTAGCTCTGCACTCTGGGTACGGCTGTCAAGGATCTCTTTTTTGCGGGCTGCAGTCCACCGTTTATCAGCTACGTTAGCACCTGCCAGGTGAACGATGTAATCTGCCTGGGAAAGGGCAGTTTCATCAATAGTCTGACGTTGTACGTCCCAATGTGCATAGGTAACCAACCCGTTTTCTGCGGGGAGCGCTGTTTTTCTGCTCAGGATAATGACTTTATATCCAACTTCTGTAAGCAATCTGGTGAGTGCCCGGCCTACGAGGCCCGTTCCACCTGTAATTAAGACCGTGTCCATAGTTAATTTCAAAAATACAGTTTATTTATATCAATTAAGGTGCCGGGTGCCGTTAATCACGGTTTTGGCGTTGGTAATCCGTAATTCCTTATTTTAGTGTAACCGGTATGCAGGGGATACAATGAATTCCAGTCGTTTACCGTTAAATCTATATCCTAAAACTGCAATTTTTTAAATAAATCAGCATGCGCATATTATATCTCTATGCTTTACTGTTTTTGTGGAGTGGGGCGGTAATGGCTCAAAAGATCACTTATACGGAACCAGAAAAGGATGATTACAAAAGCACCGAATTCGAAATTATCGGGCGTGTTTCAGGCAATATTCTGGTCTATAAGAGTGACAGGGGCGATTACGTAGTGTCTGTGTACGACAATGCTATGCAACTCAAAGACAGGGTAAAGCTGGACTTTCTTCCTAAAAAACTGATCAGTGTCGACTTTATCAATTATGCCGACAAAGTTTATATGTTATACCAGTTCCAGCGTAAAGACGCTGTGTACAGCTTCTGTGCTACTATGAACGGGGATGGGAAGTTTAACGACGCCCCGGTAATGGTCGATTCTACCCGCATTGGCTACTATGCCAAGGACAATAACAAGGTATATTCTGTAGAATATTCTGAAGACAAAAGCAAAATCCTGGTCTACAAAATCAACCAGGACAAAGAAAGCGACAACGTATTTTACACCTTCCTGTACGATAGTGCGTTCCATTTTATGAACAACAGCAGGTTGTCGCTGCCCATGGAGTCAAAGAGAAGTTTCCTCAGCAACTTCACCCTGACCAATGAAGGCGACCTCCTTTTCAATAAACTGGAACGGACGAATAACAGGGATTATATTGTAAGTGGTCATCTCGTTATCAAACGTGCAGCAGTGGATAGTTTTGAAACCGTGCCCATGGAACTGAAAACGACCCTGCTGGATGAAGTGAAGATGAAGATTGATAACAACACGCACAAAGCACTGGTCACTTCTTTTTATTACAGGCAGAAACGGGGCAATGTGGAAGGTTTGTATGTAAGTAAGTACGACTACGCTGCCAAGACCCTGTTGTATGAAAAAGAAGTGGTGTTTGCACCGGAAATGAAAAGCAGGGCGAAGGGAGAATCTTCTACCAACGCTGCTTTCAATGATTACTTCATCAGAAAGATCATCAACACCAAAAATGGTGGATTCATTCTGACCGCAGAATCTTTCTATACAACCTCCCGGAACAACCAGCCATGGAACAGATGGAATTACATGTATGGTCCTTATGGTATGTATACGCCTTACTATTATTCTCCATATTCTCCATGGTATTACAACCCATGGTATAATAACTATAATATGGGGAACAGGTACCACTATGACAACATCGCTGTGATGTCAGTGGATGATGAGGGCAACCTGCTGTGGAGCAATATTATCGACAAGAGTCAGTTCGACGACGGGTCAGATTTAAACCTGTCTTACCTGATGGTGAATATCGGTAGTGAATTGCGCTTCCTGTACAATGAACTGAACAGAAGAGATTTTATGGTGACTGATAAAGGCGTTGAGCCGGATGGCACTACCTCAACCAAACCAACCCTGAGAAATCTGGATAAAGGATTTACCTGGATGCCAAGGTATGGTAAGCAGATTAGTGGAAGGACGGTGTTGGTACCTTGTGTGTATAGAAGTTACATTTGTTTTGCTAAAGTAGATTTCTGATATTTTGTAATTATAGTACAAAGAATCCCCTTCTGTTTATTGACGGAAGGGGTTTTTTATTGAGAAATTTTGTCAAATACCTAAAAAAATACCTAAATAGCTATGAATTATTGATTTTTTTTTGTTTGTTTATAGTATCAACTACTTCTTTCAGCCAAAATTGTCGATATTATTAAAAAAACAAATACATACAGTGAAGCTGATAGTATTGCCCTATTAATAAAGGACGATCAGGATGCGTACGAAGTTATATACAATGAATATTGGCCCCGGTTATTTGCCTATGTGTACAACAGGTTGAAATCTAGGGAAGTGACCGAAGAGATTATTCAGGAAGTATTTTTTTCTCTCTGGAACCGCCGCGCAGAATTGACGCTCACCCATTCACTCAATGCTTATTTATTTACCGCCGTCAAATACCAGCTGTTTAATTATATGAAGGCGGACAAGGTACGGAGAGCTTATGCCAGCAGTTATGCACAATTTGTGGGTGCCGACCATAGTAATGAACAATATATAGAATATACAGACCTGTTGAATGCCGTAGAAAAGGAAGTATCGCGCCTTCCTGAAAAATGCCAGCAGGTATATCGCATGAGCCGGAATGAGCACCGGTCTATACAGGATATAGCCACTACCCTAAACATTTCGCACAAGACTGTGGAAAACCACCTGACAAGGGCCTTGAAGCACCTGCGTATCGCCTTCAGGGAATATTTCTGGCTGTTATAAAAAATATTTTGATTGTCATTGGGTGTTTGCCCTCTCTCAGTTTACTTACTATATAGAAAACAGGTTTGATGAATAGTAAGGATTTCAAACATATTCTCGATCAATATACCGCCGGTCAGCCAAATGAGCAGCTGGAAGCATGGCTGGATGCAATGGAAGATAAAACGGCATTCGACAGTTTGTCGCCCGAAGAGTTGCAGGCTTCAAAAGATGCGACGTTCAGGCGATTGCAGCAACGTATTGAACACAAACGACCTGTATTTTATTTATTCAAAGTTGCTGCTGCAGTGGCTTTACTGATTGTAGCAGGGTATATTTTCAAAACGACTTTGCTTAACCTGGTAGCACCACATCGTAAAACCTATGCTACCAGTGTGGAAGGAAAGATTACAAAACAGATCTTATCTGATGGCACTATTGTGTGGTTAAAAGGAGAAAGCAAACTGGTGTTTCCTGTAAAATTTGGTGGCCCGGAAAGAGCGGTAACATTAGATGGAGAAGCCCTGTTTGAAGTAACGAAAGATGCCAATCATCCTTTCCTCATTTATTGCGGATCGCTTACTACCAAAGTATTAGGGACAAGTTTTAATATAAAGAAAACCGGGCAGCAAGTAGCCATCTCTGTGCTCACCGGTGCTGTATCTCTCAATGGTGAAAACATATTAATTGAACATGAAAACGCCGTGTATTCAGAAGCACAGGCCACTGTGACGAAAGGTCACGCCACCAGAGAAGCAGTACATGAATTGACAAAAGGAACAGAATACGACATGGCATTCAATGATGCCAGCATGGAAGATGTGATTCAACGTATAGAAAAGAAATTTGAAATAGATATACAAACCGGCGACACTGCTATCGCCAACAGTCTGTTCACAGCAGATTTGACAGACCAGTCTTTAAACACAACGATGGAGATGATTAGTCAGGCACTCAACCTGGAGGTGACAATCAAAGGGAAGACTGTAACAATGCAACCAAAAAAATAAGTCGTCATGAACTATCAACCAGGATCAGGAAGTATCACACAAAAAAACAATTGCCTATGACAGTAGCTTCACTAATACTACAACTTCAACAGTACAGGATGTAATCCCTGTTTAAAAAAATGATGCCCCTGCATGCACTACGCACTGACGTGGTCAGGGAATGCTTTGCCTTAATCAACCAGAAATCTACAAAGTAATTCGTCTATGAGTGTAAAAGCTTTTATCACCAGAGGCCTGCGGATGACGCTGCTCGTCTGTCTCTGCGGGAAGATGGTCTATGCCCAGAGTATTCTAAATAAAAAGATCTCGCTACAGGCGGATGATGTAAGTCTGCGCAATGTGCTCAGCCAGATCAAAAATAAAACTAATGTAAAATTTGTGTACAGCTCCAATCACATTGCCATGGACACGAAAGTAAGCGCCCGGGCAAAGGATGAGGAATTAGGTAGCGTACTCAATAAGGTATTGGGACAGCTGGATATTAAGTACGTAGTGAATGACGGTTTTATTATTTTAAAAGATCGCAGTGAACAAAATGTTATTCCCGCAACTCCAATAATAGCAGCGGATACCGTCATCAGGGGAAAGGTGTTGAGTGAAAACGGCGAACCTTTTCCTGGTACTACCATTGTGGAAAAAGGAACCAACAACGGTGTCACTTCCGGCGGTGATGGCTCTTTCACACTGAAAGTAAAATCAGGGGCTATACTGGTAGTGACTGCTATCGGGTATCATGTGATGGAAATACCTGTGGGAGATGCCAGTACAATTCAACTGAAAGCAGCGGTAAAACAACTGCATGATGTAGTGGTAACCGCAGCCGGGATTGCCCGTCAAAAGAACAGCCTGGGGTATTCAGTAAGTACTGTCTCTTCAGATAAGTTAGCACAGAAATCAGAACCTGATCCGGTGCGTGCCCTGCAAGGTAAAGTAGCAGGTGTGAATATTCAATCAGCAGGTGGTGTAGCGGGTGGTGGTACCAATATCACTATTCGTGGTAACTCTTCGCTGAATGGAAATAACCAGCCACTCTTTGTAGTAGATGGGGTGCCTTTTGATAACAGTACGTTTGCAAGTGTAGGTGCATCTACGGTAGGTGGTGTGGGGGTAACCAACCGCGCCTTTGACCTGGATCCGAATAATATACAAAGTATGACAGTGCTGAAAGGTGCTGCTGCTGCTGCGTTGTATGGTTCGAGAGCTGCGAATGGTGCGATCATCATTACTACAAAAGCAGGTAAGAAGAAAACGCGCAAAGGAACAGAGATCACTTATAATGCCGGCTATTCTTTTGAACAGGTAGCTGGTTTACCAGAATATCAGACTAAATATGGTCAGGGTACTAATAATGATTATCGTCAGGGGGTATATGCTTCCTGGGGACAACCTTTTGAAGGAGTGGAAAGCATGTTGCCTACCCGCTCTACTATTCCGCATCAGCTAACCAGGCAGTTTACTTCGGCCGTGTTTCCTGAGTTTTATGAAGCAGATGGTACTACACCGATACAGGTGCCTTACCGTTCTTATGCGACACAAAATGCGAAGAACTTTTTCCGTACCGGGAATGTATTTGAGAATGCAATTTCTATTTCATCAGGTACAGAAAGAGGCAACTTTACAGCTGGTTTTTCTAACACTGATAACAAAGGGGTGGTGCCTGAAAATGAAATCAAACGTACCTCTGTGAATATCGGTGGTAATATCAAACTTGAAAATAAATTCTATGCAAGTGGTTCCATTAACTATGTAACCACCCGCCAGAAGACCCCGCCAGTAGGTGGTCTTACAGGGTCTATCATGTCAACACTGATGTATGTGCCTACAAGTTATGACCTCACCCGCTATCCCTATGAAAACCCTATTGATGGTAGTAATGTGTATGATTATACAGGTGTGGATAACCCTTACTGGTCTGTAAAACACAGCCCGAATACCAGTGATGTAGACAGGTATTATGGTAACCTGATTGTTGGTTTCGATCCGTTCACCTGGCTCAACGTTCAAAATACAATCGGTTTCAATGCGTATACTGATCGTAGAATGAGCGTGAGAGGGAAAGGTTCATCTTCTTACTCCGCAGGTAGTATCACTACTGATAATATCTACAGACAGGAACTGGATAACACCTTATTATTAACAGCCACTCATTCTGTAACTTCCGATATATCTGTTCGTGCGATTTTGGGTAATAACGTGAACCAGCGTTTTACTGACAGGAAAGCATTTTATGGCGATAATATCATCGTGGCAGACCTCCATGATATTAACAATACCAGTTCCATCACAGGGGTACAACTTACGAATAACAGGAACCTGCTGAAGCAAAGGTATTATGCATTCTTCACGGATATCACCTTCGATTATAAGAACTATTTATCCCTGAATCTTGTAGGCCGTAACGATATCTCTTCTACGCTGCCTGCTAACAACCATAGTTACTTTTATGGTGGTGTGAATGGATCACTGGTGTTCACGGAAGCTTTTCAGGTACCTAAAGATGTGTTGAACTTTGGTAAGGTAAGAGCCGGTTATACCCGTGTAGGTAACGAGGCTTCGCCTTATCAAACGGCCGCTTTCTACCAGATCAATGCCATTCTTGGTGGTGCATCCACTCCTTCAAATGTAGGTTTGCCATTCACACCTGCTGGTGGTAGTACTTATAATATTGTAACACAGTCCAACCTGCTTACGAATGCGAACCTGAAGCCAGAGTTCATTACAGAACTGGAAGTGGGTACAGAGTTACAATTCTTCAATAACCGCATTGGTATTGATTTCACATTCTACAACAAGCGTAGTACTTCACAGATCTTTGAAGTAACAGCTGCGCCATCTTCTGGTTATACCACGCAGATCCTAAACCTGGGTGAGGCGACTAATAAGGGAGTGGAAATTGGATTCAATGCATCGCCGATCCAGAAGAAGAATGGTTTCAACTGGGATATCAATGCCAACTTTACCCGTAACAGGAATATGATCAAAGACCTGGGTGGTTATGAGAAGTTCAGTTATGGTGGTACGAGTGGTACAAGCAGTGTGCACATAGTAGGTAATCCATATGGTTTGATACAGGGTACAGCTTATGCACGTGATGATGAGAACAATATACTGATAGATCCTAGTACAGGTAAACCATTGGTATCTGGTGCACTGAAAGCTATTGGTAATCCGAATCCTGATTTCATCGTGGGGATTACGAACACCTTCCGCTTTAAAAACATCTCGCTGAATATTCAGTTCGACTGGAAACAGGGAGGACAGATGTACTCCAATACGGTGGGTCAGATGATGTCGCGTGGTGTGACACGTGATACAGAGAAGCGTGAATTCCAGCTAGTATCACCAGGGGTACTGGGTGATGCAAATACCCTCACCGCCCTGCGGGATGAGAATGGGAATAAGATCAAAAACAATGTGGCCATGTCTTACGAAGACCACTTCTTTAACGGTGGTATGGGGCCTGGTGGTGTGATGGAAGGTTCCATCTTTGATGCGACGGTGTTCAGATTAAGAGAAATAGGGCTTGCATATGAACTGCCTAAGAGCTTCCTGGGTAAAACACCTTTCGGCTCTGCCAGCATTTCAGTAACAGGTCGTAACCTGTGGTACAATGCGCCTAACTTCCCTAAGTACAGCAATTTCGATCCTGAGGTAAGTTCTTTGGGTGTAGGTAACTCACAGGGGTATGATAACCTCTCAGTTCCTACTACTAAAAGATTTGGTGTCAATTTAAGGTGCTCATTCTAATTGTATGATTATGCAGTCAAAAACGCTTTTATATACTTTTCTCATAGCAGGGCTTTGTTCCTGTAAGAAGTTTGTAGATATCAATACAGACCCGAATAACCCGACCACTGCACAGCGCTCCCTGTTGCTACCGTCTACCGAAGTGTCGATGGCAGCCAACATGTATGAGCTGAATAGTGGTACGGAAACGTTTATACAACATACTGTCTTCTCTTCAGATCTGGGCCGTTACCAACAGCAGGGCACCAGTTTTGATGAGCCATGGGATGGTTTTTACAGCCAGACGCTGAATGACCTGGAAGCCATCATTACTAGTGGAACAACGGAAAACGACTGGGGATATGTAGCTATTGCGAAGCTTGAAAAGGCTTATCTGGTGAGTCTGATGGTGGATATGTGGGGAGATATTCCTTACTCCGAAGCAGAGAATGGACAAACCAATGTAAGTCCTGCATTTGATAAGGGAGCCGATATTTATGAAAGCGTACTCACGCTGATACAGGATGCGATTGCCGATGCGAATAAAGTGACCACTACTACACTGGTACCTGCATCAGCAGATATGATGTACAGTGGAACAAAGACTTCCTGGCTGGCGATGGCGCACTCTCTGCAATTGAAATTGTACAATCAGATCAGATTGGTGGATGCTACCCGTTCTGCCACTGCTATCAAGGCGTTGGTGACAGATTCTACTTTGATCAATAGCAATACCCTGGATTATACATTCAAGTTCGGTCCTTTGCAGAACCCGAACAACAGGCATCCATGGCATCGTTCAGAGTATCAATCCAGCAAGACGTTTTACATGAACCAGGCGTTTATTGACCTGCTATTTAATAACGATGATCCAAGGTTGCGTTATTTTATCTTCAGACAAAATGCTACAGCTGGGTTGAATAACTCTACAAACAGCAATGGGTATTACGGGCGTAATCCTGGTGATGGTACGGCTGCACCTGCGGATCTGAATCGTCGTTCTACATTTGGGATCTATCCGGCTGGTGGTTTGTACGATGCGACTCCTATCAATAATCTTCCATCAACGAATGTGTACCTGACCAATACCGATGCAACAGGTAGTGTAAAAGTGGTGGCTTCTACAGATGGTACAGGATCAGGTATCATACCATTGATTACAAATGCCATGGTGAAATTTATCCGTGCAGAAGCTTCACTTACGCTGGGTACAGGTGATGATGCCCGTCAGAATTTTGCAGATGGTATCACGGCAAATCTGAATAGTGTGAGCACCTTCAGTTCTACAAGAGGAGGCGTAACGATGTCAACCGCAACCATCACAGGTTATGTGAACAAGCAATTAGCTGCCTATGATGCAGCGGATGATGCGGGTAAGTTATCGCTGGTGATGACACAAAAATATATAGCGACTTATGGCAATGGCATGGAGACATATAATGATTACCGCAGAACAGCATTACCTGTATTGCGCACGCCATTGTCGCCACTCAATACTTTCCCGCTGCGGCTGTATTATTCACAGACAGAGCTGAGTGCCAACACCAGTCTGGGGGATGATGTGAGCAGTCTGCAGGTGGCGCAGCAAATTACGCCGGTGTTCTGGGATAAATAAGATACTTATCAACCAAATTATTATTTATGAAGCCAATATTCATTCTTTCAATACTAATGATCTGTGTGGGTGCCTGTAAGAAAGCACACTATGAGTGGGAAGATTATCAATATACCGGGGTGCCGATTGTAACCATAGATACCACCAAATCTGCATTGGCTACCCGTCAGGCAGGGAAGGTCGTTTTCTTCAACAAGAAGGATGCTGACCTGGCAACGCAGCAGTTTTCATTTACTTTGGAATGGGCAGGGTTCAATAAGGTAACGGTCACTTCTATTGAAGTATACAACAGTTACAACAAAGCAGAGAGTAGTGTGCCCGCTTATCCTTTGGTGATCTCTTCGCCAGGTAACCAATATACCAATATAGCACAGTTTCCGCTGCCCAGTATCGTAGGTACGAATGACCATTTGTACGAAACTGTTACAGAATTCCCAAAAACTTTTAACTTCACAGCAGCGGAATTAGCAGCACTAAATAATGTTGACCTTAGTGCAGTGGCTGTCAACGATTATTTTCTTTTCAAATTCATTGTAAACCTGTCCGATGGCAGGAGGGTGGTCACCTTCTATAATAATATCTGTGATGAATCCCGTGGCGAACCGGGTGACTGTCGGGTTGGAGTAAGATTTAAAAACCAGTAAGAAATGAGAAAAATAATATTGACGGCTGCACTGTTGCATACGGTGATGAGTATGTATGCACAGGACCGCAAAGGCGTGGCAGATAAGAAATACGTAACCGAAATCAAATCGCTTGCAGAGAAACCATCGGTGAAAAAAGCCTTTCAGACGATTGTGGAGATGGAACCACAGACGATGGCTAATCACATCTTACTGACAGAAATACCTGCACCTCCCTACCAGGAGGATATGAGGGCGAAGCAATATGCCTCTATGCTGAAAGCAGCGGGTGCGGATAGTGTGTGGATAGATAATGTGGGGAATGTAATTGCACTGCGCAAAGGCAAAGATGGTAAGAAGACGGTGGTACTCGAAGGCCATATGGATACCGTATTCCCTGAAGGCACCGATACTAAAGTCAAACATAGGGGCGATACGCTGGCAGCACCGGGTATTGCTGATGATACAAGGGCATTGTCCGTTGTACTGACGGTATTGACCGCTATGGAAAAGACGGGTATTGAAACCAGTGCCAATGTGCTATTCATCGGCACTGTGGGTGAAGAAGGACAGGGTGATCTGAGAGGTGTAAAGAACCTGTTCAGCGACAAAGGTCCCGGAAAGATAGATAGTTACATCGCCATAGATGGCTGGAATAGCGAAAGCATTACACACAGAGGTTTAGGCTCGCACCGGTATCGTGTTACTTTCAAAGGTCCGGGTGGTCATTCCTCCGGTTCTTTTGGGTTGGGTAACCCACACAATGCACTGGGTCGTGCCATTGCCTACTGGTGTGTAGCTGCTGATTCACTCACACAGGCACCCGGTTTACGACTTACTTACAATGTAGGTGTGATAGGTGGTGGTACATCGGTGAACTCTATTCCATTTGAATCATGGATGGAGGTGGATATGCGATCAGAAAGTCCGGAACGTGTGGATAACTGTGATAAATTATTGCACGCAGCCGTGGCCCGCGCACTGGCAGAAGAGAATAAAATGAAGAAATCAGGTGTCGATCTCACCGTCGACATGAAACTGATCGGCGATCGTCCATCAGGTGTGGGTGATACTACACAGCTATTGATACAGCACATGATGGCCGTCGTAACTTATATGGGAGACACACCTTCACTGAGGGTAGGTTCTACGAATTCCAATATTCCTATATCCAAAGGCGTACCCGCCATTACCATTGGTTCCGGTGGTATAGGCGGCAATGCACATGCACTCCCTGAATGGTGGGTGAATGATAAAGGATATAAGGGCATCCAGCAGGCTCTATTGATCTTATTGGCGGAAGCCGGTATAGCAAAATAACAAAGGCTTATGACTAGAACATTCTACGGCATGCTGATGGTGCTCACGCTCTCAACGACCACAGCATTGGCACAACAGCAGATCCCTTCTCCGAAAGAACATTTTGGATTCAATATCGGAGATGATTACCAACTGGCCAACTACACACAAACGGAAGCTTATTTCAAAAAACTATCAGCCAGCAACAGAACGAAACTGGTAGACATTGGTCTCACAGAAGAAGGCCGGCACCAGTACATGCTCATTGTCTCTGCACCTGAAAACATCCAGCAACTGGAAAAGTACAAAACTATTTCCCAGCAACTGGCACATGCCGAAGGTCTTACCGATGATCAGGCACACGCACTGGCTGTAACAGGTAAAGCGGTGGTATGGATTGATGGTGGTTTACATGCTACGGAAGTAGTCGGTTCTCATCAGCTCATAGAAAGTATGTACCAGTTAGTGTCGCGTACAGATGAGGAAACAATGAACATCCTGCAAAATGTGATCATCCTCTTTACGCACGCCAACCCTGATGGACAGGAGCTGGTAGCCAACTGGTATATGCGAACGGAAGATCCAAAGAAGCGGGCCATGAACATTCCAAGGTTGTATGAGAAGTATGTAGGCCATGATAACAACCGTGACTTTTATATGATGAATATGAAAGAGAGCCAGAACATCAGCAGACAACTGTTCGTAGAATGGATACCGCAGATCATGTACAACCATCACCAGCGTGGACCTGCAGGTTCTGTACTGGCAGGACCTCCGTATCGTGATCCTTTCAATTATGTATTTGATCCGCTCATAGTAACTAGTATAGATGCAGTGGGTGCGGCTATGAATAACCGTTTGAATGTAGAGAATAAACCGGGGTATACGCAACGGGGAGGATCTCAGTTTTCCACATGGTGGAATGGTGGGTTGCGTACAGCGCCCTACTTTCATAACATGGTGGGTTTGCTGACGGAGATCATTGGGGGGCCTACACCTGAGACTGTGCCATTGGCGCCGGACAGGTTGATTCCAAATGGTGCGACACCTAATCCGGTGGTGCCACAGGAATGGCATTTCCGTCAGTCAATAGATTATTCCGTTTCGCTGAACTATGCGGTATTGGATTATGCTGCGAAATATAGGAGTACGTTGTTGTACAACATCTATCATATGGGTAAGAATGCGATTGACAGAGGGAACGAAGATCACTGGACGTTCTATCCACGCCTGGTAGATAGTATTAAGTTGGCGGCATCTAAAAAAGATACCACTAAAAAAGATACCGCTAAAAAAGAAGAAGGTGGTGGAGATCTTTCACTTGGAAAAGAAGATACTATAAAGAATAACTTCTTTGATGCTTATTTTAAAAATCCCATATACAGGGATGCGAGGGCTTATATCATTCCTGCAGATCAGGAAGATTTTCCAACAGCGGTGAAGTTCATCAATGCAATGAGTCGGGCAGGTGTGACTATTCACAAAGCAACTGCTGATTTTACTATAGCAGGTAAGCAATATCCTGCGGGTTCTTATGTAGTAAAAGCAGCACAGGCATTTCGTCCGCATGTATTAGACATGTTTGAACCACAGGATCACCCGAATGATTTTCAGTATCCGGGAGGTCCTCCTATCAGACCTTATGATGCAGCGGGTTGGACACTGGCTTTCCAGATGGGGGTGAAATTCGATCGGGTACTGGATGGAATAAATGCGCCATTGGCACAATTGCCTTATGGACAGATAGAATCACCGGCATCAAAGACATTACCTGTTGGGAAAAAAGGATATTACCTGAGCCCGTCCGGCAATAATGTATTCATTGCCGTGAATGATCTGCTGAATGCAGGTGTAAAAGTATCCCGTATATCTTCAGGTATGTTCTATGTACCTGTTTCTTCAAAAGCAACAGAGATATTAACAAAAGCGACTACCGAACTGGGTATAACCGTCACTGCTGCTGATGTGGCGCCTACGGGATTAAAGGCTGTAGCGCCTGCACGGATTGCCATCTGGAATACTTATGGTGGTTCTATTCCTGCCGGTTGGATGCAATGGCTGATGGAGCAATATCATTATAAGTGTACCATGATTTATTCACAGGAAATTGACAAAGGGGACCTGCGTAAGAAATATGATATCATCTTATTTGCCACTGGGGCTATTCCTGATACAGGCAAACCCAAGAGAGATAGTTACTGGTTTGGCAAGTTGCCTAAGGCAGAAGAGTTGTCTGCTGAATTCAAACCATGGTTAGGTCGTATCACTGCTGATACTTCTGTTCCTCAGTTGAAGAAATTCCTGGAAGCGGGTGGTAATATTGTTACGATTGGCACCAGTACGAATCTGGCCTATCATTTAAAACTGCCTGTGAAAAATGCACTCATCGATCCTAAAACGAATAAGACATTAACTGGTAGTAAACTATATATACCGGGTAGCTTATTGATTGCAGATGTAGATACTACGGCTGCCGAAAATGCCGGTATGCATGCAAAGACAGATGTGTATTTTGATCGTAGTCCTGTGTTCAACATCAGTGGTGATGTAAAGAAGCTGATGTGGTATTCTACTGCCACTCCTTTACACAGTGGATGGGCATGGGGACAGAGTTACCTGAAAGACGGTGTGGCTGCATTCGTAGCACCTGTAGGCAGTGGTAAATTGTATGCCTTTGGTCCTGAGATCACATTCCGTGGACAATCACATAGCACCTTTAAGTTACTATTCAACCAATTGTATAAATAATGAAGAAAGTAATATTGTCTCTGCTTTGTTGTGCACCTGCCTTTGTCTATGCACAGAAAGCAAATAAAGATAAAACGGCGATCATTGCAGCATTGGATGCGCAGGCACCTGCGTATACAACCATAGAGCAAAAGATCTGGGGATTTGCAGAAGTAGGTTACCAGGAAGTGAAAAGTTCTGCATTGCTGCAAGAGAAACTGACACAGGAAGGGTTTACAGTGAAAGCAGGTATTGCAGGTATTCCAACTGCCTTCATCGCTACTTATGGAAGTGGTGAACCTGTGATTGGTATTCTTGCAGAGTTTGATGCACTGCCTGGATTATCGCAGGAAGCCAACCCTGAAAAGAAGGCGATTGTACCGGAGGGTGCAGGGCATGGTTGTGGACATAACCTGTTTGGTACTGCATCCGTAGCTGCTGCTGTTGCAGTGAAAGACTGGATGAAAGCAAGTGGTGGCAAAGGTACCTTAAGAGTGTATGGTTGCCCGGCAGAAGAAGGTGGTTCAGGTAAAGTGTATATGGTAAGAGCTGGTTTATTCAATGATGTAAGTGCTGTGTTGCACTGGCATCCGGGCAATGATAACTCTGCGGGTTTAGCTCCGTGGTTAGCCAATAAAAATGCAAAGTTTAGATTTTATGGAATCGCTTCTCACGCTGCAGGTGCGCCTGAAAAAGGAAGGTCTGCACTGGATGGGGTAGAGGCGATGGATTATATGGTGAATATGATGCGTGAGCATGTCCAACAGGATACCCGTATTCACTATGTGATCACCAAAGGTGGTGATGCGCCGAATGTAGTGCCTGCTTTTGCAGAAGTATACTACTACGTACGTCATCCGGATATGCAGGTTGTAAAAGATACCTGGGATAGATTGGTGAAATGTGCAGAAGGTGCGGCAATGGGAACAGGTACTACCATGAAATATGAAATCATCGGTGGTGTGTATAACATGATGCCGAATGAAACACTGTCTCACATGATGGATAAGAACCTGCATCTGGTGGGTGGATTTAAATATACGGCTGAAGAAAAGGAATTTGGCAAGAAGATTCAATCTTCATTTATCGATCAGAAGAACATTCCTGATATGGATAGTGCTTCTATGAAAGTACAGCCATTCACGATTGTAAAAGAGGGCGGTATCGGTTCTTCTGACGTTGCAGATGTAAGCTGGGTGACACCTACAGCAGGTATGAGCGCGGCTACTTTTGTAGCGGGTTCCGGTGGGCATAGCTGGCAGAACGTGGCCGCTGCTGGGTCCAGCATTGGTGCGAAAGGAATGATGGTAGCTGCCAAGACGATAGCACTCACTGCCTATGACCTGTTCAATGATCCTACGGCAGTTACATCTGCACAGGCAGAACTGAAAGAGCGCAGAGGAAAAGATTTCAAGTACGAAGCCATGCTGGGCGATAGAGCCCCGGCACTGGATTACAGGAAGAAATAAAATAGTTGTATGAAACAGTTATTGTCCGTCATCATATTATTTTGCGCCACTACTTTGTATGGGCAAACCGTACCTTCTCCCAAAGAACATTTTGGTTTTAATATGGGAGATGATTACAAGCTGGCAAATTATACACAGACAGCTGCGTATTTTCAGAAGCTAGCTGCCAGTCCACGTGTAAAACTGGTGGATATTGGATTGACTGAAGAAGGCAGGCATCAGTATATGCTCGTTATTTCTTCACCTGAAAATATCCAGCAATTAGAAAAGTATAAAAAGATTTCACAGCAACTGGCACGTGCAGAAGGTATCAGTGAAATACAGGCAAGAGCGATGGCTGCTACAGGTAAAGCTGTAGTGTGGATAGATGGAGGATTGCATGCAACAGAGGTGGTGGGTTCACATCAGTTGATCGAAACGGCGTATCAACTCATCAGCAGAAATGATGATGAAACAAAACGCATTTTGGATAATGTGATCGTATTGATGACGCACGCCAACCCTGATGGACAGGAGCTGGTGGCTAACTGGTACATGCGTAATACAGATACGCTGAAGCGTACTACAGACCAGGTGCCTGTGTTGTATCAAAAGTATATTGGTCACGATAATAACCGTGACTTCTATATGATGAACATGAGCGAAAGTGTAAATATGGGTAAGCAGCTGTTCTTAGAATGGATGCCCCAGATCATGTATAATCATCACCAACGCGGTCCGGAAGGCTCTGTATTAGCAGGGCCTCCATACCGCGATCCGTTCAATTATGTATTCGATCCTTTGATGATTACGGGTATCGATGCATTGGGTGCGGCTATGTACAATCGCCTGAATGCGGAAGATAAACCGGGGTATACCAGATTGAATGGTTCCAGTTTTTCCACCTGGTATAATGGTGGATTACGTACTACGACACAGTTTCACAATATGATCGGGTTGCTTACTGAGATCATTGGGAACCCAACACCTGAAAAAGTACCTGTAGTACCACAGCGTTTAATTCCGAATGGTGCTACACCAAATCCGGTATTGCCACAGGATGTATGGCACTTCCGGCAGTCAATCGATTATTCCGTATCGCTGAACTATTCTGTGCTGGATTATGCTGCCAGACAGCGTGATGAAGTGTTGTACAACATTTATAAGATGGGGAAGAATGCGATAGATCGTGGTAACAGGGATAACTGGACATTATCTCCAAAAGGTGCGAATGCTATTACTGCTGCTTATAAAAAAGATAAGAATGATACGACTAAAGATGATGGTAGTGATCCTTATGGCTGGATGAAGCGTGGAAATAATATTCCGATGTCATACTATGATGCGGTGTATAAGAATCCTGCTACACGTGATCCAAGAGGGTATATCATATCAGCGGATCAGGCAGATTTTCCTACGGCTGTGAAGTTTATCAATGCACTGATTAAAACTGGTATCAGTGTGCAGAAAGCGACTACTGCCTTTACGATAGAAGGGCAACAATATCCTGCGGGGTCCTTTATTGTTCGTACGAATCAGGCGTTTCGTCCGCATGTACTGGATATGTTTGAACCACAGGATCACCCGAATGATTTTCAGTATCCGGGAGGTCCTCCTATTCATCCTTATGATGCTGCAGGGTGGACGTTGGCTTACCAGATGGGTGTGCAGTTTGACAGGATACTGAATGATTTTAGGGGTCCTTTTGCACAATTGCCTTATGGTGAATTGCAGGAGGTGAAGGCAGGAACATTGCCAGCAGGCAAAGCTGGTTATTTACTTAGTGGTAAACAGAATGATGTATTCACAGTCGTTAACAAATTGCTGAACGAAGGGATAGATGTGTATAGAACAAAGACGGGCGATTTCTATGTAAGCAATAAGAAAGCAGCAGTAGATATATTAGGTGGTGCATCCATCAATATAAAGCCTTTGAGCAAAAAGCCAGCTGATCTGGCAGCCGTAAAACCTGCACGCGTTGCATTGTGGGATAGTTACGGTGGTTCCATTCCTTCCGGTTGGGTAAGATGGTTATTAGAACAATACCACTTCCCATTCAAAGTGATCTATGCAAAAGACATTGACAAAGGCAATCTGAAGAAAGACTACGATGTCATTGTATTTGTAACAAGAGCCATCCCACCTGTTTCAGGAGAGGAATCAAACCGTTATGGTTTTGCACAAAAAGCGCCTTCACCAAATGAAATCCCTGAGCAATATCGTGGCATGCTCGGTAAGATCACCAAAGACACATCCATCCCTCAGTTAAAGGCCTTCTTAGAAGCAGGTGGTAATATAGTTACTATCGGTACCAGTACGAACCTCGCTTATCATTTAGGCTTACCTGTGAAGAATGCACTGGTAGAAAATGGAAAGCCATTGCCGGGTACGAAGTACTTTATACCTGGTAGTATATTAAAGGCTCAATTTGATAGTACACTAATGGCGGCATATGGTATGCCTGCTACTGGTGACATCAATTTTGATAACAGCCCTGTTTTTAAAATTGATGCAGGTGCAAAAGAAGTAAAACCCATTGCCTGGTTTACTTCGGAAACGCCACTTCATAGTGGATGGGCCTGGGGACAAGCTTACCTAAAAGACGGTGTAGCAGCGTTTTGTGCACCGGTTGGCAAAGGAATGTTTTATGCTTATGGACCGGAAGTCACCTTCAGAGGACAGTCGCACGGCACGTTTAAGTTATTATTCAACACACTATATCAGGAAGGGGGGCAATAAGCCCCCTTTTTTTTGTACCAAAAATTCCACCTATATTTCCGGTACTATTCAACAGCACACATGAAAAAACCTATCCTTCTGCTTTTACTGCTGGTGTACACCGGTAGTATCGCATTGGCACAAAAAGTACCACAACGTGGCTCCGACACGACCTTATTCGGCGACAATAACCAACCAACAAGAAGTGATTACCTGGCCGGGTTTGAAAAAGTTTTTCAGACCATGAATAAAGTACCACTGGTTACGAGTTCCTTTACCCATCTTCCGGACATCCAGTCCCATCTGAAAGATGCCGATTCTGTACTGGAAATACTGAAAGACCGTTTTTCCGGCAATGACAGGAGTCTCAATATCCGAAACCTCCAGATGTACCAGTCCTTATTGGAAGAACTGAACAATACCATGGGAGAATTCGGAAAGACACTAAATGGTTATGACCAGAAACTGGATGAGGTCAAAAAGGAAATCCGGGACCTCCGAAAGGATACCCTGATGCGTGGTTTGTTCAAGGATTCTGTACTCAGAGCCACCTTTACGCCACAACTGCAAACTTTACGTACCAAGTTCAAAAGAGCGGATAGTCTGGTAAAATCTAATACCGCTATCCTCAATGACCTGAAGGCAAGAGTTTCTACCAATGCGATCACCATCGAAGAATTGGGGTATCAGACAGAAGATGCCCTGAAAACAGCCGGTGGCCGTGCATTTACGAAAGAACGTCTCTACCTGTGGGAACCCGTTTCCGAGCTGGGACGAAGACCTCCTACCGGTGGTTTTAAGAAGTCTGTGAATGCAGAGCAAAAGCTGGCAGGTTACTACTTCAAAAATACCCGCAGCAAGCGCTCCCTGTTATGGATAATAGGCATTGTATTCTTTGGCTGGATCAATTTTAACTTCCGGAGTCTGAAGAAATTAAATAAGCTCAGTGCGATCAAGGAGTTTGATTTCAAATATGTCAAGGCGTTACCATGGCTTATGACGTTTGTACTGATCCTGAACCTGGCGCCTTTATTTGATCACAATGCACCGGCTATTTATATAGAGACGACACAGTTTTTCCTGATGGTGTTGTTGACACCTGTCTTCTATAAATTACTACCCCGCCAGATCTTTATGGGTTGGGGTTTATTCATGCTCTTATTCCTCTTCCTGCCTATCATCAGGGTATTAGGATTACCTATGCGCCTTATGCGGTATGCGAATGTGGTACATGATGTAGTAGCGATTGTAATTGGGGTATTATTTATACAGATCCGCAGTTTCCGCAAAGAATATCGTTTGATGTGGTGGGCGGTGATATTGTATACCTTCCTGAATGTGCTGGCAGTATTAATGAACCTGTTTGGTCGTGTGACGTTGTCCCAGATCTTTAGTTCCACAGCGGTATATGCACTGGCACAGGTAGCGAGTCTCAGCATTTTTGTACAATTAACGATCGAGGCATTTCTCCTGCAAATACAAGGTAGTCGTATCCGTAAGCACTATCCTGAGCACTTCGATGTGGCAGATATCAAGAAATCCCTCTTCCGGTTTATATCTGTGCTGGCGGTGTTGATCTGGGCGATTGTATTCAGCACCAACCTGAATATCTATGATACATTCAACGATGGCCTGAAGACGTTGTTCCAGACTTCTGTTGTCATTGGCAGTAGTTCCTTCACAATTGGCGGGGTGATATTGTTCCTGGGTATTATCTGGGTGGCGAATTTCCTACAGAAGTACATTGCCTATTTCTTTGGGGATATCGGTGACGATGCCGCCTTTGATGATAAGGGGCAGCGTTCCAGATTGCTGGTGACCAGGCTGATCTTGCTGGTGCTTGCTTTCCTGCTGGCTATCAGTGCATCAGGTTTGCCTGTTGATAAGATTACTGTGATCCTGGGTGCTTTGGGTGTGGGTATTGGTCTGGGTTTACAGAGCATCGTCAACAACTTTGTATCCGGTATCATCCTGATCTTTGACCGCCCACTCCGTATTGGTGATATGGTGGAGATTGGTAGTAACAAAGGTCGTGTAAAAGAGATTGGGATCCGCAGTAGTACCCTGCTTACCGAAGATGGGGCAGAGGTGATATTGCCAAACGGGGATGTGCTTTCGAAAGAAATTACCAACTGGACCCTGAGTAATAACAGTGCCCGCATCAATTTCAATTATAAGGTAGCCAGGCTGGAAGATCCTGAAACTGTGAAGCAGGAATTGAAAGAGCTGATCATCGCCAATGAGCAGGTGTTGGGAAGAAGAGAGGTTGAGATTATTATGAACCTGGTCAGTGCGGGTACCATGTCTGTAAGGATTGCTTTCTGGTGCAGAGACATCATGAAAGTCACTGTGATAGAGGCAGAGATCAATAATGCCATATACAATTATTTTGAGCAAAAGGGTATTGTGACCCAATAAAAAAAATGTTAAAAAAGAAAAGCCCGGTACTCCTTATGGAGTCCGGGCTTTTTTTTCATCCTATATTCGTAACGACTTAACCTCTTATGCAAAAAATTACCTTATTACTGTTATTGAGCATTTGGATGGGACAAGCTGCTATGGCACAGGCTAACAAGGATACGGCGGATGCCAGGTATAAAGCAGCCATTGCAATGATGGAGGACGGAAAACCAGCAGCAGCAATACCATTGCTCGAAGAAGCGATTAAACTGAACCCGGATGAATGGAGTTATTATTACGAGATTGCGTACTCGAAATACATGCAACAGGATTATAAAGCTGCGATCGATATTACCAAAAAGCTGACAAAGCGGAAGGATATCAACAGCAGGGTATACCAGCTGCTAGGCAATGCCTATGACCTGACCGGCAAGCGGGATAAGGCCCTGGATGCTTATGAGAAAGGGTTAAAGGCATTTCCGGATGCAGGTAATCTGTACCTGGAACGGGGTGTGATGGAGATCGGTATCAAGGATTATAATAAAGCTTTAAGTTATTTTGAAAAGGGGATCGAGGTAGATCCTATGTTTCCTTCCAATTATTACTGGGCGTCCAAAATCTTTCTGAGCACACAGGAAGAGGTATGGGGGATGATATATGGAGAGATCTTTTTGAACCTGGAACGAGGTTCCAGGCGGACGGACGAGATTAGTAAGCAGTTGTACCTGACGTATAAAGGGGAAATTCAGTTTAAAGACGATACATTGGTGACGGTGAGCTTTTGCAAGCAGAATGTGATGGCAATTTCTCCGGATGGCAAGTACAACCTGCCTTTTGGGGTGATGGTGTATGAACCTGTATTGCTGCTGTCCGTGGCAGGGGAGAAGATTATTAATTTACCTTCTTTAAACAGGATCAGGACCCGGTTTGTGGAAAACTACCAGAATATGGCACTTGCGAAAAAGACACCGGTCGTTTTGTTTGACTATGAGCAGCAGGTAAAAGATGCGGGTTTCATGGAGGAATATAATTACTGGATCCTTGCGGAAGGAGATGATAAGCAGTTTGAAGAATGGAGAGGGGAACATAAGAAGGAATGGGAGGATTTTATCGGGTGGTTTAAGAAGAATCCCTTGAAGATTACACAGGAGAACAAGTTTTATAGAGCGAAGTACTAACTTTAGTGCATGACTGAACTGGAAAAATTAGAAACGGCGGTAAGGAGCTTTTGCGGTATTGACGAGCAGAGTTTTGCTTTGTCATTGCCGTATTGGGAATTGCGGACGTACCAGAAGGGGGAGTATTATAATGAGTACAGGAATGTGTGTAAGCATCTGGGTTTCATCGTGGATGGCGTGTTCCGCACCTATTATGTGAATGCGGAGACAGGGGAGGAGAAGAACATGTTGTTTTATACAAGGAACCAGATGGTGACAGCTTTTAAGAGCTTTTTGACCCGTCGGCCCTGTAATTTTTATACGGAGAGTATGGTAGAGTCTACCATTTTATATATACATGTCGATCATTTACAGGCATTATATAAACAATCTCATGAGTGGGAGCGGTTTGGGAGATATATAGCCGAGGTGGCTTTTAACCTGATGATGGAGCATACAGAGGATTTTCTCTTTAAGAGTCCGGAAGAGCGGTATGTACAGATAGTGGAGCAGCATCCGGATTTGGTGAACCAGGTGCCGTTATATCATATCGCATCCTACCTGGGCATAGCGGGTCCATCATTGAGCAGGATCAGAAAGCGCATGCAGAAAAAAAATTAATATTTTACTTTACCTTTGGAACGCTTTCAAAAGTAGAAAAGAGAACTAGATTGTGGTTAAATTCTTCCGCTCCGGCAACCCTCTAACAGTATTACTACTGTTAATATATACATTGGTAGTAAAGTTCTATTACCTTCTCCATCCGGCTACTTACCTGGCCGACGGCTCTGAAGGGTTATTATATGACCTGCTGGTAAAATGGCTGAAGGCACTCGTAGGCCCCAGTCCGTTCTTTTTTACCTCCCTGGCTATCATGATCCTGTTATTGCAGGCTTTGCTGATCACTAAGATTGTGAATCACCAGCGTCTTTTTGCCAAGCCGAACTATTTACCTGCCATGGCATACATGCTTTTCACCTCCCTGCTGGAAGGCTGGAATGTATTTTCACCTGCTTTGCTTGTGAACCTCATCATGCTGTGGGTATTCTCTTCCATTACATTGCTATATACCCGCACCTCCGCCAGAGATGTGGTATTTAATATAGGGTTTGCACTTGGTATCTGTGGATTATTCTATTTCCCGGCCATTATATTCTGTCTGCTATTGTTAATGAGTTTGTTGATAATGAGACCGTTCCGACTGGCAGAATGGATTATTGCCGTATTGGGACTGGTAGGTCCGCTGTATTTGCTGGGTACTTATCTTTTCCTCACAGACCAATGGGCATTATTCACAAAAATCCCAAGAATTGGTTTTTCCATAGAGCTCATGTTGCACTATAAGGTATGGGGTGCCATTGTAATCAGTGTAGTATTTTTCCTGTTAGGATGGCTGCTGTTGCAGCGAAGCCTGAAGAAGATGCTGATTCAGGGCCGGAAGATATGGGGAGTATTGGTGATATATGTGTTCGTAGCCATGCTGATTCCTTTCTTTAATATACATTTCTCTCCAGCTTACTGGGTACTGGCTATATTGCCATTGTCTATGTTCGTCGCCAATGTATACTGGTCCATCCGGAATAATACCATGGCTAATGTAATCCACCTATTAACGGTGGCTTATGTGATTGTGATGCAGTGGTTTAGTGCGAATCATTAAAGCCCCTCTCAGCGGCTTTTATTTTGAACGGCTATGGAAATGTGCAAACGGCACAGTAATTTTGTGGTTTTTCCGGTACTTTGCGTCCAATGGTCTAGGTCGTAAATATTGGTTAAAATCAATAAGATATATTTAAGATCATAAAATTCAACTATTTAATATGAAATTCGGCGTAGTCACCTTTCCTGGCTCTAATTGCGATCATGATATGATAGACGCCCTGCGTAATGACCTTGGGCAGGAAGTGATAGAGTTATGGCACAAGGATAAAGACCTCAGCATGTTCAATACAGAAGATTGCATTGTACTGCCAGGTGGTTTTTCTTATGGCGATTATCTGCGTTGTGGTGCTATTGCCCGCTTTAGCCCAATGATGCAGAGCGTGATCGAATTTGCAAATAAAGGTGGTCGTGTAATTGGAGTTTGTAATGGTTTCCAGATCCTTGTTGAAGCGGGTCTGTTACCTGGCGCCCTGTTGCGCAATGAGAATCAACAGTTCGTTTGTAAAAATGTGTACCTGAAGAGTGAAAATACTGTTGCTTCCATGACTAAGGATGTAACCGGTCGTCCGCTGATGATTCCGGTAGCACATGGTGAAGGCCGCTATTATGCTGATAAGGCGACGCTGGAAAGTCTGCAGTCGAACAACCAGATCCTGTTCCGCTATTGCGACGAATTTGGTAACGTAGTGGAAGATGCAAATCCAAACGGTGCTACCCTGAACATTGCAGGTATCTGCAACAAGGAGCGGAATGTATTTGGTCTGATGCCTCACCCTGAAAGGGCTACCCGCGATGTACTGGGAAATACCGATGGGCAGCTGATATTCCAGAGCCTGATCAACAACAACTGATTTGTTTAGAAGTATAGTATAAAATCAGCCAACCAGTTAAAAAAAACGTATGAAACAATTATTAACAGCGATCTGTCTGTTCGCTTTGCCCCTGCTGGCAAGTGCGCAGATAGAGAATCCGGTGAAGTGGAGCTTTACGTCGAAGAAGATCAACGCTACCACGTATGAATTGCACATGACAGCTACTATAGAAGGTGGCTGGCACCTGTATGCACAGGAAGCGGGAGAAGGTCCGGTACCTACCTCCTTCAAGTTCACCAAAAGCCCACTGGTAGTAAACGAGGGTAAGGTGACTGAAGTTGGTAAGCTGCATAAGGCTTTCGACAAGAACTTTGACTCAGAGCTGAAATACTACGAAAATCAGGTAGACTTCGTACAAAAAGTAACCGTGAAAGGTAAAGCAGCTACCAAGGTAAAAGGATCTGTAGAATTCATGACCTGTGATGATCATGAGTGTCTGCCTCCGAAATCAGTAGACTTTGCTATTTCCGTAGGAGGAAAATAATTAATACAGGAAGCTGTACACCACAGTTTTTCCGTACACGTCAATTGAAACGAGTTCCCTGAGGAACTCGTTTATTGTTTGAAATGGGAATCAGTCTCTAAATCCTATTATCTATATGAAGCATTTGCTCACATTCATTATACTTATTGCGGCAGCCCTTGGGGTACAGGCGCAGAGTGATTCTGTCGTTCATTGGCAATACACCGCAGAGAAGAAGGGCGCGCAGGATTATGTGTTGCACTTTACAGGGACTATTGAGAAAGGAGTGAAAGTATTCTCCACCACAATGCCTGATGATGCCCTGGTCAATACCCGTGTGGTAGCTGACAGCATAGCCACCATTGGTACTATTACAGAAGAAGGTAGTCTGAAACAGGCGAAAGAGCCACTGCTGGACAATGCGGTCGTAAAATATTTTGAAGATAAAGTGGTTTTGAATGTAGCTGTTCACCTGAATGGCGATGTGAAATCACTGGAAGGTGCTGTGAACTATATGTTCCAGAAAGGTGAAGAGATAGGCGGTCCTGAAGAGTTTAAATATAAATTCAAGGCAGATGCTTCGGGTACATTAGTGAGTGTAGCTGCAGGTTTGCAGGAGGGGTCGGCTGATGCGGTCAATTCGCTGAAGCGTAGCAATATCAAATTGGACCAGGCAGTCATTGTAACTGGAGAGCAGGTGCATGAAAAGAAAAGCCTGTGGGGTATTTTCTTATTGGGTCTGATCGGTGGTTTTGTAGCGCTGGTGACGCCTTGTGTGTTCCCATTGATACCGCTGACGGTGTCTTTCTTTACCAAGAAGTCGCAGGACAGAAAGAAAGGGGGAGCGAATGCGGTGACTTATGGGTTCTTCATTTTCGCGATTTATGTATTACTGAGCACACCTTTTTATTTCCTGAATAGTATTGCGCCGGAGATCTTTAATAATATCTCTACCAATGTGTGGTTGAACCTTGTGTTCTTTGTGATCTTCATTGTATTTGCTATTTCGTTCTTTGGGGTGTTTGAAATCACTATACCGAGTAGTCTGGCGAGTAAGGTAGATAGCAAATCGGGTGTAGGTGGTCTGGTAGGTATTTTCTTTATGGCGCTTACATTGGCACTGGTATCTTTCTCCTGTACGGGTCCTATCCTGGGTTCATTGCTGGCAGGCGCATTGTCTGCTGATGGTGGTGCAGTACAGCTCACAGCGGGTATGGCGGGATTTGGTTTTGCATTGGCATTGCCATTCGCGTTGTTTGCGTTGTTCCCTAATTTATTGAGTGCATTACCAAAATCCGGTGGATGGTTGTCTTCTGTGAAGGTGGTACTGGGTTTCATTGAAATAGGTATGGCGATAAAGTTCCTTTCTAATGCTGATCTGGTGGAACATTGGGGCATTGTGAAAAGAGAGATTTTCTTCGCAGTGTGGATCATTTGTGGTATCCTGATTGTGTTGTATTTGTTGGGTAAGATCCGTTTCCCGCATGATTCTCCGATTAAGAAGTTCAGCATTACCCGTTGGGCTTTTATTGTAGTCTTTAGCGTACTGACTATTTATATGTTGCCTGGTTTGAGCAATACAAAGTGGGCTAACCGTAAACTGATCAGTGGTTTTCCGCCACCGTTGAGTTATAGTATTTATAATAATCGTGTGAAAGGGGTGGAAGCGAATGTGGTGAATGATTATGAGAAAGCGTTGGAGCTGGCGAAGGCACAGCATAAGCCGATTCTGATTGACTTTACAGGTTGGGCATGTGTGAATTGCCGGAAGATGGAGGAGAATGTGTGGACGACGAAGGAAGTGAAGCATCTGATAGAAGACGATTATATTCTGGTGTCATTGTATGTAGATGACAGGAAGGTATTGCCGGAAGATCAGCAGTTTTTGTATACGACGACAAATGGGCAGAAGAAAGAGATAAAGACGATAGGAGATAAGTATGCGACGATGCAGACGGAGAATTTTATTAATAATTCACAGCCGTATTATGTGTTGATTAGTCCGGATGAGCAGTTGTTGACTACGCCGGTGGGGTATACACCGGATGTGGATAAGTATGCGGATTGGTTGAAGAAGGGGTTGGAGGCATATCAGAAAGTAAAATAAAAAAAGAGGGGCTGCTTGAGAAAGCGGCCCTTTTTGTTACTGGGTGGCCTGGGCCAGCAAGGAAGACGGTTTGTTTTTAAACTGGCGTCGTCGTCGGTTATTATTGCCCTGGGGTGATAATGATGTAATGGGCAAAAGGGAATTCTATTTTGATGGCGGCTTTGATTCGATCAATGGCATCTGTTATTTCATGGGTGTCCAGGTTTTCTTTGAAGCGTACTAATAATAATAGCATTACCTCTTCAGGAGATTGATAGGTAGAGAAGATCTGCAATACTTTTTCAACCGCTTCGTCATTTTCCACAATGCTACGGATTTTGAATTGTGTAGCAGTGGCAATGCCTTCACCCATTAGCAAGCTACGGCTTTCGCGGGCTAGTAATACTGAAACGACGGTAAGGAGTACACCTACTATTAAAGATGCGACACCATCTAAATATGGATTATTGAGTTTGTGACCCAGGTAAATCATGATTGCTACCACGGCTAATCCTAATACAGCAGCACTGTCTTCGAATAATACGAGAAAACTGGCGGGGTCCTTACTTTGATGCACCGCTGTCCACCACGACTTTTTACCTTTTACTTTCTTGAAATCTACAATCGCCACTACGAGGGAACCGCCATCGAAGAGGAAAGAACAGGCCAGTACAATGTAGTTCCAGAATGGATCCTGTTGGGGGACGGGATGACGCAGGTGACTGATACCCTGAAAGATAGAGATACTCCCGCCGATGGCGAAGATCAGTAAAGAGACGATGAATGACCAGAAATAGAGTTCCTTGCCATAGCCGAAAGGTCGTTTGGCGTCAGCAGATTTCTTGCTGAGGCGGATGCCAAGGAGGAGGAGCAGCTGGTTGGCGGTATCGACTAAGGAGTGCACCCCTTCGGAGAGCATGGCGGTGCTGCGGGTAGCAAAGCCAGAAATGAATTTAATGATGGCAATCAGGAGGTTAGCTGCCAGGGCGATATATACAGTTCTATTTGGGTGCATACTATTATCCTGATAAAAGTATGCCGAAGGTAGAGGAGAACTTCTTTCACCCTGAATTTGAGCATTCAGGGTGAAAGAAGTAGTAACATGTTTATTCGAAGCTATAGTTATCCAATGCAGGTACAGCGATCTTTTCCTGTTGGCCGCTCACCATGTTTTTGATACTGAGCACGCCTTCTTTCACTTCACTTTCACCCATGATGATCACATATGGGATACCGCGTTTATTTGCATACTTCATTTGCTTATCCATCTTAGCCGGCTCGTGGTAGAGTTCAGCAGAGATGCCACGGGAACGGAGGCTGGCGAGCATAGGGAAAGCTACGCCAGTCGTGTTCGCATCCATATTAAAGATGAGCACGCGGGTACCTTGCTGGGCAGTAGCCGGGAAGAGTTGTAATTCTTCGAGTACATCATAGATACGGTCTACACCGAAGGAGATACCAACACCAGAGAGATTAGGCAGACCAAAGAGACCAGTGAGGTCATCATAACGGCCGCCGCCGCCGATGCTACCCATTTTCACAGCTGCTGGTGCTTTTACTTCCACGATCATTCCAGTGTAGTAGTTTAGGCCACGGGCAAGGGTAACATCAAGAATAGGCGTGGTTTTAAATGAACCTGGCTGAGAATGAAGCACATATGTCAGCTCTTCAATACCTTTTTTACCGGTTTCATTATTTTTGAACAGTTCGCCTAATTGTTGCAATTTTTCCTCATTATTCCCCTCAATGTTGAGGAAATTTGAAATAATTGAGATTTCGCTATCATTCAGGCCGCGTTCAGAGAGTTCTTGTTTTACAGCATCTAGTCCAATTTTGTCCAGTTTATCAATAGCGATGGTAATATCCGTCAATAACTCAGGTTTACCAGCGACTTCCGCCAGTGCGCCCAGGATTTTCCTGTTATTGATTCGGATTTCATAGCCTTCCATCCCTAGTTTTGTGAACACTGTATCGTAAATCATGAGCAATTCGATCTCATTGATTAGGGAATTGCTACCTACGATATCGGCATCACATTGGTAGAATTCGCGGTAGCGGCCTTTAGCAGGGCGATCGCCACGCCATACCGGCTGCATCTGATACCTTTTAAATGGAAACGCCAGATCATTCTGATTCATCACCACAAACCTTGCGAAGGGAATGGTGAGGTCATAGCGCAATGCTTTTTCGCACAGCAGTATCCCCAGTTCACGGCTATCTTTTGCTTGCTGGGCGCGGCTCAGGATCTCGCCGTTATCAAGAATTTTAAAAATCAGTTTATCCCCTTCTTCACCATATTTACCGGTCAGGGTATCCATTTGTTCCATGGCAGGGGTTTCCAGTGGCTGAAAGCCAAACAGTTCGAATGTTTCGCGGATCGTCTGAAAAATATACTGCCTTTTCCTTACTACCACAGGGCCGAAGTCACGGGTACCTTTTGGTATACTGGGTTTTATCATCGTTTTGATTTTTATATATCAGTGCCTGACACTATGCGTTGACAGGCTTTATAGATCATATTATAAACTGGTTCGAAGAGGGCGTCATCGTACCATGGATCGGGTACAGGTTCCTGGTTATCAAGGAGCAGCTGTACTTTTGCTTTGTCTGTTTCTGTGCGGGCTTTGCGCAGCACATCGCGGTAATTGTCCAGGTCCATGACGAAGATGCGGTCAAATTCGTCGAAGTCGCTTACCTGGAACTGGCGGCCTCTGAGGCCTGAAATATCTATGCCATGTTGCCTGGCCACCTTAACAGACCGTCTGTCTGGTGGGTCACCCACGTGCCAGTTGCCAGTGCCGGCTGAATCGATGTCCCAGTTCAGCCCTTTTTCGTCTGCCAGATGTCTGAGGATGCCTTCTGCCAGGGGAGAGCGGCAAATGTTACCCAGACAAACCATTAATATTTTCATAATTGCCGCAAACCTACAAGATTTTAACATTATTTTATTAATCTACCTCAATTTTGCCCAAAGGCCCGCAGGGCGGAAATTGGGGCACTGTCAGGGCCGGTGCAGTTTACCTGGCATGAGTTATGGAATTTAAATTATGTTGCATCTATATAATAATTACGTGATACTATGATGAAGATTATTCTCGTATATATTGCAAATAGGGGGAAATTTGATTCTACTTAGTATTAACAAGGTTTTAACAACTTCGTTTATAATTAACTGTAGATTGAATATGAAAAAATGTATGAATGCCAGACGTTTACGAAACCTGCGCTAGTGGCGGATTTTCTAGTTGTACGTTTAGCATGCAACCCATTTTTCTTGACAATCTTCTAATAGAACAGGTATTTGTTTAGAAATTTTTTTTTGTATACTTGTAATTCGCAACAATGCTGATGGAACACGAAAGATCTGGTAAAAGGAATATGAGCATCGATTACCGCTCACTTGGAGAGTTAGTTAGAGGGTTATTTTTTATGCTCTTTGGATTATTTGCAATATTTGCTGAACGTCTCGGCTTCGGGCAGTTCCAGGTATCGCAGACTGTACTCACTATATTTGGAGGGGTCTTAATCGCTTATGGTATTTTCCGCGTATACCGTGGAGTGAAAAATGCATTTTTTAATAGGAATTAACGATTTAATAGTCAGGCATATGTTTACCAGTATCATTAAAAGGAACCGGAATTATATCGCATTGTTGGCAACAATGATTATCTTGTCATCCTGTACATCGAACAATAAAACAGGTCAGGTGCAGGATACGCCAACTTCCGGCACCATCAAAATAAGTGTAGATGAGACATACAGACCGTTGATTGAGTCGGAAATAAAAGTTTTTGAGTCACTTTATCCGAAAGCTCATATCATTGCGGAATACAAACCCGAAGTAGACTGTTTCAGAGACCTGATGGCTGACAGTGCACGATTGATCCTCGTAACCAGGGACTTCAATCAGCAGGAGCTGGATTATTTGAAAAAAGTTAAGATATCGCCACAAAGTATGTTGCTCGCCTGGGATGGCGTAGCATTGATTACTAATCATAGTAATCCGGATTCTATCCTCACTTTGGACCAGGTGCGCAACATAATGGACGGAACAGATGCGGAAAAAAAATGGCAAATCATTTTTGACAATTCGAATTCAAGTACAGTAAGATATATCCAGGATTCAATCAACAAGGGAAAGGCATTGCCAAAGAATGTAATGGCGGCAAAAACCAATCCTGAAGTGGTTGATTATGTGGCTAAATCAAAAGATGCACTGGGAGTAATCGGGGTAAGCTGGATATCAGATACCAACGATGCCCAGGCAATAGAATTTACAAACAAGGTGAACGTAGTGAAGGTGCGTGCTGATAATGGTTCAGAATTTGTAAAACCATTTCAGGCATATATTGCTCTCGGTTCATATCCGCTGAAAAGAGGTTTATTCTTTTGCTTAAAAGAGCCTTACAGTGGATTGGGGTCCGGGTTCGCTACCTTCCTCGGAGGACAAGAAGGACAAATGGTGATAGGTAAATTCAAACTGTTCCCTGCGAGATTGAACATCGTGTTTAGGGAAGCGAACATCAAGTAAAAAACTAACACAACTAAAATTAAAAACCGGATTGCTCATGAACAGACGGAAAAGTTTAATTGTTGCAATGCTATGCGTCGCGAACGGCGCAATGGCTCAATCTGTAGAAGATGGATTGAAAGACCTGTATTATGGCAAGTATGAAACAGCCAAACAAGACCTGGAGAAAGTAATAGCCGCCAAGCCTACTGAAGAAAGAGCATATTATTATCTCGGTATCGCTCAGTTAGGTTTGGGTGATAACAATGGTGCTGCTGCTACTTTTCAGAAAGGTCTGACAGCAGTTCCTACATCCTCTTTATTGCAGGTGGGTATGGGCAGACTGGATCTATTGAAAGGTGATGCTGCTGCTGCAAAGCAGAAGTTTGAAGCTGCTACTACTGCAACACAGGGTCGTAATGGCGATGTAGCCCGTGCGATCGCAGATGCTAACTCTGAAATTAAAGGCGGTGACCGCGGTTATGCTGCGAGTGTAATGGAGAAATTGCTGAACAACGAAGGCCGTAAGAAAAAAGAAGTTTATACAGCTACCGCTGCTGACTATATCGAGCTGGGTGATGCTTACCGTATGCTGGGTGGTGAAAATGGTGGTAAAGCGATCAACACTTATGAGAAGGCTTTAGAGCTGGATCCTAACAGTGCTGAAGCTACCATGAAAGAAGGTCTGGTAAACTACAATGCTAAGCTGCTGCAGGATGCTGTAAACGACTGGACTAAAGCAACCAACATGGATGCTAACTATGGTCCTGCGTACTATCAGCTGTACGAATTCTATATTACTCCAACCAAAGCTCAGCTGTCACTGGAAAATGCAGCAAAGTACCTGGAGAAATATATGAGTGTAGTAGGTGAAGGTGCCGGTAAACTGGAAAACGAGTATAACCTGGCGGCTATCTCTTTCTTCAAGAAAGAATACGATGCAGCTATCAGCAAAGCTAAATCTGTATTACCACAGACAACTGAAGCTAACAGAGGTAAATTTACCCGCCTGCTGGCAGATGCTTACCTGCAGAAAGGCGATACAGCTACCGCTAAAACTGAAATGGAAGCTTACGCAAAAGCGGCAGGTGATTCCAAGCTGGTGGCTAACGACTACAAACTGTTAAGCGCTGTATATCAGGCAAACATAGGTGATTCTGCACAGAGAGCTCAGAACGACTCCCTGGCAGCTATGTACCTGGAAAAATACGCACTTGCTGACACTGCAAAAGATGCAGAAAAATACAGAAACGTAGCTGAGTCCTTCAAAGCAATGGGTGCTACCAAAAAATCAGCAGAATGGTATGGTAAACTGGTAAATGATTTCTCTGATGAGAAAAATACCGGTAAAATCCAGGATATGTTCTGGAAAGGTACCATGGAAATCTACGCACACGAGTACAATCAGGCAGATTCTACATGGGGTCAGTTCGTAGCTAAATATCCTACCCAGGAAGTACTGGGTACTTATTGGAGAGGTCGTGCAAATATGGCGAAAGATCCAGACGCAAAAGATGGTGCCGCACTGCCTTACTTCCAGCATCTGTTTGAGATCAAAGGTGATGAGAAACTGAAGCCAAACCAGCTGATGTTCCCTTATCAGTACCTGATGATCTACTATTACAACAAAGATGATGATGCTAATATGAAGATCTGGATGGACAAGGTAGCTTCTATCGATCCTAACAACGCTACTGTTGCTGCGATCAAAGAAAACCTGGCAAACAGGGCTAAATCCAGCTCCAAGCCTGCTCCTCAGGGAAACAAGAAATAAGCAAACTGAGCTTTAAATAGAAAACCCCGGCGACTGCCGGGGTTTTTTTATTTCCGGTTGGGGAAAAAACATAATATTTTAATCCTTCAATAGATTTGAATATTGCTAGACTTAGCCTATTTTTGCTCATTCTGATGAACGATTTATAGGGAAGCTTATGTTTATAGACACAGTATTATTGTCAGCAACTACTCCTTTTAGCTATTTTCCTATTGTATTACAGTTAATAGCTGCGCTGGGTTTTGTAGGTCTTACCATGTTCGCCACTCACTTTTTGGGTCCTAAAAGGAAAACCAAAGACAAACTGGCTACCTTCGAAAGTGGTATTGAACAACATGGTAACGCCCGTCAGCCAGTAGCTATTAAATACTTCCTGGTGGCCATCCTGTTCGTACTCTTCGACGTGGAGGTTATTTTCTTTTATCCTTATGCGATTAATTTCCGTCTGTTGGGTTGGGAAGGGTTTATGGCTATGTTGATGTTTGTGGTATTTTTTATGGTAGGTTTCCTCTATATACTCAAGAAGGGAGCCCTGAAATGGGAAGATTAATAGAAGATGGCACACAGCCCCATGTGAAGCTGTGCCTGCTAAAGGGAACAAATCTGATATTGTAATTTTAAATCTGAAAGGTTATGGCACGTCCGGTTCAGTATAATACGAAAGTGAAGACAGTGGAAATCCCTGAGGGATATTCCGGGGAAGGTTTTTTTGCGACTTCGTTTGACAAAGCGATTGGTTTGGCACGTAAAAACTCCATCTGGCCGCTGCCTTTCGCCACTTCCTGCTGTGGAATCGAATTCATGGCAACGATGGCGTCTACTTATGATCTGGCACGTTTTGGTGCAGAAAGAATGGCATTTACCCCTCGTCAGTGTGATTTACTGATGGTAATGGGTACTATCTCCAAGAAAATGGGACCTGTATTACGTCAGGTATACCTGCAGATGGCAGAGCCACGCTGGGTAATCGCTGTAGGCGCCTGCGCCAGCAGCGGTGGTGTATTTGATACCTATTCCGTTTTACAGGGCATTGACCAGGTCATCCCGGTTGATGTATATGTACCAGGATGCCCTCCACGTCCTGAAGCAATTATTGATGGCTTTATGCGTATCCAGGACCTGATTGGTCAGGAAAGCCTGCGTCGCCGCCATTCCGATAAGTACAAAGAACTGTTGAATTCCTACGGCATACAATAAAGATCACGATACACTTTACTCCTGTATCTGTGTTCTTAAATATACACTGCAATGTCCTTGACTAACGACAATATTAAACAACGACTAACCGACAAGTTTGGTGAGGCTGTCTCACAGGTGGAAGAAACCTTTGGGATGCTTAATTTTACAGTACCTAAAGATCTGAACCTGAAAGTGATGCAGTTCCTTTACGATGATGAGGAGCTGCAATTTCGTTTTTTAACAGACCTCACTGCTGTGCACTATCCTGATCGTACAGGAGAAGAGCTGGCAGTAGTGTACCATCTCTACAATTTTGCCCAGCGCGTAAGACTTCGTATGAAGGTTTATACCAGTGTGGAAGATCCAAGAGTATTTACTGCTACCCGTCTGTATGAATCTGCAAACTGGATGGAGCGTGAAACTTACGACTTCTTTGGTGTCAACTTCGTAGGGCATCCAAACCTGAAGCGTATTCTGAACGTGGATGAGATGGATTACTTCCCAATGCGTAAGGAATTCCCACTGGAAGACCAGTCTCGTATAGATAAAGATGATGAAATGTTCGGCCGCGGCGGGCATATTGGCATATAATTAATTATTCGTTGATCATGTCAGAGCAACATAATATAACACTTCCGGAAGGATCTATTGAAAGGGTTACACAAACCCTCAACCTCGGACCTACCCACCCTGCTACACACGGGGTGTTTCAAAATATATTGGAAATAGACGGTGAGCGTGTTGTCAGTTCCGAATCTACTGTGGGGTATATCCACCGTGCATTTGAGAAGATTGCAGAACGTCGTCCTTACTACCAGATTACTCCTCTTACAGACCGTCTGAACTACTGTTCTTCTCCTATCAATAATATGGGATGGCACATTACCGTAGAGAAACTGCTGGGTATTCAAACCCCTAAGCGTGTGGACTACCTGCGTGTGATCATTATGGAGCTGGCACGTATCTGTGATCACCTGATCTGTAATGGGGTTGTAGGTGTAGATACCGGTGCCTTCACCGGGTTCCTGTACCTCATGCGCTGGCGTGAGCTGGCTTATGAGATCTACGAAGAAATCTGTGGATCCCGCCTTACTACCAACATTGGTCGTGTGGGTGGTTTTGAAAGAAACTTTACACCAGCTGCTTTCGATAAGATCGAAACATTCCTGGTTGAGTTTCCCAAAGCCCTGAAGGAGTTCGAAACCCTGATGAACCGCAACCGTATTTTTATGGAGCGTACACAGGGCGTAGGTCCAATCAGTGCTGAAAGAGCGATGAACTATGGTTTTACTGGTCCTAACCTGCGTGCTGCCGGTGTGGATTACGATTTACGTGTGGCTCATCCTTATTCCTCTTACGAAGATTTTGAATTTTCTATACCAGTAGGCACCACCGGTGACTGTTATGACCGTTTCCTGGTTCGTAACGGTGAAATGTGGGAAAGTCTCAGCATTATCCGTCAGGCGATGGATAAAGTGAAAGGCCTGCCCTCCGATGTATACCATGCAGATGTGCCGGCATATTACCTGCCAGACAAGAGCGATGTATACACCAAAATGGAAGCACTCATTTATCACTTCAAGATCATCATGGGTGAATCCGATATTTTACCAGGCGAATTGTACAATGCTGTAGAAGGTGCCAACGGGGAGCTGGGCTTTTACCTCATCAGTGATGGAGGCCGTAGCCCCTACAGGTTGCATTTTCGCCGTCCGTGCTTCATTTATTACCAGGCTTATGCTGAACTGATCAAAGGCGCCATGCTGAGTGATGCCCTGATCTGTATGAGTAGCCTGAACCTGATTGCAGGAGAGCTGGATGCATAAAGCAAACGAAACGCCTTTTTGTTTTTTTAACTATAGAATATGTTTTCAGAAGAGAAGCTGAATAAAGTAAAAGAGATCATCTCCCGCTATCCTCAGGGTAGACAGAAGAGCGCGCTTATTCCGGTGCTGCACCTTGCACAGGACGCGTTTGGCGGTTGGCTCAGCACAGAGACTATGGATTACGTAGCTTCCCTGCTGCAGATAACGCCAATTGAAGTGTATGAAGTGGCTACCTTTTACTCAATGTTTAACCTGCAGCCGGTAGGCAAGCATGTATTCGAGGTGTGCCAGACTGGCCCCTGCATGCTGCGCGGTTCAGACAATATCATCGACTATATTAAAAAGAAACTGGATATAGGAGTGGGAGAGACGACGAAAGACGGCCTCTTTACTCTGAAAGCAGTAGAATGCCTGGGTGCCTGCGGTTACGCGCCAATGATGCAGCTGGGTAAGCACTACAAAGAACACCTGACACCTGAAAAGGTGGATGCCATCATTGCAGAATGCAGGGCAAACGCAAACTAAAAGCCAATCTACAAATCATAATAGTAAGATGGGACGCAAATTACTTTTTGACAAAGCACATATAGAAAATATCCGGTATTATGATGTATACCGGGCTAACGGCGGCTACGGATCGGCGGAGAAAGCATTGAAAAGCATGACGCCTGAGCTGGTGCTGGAAGAGGTGAAGAAAAGCGGTCTGAGAGGCCGTGGAGGTGCTGGTTTCCCTACCGGTATGAAATGGAGTTTCATTGCAAAACCGGAAGGCGTGCCCCGCTACCTGGTATGTAATGCCGATGAATCTGAGCCAGGTACTTTCAAAGACCGTTACCTGATGGAATTCATCCCTCACCTGTTGATAGAAGGTCTGCTCATCTCCAGCTATACCCTGGGATGTAATACCTGTTATATCTACATCCGTGGTGAGTACGCATGGATCCCTGATATCCTGGAAGAAGCAATTGCAGATGCAAAGAAAAACGGCTGGCTGGGTAAAAATATCCAGGGTACCGGTTTCGATCTTGAAATATATGTACAACGTGGTGCAGGTGCTTACATCTGTGGTGAGGAAACTGCCCTGATCGAAAGTCTGGAAGGTAAGCGTGGTAATCCACGTATCAAACCTCCATTCCCTGCGGTGAAAGGTTTATACGATTGTCCTACTGTGGTAAACAATGTGGAAACACTGGCTACCATAGTACCGATTCTGCGTATCGGCGGTGAAGAATATGCCAAATACGGCACTGGTAAATCAACCGGTACCAAACTCATTTCTGCCTGTGGTAATATCAACAAACCAGGGGTGTATGAAATTGAAATGAACATTTCAGTAGAAGAATTTATTTACTCTGATGAATATTGCGGTGGTATCCCCAATGGAAAACGCCTGAAAGCGTGCATTCCGGGTGGTAGCTCCGTACCTATCCTGCCTGCTAATCTGCTGCTGAAAACAGCGAAAGGTGAGCCGCGCATGATGACTTACGAAAGCCTGGCTGACGGTGGTTTTGCTACCGGTACAATGCTGGGTTCCGGTGGTTTCATCGTGCTGGACGAAGACCAGTGCATTGTGAAAAACACCTTAACTTTTGCCCGTTTCTACCACCACGAAAGCTGTGGACAATGTAGCCCATGTCGTGAAGGTACCGGATGGATGGAGCGTGTGCTCAAAAACATCGAGAAGGGTAAAGGTAAAATGAGCGATATAGATCTGCTGTGGGATATTCAGCGTAAGATAGAAGGTAACACCATCTGCCCATTGGGTGATGCTGCTGCCTGGCCGGTAGCTGCTGCTATCCGTCACTTCCGCGATGAATTTGAGTGGCATGTGTTGAATCCTGAAGAAGCGCAAACACGCAACTTCGGTCTTGCACACTATGCAGATCCGCTGGAAATCGCTGCACCTGCCGCAGTATAAGAATCAACAATACTAACACGACGTTTCGTGTAAAGAACGAGCGCCTTTTTAAGCGAACAAAATGGCTGAAGAACAGAAACTCTTTAAAGTCAAGATCGACGGGATCTCTGTGGAAGTGGCACCTGGTACTACTATCCTGAATGCTGCCCGTCAGATAGGAGGAGATATAGTGCCGCCTGCAATGTGCTACTATTCCAAACTGCAGGGTAGTGGTGGTAAATGCCGTACATGTCTGGTAAAAGTATCGAAGGGCTCGGAAGCTGATCCCCGTCCTATGCCAAAACTGGTTGCCTCCTGCCGTACTACTGTAATGGATGGTATGGAAGTAGCAAACATCACCTCTCCTGAAGTGCTGGAAGCACGTAAAGGTGTGGTGGAATTCCTGTTACTGAATCACCCGCTGGATTGCCCGGTATGTGATCAGGCTGGTGAGTGTCACCTGCAGGATCTGGGTTATGAGCATGGTGCTGAAGGTACCCGTTACGAATTCCAACGTCGTACTTTCGAAAAAGTAGATCTGGGTGATAAGATCCAGTTACATATGACCCGCTGTATCCTTTGCTACCGTTGTGTATTCACTGCCGATCAGGTAGCTGGCAACCGTGAGCATGGTGTACTGGGCCGTGGTGAGCATGCTGAAATCAGCACTTATCTTAGCAAGAATTTAAACAGTCCCTTCATTGGTAACGTTATTGACGTATGCCCTGTAGGTGCACTGACAGATAAAACTTTCCGTTTCAAAAACCGTGTATGGTTCCTGAAACCGGTGAATGCACACCGTGACTGTGAGAATCCTAAGTGCTGTGGTAAAACCGTACTCTGGATGCGTGGTGACGAAGTGTTCCGTGTAACTGCACGTAAGGATAAATATGGCGAAGTAGAAGATTTCATCTGCGATACCTGCCGTTTTGATAAGAAAGAAGCGAAAGACTGGGTAGTGGAAGGTCCACGTAAGATCGAACGCCAGAGCGTAATTTCTGCTAACCACTATGTAGGAGTAAACAAGCCAAAGGATACCCTGGTAGAAGTACTGGATGGCCGTCAGCCAAAACTGCTGATGGATATTCACAGTATCAGCGAGGTAAACCGTCCAAGTATCGATCTGTCGCAGATCGAGGGGCCTGCACACTCTGATGATTTTAACAAGTAAGTAACTATTATAACTCGTATTTGATGCAAATAGACTGGTTTTTCATTCTTGAGAAGATAATACTGATATCAGGTGTATTGGTAATATCTCTGGTCGTGGCCATGTATTCCACATGGGGCGAAAGAAAGGTAGCGGGTATTATGCAGGATAGGCTTGGACCAAACAGAGCGGGTCCTTTGGGCTTGTTTCAGCCGCTGGCGGATGGTGGTAAGCTCTTCTTCAAGGAAGAGATCATTCCAGGATCCTCCAATCATTTCCTTTTTATTTTAGGTCCATCACTGGCTATGATTGTAGCCTGTATGACCAGTGCAGTAATTCCATGGGGCGATACACTGACCATTGCAGGTCATACAGTATCACTGCAGGTAGCTGACGTGAACATTGGTATTCTTTACATTTTTGGTGTGGTGAGCTTAGGTGTATACGGTATTATGCTGGGTGGCTGGGCTTCCAACAATAAATTCTCCCTGTTATCATCTGTACGTGCCGCTTCCCAGATCATCAGCTATGAGCTGGCGATGGGTATGGCACTGATTGCACTGCTGATGGTGAGTGGGACACTGAGTCTGAAAGAAATCGTAGAGCAGCAGCGTCATGGTGGTGTATGGAATGTATTTGTTCAGCCGTTGGGCTTTATCATTTTCCTGATATGTTCATTTGCTGAGACCAACCGTTCTCCATTTGACCTGGCAGAAGCGGAGAATGAACTGAACGGTGGTTATCACCTGGAGTATTCTTCCATGAAACTGGGTTTCTTCCTGTTCGCTGAGTATATCAATATGTTCATCAGCTCTGCGCTGATGGCTACATTGTACTTTGGTGGATATCATTTCTGGGGCATGGATAGTCTGCATGTATCGCCAAACATTCTGACTATACTGGGTACACTGGTTCTGTTTATAAAAATTATTTGCTTCATTTTCTTCTTTATGTGGGTACGCTGGACTATCCCGCGCTTCCGTTATGATCAGTTAATGCGTTTGGGTTGGAACTATCTGATCCCGATTGCATTGTTAAACATGGTGATCACAGGTGGCTGGATTTTGTGGCATCAACATTAAGAGAACGAAATTGTAAACTTATTTAATCGCATTATTAATCATGCAAACTTTAACGAACAGGGCAAAACCGGTAGATCGCAGGCCGATGAACATGTTGGAGAGGATGTACCTGCCGGCTATTGCAAAGGGAATGGTTATCACTTTCAAACATATATTCCAGAAAAAGCCTACAGTAAGTTATCCTGAGGAAAAACGTGAATTCAGCCCGGTATTCCGTGGCCTTCAAATTCTGAACAGGGATGCAGAAGGACGTGAAAACTGTACAGCCTGTGGTCTGTGTGCGGTAGCTTGTCCTGCGGAGGCAATTACGATGGAAGCTGCTGAAAGGAAACCAGGGGAAGAGCATCTGTACCGTGAAGAAAAATATGCAGCACGTTATGAGATTAACATGCTTCGTTGCATCTTCTGTGGTTTTTGTGAAGAAGCCTGTCCAAAGGATGCGATTTATCTCTCCGAAACATTTGCACCAGCACATTACAAACGTGAAGGTTTCATCTATGGCAAGCAGGATCTGTTGATTCCATTGCCAGGAGAGAAGAAAAATGCATAATTCCAAACACAACAATCAGACAATATAGCAATGGGAATGAATTTACAACAAGTCGTTTTCGGGATACTCTCTATTATTTCACTGATCACTGCGCTGGGCGTGGTGTTTAGTAAGAGTCCCGTTACAAGTGTCCTTTGCCTGATCCTTACATTTTTTACCATAGCCGGCCATTACGTGATGCTGAATGCACAGTTTCTGGCGGTGGTGCACATCATTGTATATGCGGGTGCGATCATGGTATTGTTCCTGTTCGTGATCATGCTGATGAACCTGAATGCTGAAGGAGAGCCGCAAAAGCGGAACTGGCTCAAGTATGCAGGGGCGATCAGTGGGGGTGCACTGCTGGTGGTACTGCTGGCTGCGCTGCGTGAAGCAAGCCTGCCTTCATTAACACCGGAATCTAACAATATTGGCCTGATCGCTAATCTTGGTCAGACTTTATTCAAAACATATGTTGTTCCTTTCGAAGTGAGCAGCATCCTGTTTTTGAGCGCCATGGTCGGTGCAGTCGTGATTGGTAAGAAAGAACATTAATCGTAATCTGTAATTCATTTTTATGCCGGTTCAATATTATATCTTTTTAAGCATTGCGCTCTTTTGTATTGGAGTGATGGGGGTATTGATGCGCAGAAATGCTATCATCATCTTCATGTGTGTAGAGTTGATGCTGAATGCTGTGAACCTTTTGTTAGTGGCGTTTTCTAAAATGTGGGCAGATGCGGGTAGAGTAGATGCGGCCGGAGCCCAGATCTTTGTGTTTTTCATCATGGTCGTGGCGGCGGCAGAAGTTGCTGTTGGTCTCGCTATCATCGTTATGGTATACAGGAGTTCGCAGTCAGTAGATGTGAATATCATGAACCGTCTGAAGAATTAACCATAAGGCAAACCGTAATTTGTAAATCGTAATTCGTATTTGATAGATGATTAATCTAGTTTGGCTGGTACCATTATTACCACTATTAGGATTTCTGGTGAATGGATTGGGAAGAAGATACCTCTCCAAATCACTGGCAGGTATCGTTGGGAGCGGGTCTATACTGGCGGCTTTTGTGATTAGTTTGCTGATGTTCCTGGAAGTACGTACCCCGGGTTTTCAGGCGGTAACCGTACAATTGTTTGATTTCATTTCTGCAGGCAGCCTGCATATTCCATTTGCCTTTCAGGTAGATCAGTTGAGTTCACTGTTTCTCCTGATCATCACAGGCGTAGGCTCTCTCATTCATATTTACTCTACTTCTTACATGCACGATGAGACCAGCGAAGGGTTTGCGCGTTATTTCGCTTACCTGAACCTGTTCGTGTTCTCTATGTTGATCCTTGTATTAGGTGCCAACTACGTGATGATGTTCATAGGCTGGGAAGGTGTAGGACTTTGTTCTTACCTCCTGATCGGCTTCTGGTATAAGAATACTAACTACAACAACGCTGCCAAGAAGGCTTTTGTCATGAACCGCATCGGTGACCTCGGGTTTCTGCTGGGTATGTTCCTGATGATCGTTCACTTTGGTAGTGTAAATTATTCTGAAGTACTCCCACAGATTGCGGGTGTAGCAAAGGGTGATGGTACCCTCGCTGCAATTGCGATCCTCTTCTTTGTAGGTGCGATGGGTAAATCAGCACAGGTACCTTTGTACACCTGGTTGCCTGATGCGATGGCGGGTCCAACCCCGGTATCTGCCCTGATCCATGCTGCAACGATGGTGACAGCAGGTATCTATATGATTGCACGCAGCAACATTCTTTATACACTTGCTCCATGTGTGCAGCACGTAGTAGCTATCATCGGCCTGGTTACAGCGGTGCTGGCGGCTTCTATTGCACTGAAGCAGGATGATATCAAGAAAGTACTGGCTTACTCTACTGTATCTCAGTTAGGTTATATGTTCCTCGCTCTTGGTGTAGGCGCTTATACTACTGCGGTATTCCACGTAATGACACACGCATTCTTCAAGGCGCTGTTGTTCCTGGGTTCAGGTTCTGTGATTCACGCAATGGGTGGTGAGCAGGACATTCGTAAGATGGGTGGTTTGAAAAAATACATGCCTGTTACGAATGCCACTTTCCTGATCGGTTGTCTGGCTATTTCAGGTATCCCTGGTTTGTCCGGCTTCTTCTCAAAAGATGAAATTTTATCCCACACCTTTGCTGCCAACAAACTGCTGTATGTAGTAGGCTTGCTGACAGCATTGATGACGGCGTTCTATATGTTCCGATTGTACTACATCACATTCTGTGGTAAGTTCCGCGGTACACACGAACAGGAGCATCACCTGCACGAAAGTCCGGGGGCAATGACGTTCCCGCTGATTGTATTGGCTATCCTGTCTGTGATTGGTGGTTATGTAGGTTTACCAGCAGTATTTGGTGCACCTAACCTGTTAGAACATTACCTGCATCCTATCTTCGCTGCATCTGTAGAAAAGGTAGAACTGCATGAGTTGGCACACAGCACTGAATGGTTGCTGATGGCGCTGAGCTCTGTGCTGGTAATCATCACTATTTTCCTGGCGCGCAACTGGTACCGCAACTTCACCGACAATGGTGAGCCACGCACTGGTATTGCGAAAGTACTGGAGAACAAATGGTATGTAGACGAGATTTACGATGCTATCATAGTAAAGCCCTTGGGTATGCTGAGCCGTTTCTTTGAAGAAGCGATTGAGCGTTCAGGTATTGACAGGTTAGTGAACGGTGTAGGCCGTGGTGTTCAGTGGAGTAGTCAACAGGTAAGGTTGCTTCAGAGCGGGCAGGTAGGTTTTTACATATTTGCCATGGTTATAGGGATGGTATTATTATTTGTAATCGGGTTCCTGGTTCGATAATATTACCTGCATCATCATTCAAAAAGGACAAGTTTAGATAAAATTATGTTGACAGTATTACTCATTTTGATTCCTTTGGTGGCGGGCCTTCTTACGTTTGGCCTGAAGGGATCAGGCCCTAAGACGGTGGGTTTGATATCATCTCTGGCATCGCTGGCAGTCACTATTGCTGCGCTGTTTCAGTTCAGGTCTGCACCTGAAAGCCTCAGCCACAGCTGCAACTGGATACCACAACTGGGCGCTACGTTTAGTGTAGGATTGGATGGTATGGGCATGATGCTTAGCCTGCTCACTTCTATTTCATTTGTACTGATCTTTATTGTTATCAATAAAAGGGAGTATGACCGTGCTAACAGCTTCTATGCACTGATGCTGTTATCGCAGGCAGGTCTCATGGGCGTATTTACTGCCTATGATGCTATGTTGTTCTACTTCTTCTGGGAACTGGCGCTGATTCCTGTATACTTCCTCTGCTCACTGTGGGGAGGCGAAAAGAGGATCCCGGTTACCTTCAAGTTCTTTGTGTACACTTTTGCTGGTTCCCTGCTCATGCTGATCGGTATTATCTATATCTATCTGCAAACGCCGGATCACTCCTTTAGTTATGCAAGTTTCACAACAGCGGCTTTGCCTAAAGAGACACAGTCCTGGCTGTTCTGGTTGTTCTTTGTAGCTTTTGCTATCAAGATGCCGATCTTCCCTTTCCATACATGGCAGCCGGATACTTACGAGCAATCGCCAACTCCTGTTACAATGGTACTGTCAGGTATCATGGTAAAAATGGGTTTGTTCGGTGTGATTCGCTGGTTACTGCCGGTATTACCACAAGGTGCTTATGTATGGTCTGATGTTGCGATTGTATTATCTATCATCGGTATTGTATATGCTTCCTGCATCGCCATTGTTCAATCTGATTTCAAACGTCTGATCGCTTATTCATCTATCGCCCACATCGGGTTGATGAGTGCTGCGATCTTCGCGAATAACGAGCAGAGTTTACAGGGTGTGCTGGTACAGTTCTTTAACCATGGTATTAACATCATCGGTTTGTGGATCATCGTTGAGATTATCCAGGATCGTTTGAAAGTGAAGTCACTGAATGAGCTGGGCGGTATTGCTGCTTATGCACCACGCATGGCTACCTTCCTGGTGATTATCAGTTTTGCAAATATTGCATTGCCACTGACCAATGGTTTCATCGGGGAGTTCCTGATGTTCAGCGGTCTCTATCAATATAATCCATGGTTCATGGCAGTAGCTGGTCTGGGAGTGATCCTGGGTGCAGTGTACACACTGAACATGGTACAGAAAGTGATCTTTGGCCAGCCTAACCAGCTGACGGAAACTACTACAGATCTGCGTGGTAATGAAATGCTGGCGTTGAGTGTGATAGTGGTGATCATCCTGGTACTGGGCGTATATCCAAAGCCTATGCTGGAGTTGGTTCAGAGCACTACTGAATTGGTTAATAAGGTTTATTAAAAAGTTGTTCTTTCGTAACACAGGAATATGAATGCATTAATATCTACTGCTTTATCGGGCGTTTTGATGATGTTTGCGGGGCTTTTCGTGAAAAATAAGCAGTCCATTAAATTTGTTGCCATCGTGGCGTTGCTGATTTGCTTTGCAGCGAACCTGGCGGAATTGTGCACATTACAGGGGGGGAGCCGCACTCTGTATGGTATGATCACTGTGAGCAGTTTCAGTGTATTGTTCAATGCGGTAGCTTTTGGAGCTACGTTATTGTACTTTATGCTGTCAGGCAGTGCTTTTGAGAAAGTAGGGGAACATGTGTCTGATTACTTTGCGCTGGTATTTTTCATACTGTCGGGTATTACGCTGGCGTCTTCGTTCAGCAGTTTATTAATGCTTTTCCTGGCGATAGAAATCATTTCTATTCCTCAGTACATCCTGGCTGGTAGTGATAAAAAGAGTCCTAAGAGTAGTGAAGCTTCGCTGAAATATTTCCTGATGGGTTCTTTCTCTACAGGTATTTTGCTGATGGGTATTACACTGATTTATGGTGCATCTGGTTCATTTTTGATCAGTGAGCTGGGGTTGGGAGATGGTGCGGCTAGTCCGCTTGCATTGTGTGGTGTGATACTGATTGCATTTGCATTGTCATTCAAAGTTTCTGCAGCGCCTTTCCACTTCTGGACACCGGATGTGTATGATGGAGCGCCTTCAGTATTTACATCTTTCATGGCCACTGTGGTGAAGGCGGGTAGCTTTATTGCATTTATCCGTTTGTTCCATGGTGCGTTTACAGGCACGATCAGTAAAGACTGGCAGTTGCTGCTGGCACTGGTGACGGCTGCTACGCTGATCATTGGTAACTTTACAGCGGTATTCCAGCAGAGTGTAAAACGTATGCTGGCGTATTCAAGTATTGCGCAGGCAGGTTTTATGCTGCTGTCAGTGATTTCGTTCAGTGATTTTGCTGTGAAAGGTATTATCCTGTATGCAGCAGCTTACTCTGTAGCTACAATCGGCATCTTTGCAGTGTTGATTAAAATGAAGGATTATACTTTCGATGGTTTTAACGGATTGGCAAAGAAGGAGCCTTTGGTGGCTGCGGTAACTACGATCTGTTTGTTATCATTGGCAGGTATTCCGCTGACGGCAGGTTTCTTTGCGAAATATTATGTGTTGACAGCGGCAGTTCAGGAAGGTAATCTTTTCTGGCTGGTGATAATAGCGGTAATATGTGCTGCGATCAGTGTGTATTATTACTTCAGGGTGATCATGGCGATGTATTTTAAATCTGGTGAGCCAGGTGTTGAGGAGATGAGTGGCAGATTTAAGTTTTTGCTGGTAGTGACAGCTGCGATAGTGATACTGTTGGGAGTGTTCCCTGGGTTACTGTTACAATTCGTATAATAGGATTCAAACTTAAATAGAAAATGCCGGCTACATGCCGGCATTTTTGTTTTTAAATGGTGCTGCTTTTCAAACGACGCGATCTGGTGTAGTGATCGCTTTAAAAAAGGTGCTTTCCTGCTCGCTGATACGATCTAATAAAGCCAGCTGATTGCCTGCTCTTACATAGTTGTGTTGTTCGTATTTAGCGCCGTAGTAAATATCATTATTTAAATAATCTGCTAAGAAACGAATGGCTTGCATGTAGACCATGAATTGTCCTGCGTATACCAGGTGATGGATTTCATCAGGACTTAATTCTTCTTTCAATTCGCTCAGGTAACCACTCACAATTGCCTTAAAGAAGGATTCCCGGGCCTTTACCTTACTGAAGTCTTTTTCCTCCTCATTTGCCGGTGATAAATACGTTCTCATCATATCGCCGAAGTCACTGATGAAGTATCCGGGCATTACGGTGTCTAAGTCGATTACACAGATGCCATTGCCACTATTATCGAAGAGTACATTGTTGATTTTCGTATCATGGTGCATGACCCTGATTTTGAATGCAGGATTCTGCTTGATGGCTTCGAAGGTATCGGTGAGATACGCGTATTGCCTGATTCTGAATATTAATTCTTCTGATGCGGCTATCCGTTCTTTGTTGCCATTTTTCAACGCATCCTCAAATTGTTGATATCTGAGGGTGAGGTTGTGGAAATCAGGTAAACTATAGCCGATCTTCTTTGTGTCTATATCAGATAATAAGCGGGTGAATCTTCCAAACTGTTTTGCGGCTTCGTAGGCCAGTTGTTCATCGTCTACAACGTCGTAACTGCGGGAGTCGGTTACGAAGGGTTGCAGGCGGAAGTATTCACCGTTTTCGGTTATTACCAGTCCCTGATCATCTGTTGTATTCACGGGTTGTACAAAGAAGTATTCCGGTGAATGTTGGTGCAGGTATTGGCCGATGTAGCGGATATTGTTTGCGATCACCTTTGGTTGTTTGAAGACCTGGTGGTTGATGCGTTGTAAGATGTAAGACTTATCGCCGTGGATGACTTTCCAGGTAGTGTTGATAAGTCCGCTGCCAAAAGGCTGGATAGTACATTCATCTGCCACTATTCCGTAAGCTGCCAGTATCGAAGCCTGCATGATTTTTTGATTGATAATTTCAAACTTAAGGGAAAGATTGATAGAAAGATTGCGCAAACGGTTGCGTGAATTTTTACCTGAATGGTCGTATAACCTTATGGCTTTTACCTTCGGCAAAAGCCGTGGGGTTTTGGGTGGGCCTGTGGCCGGCTGGGTATGGAAATTTATCTCACTATGAGCCGGGAATCGATGACGATGTGGTGATATTGTTGTTGTTCCTTATTGTTTAATAAAGTGAGCAATATTTCCGTCGCCTTAAATCCCTGCTCATAAGGATACTGCTCTACAGAAGCAATCGGTGGAAACGCCATATAACTGCTCAAAGGTAGATTTGCATAACTCACAAACGTAAGGTCTTTATTCACTTTTATTCCCTGCTCCAATGCATATTGCACTGCATCCTGGGCCACATAATCATTGAAGGTAACAATCGCTGTTACTTTCCTTTTATTTGATAAAAGCTGCTGCATGGCAGCACGTGTTCCTTCTTTTGTGAGATCGGAATGTACGGTGAGGCTTGCATCGAATTTTAATCTTTTTTTCTGCAATGCCTGTTTAAATCCTGCTTCACGTTGGGGGGTAGCTACCAGTTGTTCCGGGCCATTGATCATCCCAATCACACGATGTCCTTTTTCCAGTAAAAGAGAGACTGCCTGGAGGGTGCCTGATTCCATATTACAGGCTACATAATGAATGTCTTTTTTGTCTGGAATACGATCGAAAAAAACCACCGGTATATTGAACTTTTCCAGTGCTTCAAAATGTGCATAATCCCCGGTATTTTTCGCCAGCGAAACTATCAGTCCATCTACCCGGTGATTCTTCATAATTTCCACAATCTTTTTCTCTCTGGCAGCATCATCATGCGACTGCCCCAACAGCACCATGTAGTTATGTTGATTCGCAGCATCTTCAATCCCACTAATGGCCGCAGAGAAAAACGCCTCTGATAGTTCGGGTAACACAATCCCTATTGTAAAGGTCTTTTTCTGCTGAAAATGAATGGCAGTCTGATTCGGTTCGTAATTGAGTGCCCGTGCCAGCTCCTGTACCTTCATCCGGGTACGCAACCCGATACTGGGATGGTCATGCAAAGCCCTTGAAACGGTGGACTTTGCCAGGTGCAGTTTTTCTGCTATTTCTTTTATAGTAGGAGGGTTCGCCATTTATATAATAAAAATAGCGGAAAAATGTTTTTCGTTATCTTTAAATCATGCAATTCCGTGACATTTTTTCCCTCGCCTACCGTTCTGTCAGCGCGAATAGATTACGCGCAGGGCTTACTATTTCCATCATCGCATTTGGAATTATGGCCCTGGTGGGCATTCTGACTGCTACAGAAAGCATGAAGAACAGTATCTACTCCAACTTTGCCAGTATGGGGGCAAACAGTTTCTCTATTCAGAACAGGGCATTGCGTATTTTCATGGGTGGAGGTCCGGATGCAAAGAAGAGTGACAAGAAGAAAAAGAAGGTAAAAACATCGAATAGCAATATCCCCATTACATGGGAGGAAGCGAAGGATTTCAAGCGGCGTTTTTCATTCCCCTCCACTGTGAGCGTATCTGTTACAGCCAGTGGTGCAGCCACCATTTACAAGGGAGAAAGCAAGACCAATCCAAATGTACAGGTATTAGGCGGAGATGAAAATTACCTGGAGTTTTCCAATTATAAATTGAAAGAGGGCAGAAACTTTAATCAATTAGATATGGAAACCGGGCGGAATGTCGCTATATTGGGAACCGATGTTGCAAAGAAATTGTATGGAGATGGAATGAAAAACGTGATTAACAGCAATATCCGTGTGGGAGATGTACGTTACAGGGTGATAGGATTGCTGGAACCAAAAGGGAACAGTGGTTTTATGAGTGCTGACAAAGTAGTGATTACCACTGTGACGAACACAAGAAGAGTATATGGAGGTAACACGATGACCTATAATATAGGCGTGTCAGTGAAAGATATCAACCGAATGGATGCCGCTGTGGGAGAGGCTACCGGCTTATTCCGCATAGTGAGGCACCTGCATCTGAATGAAGAAGAGAACTTTTATATCAGCAAGAGTGACAGTATAGGTGAAATGTTGTTTAACAGCCTTGGCTTTGTGGCCATTGCCGCTGCTATCATAGGGATCATTACCCTGTTCGGTTCTGCGATTGGATTGACGAATATTATGCTGGTATCTGTTGCAGAGCGTACACGTGAGATTGGTGTGAACAAAGCACTGGGTGCTACGCGACAGGTGATTCGCAGGCAGTTTGTATATGAGTCAATCATCATCAGTGTACTGGGAGGCGCCTTAGGGGTGTTGCTGGGTATGCTGGTAGGCAACGTGGTATCATTGCTATTGCATACAAGTTTTGTGATACCCTGGTTCTGGATCTTTATGGGTATCAGCCTGTGTGCCGGCGTTGGTTTGATGGCAGGCATATTCCCTGCTATCAAGGCTTCTAAACTCGACCCTATTATTGCACTCCGATATGAATAACCAGATAATTTTAGTCGCCAACATCTAAAGAATTTCGATGGCTTTAATCATTGTACTATTGTCAATCCTGCTACTGGTATTGCTGGTAGCGGGGTTAAGGCTCAACACATTCATTGCTTTCCTGGTCGTGTGTCTGTTCATGGGTTTAGCCCTGAGGATGGATATCAATACAATCACACAATCTATTACTACCGGCATTGGCAAGACCCTGGGCGGGTTGGTCACCATCATTGTATTTGGCAGTATGCTGGGTAAACTGGTGGCGGAAAGTGGCGCTGCGCAAAGAATTGCGAATGGATTAATGCACCTGTTCGGACAAAAGTATATTCAATGGTCTTTGATGCTGACGGGGTTCATTGTAGGGATTCCCTTGTTTTATAATATTGGTTTTGTGCTGATGGTGCCGCTGATCTTTACGGTGGCAGCGCGTACAAAACTGCCTGCGGTATATTTGGGAATACCTATGCTGGCATCGTTGTCAGTAACACATGGTTACCTGCCTCCGCATCCCTCGCCTACTGCACTGGTGGGTGCTTTTGGCGCGAATATGGGCATGACGCTCATGTATGGACTGATCGTGGCTATTCCTGCTATTATTGCGGCAGGACCCATCTTTAGTCGCTTTTTAAAAGGGTATAAACAGGAGCCTGCTGCGCTGTTTCATATAGCACCTATTCCGGATGAGCAATTGCCGGGTATGGCAGAGAGTTTATTTGCAGCATTGCTGCCGGTGATTTTGCTGGCAGGAACAACGATTATAAAGTTAGTTGGGCACGGTGTATGGGTGAAAATTGCTGATTGGTTAGGTGATCCGATTATTGTGATGCTGATCGCTGTATTGAATGGTATTTATCTGTTAGGATTGAAGAGAGGATTGACCATGAAGGCGGTGATGAAATCACTGGATGAATCTATTAAGGATGTGTCTCCTATTATCCTCATCATTGGTGGTTCTGGCGCATTGACGCAAATGCTGCTGGATAGCAAGGTGAGCGATATTATTGCGCAGGGGATGATGAGTACACATATGAATCCTTTGCTGCTGGCGTGGAGTCTGGCAGCGTTGGTAAGAGTCGCAGTAGGGTCTGCTACGATTGCAGGATTAACCACAGCAGCCATGTTAGGACCTTTAGTAGGCACATTAGGTGTGAATCCATGTTTGATGGTATTAGCTACCGGAGCCGGCAGTCTCATGTTTAGTCATGTGAACGATGGCGGCTTTTGGTTGTTTAAAGAGTATTTTAATTTATCAGTAAAGGATACCTTTAAGACCTGGTCTGTGATGGAGACGATTGTGAGTGTGGTGGGGTTAATAGGTTGTTTGATATTGAGTGTATTTGTACATTAATAAAGGCTTGCTTTGCAGGCACCAGAGCACCTTGCGGGGGCTGAACAGGAAACCGGATTTAATAAATTTAGTAATATTTCAGTGACTATGAAAGCAACAGAAAACTTCAAAGCATTAGGATTGACATTGCCACCAGCACCCTCTCCACTGGGTGTTTATAAACCTTACCTGATCGATGGTAAATACCTGTACCTCTCCGGCCACGGCCCTGTACAGGACGATAAAAGCCTTATCATAGGGCGTATTGGCGAAGATATGGATATTGAGAAAGGTAAACTGGCTGCCAGACAAGTTGCCCTGACCATGCTTTCTACCATCGTTACCAACCTGGGAAGCCTGGACAAAGTAAAGCGTGTGATCAAGGTATTGGGGATGGTGAACTGCACACCTGATTTTGGTCGTCATCCATATGTGATCAATGGTGCCAGCGAACTGTTTGCAAAGATATGGGGTGAAGAGAATGGCATCGGTGTGCGTAGCGCTGTAGGTATGGGTTCCCTGCCTGATAATATTCCTGTTGAAATCGAAGCATTATTTGAATTAGCATAATTATGAACTGGTACGAACTGCACAACATTAACACGGTGGATTCACCTGCACTGCTGGTGTATCCGGAGCGTATGCGAGACAACATCCTTGCAGTGAAAGCTTCTGTGAAGGATGTGCAGCGACTGCGCCCACATGTAAAAACCAGCAAGATCACGGAGGCTGCACAGCTGCTGATCGAAGAGGGCATTCATAAATTTAAGTGCGCCACCATTGCTGAAGCAGAAATGCTTGGATTGGCGGGTGCAAAAGATGTATTGCTTGCTTATCAGCCTGTAGGGCCAAAGATCGAACGGTTGCAGGAACTGACCGATCAATATCCGGATACGAAATACAGTTGTCTGGTGGATAACGCGGCTTCGGCTGTAGCGATCGCTGCACAATTTGCCACCGCGCAAAAGGTATTGCCTCTGTATCTCGATCTGAATGTAGGCATGAACAGAACAGGTATTATACCAGGTGCCGCTGCACTGGCATTGTACCAGGAACTGGCGCACCTTCCAGGTGTTACACCTGTAGGACTACATGCCTATGATGGTCACCTGCATGATGTGGATATTGCTATTCGTAAAGAGAAATGTGATGCCGCGTATGTGCCAGTACAAGCCCTTGCACAGGCTATTACAGACAGTGGATTGCCTGCGCCACGTATTGTGGCAGGTGGTTCTCCTACATTCCCCATTCATGCCGAAAGAGAAGGCGTGGAATGTAGTCCGGGTACCTTTATCTTCTGGGATTGGGGATATCAGCAGCACTTACCGGATCAGCAGTATGACTATGCCGCCGTATTGGTGACAAGAGTGATCTCCATTATTGATGGAGAGCGCCTGTGTCTTGATCTGGGGCATAAATCAGTTGCAGCAGAAAATCCACAACCAAGAGTAGTTTTTCTGAATGCACCGGAAGCTTTGCCTGTATCACAGAGTGAGGAGCACCTGGTTGTGAAAGTAGCTGATACTGCGCAATACCCTGTGGGTACTGTGTTGTACGGCGTACCATATCATATATGCCCTACCGTAGCCCTGTATGAGCGCGTGGGCGTTGTAGAAAAGAATACCTGTATTGCGCAATGGAAAGTTGTAGCGAGAGACAGGAAGATCATGATCTGAACCTAAAACTATTATAAACATGTTTGCAATAGACGCGCATCTGGATCTCAGCATGAACGCGATGGAGTGGAACCGCAATCTCCGCTTGCCTGTGAATGACATCAGGAAAAGGGAGGAAGGACAAACCGATAAACCAGACCGCGCTAAAGGAGTTGTATCTTTCCCTGAGTTGCGCAAAGGAAATATAGGATTGGTGGTAGGTACACAGATTGCCCGTTTTGTGGCACCTGACAATCCACTGCAGGGATGGTTTTCACCAGAACAGGCATGGGCACAGACACAGGGGCAGCTGGCGTGGTACAAAGCGATGGAAGAGGCAGGAGAACTGACTCCCATTACTGATCTGGCCTCTCTCGAAAAACATCTTGCTTACTGGAATGATGGGCAACCGACAGCCAACAAAGCCATTGGTTATATCTTAAGCCTGGAAGGTGCTGATTCTATCGTAGACATACCTTACCTGGAAAGGGCTTATAATAATGGTTTGCGTGCTGTAGGTCCTGCACACTATGGCCCTGGCAGATATGCACAGGGTACAGATGCAACAGGCTTTATGGGTGATAAAGGCAGAGCACTGCTAAAAGAAATGGAGCGTCTCAACATTATTCTGGATGCTACGCACCTGTGTGATGATTGCTTTTGGGAAGCCATGGAGCACTTTTCCGGAAATGTATGGGCCAGCCATAATAACGTGCGTAAACTGGTGGATCACAACCGTCAGTTCTCTGACGAGATGATACTTGAACTGGTTAAACGGGGCGCTGTAATAGGTGGTGCCATGGATGCGTGGATGATAGTACCAGGATGGGTAAGAGGCGTATCTGATCCTAAAGGCATGGATTGTAACCTGGATAAACTGGTAGACCATATGGATTACATCTGTCAGCTGGCGGGCAATGCATTGCATGTAGGCATCGGTTCTGACCTGGATGGCGCCTTTGGTAAGGAGCAATCTCCGTATGATCTTGAAACGATTGCAGATGTGCAGAAACTACCTGCATTGTTTAAGAAGAGAGGTTACTCAGATGAGGATGTGGAAAACATCATGCATGGGAACTGGTTACGGTTCCTGAGAAAGGCGTGGAGTTAATAACAGCGATCGTTAACATAATTTAACATAGCCCTGTGGGAACATCCTGCAGGGCTTTTTGTGTGCGCCAGGCA
>NZ_MTKN01000011.1 GCF_001975825.1 [Flexibacter] sp. ATCC 35208
AAGTGTAAACAACTTCAAAAGGTAAAAGCAATTGGTCCTATCCTTCAGAAAAAATAAAAACCTTTTACATGTTTTCCGAAGGAAATCCCTCAAACAGCATTCAACTAATGCTTGTTCTTCTTATGATGCTTTCCTTGCATCTCATCCAATATCTTCTCAGCCCCCCAGTTACTCCTCGGTTGCGGACATCCCGTCTTCCTTGTCCTACAGGAACTAAACCCCATCAGGGTAAGCACGAACATGCAAATAAAGAATGTACGGATCATTAGAATACCCTGTTAGACATTTGTTTGGAAGAATGCTTATTCTGCTTGATATTCCTATTAGAGTAGTAATTGCTGCTAGGACAGCCTTTTTGCTCTGATTGACAGCTGATAGCTAAAATGCTACCCAGCACCAGGAGTAATATTAATTTCTGCATAGGGTAAGGATATTAAATGCAAGATAATTAAAATATGTCATTAAAAGGTTATGCATTTACCTGCTTTGGGGCACAGATATTCTCAAACCATGAGGTTTTGCCTTAGACAAAACCTCATGGTTTGCTATTTGGCATAGCATTCATCAGCGACTGCTTATTTGCCTTCTACCGGCAGATCCTTGAACCAGCAGGAAACGATGCAATAACCATTTGCCTTCTACCGGCAGATCCTTGAACCAGCAGGAAACGATGCAATAACCTATTTCCCTTCTACCGGGAGATCCTTGAACCAGCAGGAAACGATGCAATAACCATTTCCCTTCTACCGGCAGATCCTTGAACTAACAGGAAACGATGCAATAACCTATTTCCCTTCTTCCGGCAAATCCTTGAACCAGCTGGAATACATGCCGTAATTATTCGCGATCCTGCTGATCTCTCCGCTAATCAATGACTCACTAATATTCTTAACCTTTTTAGCAGGTACTCCTGCATAAATAGCACCCGCTTCTACCTGTGTATTTTCCAGCACCACAGCACCTGCGGCGATAATGGTATTGCTGCCGATATGTACATTATCCATCACAATAGCACCCATCCCTATCAGTACATTATCTTCCACGGTACAGCCATGCACAATCGCATTATGACCAATGGATACGCTATTCCCAATGATAGTTTTTGTCTTTTCGTATGTAGCATGAATACAGGCACCATCCTGTACATTTACTTTATTACCTAAACGGATACTGTTTACATCTCCTCTGATCACAGCATTGAACCAAACGCTACAACCATCCCCCATAATCACATCACCTACGATTGTCGCATTTGGGGCTATAAAACAGTCCTTTCCCATTTCAGGCATTACTCCTTTTACCGGCAGAATGTATGGCATTTCCTTTTGTTTTGCTGGCAAATTACCACTTACAATTGATTAAACTCATGCTCCGGATCAGGTATACTATTAATACGCAGGGGCATATCATTTTCGTATTTTTGCAGGCAAATGAATAACAGGCAACTTTTTTTAAGACACGTAGCGCAATTGTCAGACGCGCCGTTGGGCATTGATATGGTGAAGGCATCAGGCATGTACATGTGGGATGTGGATGGGAAGAAATTATTGGACCTGATAGCGGGGATTAGTGTATGTAATGTAGGACATTGCCATCCGGCGGTGGTGGCGGCTATACAGGAGCAGGCCGCGACATATATGCACCTGCTGGTGTATGGGGAGCTGGTGCAGTCGCCACAGGTAGCATTTGCTACTTTGCTCACACAGCATTTACCATCTTCTTTAGATAGTGTATACTTTACGAATTCCGGTGCAGAAGCGGTGGAAGGCGCGATGAAGCTGGCAAAGCGATTCACAGGCAGAACGGAAATTATTGCATTTGAGAATAGTTACCATGGTTCCACGCAGGGAGCCATGAGTATAATGGGAGATGAAGAATGGCGGAATGCGTATCGTCCTTTATTACCAGATATCCAACACCTGAAATATAATACCTGGGAGGCGATAGATCGCATCACCGAAAAGACGGCCTGTGTGATTGCAGAAACAGTACAGGCCGAAGCTGGGGTGATCGTACCGCAGCAGGAATGGATGAAGGCCCTGCGGGAGAAATGTACACAAACAGGTACCCTGCTCGTATTAGATGAAATCCAGTGTGGGCTGGGTAGAAATGGCTCCCTCTGGGGCTTTGAGCAATTCGGTATTGTACCTGATATTCTCTTATTAGGGAAAGCTTTAGGTGGTGGTATGCCAATGGGGGCTTTTATTGCCAACAGAGAAATTATGTGGACCCTGACCAATAACCCTGTCTTAGGACACATGACCACCTTCGGTGGCCACCCGGTTATCTGTGCTGCTGGTATGGCGGGTTTCAAAGCATTGCTGGAAGAAAAACTCACAAACACCGTCAGGGCAAAAGAAGCCTTGTTTCATAAATATCTGCAACACCCTGCTATCAGAGCCATCCGCTCTCAGGGCCTGATGATGGCCGTTGAACTGGAAAGCTTTGCTGTGAATAAAAAGGTGATCGATGCCTGCATTGAGAAAGGTGTCATGACAGACTGGTTCTTATTTGCGCCGCAATGCCTCCGCATTGCCCCTCCCCTGATTATCACAGAAGACGAAATCAAATTCGCCTGCGATACTATAATTGCGGTATTGAATGCTGTTGCTTAAGAACTGGCTCGCACAAAAGCAGGGAATCAGGTTTGGCCGTCAGGCCAAACCTGATTCCCTGCGCTAACCCTGGGGAAAATCACTTCGCGATTTTCCCCAGGGTTAGCGCCTCATAACAGCCTTTTTTACCAAATACCAATAAAATAATTTTATAATTCCAACCTAAATCCTAACTTTGAATTCCAAAGTACTTTAGTATGACTGATCAGCAACATCTATCTACCTTAAGTGATATTAAACGTATCATGGACCGCAGCAGCCGCTTCATCTCCCTCAGTGGACTAAGTGGCGTATGCGCCGGCATCGCCGGCCTCCTGGGTGCTGCTATCGCCGATGTCTGGATCAGTGAATACTACAACCGCTGGAACACCTCTGGCATATTCGTAAGAGAAGATTTCAATTTATTAAAAATAAAACTCACCATCCTCGGCCTCATCGTCATGGGCATTGCATTGGCTGGCGGCATCTACTTTACCTGGCGCAAAGCCAATAAAGATGGCGCTTCCATCTTTGGCAAAACCTCCCGCAACGTTTTCTATAGTGGACTCATCCCCATGGTAGCCGGCGCTGCATTCATAGCCGGAATGGTCTATAATAATTTTGAAGTACTCGTGGCCCCCGCCTGCCTCCTCTTTTATGGACTGGCACTGGTCAACGCCAGCAAGTATACATTCAGAGATATCAAATACTTTGGGATCGCTCAAATCATACTGGGGATAATCAATGTTTTCTATTTGCGTCGTGGTCTGTATTTTTGGGCCCTCGGTTTCGGTGTATTTCACATCGTATACGGCGTGATGATGTGGTGGAAGTATGAACGCAATGCTGAATCAGAAGAGTAATCACTCTCTGACAGCAAGGCTATATTAATTGAACTTTTGAATCTGTTAAGCAGTGGCCATAAACAATCCCATAGGTAATCTGAATAAAATCTTCGACAGCAGGATCCGTCTTGGTGTCATGAGTATTCTTATAGTCAATGAGGAAGTCAGCTTCAACGATTTGAAACAAATGTTGGAACTCACCGACGGTAACCTGGCCTCACACCTGAATACACTGGAAGAAAACGGTTATCTCAAAGTGCACAAAGGCTTCATCGGCCGCAAAACAAATACAACTTATCAAATCACCAAAGCAGGCGAAAAAGCTTTCAAAGGCCACCTCGCTGCGCTTGAAAATATGATTCGCTCTATCGAGTAAATTTTTTTTATCCCTATACTTTGAAATTCAAAGCACTTTAAAAGAAAATAATCATGGAACATCAACATCTTGCAAATGCAGGACAGGAGAGCTATTCTCCTGCCCCAGGGGGAGATATTTTACCTGGAAAAACCTCCTTTATGAAAAGATACGCTTACGCTATCAAAGCCGTCATCATCGGCTTCCTTGTCCTCGTACTCCTCATTCCCACTGCTATGATCATGAACCTGATCAGGGAAAGAGAACAACGTAGTGACGAAGCAACGGCCGAAATCAGTAGTAAATGGGGCGAAGCCCAAACCCTCACCGGCCCTATTATCATCATTCCATATCTAGATACCCCTGGTCATCGCGCTTACGCCCTCTTCCTGCCCGATAAACTGAGCATCAATGGCGAACTGCTACCCGAAATGCGCCACCGTGGCATTTATGAAACCGTTGTATACAGTTCTCATCTTCAGGTGAGTGGCAACTTTGCGCCCCTTACCACAGACATTCCTGCAGATAAATTGCTGATCAATGAAGCTGTCATTGCTGTAGGCGTCAGTGATATGAGAGGTATCAGTAACCAACCAAATATGCAGCTCAATGGCAAAGACTACCTCTTCTCTCCAGGTGTAACCATCCAGAGTGTATTTAATAATGGGATGCAGGCAAGAATACCATTGACCAAAACTGATAGTGGCTGGACGGCAGGTAATTTTTCTATAAATCTTGATCTTCGTGGCTCCGGTCAGGTGCACTTCTCTCCTGTTGGTAAAACTACCCAGGTCAATATCACCTCCAACTGGGCCAATCCCCAGTTCGATGGTCAGTTCCTGCCTGTGAAATCCGTTGTCAAATCTACCGGCTTTACCGCCGCCTGGCAGGTATCTCACCTGAACCGCAACTTCCCCCAATCTCTGACCACAAAAGATGAGGTCAACCTCCGTAGCTATGATTTTGGTATCAAGCTGTTCCTGCCTGTCGATGGCTATCAACAATCTACCCGCGCGGTAAAATACGCTATCCTCATTATCGGCCTTTCATTCCTTGTTTTCTACTTTATTGAATTACTCCAGCGTCTGTATGTACATCCACTACAATATATCCTCATTGGGTTTGCGCTCGTGCTTTTCTATACCTTATTAATCGCCCTGGCAGAACAATTGAATTTCGGTATTGCCTACCTGATTGCAAGTGGTATGACCATTGTTCTTGTCACCGCATACACCGCAAGTATCTTTAACAATTTCCGTGTTGGTAGTGGCATTGGTGGAGTATTAGTTATATTGTATGGGGCCATTTATGTCATTCTCCGTGCCGAAGACTTGTCTTTACTGATGGGTAGCCTTGGATTATTCATTATACTTGCTATCGTAATGTTCTTTAGCCGTAAGATCAAATGGAAAGAGCTGAAGGGTAATGAATAAGATTACTTTAAAACTATGAGTTATCTCAAAAAACGACTGCGCAGTTTTGGATTTGCGATTGCTGGTATTATCGCGTTTGTTCGCTCTGAACCACACGCCCTGCTGCACTTCATTGCAACGATTATCGTTGTTGGTGCAGGCTTTTATTTCCGCATCACAAACATGCAGTGGATTGCCATCCTCATCATGATAGGAATCGTTTGGATCACCGAAATGATAAATACTGTGCTGGAAAAGGTAATGGATCACGTAGCACCCGACTATCATCCCCGCGTGAAATGGATAAAGGATGTAGCGGCAGGGGCCGTATTAATCGCAGCCATCATCGCCATCATAGTCGGTGCGCTTATCTTCATCCCCTACTTTTAAGCCGGCCGCTGGCCGGACCCGCCTAAAATAAAAACGCTTTTGCCGCAAGGCAAAAGCGTTTTTATTTGCAATATTATCAGGAAAATCAGAAGTCAACTCCCATACCAAAATACCAGATCGGACTTCCTCTAAAGAACGCAATCGCCGGCCATCCCGCATCAACTCTCAGGAAATACCCTGCAATGGTTGTTCTCGCACCAAATCCATATCCTCCTACAAACGGCCCAAGGAAACCTTCTTTCACCTTCACACTAATCGTTCCATCACTACCAGTATAATAAGTATAATTCGCATCCTTAAAGCTCAGCTTCTCATTCCATGCTGTACCAATATCAATAAACTGTGTCAGCTGGAAGTTCCTCAACAACGCTGAGTTAATCGGCCTTTGCAGGAATGTTGCAAACACTGGCAAGCGTAACTCAGAGTTAAACACCATCACGTTATTACCATTCTTTGCATTCTGCTTATATCCACGCAGCGGCGTAGCCAGCGTCTGATAAGCATAACTTGCATTTGTCGCTACCGGTGTATTTGTATTGATCTTAGGATTCAGCCAGTTGTCCGTACCACCTAAATAATACAACAGCTTCCTGGTACCCCATGACACATCCATAGAGAAACGGGTGGCCCAGATAAAGTTACGATAGATAGACTCATAGTGACGGGCATCGATCCCCATGTTGTAAGTAAATCTACCCTTGCCGGTGGCATCTGTTGTTCCAAACGCCTCATTGATATTACCCGCTATTTTCGCCCATGCTTCACCATAGATCTTATACCTCGTACCATGCCAGATGTTGATGGCAGGATTGATGGTATTATCATACACATATTCCAAACGGCTCAGTACATATTTATCCTGGTAATCAGGCCATTTCAATGAGTTCTGGTCAGAAGCTGCAATCACAAACTTATCTACACGGTAACCTACCTGCAGACGAATGCTGCGTGCTTCGTCAAACGGATATTTCACCTCTACCTGCCACAGGTTTGTCTTCATCTTGGCAGGATAATCAATCAGCACAGTTCCTGAACTATCTGTACCAGTACCTGTATATTTCGCCACCTTACGGTAGTAAGTGAATTTATAGTCAAAGCGTTTTTTCAGATAAGAAGCAGAGAGGAAGTACTCTGTACCATCCAGTGAAGATGGAATGCGGAAACCACCATTGATCTTGATATCTTCCATCAGGTCACTCACTCCTAAACGGATCATACCATTCAGCGGATCTGACAACTGGATCGGACCAGAAGGCTGCCCGGTAAACGGCTGATACCTGTTCACCAATACAGAGTTATCCAGTTGCAGGATGAGGTAGTCAGAAGCAAATTTCCACTTGTAAGGCAGCAGCTTCGCTTTCTTCAGCAATGGCTCAATAGGTATTTTGATCGGATTACCATTGCCAGACATATCTGCGGTTGCATTGTTGCCGGTAAGATTTCTATTGGTAGTATCCTGCGGCTCATTGCCAAACTCACTCTGGAAGAAGTCATTATGTTTTACTGTATCCTTCTTAGGCGCCTGTGGACTTTTGTAAGTAGGCAGTCCCAGCCGGATACTATCCTGGTGCATTACATACGCACGATAAGCCGTAGGGCGATCGCTCACATTACGCTTCTTTAGGGAAATGGTATCTACTTTCAGCTTCTGCAGGATCTTATAGCCATATTGCTGGATCACCTGGGAAACCTCGCTTTGATCGCCGGCGCCCCTTGTTTCCTTAATACCATAAGAATAGTTGCTGAGTGGGAAAGTATAAGTAGAGTCTTTCGTAATAGATACCGCCATCACACTATCTGGTGCATTGGCACCATATTCCTGCAGGGCAGAATCCAGTTCCAATGGATCCGGGTTATGCAGGATCTCATTACCTACAAAGAAGAGGGAGTCAACTCCGGCTCTTTCTGTCCTGAAGAAACCGGCATAACGGTTACGGATACCGTTAGCGTCGGATACAAAGGTAAAGTGTGTGGTATTATATTGAAGCGGGTTGCGTGCATCACCATATTTCATATTGGAAAGCTGGGTGATTTGTTTGTCCGCGCTCTTGTTCCAGTTGTCAACCAGGAAGATGTTGTAATGTCCTGCCGGCAGGGTGGTATCACCACCTTTGGCAGTAGGTGAAGGCCTGTTGGAAGAGAAGATGATACCGCTCTTACCTGGGAAGGCTACGAAAGACGGATCGAGGTCGTCATACACATCGTTAGTAATCTGTTCGATCGTATTCTTGTTGATGCTGTAAACGTAGATATCAGTATGACCATTTTTCACAGCGGAGAGCAACAGTGAGTTATCGAATTCGAAGAAGTACTTCATATCGATCACCCTGTCAAACTTATTCAGGTCATATTTCATTCTTGTTTTGGTGATCAGGTCATATACCATCAGTTTGGTCATGCCTTCTGATTCGTATACGATAGCGAGGCGGTTACCTTTCTGGTTCCATGCCAGCAGCGGGTAGTTAGGATCCATTTGGTTTGCCTGCATACGCACACCGTTCTTCAGCAGGGTGGTAGGATTGTCTTCACCCGTCTGCAACTGTACTTTGTAAAATCCTTTGGTATAAGATACAACAGCAAAGCTGGCATTCTTAGGATTGGCCTGGAAGCGGAAGTAATCGGTTTTACCCAGTTCTTTCACGGCAATGGTACGGCCTTTGGTCGATTGGCGACGGCGGCGGTTATCGTCCTGATAGCGCTTGGTGTTGTATACGAAGAAGTCTTTCAGGGCAGCTTTAGGCTTGGTGTTCAGCACCTGCTCAAAGCCTTTTTTCAGACCCCTGTTAATGCGGGAGATATACATGAGGTAAGGAACAGCGTCTTTACCATATTTACTTTCTACATAATACCAGAACGCATGGCCAGCTAGTAGAGGTTGTTCGTAGGCGAACTGGTAAAAGTTTTTATACTTGTTGGACTGTACAGCATCTTTGAGCTGATCGTCGAGGGTGGTGTTCCAGTTTTCAGCAGCATATGCAATGAATCCATCTGTGTACCACTTTGGAAAGTCGATCAGTACTGCATTGCCTGCGAACTCACCAATATCTTCTCCGAACAGGAGGTTTTCAAGCATCACACGGGCAATACCCTGGCGGATGAGGGAACGCAGGTGCTCATGGTTGCCATCAAAGTATACTATCAGCTTATTCCCCACCAGCTTGGTTACCCCACCGGTGTTTTGCCAGTCAACGCCAATGCCTATATTTGATTGCTTCATTTCCCCAAAGGAATTGTATACAACGATGTTCACTTTCTGACGGAAGGTGAACTCCATAAACTCTTCCAGCTGGGGTAACTCCTTTTCTGCAACCTGAGCGACGTATTTCCCCAACTCAAGACCGTTTTGGCTGAAATAAGTATTGAAATGGCTGGTTTGATAGTAACGCCATTTAAAGTTCTTATGCTGTATGCGGTTCTGTCCAAATTCCACGCTATTGGTCTGCGCCATGAGGAGAAACGGGCCAAGTAATAGGGTACCGGTAAATAATAACCTGGTAATAAGTCTGTTCATACAGAAAGTATTGATAATATTGCGTTCTTAATTAAAAGTAACAAAAATCGGTAACAATGCTTGAAATCAAACATTTCACCTTTAATCCGTTTCAGGAAAATACCTATTTGCTCTTAAACGAAAAAAAGGAATGTATAATTATAGACCCGGGCTGTTATTTTGAGTCGGAAAGAAAAGAATTACTAACATATATCGAAAAAGAGGGACTAAATGTTACCCGCTTGTTGAATACGCACTGTCATCTGGACCATATTTTTGGTAATAAACTGGTGGCTGATACGTATGGAGTGGGGCTTGAGATCCATCCGCTGGATGCAGTGGTGTTGGAGCGCTCACCGGAATTAGGGCAGATGTATGGGGTACCCTTTGAGGCTTCGCCGGCACCGGCCAGGTATTTTGAAGATGGGGAAAAGATACAGTTTGGAGATAATGAGCTGGAGGTGTTGTTGACACCAGGGCATTCTCCCGGAAGTGTATGTTTTTATTGCGCAAAGCAGGGGTTTGTGATTGGTGGGGATGTGCTGTTTTACCAGAGTGTAGGTCGTACTGACCTGCCTGGTGGTGATCATCAAACTTTAATTAACAGTATAGAGACGAAATTGTTCGTATTGCCGGATGAAGTAAGTGTTTGGCCCGGTCATGGAAAAGAGACGACGATAGGGTATGAGAAGAAGCATAATCCGTTCCTGTAATCTCCGGATTTTTTGGTGATTGGCTCAGCCAATCACCAAAAAATCCGGACCGCGTCCAGATGGGACAGAGCTTCGCTCTGTCCCATCTGGACGCAAAAATGCCAGAACTATAATTTCGCAATAAACCTCCCCACCACCGGCAACCTCCCAAACTCCTTCTTCTCCATTTTCAACAGGAACCACACATACGCCAAAAACAACACCGTCGCCACCAGCAAATTCCCCGGCTTTGCCGCATACACATCACCCGGAGACAAAATCGTCCTGTTTAGCAAATCAAACACATAATACACCAATACCGCACTTCCTATATAAGTGATAATCTTTGGCAAATGATAAGGAATAGGATAATGCTTCTGTCCCCATGAATAGCAAATCGCCATCTGTATAAAATAGCATACCATGGTAGCCAGCGCCGCACCGAAATAACCGAATATCGGAATCCACCACCAGTTAAAGAAGAACGTAGCCGCCGCTGTGATCAGGGTAATAACCGCCCCGCTCTTCGTCTTGTCTGTCAGCTTAAACCAAATAGTCAGGTTATAATAAATACCCAGGAACATATTTGCCAGCAACAACACCGGTACTATCTTCATACCTGGATAGTACACTGGTTTCCGCAGGAAGATCTTCCATATATTCAGATAAAGACTCACGAATAAGAACATAAAACACAACAGGATGACGAACAATTTCATAATCCTCGCGTACGTTCGCTGTGGATCTTTCCCCTCTGCCTGCTTAAAAAAGAAAGGCTCCGCCCCTAACTTGAAAGCTTGTATGAACATCGTGATCAGGATCGCCAGTTTATAGTTGGCGGCATAGATACCGATCAGCTGTTTCTTCACTTCCATATTATTCCCTGGCAGGAATTCCGGCAGGAACCAGGCCCTGTCAAACGTTTCGTTTACCATACCTGCCATCCCAAAGATGACCAGTGGCAATGAATAGTTGAGGATCTTCTTCCAAAGGGTGAAATCGAAGTTGGGCTTTATCTTCAGTAATTGTGGTAAAAATAATAATAAGGTCACCCCACTCCCCAGCATATTGCTCATGTAAATGAACCCTACCTGGTTGCTGGTATTCACTACATTAGGAGCAAACTTAGGCAGTACGACCAAAAAGAAGATATTGAACAGGATCGTGGTAATAATACCTGACAGGCGGATCATGGCATACCTGATAGGCCGGTTTTCCAATCGCAACTGGGCAAAAGGAATCGCCGTGAGCGCATCAAATGCCATAATTAATACCACCCATGTATAAAACCAGGGATGCCCTTTCAATCCCCCCAGTGAACCCATGTAAGAATTGATGACCGTTCCCCGCATCAGGAGCAGCAGTATAGTAAAACCAATAGTGGTAAAAATAAGGGAAAACATAGATGTACTCAGCACCTGCGTCTTGTTCTCCTGCTTGGCAAAGCGGAAGAAGGCCGTCTCCATCCCATACGTGAGAATAATATTCATGAAAGGGACATAGGCATATACAGTAGACATTTCCCCATATGCCGCCTGGGTCATTAATTCCAGGTAAAGGGGAGTCAGAAAGTAATTCAGCAACTTGCTAGCGATGTTACTAAAGCCGTAATAGATGGTCTGTCCTGCCAGTGATTTAATACTACTCAATGCCCTGTATTTTTACCAAAATTAACTATTCCAGCCCTTTCCGGCGAAGCTGTTTTTTGTCAGATTGTATTTTCTTCAGATTTAGCCGCTTTTCTTTGGCAGCTCTGGAAGGTTTGGTAGCGACGCGTTTTTTAGGTCTGATCATCGCTTTCTGTACCAGATCGTTCATTTTTTTGATCACCAGCTGCTTGTTGCCCAGCTGTGTCCGTTCCTCCTGCGATTTAACCTGAACCAGGCCTTCACTCGTCAATCGGTGGGCTAATTTTTCTAATACAAGGGCTTTCTGTTCGGGGGTTAACAATTGGGATGTTGCTACATCAAAGTACCCCTCTACCATAGTTTCTACCTTGTTCACATTTTGTCCGCCCTTACCTCCGCTGCGTGCAGTTCGGAAAGTAATCTCGGGCGTGAGATCGAGGTCCATTAAATTAACTTTTCTTTATAACTGTTTATTGTAATTTAATAAAGGTACAATTATTACAAGTATTCAATGACCGGGCAGGCAAATGCGCGTGTTTCGCTGTCGCGGAATGAACCGTTGTCTGCTCTGTATGCACTGATACATAAACCCAAACCCTTGACTATGACATTTTTCAACCCTGCTCAACTCCGCGTTCTGAAATCCGGCTGGATTATAGCCGTCATTGCATGGCTGCTGTTTTTTGTTCCACACGCACCGGGTTATATAGTCAACACACTCACGATTACAGGTCTGTTAAGCTGGGAATTTGTGGTGAGCCGCCGTTGGAAGGACTTTTTTATCATGGTATTGGTATCGGGCATTGCTTTTTCCCTGCAGCATATGCTCATGAACCATTTGCCGGATGGCAACCCTGCCGCCGCCGGGGCACTGGGTCACCTCAACCTGTTCGCGGCTTATATTGTCGCAATCACCACCCATTATCATCTAATGGGTATAGAAAATAAGTTCTCTGCGGGGCTGCTGGCTACCGCTATATTTTATTTACTGCCAAAGACGGGCAATCCTTTCAGCAGTAATTATCCTTTCACAGGAACTTTGAAAGAGGTGGTGTACCTGTCGTCTGCATTGGTCATACTGTACATGAAAGTGCTGTGTTATTATGTCATCCTGTTTCTGGTGGAAAACGGTTACCGTCTGCGTCATTTCATGGAGCGGCTTCCATCTAAGGTACAGGTATACAACAGGTGGGAATACCTCTTTATGTGGATGGTATTGTTCTTTGGTTATATGGGTTGTATTGGTGACCTGAGTACCCGTGTGCGTATGCTTTTTGAAGGACAACAGATGCCGGAAGAATCTACGCCCATGAGTATTCTCTTTATGATCTCGTCTATCTTCTTTTTATATGTTGGGGCTATTATGCTACGCAATGTGATTACCGGCAGATCCTTGACTATCGGGCATTACAGCCCGTGGGTGTTGTTGTTACATTTGTTGCCTGTAGCAAATATTGGTGCAGCCATTTATTGTTTTTTAGCACCTGAAAAAAGAGAAACGCATATGAAAAATGCAGCGAGCTACCTGCAGGCAAAGCGACGGTATGCACGTATTGCAATGATTGTATTGGGTATCGTCATCACAGGTTATAATATTTATACCATGCTCTTTGTACCTACAGGTCTGCGGCTGGTGGCGATCAGTATACTTGCATTTTTATATTTACTCAAAATAGGTGCTTACCTGAAACTCTCTGCTGGTAAGGCATTTGTGTACATCGTGATCGGATTGAATATATTGACGGTAGCATATGCTTTCAATGATTACTTTATATTTTATCTTGCACTGATATACCTGTATTATTATTTCTTAATTGAGACTTTCTATCCTGAACTGGAAGCAGAAGATATCATGGAGATTGCAGACAGGGAGTAACTAAACAATTATATTATGCGCGCAGTTATACAACGGGTAACCAGGGCCTCTGTGACCGTGGACGAGCAGACTACGGGTAGTATACAGACAGGCTTGCTGGTACTGTTAGGGATAGAAGATGCTGACAATGCAGAAGACATTACATGGTTAAGTAATAAACTCGTCAATCTGCGGGTATTTGGTGATGCGGAGGGCGTGATGAACCTGTCGGTAAAAGACGTAGATGGTGGTATACTATTAGTCAGTCAATTTACATTGTTCGCAGGGACAAAGAAAGGGAATCGTCCATCATATATCCGGGCGAGTAAGCCGGATATAGCCATACCATTGTATGAGCAGATGATACAGCAGTTGAGTCAGGATCTCGGCAAGCCGGTGGCTACTGGTATTTTCGGTGCTGATATGAAAGTAGATCTGCTGAACGATGGACCAGTTACAATATTGATCGATACAAAATCAAAGGAATAATAAATCAAAGGAATGTAAGGTAAGCCCAGCAGGCATTGGTTATCCTAAATGCCGGCCGCAGGCCCACCCGCCCGGAGAAATGAGGTTGTCATAAGTGACTCGATGGCGCTGAGAATTTCTTATACGAAAATTTTCTCCATCAGGTACCCGGGTAAATTTGGGTAAAAGTTATTTATGATATCCTCATTTTTTCGGCATTTAAACACAAAAGAAAATACAAAAACAAACCCAATAAGCAACTTCTAAAACATGACTATCAAAGAAGCGCAGGACCAGATCGACCACTGGATTAAAACAGTAGGCGTTCGTTATTTTAGTGAACTTACCAACATGGCTATCCTCACCGAAGAAGTCGGCGAAGTAGCCCGTATCATGGCCCGCAAATATGGTGACCAATCCTCTAAACCCTCCGACCTTCAAAAAGACCTCGCCGATGAGCTGGCCGACGTCATGTGGGTACTCCTCACCATCGCCAACCAAACCGGCATCGACATGACCGATGCACTCACAAAGAACTTCGAAAAGAAGAACATCCGCGATGCCACCAGGCACAAGGAAAATGAAAAATTACACTAGGCAGGTTTTTTGTTAAATCAACTATATGCAGAAACCCGGATTTTTTAAGAAATACTGGCAAATCCTGAAGCAAACCTTCAGTGATTTTATGGACGACAAGGTACTTAAACTCAGTGCCGCTTTATCTTACTACACGATCTTCTCCATCGCTCCCATGCTCATAGTGATCATCACACTATGCGAAGTATTCCTGGGCAAAGAGGCTATCGAAGGCAGCATCTACGGACAAATCAATTCATTTGTCGGCAACGACGCCGCCCTTCAGATCCAGCAGATGATCAAAAACGCCGCGCTTTCCGGTGATTCTACCTGGGCCACCGTAGTGGGTATCGTAACCCTTATCTTTGGCGCTACCGGTGTATTCGGCGAAATCCAGGATTCTATCAACTTTATCTGGCAGCTAAAAGCCAAACCTAAAAATGGTATACTCAAAATACTCATCAACCGCCTCCTCTCCTTCTCTATGGTGATCTCCTTAGGATTTATCCTCCTGGTATCCCTGGCGCTGAACGGTCTGATCGAGTTATTTAGTAAACAACTGGCCCGTTTACTCCCCGAAGTGACCATGGTATTGGTGTATGTGATCAACCTGTGCCTTACTTTTGGCGTCATTTCCCTGTTGTTCGCCATCATTTTCAAAGTGCTTCCAGACGCCAAAATAAAATGGAAACATGTCATCGTAGGGGCTATGACCACCTCCGTCCTCTTCATGGCAGGCAAATTTGGCATCGGCTTTTACCTCGGCGCCAGCAAGGTCGGCACTGCTTACGGTGCGGCCGGAAGCATAGTGATCATCCTGCTCTGGGTATACTACTCTGCTATCATCCTCTACTTTGGGGCTGAGTTTACACAGGTGTATGTACAATACCATGGGGAGCAGATCAGGCCCAATGAGTACGCAGTCTATGTAAAGGAGATACCTGTAGAGCTGGAAACCAATCTGGAAGCTGCCAAAAAAAAGCCCCCTACCCCATAAGAGCGGGCACAAAAAAGTTATATATATTTGCGCCATTATGGCAACAGATCAGAACAAATTCCAGGCGATTATTTCGCATTGTAAAGAATATGGCTTCGTTTTCCAGTCCAGTGAGATATATGACGGCTTAAGTGCGGTATACGACTACGGCCAGTATGGAGCCCAGTTAAAGAAGAATATCCGCGACTATTGGTGGAAAAGCATGACCCAGATGCATGAAAACATCGTGGGGATCGATGCGGCTATTTTTATGCATCCGACTACCTGGAAGGCGTCAGGGCACGTTGACGGCTTTAGTGATCCTATGATTGATAACAAGGATAGCAAAAAGCGCTACCGTGTAGACCACCTGATCGAAGCACATGCAGAAACACTGGATGCTGCTGATGGCGAAGCCCTGATCGCTAAAATGAATGCCCTTCTGGCTGCTGATGATCTGGCTGGCCTGAAATCACTGATTGAAGAATACAAAATCAAATGTGCTGTCAGCGGTACTGTTAACTGGACAGATGTACGTCAGTTCAACCTGATGTTCTCTACCCAGTTAGGTAGCGTAACCGACGAAGCAAGTGAAATATACCTCCGTCCTGAAACCGCACAGGGTATCTTCGTGAACTTCCTGAACGTGCAGAAAACGGGTCGTATGAAGATACCTTTCGGTATTGCACAGGTAGGTAAAGCTTTCCGTAACGAAATCGTAGCCCGTCAGTTCATCTTCCGTATGCGCGAATTTGAGCAGATGGAAATGCAGTTCTTCGTACGCCCTGGCACCCAGAAAGAGTGGTTCCAGTACTGGAAAGAGGAGCGTATGAAATGGCACCTGAGCCTGGGTGCAGATCCGGCCAAGTACAGGTTCCATGAACACGAAAAGCTGGCTTTCTATGCCGATGCTGCTGAAGATATTGAGTTTGAATTCCCGATTGGTTTCAAAGAGGTAGAGGGTATCCATAGCCGTACAGATCATGATCTGGGCAGACACCAGGAATTCAGCAGGAAGAAAATGCAGTATTTTGATACTGAAATCAATCAGAACTACGTACCATACGTAATCGAAACCTCTATTGGTCTGGACCGTATGTTCCTCCTCACTGTGTGTAATGCTTACGAAGAAGAAGACCTGTCCAAAGATGGTAAAGAAGATAGCCGCGTAGTACTGCGCTTCCCTGCTAAACTGGCACCAACGAAACTGGCAATCTTCCCACTCACTAAAAAAGACGGGTTACCAGAAATAGCAAAAGAACTGATGGATGCATGTAAACCGCATTTCTATTGCTTCTACGAAGAGAAAGATGCGATCGGTAAGCGTTACCGCCGTCAGGATGCGATCGGTACACCATTCTGTGTAACCATCGACCACCAGACCAAGGAAGACAACACCGTTACCATCCGCTACCGCGACTCCATGGAACAGGAAAGAATCCCGCTGGATAAAGTAAAAGAACTCGTTCTGAATAAAATCAACGAATAACAATATTGGCGGGAGTTTGTGATCCGGGCGTACGCCCGGATCACAAACTCCCGCTATGCGAAAAGGCAGGGACCGGAGGTCCCTGCCTTTTCGCTTTTTACTTTATTTTCTATCCATACAACTCCTGACGTATATCATGCCTATCATACCCCATCCCCAATATCTTTCCCTTCGCCTCATCAATCATATTCTTCCACCCACACAAAAAGAAATACGCCGGCTCCTTATTTAGCGCCAACAACTCCTCATAAATCAAATGCACATACCCCCTCTTCCCCGTCCACCCATCCTCACATCTTGACAACGTCGGTGAATACCTAAACCCCTCCAACTCCGCCTCCAACTGCCACAACTCTTTCGCATACAACAAATCACACTCTTTCCTACACCCATAAATCAAATGTATCATTTGATGCGGTATCTGATGCGTATGTATATGATGCGCCATCGCCCTAAACGGCGCCACCCCCGTTCCCGTACAAATCAAATACAACTGCCTGTCCAGCGTCTCCGGCAGCGTAAACACCCCCAGCGGCCCTTTCACAGGAAACTCACTCCCCACTTTCACCTCATTAAAAAGATAAGTCGTCCCCGCCCCTCCTTCCAGCGACACAATCACCAACTCAAACTCATTCGACCCATCCGGCGCCGACGCAATAGAATAACTCCTCCATCGCTTTTTTCTCTCTTCATGAATAGGTAAGTCCAGGGTTACAAATTGTCCGGGTTTAAAATCAAATCTTTCCAGCTCCCTTATCTGTATCCAGAACCGTCTCGTGTTGTGTGTCTCCTGCAGAATGCGGGTCACATAACCAGTATACCAGTGGTCCAGCATATTAAGTGGAATTTATTACTTAAATATCGCGAATTTTTCCTGAACCTGTGACCGTTTTCATCAGATCAAACAATGACCAATAATTCGTAACTTTGCTCCCCTCATGAATATTCAGGCTGTATTACAATTATACCAGCGCGACACCCGCCTGCAACAGCTGGTGAAAGGGATGCATTTGTCCCATCCTCAGTATTTTCAACTAACAGGATTAACCGGTAGCACCCCCACATTTATCGCGGCAGGCGCGTGGGAACTGGCGTCTTCAGTTAATCACCTGTTCATTTTAAATGATAAAGAGGAGGCTGCCTATTTTCAAAATGATCTGGAACAACTCAGTCAGGCCCTCGATATCTTCTACTTCCCGGATTCATTCAAAAAGGTAGGTCAGTTCAGCGATCTGAACAGCAGCCATAGCATGCTGCGTACCGAAGCCCTCATGAAGTTCTCCGGCGATAGCATCCACAAAAAGATCCTCGTCACCTACCCCGAAGCCCTATGGGAAAAGGTAGCCGCCTCCGTGGCCTTCAACACCAACATGGTCCAGTTGAAGGTCGGCGATGTGCTCAAGGTGGACGATCTGCTGGAAAAACTCGTCAGCTGGGGCTTCAGCTTCACTGACTTCGTATATGAACCGGGGCAGTACGCCCTCCGTGGGGGTATTCTCGACATCTACTCTTTTGGTAATGAAAAACCTTACCGCATAGAGTTGTTCGGAGAAGATATCGACTCTATCCGCATCTTCGATCCGGAAACCCAGCTCAGTGAGCGCAAACTCACCCAGGTAACCCTGATCGCCAATATGGATACCCATAACCTGGACCATCAGAAGACCTCCCTGCTGGAATTCCTGCCTGCCAATACCGTAGTCTGGATGAAAGACCCGGGGTATGTGCAGGAGGTAATTTTGCAGTTGGAAGAGAAGCTGGATGCTTTCTTACAATCCGGCCAACAGGTGAGGATTGATGAAGATGAGAAGATGGAACTGAAGGAGACGGATTTTGTAAAGGCTCATCTCCTCATGCAGCAGATCCTGCAAAGGCACTGCATCGTCTTTGGCACTAAATTATGGTGGGAAGAAACGAACCGTAACTTTACCCCACTGAACTTTGAAACACAGGAGCAGCCAGTCTTTAACCGTCAGTTTGAAATGCTGATTAAAGACCTGGAAACCCACAATAAAAATAAATACAACCTCTTCATCTTCGCCGAAAATGCCCGTCAGCTGGAAAGGTTGCGTAGCATATTCGAAGACCTGAAAGCGACCTTCACCTTCTTCCCGATACCGGTGCCGGTGAGCCATGGCTTCATTGATCATTCATTGAAACTCGTGTGCTATACAGATCACCAGATCTTCCAGCGTTACCACAAGTACAAGGTAAAGCAGGCGTACAACAAGAATAAGGCGCTTACCATGAAGACCCTGCGCGAATTGCAGTCGGGCGACTTCGTAACCCATATCGACCATGGTGTAGGTATGTACAGTGGCTTACAGAAGATAGAAGTTGGGGGCAAAATGCAGGAAGCCATTCGTATCATTTACAAGAACAATGACCTACTGTATGTGAACATCAACTCCCTGCACAAGATCAGTAAGTTCACCGGCAAGGAAGGCCAGGAACCCAAAGTCAATAAACTGGGTAGTGATGCATGGGATAAACTGAAAGAAAAAGCGAAAACACAGGTTAAGGATATCGCCAAAGACCTGATCAGGCTATATGCGGCACGCAAGGCCCAGCAAGGGTTCCAGCATGCACCGGATACATACCTGCAAACGGAGCTGGAGGCATCTTTCATCTATGAAGATACTCCTGACCAGAGCAAGGCGACTGCCGATGTAAAGAGAGATATGGAATCGCCTGCACCAATGGACAGACTGGTATGTGGCGACGTTGGTTTTGGAAAGACAGAAGTAGCAGTGCGTGCAGCATTCAAATCGATCGTAGATGGTAAGCAGGCAGCAATACTGGTACCTACTACCATCCTCGCTTTCCAGCACTTCAAAACATTTGCAGACCGACTGAAAGATTTTCCATGTACAGTAGATTATCTGAACCGCTTTAAATCTGCAAAAGAAAAGAAAGACACACTACAGCGACTCGCTGAAGGAAAGATAGATATCATAGTAGGTACGCATGCCTTACTGAGCAAGGATGTGAAGTTCAAAGACCTCGGTGTGCTGATCGTGGATGAAGAACAGAAATTTGGTGTGGCAGCAAAAGAAAAGCTGAAACACATCAAGTTGAATGTAGATACATTGACACTAACGGCTACGCCTATTCCGAGAACACTACAGTTCTCCCTGATGGGAGCGAGAGACCTTTCTGTCATCAATACGCCGCCGCCTAACAGGCAGCCGATTGAGACAGAGGTACATGTATTCGATCATGACATGATCCGCGATGCCATCTATTACGAAACAGAAAGAGGTGGACAGGTATACTTTGTATACAACCGTGTGAAAGGTTTGGGAGAGATCAGCAGTCTCATTAAAGGCTTATGCCCTGACTTGTCTGTCGCTACTGCACACGGACAGATGGAAGGTCATCAGCTGGAAGAAGTGATCCTTGATTTCATCGATCGTAAGTACGATGTACTGGTATGTACTAATATAGTAGAGAGTGGTGTGGATATTCCAAATGCAAATACCATCATCATCAACAATGCACATCACTTTGGATTAAGTGACCTGCACCAGTTGCGTGGTCGTGTAGGGCGTAGTAACAAGAAAGCATTCTGTTACCTGCTGGCACCACCCATGAGTACATTGCCTGCTGACAGCCGTAAGCGCTTGCAAACGCTGGAGCAGCATAGTGAACTGGGTAGTGGTTTCCAGATTGCGATGCGCGACCTTGATATACGTGGTGCCGGTAACCTCCTAGGTGGTGAGCAGAGTGGCTTCATGTCAGATATCGGATTTGATATGTACCAGAAGATCCTGGACGAAGCGATCCGCGAACTGAAGCAAAATGAATTCAAAGATCTCTTTAAAGAACAGCTGGAAGAGAAGAAGGATTATGTAAGCGATTGTACCATCGATACAGATCTTGAAATACTCATTCCTGATAGTTATGTAGAGAGCATACAGGAGCGCTTGAACCTGTATCAGGAACTGGATAATATCACGCTGGAAAGTAAGTTGGTCGCATTTGAGGAAGAGCTGAAAGATAGATTCGGTCCATTGCCTGAACCGGTATTGGAATTATTATGCCTGGTGCGTTGTCGGTGGATGGCGATTAAGTTAGGCTTTGAGAAGATGATGATGAAGAATGAGACATTACGTTGTTACTTTATCAACAACCCGGATTCGCCTTACTTCACATCGCCTACATTTGATCATATATTGAACTATGTACAGACGAGGGTGAACAATGCGAAACTGAAACAGTTAGGTACGAACTTTATGTTAGTGGCGACTAAAATTACTAATATGAATGATCTGTATAATTTCCTGAAAAATATGGAAGATGCAAGGTCATAAGTTATAAAATATTTAAGCCGTCCGCAGGACAGTCACACCAATCCCCCGGAGTTTTGCCGAAGGCAAAACTCCGGGGGATTGGTCTTTTATCTTATCAACGTTACAGTCCCTTTCCGGCTGAATTTATGCCCTGTATAATCCGTTCCCTGTATATCATGTATACATAAGTGCCAACAGGCGAATCCTGCCCCTTAAAAGTGCCATCCCATGCCCCTGTCAATTCACTCGTCCTGAACACCTCCTTGCCCCATCTATCCCACACACATAAAAAATCCAGTTGAGGTACACCCGGCGATATTGCCCTGAACCAATCATTCTGCCCATCATGATTCGGTGAAAAAGCACTTGGTACATAAAACTCCGGCCCCGTATAGGCCTTCACTGCCAAACTATCCACCTGTACACATCCCTCTGGTGAAGTTACCGTCAATACATATTTCACATCCTGAAACAACACTGCCACAGGATCTGCAATCATCACATTATTCAACCCTGTAGCAGGCGACCAGCTATAACTTAAATTATCTCCTGTTGCTATTGCATTCAACTGCAAAGGTTGCCCTTTCTCGATCAGCGTATCGCGTCCCGCATCCAATGCAATATCAACTATCTTCACAGGTAGCCAGAATGAATCAGACAAACAGCCATCCCTGCTCACAGCATATACACCCGCTGTATATACACCCCCTGTTTTATACACATAACTAATATCCTGCAGGGTGGATGTATCTCCATTTCCAAATGTCCAATGCCAGCCTGCTAATGCAATAGCAGGTGTAAGATTCGTACCCGAAAAATCAATGGCATCCCCTATACACGCATCACCCCCACTTGCACTAATCACAGGTGTATTATACACAGAAAGCATTTGTATCGTATCATCACTACAACCCTCTTTCGTCAACACAGATAAATGCACGGGATAGGTGCCGGGAGTAGTAAAATCAGCGACTATATTCTTCCCGCTATCTGTATGTCCATTCAACTCCCAATTCCATGCTGTCAATGTTCCCACTTCCAGTGTCGTTGCATCTTTGATCGTCATTATTCGTCCCAAACACAATGGATCGGTAGACATCCCTGCAATCGGATAAGTCCCGATCGTCACCTGCTGGTGCATGGTATCCGAAATGCATCCACTATTATCCTCAATCACCAATGTTACATCATATACACCCGGTTTTGCATAATGATGCTCTCCCGGTTGCGATACATTTGCCGTAGTGCCATCTCCAAAATCCCACAACCATCTTGTAATCGTACCAAAGGACTTGGATGAATCACTAAACAGGATCGGATCGCCTATACAGAACCGCTGATCATCCCTAAATGCTAACTCTGGTCTGAGTGCTGCGCAAAACTGTTGCACATTGTACGCTCCTCCCGTAGATCCTGCAAATCCCCAATATACCAAGGGGCTATTATTGAAAATTTCCTGCACAATATCTTTCTGCAATGATAGTCGCAATGCCCCATCCATACTCACTGTCATTTGCATGGCTACCGCATCCCACTTTACCCTGAATATATGCCAGTTACAATCTTCTATATTATCGTTCCCATCCAGCGCCGTCACCGGCCCAGCCAGGTTATTGACAGCATTATGATCCGTCACTCCATTCATCTGTATCGCCACATGATCGTAGTAAGGATCATGGTCAATTTCATTCTGCCAGGTATCAATAATAATCCCTAAAGAAGGACTGATACCCTGAAACCCGATACCCGACCCGGTAGCTCCCAGGTTCGTTCCTTTTGTCTGCAGGATAAAGCCAATGCCATCGGCGCCATCGCTGTCTTTACAACCCAGGTTTACATCAAAATAATAGTCAAAGGAATTGCGGAGGTCAATCTGGTTCTTATTCCACACGGTCCCGCTCGAGGTATTTACATCCTGAGTCAGTACATAACAGTTACAGGTACGTTGTGTAGCGCTACCATTTAGAATATAAGGAGTCTGAACCTGTGCATTGGCAAAAAGCGGCAGGCAAAACAGTACCATAATAAACCCCGTGGACGTTGACATAAAAAGTTGGAATTCTTAAATATAGTAAAAACTTTCCCCCCTTTTATGGAATTTGATATTTCCCCTGCATCATGAAAGAAAAAAACGGAATACTATGAAGAAGATATTATTAACACTGTTGGTTGTAGGAATGGTAATCACTGGATTTGCGCAGGATACGAATGATAAAAAAACGAAGAGTATTGCAGTAGACGGTACTGCCGAAATGGAGATCACTCCGGATATCATTTACCTGAACATTACTCTACAGGAATATCAGAAAGACAAGAATAACAAAGTTGACATTTCTACACTGGAACAGCAATTGACCAAAGCCGTTGAAAAAGCCGGCATCGCAGCGGAAAATCTGACCATTGCCAACATTTCGGGCGATCAGTGGTGGAGAAAGAAAAAGAAGGATGCAGATTTCTATGCCTCAAAAGAATTCAGACTGAAAGTAACTAGTCTCACAAAAGTGAACACCATTTTTGATGCAATAGATGATGCAGGTATTACCAATGTATATATCAGTGAAGCGACATCCAGCAAAATGGATGAATATCGTCAGCAGGTAAAAATAAAAGCATTGCAGGCTGCTAAAAATAAAGCAAATGTAATGCTGGAAGGGATCGGGGAAAAAATAGGCGGAGTTATGCAGGTAAATGAAAATAATGTCAATGTGGTTTTCCCTGTATATGCCAATGCGACTATGAACAGGGCGTTTAAATCAGAAGATTATGCTGTTGCTGATACGAATATTGACTACCGCACTATTAAAGTGACAGCTGATGTAAAAGCAGTTTTCGCTATTCAGTAAGCAATATAGCCAACCCCACTATGGGGTTGGCTCCTTTTAATTTTATTATTCTCCATCCCACCACACACGATCTGTTAGTTTCACTGAAGGCACATTTGCTCCATTTGTAGAGATCTCACTATTCGGATATAAAAACCTGCGAGGCAAACTAGTGATGTTGTCATTCGCAATCAGCGATATCACAGGGTACCCCGTCCTTCTCCAATCTACCCAGTTTTCAGTAGAGAAATTATTCGCAATATTCTTCTCTTCAATAATTAATTGCATGGCATTTGTTGCTGACAATGTTCCTCTGTTTGAAAGATAAGTTTGTGCAGCAGTACTACTTGTATCCACCCCTACCTTTACCATATTATCCACAATCGCTTTCCTGTAAATAGGCTGTGCTGCAGCGTATCCTGACACAATGTAAGTTGCTTCTGCTTTTATAAAATCAGCTTCTGCTGCATTCAACACATACCCATTAGAAGCAATGTCGCCATAGAAACTACCCGGTACAGAATAATAATCAATATTACCCGCACCACTTCCAATTACATTTCCTGCATATGCATCCGTAGCATTTGTTTTACTTACCAAAAATGGTAAACGTGGATCTGCCCTTGCTACCAGTGTGTCTACATAATGTGATGCTAACACCAGTGTTGTTGTACTAAAGAAATGCAGGTACCACGGACTGGAAGATGTACCACTACCCGAATATGGAAAATAACAATCGTCAGCATTGCTACTCATGCCACTTGCCAGCGCATCTAATGCCAGCGAAGCCTGTGCAGCCGCGGTATGGCCAGTCGCATTTGTGAGGTGCATATAATACCTTGCTTTCAATGTATACGCCATCTTTATCCACTTGCTCATATCACCACTATACATGTAATCATCTGTGCCTGGCGTAGAACCTTTGCCTTCATTCAATGCTGTAATTGCGCTATCCAACAGTAATTGAATCGTGTTGTAAATACTCTCCTGCGAATCAAATTTTGGGGTACTCAGGTCAGTGCCTTCAAATGATTCGGAATAAGGAATATCACCCCAGAAGTCAGTAGCGGTGCCTATTGTATACGCTGTCAATACTTTTGCAATACCTGCATACATGCTATTTCCATTCGTGATGGCCTGTATATTCAGTACATGCAGATTATTCAGTTCAATCGTATAAAATGAATCCCAGTAGTCATCGAAGGTCGATGTTGTAACCAGGTAGTTCGCTGTATTCGGCATGGGTTGATTAGGTACGCAATACTGCATCCATTGATTCACTAATACAGCAGCATTGCCATTCGCTACATACGTGGAGGCTCCTGCTTCTACAGGGCCGAGTAACAGGCTTTCTGACACTGATTCAGGCAGGTTGGGATTGTCGTTGACATCCAGAAACTTTTTGCATCCCGCCAGCAAAGAAGCTGTGAAGATAGATATGATGATGAATGATTTCTTCATGTTCGAAAATTTAGAAAGTAATTTTTATCGTAGCGTCGAATGAGCGGGAAGTCGGTGTAGTAAAGGAGTAGAGACCTAAGCTACTATTGCCGTTCCCCCATGAATTCGCTTCCGGATCAGGACCTGAGAAATTAGAAGCTTTGTGGATCCAGAGATTACGACCTGTCAGTATAAGACTCGCATTTCTGAAAGGCAGATGGCTCAATGCTTTCTGACCAAGTGAATAAGAGAAGCTTACGTTGCGCAGTTTGATATAAGATGCATCCTGTATCACTTGTTCCGTAATACCGCTCACCTGTTGCCAATATTGTTGCCCTGTTACAGATACCGTGTTCTGTTGGCCTGTTGCATCGCTGATACCTTTCACGACTCTGTCGGCGCGGTTTTCCGTTACTTTAGACACACCATAGAAGAGGTTGTATCCATCATCCGCATTTTGCAACTGACCCCCTTGTTTTGTATCGAAGAAGAAACTTAATCCGAATTGTTTATAGCGGAACTGATTGGTGATACTACCTAACCATTTCGCGGTGACATTACCCAGTATATTGCTGTTGTCATCAGAGTATGGTAACCCTGAACTATTGATACGCAATTGTCCATCATCAGTGCGTGCGAATTTGGTACCTTTCAGTACACCCCATGGCTGGCCTACGATGGCCCATGAACTACCCACACTCGTTTCGTCCAAACCTGCACCAATCTGGGTAACTTTGTTATTCATTTTCGTATAAGTCAGCGTTACATCCCAGCTAAAATCTTTTGTTCTGACAGGTGTTGCATTCACTAATACTTCCAATCCTTTTGTCTCCATCTTTGCAGAGTTGATGGTGGTAGTACTATAACCAGTGGAGTTTGGCAGCGCAATGCCTTCTACTAATCCGTCAGACATTTTACGATCAAACCAGGATGTTTCAAAGCCTAACCTGTTATCTAAGAATTTCATTTCCAGACCAAATTCCAATTCTTTCTGCAATTCATTTTTCAGATTCGGATTGCCTAATGCAGTGCTGAGCAGGAAGCCGTTCTGGCCATTATAAGGGAAGTTTAAATTGCTGCTTACATCACCGTAAATCACTGCCTGATAATAAGGTGTATTTGTGGCATAAGCGCCTACGTTATCATTACCTACTACAGCATAAGATGCCCTGAACTTACCGAAGTTGATCGTCTTTTTTAGTTTGTCAGATAATAATTCAGAGAAGATGAAAGCCGCTGCCGCAGAGCCATAAGGATAATACCTGTTAGATGATGATAATACAGAGCTACCATCATAACGACCTGTCAGATTCACGATCAGTGTTCTGTTGTAATCAATTTCACCCTGTGCATAGAAGCCTACTTTTCTTACCAGTGTAGATGATTCCCCATACGTTACAGACGATGCACTGGCCATGTTGTAATAGTTAGCTTTTGCCAGTCCTAAACCATAGGCAGACATAGCATCTTTGTATTTAGAATAGACGTTGTTACCCAGCAGTAAACTTGTATTCAGCTTAGGGTTCACCTCTTTTCTCAACTGCACCATGAAGTCGTGGTTGAACTGACGCAATGTTTGATTTTTAGACTGTACCAGACCCTGAGTGTAAGTCACATCGCCTACGTTGACATGATAGTGCAGCTGATCCTGGTACATATCTGCTCCCATTCTTTCAGTGACAGAAAGCCAGCTGGTAGGTGAATACACAAAGGTGGCTACTGGCAGATACCTGTTCACCACTGTGGTATTCAGTACATTGTCTAATACCCAATATGGATTGTTACGGCCGGAGCGATACATACGTTGTGTGCCATCCTCATTCAGGTAAGGTTTCAGATTGTAAGAAACGGGTGCGGCAAAGATGGTCCAGAGTGGATTCTCCAATCCCCATCCCTGTGGCATGATGTTGTTCTTGACAGAGCTGTATGTGAGCTGGAAGGAAGCAGAGAGATTATCAAGGATCTGTGTGGTGTATTTGGCAAACAGGTTATGCCTTGTATAATCAGTATTAGGAATGGTACCTTGTTGATTGAAGTAGGTGTATGATAAAAAATAACTTGAGCTGGCATTGCCGCCAGAAACAGAGACGGTATTATTGGTAGAAATTCCTGTTTTAAAGAACTCTTTGGCTGGATTATGAAAAGGTACTTTTGCTCCGTTCACACGCAGGGTATCCATACGTGCACCCCATGAATTTTTGTTTTGTGTGGCGGTCGTTTCCCCATCAGAATAAATGCCCTTTTCACCCAGTGAATACGTGGTCTGGCGATCAGGGAGATAAGATTGTTCGAAAGATAACCCGGAAGATAAGGTAACAGTTGGCTTACGGTTGTTGCTTCCTTTTTTGGTCGTGATGAGCAATACCCCGCGGGCACCTGCAGAACCATACATGGCAGTAGCGGCAGCGCCTTTCAGCAGGTTGATGCTTTCGATAACAGATGGGTCGATATCAGAGAGACGATTAGAGCCTGATCCACCGTCGTTAGGATTGTCTGTTTCATCGTTGTTGACAGGTACTCCATCCATCACGATTAAAGCCTGATTTTCGCCGTTTAAAGACGTAATACCGCGCACTACGATACGGGAGGAGGAACCGGGCATGCCAGATGAATTTGTGACCTGTACGCCTGCTACCTTGCCGGTAAGCGTATTCACGATATTCGGCTCTCTTGAACGCAGAATTTCATCGCTCTTCACTTCCTGTGAACTGAACGTAAGATTACGTTTTTCCTTCTTTACACCCAGTGCGGTCACTACGACTTCATTGAGGTCGCTGGCGCTTTCAGCCAGGGTGATCGTAAGTGAATGGCCGCTGCCTGTACCCACTTCTTTAGTGAGGAAGCCTACGGCTCTTACAATGAGTGTGGCATTGGGTGCGACTTCCAGCGAGAATACCCCGTTTTTGTCAGTGACAACTCCTTTGTTGGTCCCTTTAATGTTAACTGATACAAAGCTTAGCGGATGTGTGTTTTCATCGGTCACTGTCCCCTGTATCACCCTGCTTTGCGCAAAGGTAAGGGCACTAAATAGCAAGCCCGCCAGCAATGCTGACAGGTAATATGAAAATTTCTTCATACAACGGAGATTAGAAATTGGTTTTTAAGATGAAATAAAACTCCCTGTAGGCCATCTGCGCAAATGGCCTTTATTGTTTATTGTTCCTGATTAAAGAATTCATGATTTACTCCAAATGTAATCTGTGGGGCTTCGAGTCCTTTTATGGTAATTAACTATCTATGCTCAGATATTAACCAGAAATAAAAAGTCCCGCTTTAACAAGCGGGACACGATGGAAAAAGATTTCAAAAAAAACGATGATCAATAAATGTTGACTTTAAATATTCCGTCCGTTAATGGCTCTTCTTTCTCGCCATTGTCTAAAATGCCGGCAAATGTGCCTTCGGCATACTTACTATTTATGCTTGTAATTTTAATTGTCGCTGTAGTACTGAGATAAGATGCAACCTCTGCAGACAAAGAAGGCGACCATAATATGGTGGCGCCATTTGCCTCTGTATATGTGCCCACTGCAAGCGTGTCAGGAAATATAACTGTCACTGCAATGTGCTTGCTAAGGTTACTGGTCATACCTTCAATGGTCAGGACTTTCTTGCCAATGCCAGTTGTATCGGTCATATAACCACTCGCGGTGTTAGCTGAAAAAGCAGTGCTTTCGAACGCGAATGATAAGGATCCCGATGTCGACACTGCTTTTTCCTTTTGACATGCGCAAAAGGATAGCACCAGACACAGAAGTCCCAGGAGGGAGCTAGGTTTCATAGGATAGTTCAAATTCAATAGGTATAGAGATAAATAGGAGTGCAAAATACAGAGAAAAGAGATGAATTAAATAAAAGATTTATAAGTTTTTTAACAGGTATGTTCACAATAAGATCGAAGTGACTGTAAATGAGAGAGAAATAAATTGTCCACACCTTCCACAAAATGGTATAAAATTAACCTTTGGTAATAATTTTAGAGTTTAACTAGATAATTTTATGAATATGCCAGAATCATAATGACATAAAAAAGACTGGCCGGAACCAGTCTTTTTCGCGTATATATAAAATTTTAACTAGGCGTCGATCTTTGCATACTTCGCATGAGACTCGATGAACTCTCTACGTGGAGGTACTTCATCTCCCATCAGCATACTGAATACGCGATCCGCTTCGGCAGCACTTTCGATAGTTACCTGCTTCAGGGTACGGTGTTCAGGATTCATGGTAGTTTCCCACAGCTGCTCAGCGTTCATCTCACCCAAACCTTTATAACGCTGGATGGTCACGCTGTCTTCTTTACCATGTGCCAGTTGCTGGATCGCTGCTTTACGGTCTTCTTCCGTCCATGCATAGATCTGCTCTTTGCTCTTCTTCACCAGGTACAGAGGTGGCTGTGCGATGTACACATAGCCCTGTTCTACCATCGCCTTCATATAACGGAAGATGAATGTAAGGATCAGTGTCGCAATGTGACTACCATCCACATCGGCATCCGTCATGATGATCAGCTTGTGATAGCGGAGTTTAGACAGGTTCAGTGCTTTATCATCTTCTTCAGTACCGATGGTTACCCCAAGGGCGGTGAAGATATTCTTGATTTCCTCGTTTTCGTAGATCTTGTGCTCCATAGCTTTCTCTACGTTCAGGATCTTACCACGCAGTGGCAGGATAGCCTGGAAGCTACGGTTACGACCCTGTTTCGCCGTACCACCCGCGGAATCACCCTCGACCAGGTACAGTTCACATATTTTAGGATCATTCTCAGAGCAGTCAGCCAGTTTACCAGGCAAACCACTACCGCTCAATACACTCTTACGCTGTACCATCTGCCTTGCTTTACGCGCAGCTTCACGGGCCTGGGCGGCGAGTACCACCTTGTTGATGATGGTTTTTGCTTCACGTGGATGTTCTTCCAGGTAAGCATCCAGTACAGCAGCTACAGAACTGTCTACCACACCCATTACGTCGGAGTTACCCAACTTGGTTTTGGTCTGACCTTCGAACTGTGGCTCAGGTACTTTTACACTTACAATAGCGCTCAAACCTTCACGGAAGTCATCACCGGTTACCTCCACTTTGGTCTTTTCGAACATTTTGTTCTTATCGCCATAGCTTTTGAAAACACGGGTAATGGCGCGGCGGAAACCGGCTACGTGTGTACCACCTTCAATGGTGTTGATATTATTTACATAAGAGAAGATGTTCTCAGAGAAGGAATCATTGTAGATCACTGCTACTTCTACCGCTACATTGCTGGCAGCATCGACTGTTTCTACAAAGATAGGATCAGGCAACAGAGGGTTACGACGACCATTGCGATCCAGCATGGATACAAATTCGACAATACCGCCTTCGCTGTAGAAGACTTCATTTACAGAGTTGCCCTGGTCGTCTTTTTCACGATCGTCCGTAAGAACGATACGGATCTTCCTGTTCAGGTAAGCCAGCTCGCGCAGACGGCCAGCGAGGATCTCCCTGTTGTAGGTAGTATCCTTGAAGATTTCACTATCTGGTCTGAAGTGTACAGTTGTTCCTGTTTCGTCGGAGTCACCGATTTCACGTACTGCATATTGAGGTACACCGCGGGAGTACTCCTGTTCGAACAGTTTACCATCGCGTCTTACGGTTACATGCAGCAGGGAACTCAGTGCGTTTACGCAACTCACCCCCACACCGTGCAGACCACCGGATACTTTATATGTGTTTTTGTCAAATTTACCTCCTGCGTGCAGTACGGTCATTACCACTTCCAGCGCTGAACGGCCTTCTTTGGTATTCATCCCTGTCGGGATACCGCGACCATCATCCACTACCCTGATCGAGTTGTCCTCACAGATAGTGACATCTATATTCTTACAATAACCTGCCAGTGCCTCATCGATCGAGTTATCCACCACTTCATATACAAGGTGGTGAAGACCTTTTACGCCAATGTCACCAATGTACATCGCAGGGCGTTTACGCACCGCTTCCAGACCTTCCAGTACCTGAATGCTATCCGCATCATAGCCGCCCTGGGCTGGAGTAGTTACTTGCGCTATTTCTTCGCTCATATTTGGGTGAAAATGTAGTTTAGAGTTGAATTCTCGTGAATTGTGCAAAAATACGAAAAATGAGGCTTATTTCAATGTTTAATGTGCAAATAAAATGATGTACCGATGGGTTATTTTTTTTACCTCGGCTTTTTCACATTTCGATAACAGTTATATGGGTGAGTGTTCCCCAAGTACAGTTTCCTTGATTCCCGTAAAAAGGGTTTTCCATACCAGGTTAAAGAACGATTTATTTGGGTCCCTGGTATAGTTAGGGTGTGCAATTCTTGTTTGCCCCTTACCCGGGTTCTCATCCTTGATTACCATGAGGTTGGCAATAAAGCTGATCAGGCCCTTCTTTTTGAATTCATGGCTGCCTTCTTCTTTTTTCAGAATATTCACCTTCAGGTCTGAATAAAGGAACTTCACTTCTCCTTTTGCTCCCTTTTCATCGCCGTTCATGCTAAAGCTCAGGTCGTTGATCTTACATGATTTTACTTCTACCATGCCCAGAGGTTTCAATACCGGGTTTAGCTCTTTCCCATCCATATCTTTTATCTGCCCGGTTACGGAGAATCCGCCTCCCTTATTTTTCAGGCTAAACCCAAAATGGGCTTTCAGTTTACCACTTTTCATGAGTACGGCATCGAGGTCGATGGTGAGCATAGACTTGCGGGCAATGACTGAGTCTATATTGGTCACATTCCGGAATATACCGTGCACCTGTTTGAAGCTAAGTTTGCCGGCTTCCTGCGATTTCGGGTTTATTTCCGAGTAGAGAATGTCTGTTTTCTTGCCAATGATGGTATCTATATTAATAGGTACCGCTACTTTTAGCAGTATCTGATTGGGGAATTTACCCAGTTTGTTGCCGGGAGATGGAGGCAGATTCCGGTTATGGTAAATATCCAGGTTACCGCTGTTAATAACCACTTTTCCGGCCTGAACGATTTGATCTTCAAGCAATAAGCGAGGTTCCAGGTTGGTAATATCAATATCATTCAGCTGTACATCGAACCTGTCGCGCTGATAGACGGATTTGTTGTCGAATTGCTCCCTGTTATACCGTGGTTCTACCTGGAACTGCTTGATTTTGATACTTCTGTCTTCTGCACTGTAGTGTACATCTCTCACATTCATCCAATAAAGGCTGTCCGGGGTGCGATAATGGTAATTTTTCAGGTCTAAAATATAGTTACGGGCATACAGGTAGCGGGTAGGATCCTGCATGGCGACGGAGTCGATGAGGAAATCCCTGACCTGTATACTCAGTTCACTCACCTGGGTATAAATCAGGCTACTATCTTTTTTGATATAGGTATACTTCAGGTTGGTATTGTCGAGGAGCAGGTTCCCCAGGTGTATCGAGGAGATTTTTTTCGAAATGTTCTGATAGGCATTCCGGGGCTTGGTCGTATCGATATTCCGGGTATTGAGTTCCAGTATGATACTGGGATTATGCAGCGCTAAGGAGCTGGCGCTCAGTTGTTTTTTGTGGAAGTAGCGCCATACTTTGAAATATTTCAGGTTGATCTCGTCAGCGCTGAAAGTATACAGGAACCTGGGGGCTTTGTGCTGTTGCTGTAAGCGGGCATAGACAGCGGAGTCTCTGACCAGGCTTACTTTTTCAAGGCTCAGGCTACCAGTAATGAGGTTGAGGTGCAATTTACTGTACTGAAGGTTATACAGGCTGTCAGACATGTCGAGGACATAGCTCTTAAGCTGTATGCGTATCTGATTATCCCAGCGGTGGGCCAGGTACCATGCGGTAGCCATGACTAAAAGAATAAAGCTGGCCAGGATGATCAGGGCTTTTTTCAGCAATTGACGTATAAAGGATTTTCTTTCCATTAGGGATGAGTGAACGAATTTCATACCAGTACGCACCCGGAAGTAAAAGTAGTGTATGTTTTCTTATATAATACAAATGCGGTATAGGTTTAATCATAGGATAAACCTATACTTATCATAGGGGTAAACCGTCAATAACCCATAGATAACCCGCACATATCCCGCCTCTATATAGATGCGGGTTATTGGCGGGATATAGGCGGCTTATGGGCGGGTTATCTCCCTGAGAGTGTGATAGACGTACTATAGAGACGATGGGGTATCTGGAACCTTACACCAGGTTCCCTTTTGGAAACCACGTGTTTTGGTCACCTTACTGTCAAAACCGTTTCCATTAAAAATTGATTGACTATTTTTGTCAGGATTTTAACAATAGATAAGGAAATTTGAAAGAGTTGCAGGACATATTAACATTGGCTATCCGTCAGCCTGCTATGAGCGATCAGCTCGAGTTGGCAGTATCCGATAGCGTGGCAGTACCGGACTGTCTCGATTTCACATTGCAGCGGTTCACATATGACCGCCCTTTGCCAGTAGAAGATGTAGCGATGGTGGTATACCAACCGGCAAAAAGAGGGCAATCAGCTGCTGTGGAACTACGATATTGTGTAGCCGGGAATAAGTATTGTCAAAATCCAGGATGTACAGACCAGGTATGCGCACATAAAAAGGAGAACTGCAATTCCAAGCAGCCTTCTATCGATATGATCACTGTGCGTTTCCAGCCGTCGTTCATACAAACCCTGCAGAAGGGCTCTACGACAAGTACCTTGTTTGACATGCAGTCACGTAAGCCGTTTGTAAAGACATTGGCGCCAAGTACCAAATCAAAAGAGGTATTGGAGCAAATGGTGCATCATAATTATGAAGGGGCACTGAAGAATATCTTTTTGCAGAGCAAGGCATTGGAGTTGTTGTTATTCAGCTCTGACCAGTTTGTGCAGAACGATACAGACGACCGTTTTGGTTGTCGTTTCCTCACTCATATGGAAGATCGTGGAAAGATCGAGAAGGCAAAGGATATCTTGCTGGAACAGCTGGATGCGCCTATTACCATTCGTGATCTGGCCCGTAAGGTAGCGATGAACGAGTGTTACCTGAAGAAGGGATTCAAGGCGATGTATGGTACTACTATTTATGATTACTTCCAGAAGGAAAGAATGGAGAAGGCGAAAGGGCTGCTGTACGAAAAGGGAATGAGTGTGAGTGAAGTGGCGATTTTGATGGGGTATTCCTGTATTTCACATTTTTCCACTGCGTTTAAGAAGCATACGGGGTTGAAACCATGTGAATTGTTATTGCGCTAATAATCAGCTTATTATATCGAAAGCCTCCTGTTTTACAGGGGGCTTTTTTTTTCTAAAATGGGTTTTCATCCTTGTTGGTGAATTCCTTTTTTCATGAAGTTTTTTATTTGGATGAGGTTTTCCTTTTTCGATCATTAGTTTTCCCGAATTCGAAAAGGAACTATAGAAGATTGGTGCATCTTTGTATCACGATCGGCAGATATCTATCCTGATCATCCTTATAAGCTTCCTTATCAGATTTGACCATGGGGAAGGCTTACCGGGCAAAAGATTTGAGTAAAGCCATTATTTTGCACCTCAAACACCATATTTGACCTTTTGAAAGTGCGTTTTTTGTCAGGTAAGTCTTCTACCGTAATTACATAAAGCCGTCTCGTATTACACGAGACGGTTTTTGTTTTTAAACGGGTTGNNCAACCCGTTTAAAAACAAAAGAAAACCCCGCCCAAAAGAGCAGGGTCTGTCCTATTTATCCCTATACCTATGAAATACTAATTAGTGAAAGTAATTATTCTGCAATGGTACCAGCCTCATTAATCAACACTGCTTTTTCTGTACCGTTGTCCTGAATATTTACCTTATAATAAGAAGCAACATCTGACCTTTCTATTTTCCAACCATCTTTGATGGTGGCGGCCGGATACTTTGCTTTTACACTTGTAGCTACTGCACCTGGCAGATTAGCTTCTGTATAATTGCTGCGGGTTGCTATCCATTTACCATCTTTATCAAACTCTGCTGCTGTCTTCACTTCATCTTTGGTAAAGTTCGCTACCCAATTGCCTCCGTAGTTCTTACTCCATTTGGCGTCCGTTCCTGCAAAGGTCTGTTGAAAAGAATCTTTTACAACTGACGGAGCTGCCATTTCTGTTTTAGCAACTACTTTTTTTGTTTTTTTTGCTGATTTTTTTTGTGCAAAAGTTGTGCCGGAAGTTACAAATGCCACAAAAAATATTAAAACTAACTTTCTCATAATTGATCAGATATGGTTTATCAATTCTTTTTGGGTTAAGTTTTTCAACTTATATTCTTCCGACGTTAGTTACCAAAACAATGCCAAGATTCATGTCGAACCAATGCACTGTAAAAATACAAAAAATATCCAGCAATTAAAATCAAATGGTTTACTTCTTTGTTTTTAGTCCTGATTTCCTTATAAGAGCCGGCTAAAATCCGTAACTTTGCAGAATTTTAATCAACTTACTTATTAACGTCAAAGGGCGCATAATTGTTTTATGAGCAGCAAATATCAGGAATATAATCAGCTGAATTTACCGCAGATAGCGAAAGATGTATTGGCTCGTTGGGAACAGGAACAAGCTTTCGAGCAGAGTGTTTCCCTGCGGGAAGGCGCGACCCCCTTCGTTTTTTATGAAGGTCCGCCAAGTGCTAACGGCTTACCGGGTATTCACCACGTCATTAGCCGTACCCTCAAGGACCTTGTATGCCGATATAAAACTATGCGTGGGTTCCAGGTAAAGCGTAAAGGCGGTTGGGATACCCATGGCCTGCCTGTGGAATTGGGTGTGGAAAAAACGCTCGGCATTACTAAAGAAGATATTGGAAAGACTATTTCTGTTGAAGAATATAACAAGACCTGCCGTACCGAGGTATTAAAATATAAAGATAAATGGGATGACCTGACCCGTAAAATGGGGTATTGGGTAGATCTTCAGCAACCATATATTACTTTCGAAAATAACTATATCGAAAGCCTGTGGTGGTGTTTGCAGACCTTATACAAGAAAGGCTTGCTGTACAAGAGCGTGAGCATTCAGCCATATTCCCCTGCTGCTGGTACCGGTCTTAGCTCTCATGAACTAAACCAGCCAGGTACTTATAAAGATGTAAAGGATACTACAGTCGTAGCTACTTTCAAGGCAATCGAATCAGACAGGTCTGCTTTCCTGTTTGAAATAGCCCGCAAGGCAGATCCTGCTGCTGAAGTTTTCTTCATGGCATGGACCACTACCCCATGGACGTTGCCTTCCAACCTAGGTCTGACCGTTGGAGCAAATATCGAATATGCGCTGATCCGCACTTTCAACCCATATACCGGGTTGCCACAGTTTGTGGTAATGGCGACTGCCCTGACTGGTAAATATTTTAAGAAAGAAGGAGAAGATGGCGATTTTGCTGCGTATAAAGAAGGTGATAAAGTCATCCCATGGCAGACGCTGGCCGTTTTCAAAGGCAGCCAGCTGGAAGAAATTCGCTACGAACAACTGTTGCCTTATGTACAGCCTGAAGAAGGAGATCCTTTCCGTGTCATTATAGGTGATTTCGTAACGACTGAAGATGGTACTGGTATCGTACATACTGCTCCTGCTTTTGGTGCGGACGATAACAAGGTGGGTAAGAAATATGGAATCGGTATTCTCACACTGGTAGACCGTCAGGGTAAATTCCTGGATACTGTGGGTGAATTCGGTGGCCGCTATGTAAAGAATTACAAGAGCGATCCGGAATACAAGGATGTAGATGTAGACATCGCTGTAAAACTGAAAAAAGAGAACCGCGCTTTTAAAGTTGAGAAGTATGAACATACTTATCCTCATTGCTGGCGTACAGATAAGCCTGTATTATATTATCCGCTGGATGCATGGTTCATACGTACTACAGCGCTGAAAGACAGAATGGTAGAACTGAATAAGACGATCAACTGGAAACCGGCTTCTACTGGTACCGGTCGCTTTGGCAACTGGTTGGAGAATATGGTTGACTGGAATCTGAGCCGTAGCCGCTACTGGGGTACTCCACTGCCGGTTTGGCGTACAGAAGACAGTACGGAGGAAATCTGTATCGGTTCTGTGGCAGAATTGCGTGAAGAACTGTCAAAATCTCTGGCAGCTGGTGTGATGCAAGTGCCTGCGGATCAAAAATCTGAAGCTGCTTATATCGAGCACCTGACTTCTGACCTTCACAAGCCATTTGTTGATAACATTATATTGGTAAGTGCTTCTGGTCAGCCTATGCGCCGCGAACCAGATCTGATTGACGTATGGTTCGACAGTGGTGCAATGCCGTACGCACAATGGCATTTCCCATTTGAGAATAAAGAAACCTTTGAGCAAAACTTCCCGGCCGACTTCATCGCTGAAGGTGTGGACCAAACCCGTGGATGGTTTTATACCCTGCATGCGCTTGGTAGCATGCTCTTTGATAGCGTGGCTTACAAGACTGTGGTGAGTAACGGACTCGTCCTGGATAAGAATGGCAACAAAATGAGTAAAAGGCTCGGCAATGTGGTCAATCCTTTTGAAACTTTGGAGTCATTTGGGGCGGACGCGACCCGTTGGTACCTCATTACCAATGCTTCTCCATGGGATAGCATGAAATTTGATACTGATGGCATCCGTGAAGTACAACGTAAATTGTTCGGCACCCTGTACAATACTTATAATTTCTTTGCCATGTATGCGAACCTGGACAACTTCTCGTTCAAGGAAGCCTACATTCCGCTGGAACAGCGACCAGAAATTGACCGCTGGATCATTTCCCTGCTGAACACGCTGGTAAAAGACGTTACAGGATTTTTTGATGAATACGAGCCTACTCAGGCTGGAAGGGCAATACAGACCTTCGTAGATGAACATTTGAGTAACTGGTATGTACGTCTTTGTCGTCGTCGTTTCTGGAAGGGGGAATACGAACATGACAAGATCTCTGCTTATCAGACCCTCTTTGAATGTCTCGAAACGCTGTCCAAACTGATGGCACCGGTATCTCCGTTCTTTGCAGACTGGTTATTCAACAACCTGAATAAAGTAAGTAAACGTAGCGACAGGGTGTCTGTGCACCATGTGGACTTCCCAACAGTTGTAACAGCAGCGATCGACGCTGAACTGGAAGAAAGAATGCAGCTCGCCCAGGATATCAGTTCCCTGGTTTTGTCACTCCGTAAAAAGGTAAATATTAAAGTACGTCAGCCGTTACAGAAAATATTGATACCTGTTCAGGATGGACATCTGAAGGATCAGGTTGAAAAAGTGGCTCACCTCATAAAAAGTGAAGTCAATGTGAAAGGTATTGATTATCTTACGGAAACTGCCGGTTTCATCAAGAAAAAGATCAAGCCAAACTTCAAATCCCTGGGGAGCAAAATGGGGGCAAAAATGAAAGCAGTAGCAGCAGCTATTACAACTTTCACCGATGCAGATATAGCGGCATTAGAAAGGGATGGACAGTTTAATCTATTGATCGAAAATGAGCAAGTACTTATAGTATTATCTGACGTTGAGATCATTTCAGAAGATATTCCGGGATGGACTGTAGCGAATAAAGGGGCCTTAACGGTAGCCCTGGATATTACTATTACACCTGAGTTGCTCGATGAAGGTAATGCACGTGAACTGGTGAACCGTATTCAGAAAATCAGGAAAGACAATGATTTTGAACTGACTGACAGAATACAGGTAAAAATGGCGGTTGCAGAAAGCCTCAAATCAGCGATTATTAACTATAATGACTATATTTGCACGGAAATTTTGGCAGATAGTGTGGAATTAGTGCCGGAACTACAGGATGGAGTTGAAATTGAAGTTAATGATTTGACATTTAATGTATTAGTTAACAAAAAAAGCTAATCCCATGGCAACAGGCAAAAAAGTTGCTATCAATAAGACCCAGAAGGCAGCACCGGCTACAAAAGCTTCGGTAAAGCAGGCTACACCCGCTAAGAAAGCGGCCCACGTACCCACTGCAAAAAAAACAGCGGTACAGGCTGAAAAATCTAATGCGAAGACCTTAACGTCGAAAGCCTCCGCCAAACCCGCTAAAACGGTTGCTACTCAAAAGGCTGTTGCCACAAATAAAACAGTTACAAAAGCATCCCCTTCCAGCAAGTCTGTAGCGAAACCAGCACCTGCTGAAACTGCACCCGCAGCTAAGCAGCCCGTTAACAAAGCTATGGCTCCCGTTAAGCCGGCAGCTACGAAAGTGCCTGATACAAAGCAGAAAGTAGTTGCGCCAGTCGCACCTGCTGTAAAAGAAAAACTAATTTCCAAGCCAGAAGAAAAAGAAGTAATAATGCCAGTAAAGAATAATAAAGAAAAAGACGAGAAGGAAAAAGCGGTAGCGAAAGATGCCGGCAAAAAAACAGCTGAAAAAGCGCCTGCGAAAACAGATAAAGCTCCTGCGAAAGCTGAAAAGCCTGTTGAGCGCGTAGATAAAGGCGACAAAAAAGCCGGTTCCAAAGGTAATACCCTGGTTACCTACCAGCCAGAGTTCACGAAGTCCGTACTGGATCAACCTGAACAACCTTCCGGACCTATCTATCGTTACAGTGACGCTGACCTGCAGGAATTCAGAGACCTGATCTCGAAAAAGCTGGAAGCAGCTAAGAAAGAACTGGTTTATCTGCAAGGCCTGATCACCCGTAAGGATGAAGCAGGTACCGACGATACTGAAAACAAATACATGAGTATGGAAGATGGTTCCGGTTCTCAGGAAAGAGAGCAGCTGAACCAGATGGCCAGCCGCCAGATCCAGTTCATCGATCACCTGGAAAAAGCCATGATCCGTATCGAGAACAAAACTTATGGTATTTGCCGTATGACGGGTAAGCTGATCGATAAAGCAAGGCTGCGTGCGGTTCCTCACGCTACCCTTAGTATTGAAGCTAAATTGGCTAAGAGCAAGTAATTTTCTCTTCTATAAGATAAAAAGAAAGCCCGGATGTACCATCCGGGCTTTTGCTTTGCAATATTATCGCGGTAGCTGAAATGTAACTGCATTCAGCTATTTGAATTCCTGCATTTCTACGAGCTTCTTATAGATACCATTTACTGCAATCAGCTGGTCGTGTGTACCCTGCTCCTTAATTTCTCCCTGGTCCATCACCACAATGATATCCGCATGCTGGATGGTGGATAACCTGTGTGCGATCACGATAGTCGTACGGTTTTCCATCAGTTTGTCCAGTGCATCCTGTACCAGTTTTTCTGATTCTGTATCCAGTGCAGAGGTGGCCTCGTCCAGGATCAGGATAGGCGGGTTCTTGAAGATCGCTCTCGCGATAGTCAGACGCTGACGCTGGCCACCACTCAATTTCATACCCCTATCTCCTATCTCAGTTTCATACCCGTTATCCTGTTTTATGATGAACTCGTGGGCATTGGCGATCTTAGCCGCCTTGATCACTTCTTCCTTATCCGCATTTTCCTGTCCGAAGGCGATATTATTAAAGATAGTATCATTGAAGAGGATCGCTTCCTGCGATACCATACCCATAATAGCGCGCAGGTCGTGCATTTTTACATCACGAATATCCTGACCATCTACCATGATCTTACCACCCTGTACATCGTAAAAGCGTGGCAGCAGGTCAGCCATGGTGGTTTTACCAGCGCCGCTCTTACCTACCAATGCCACCATCTTACCTTTTGGAATGGTAAGGGTAACATTCTTTAGTACAGGTGTTTCATTATATCTGAAGGTGATATTGTCGTATACGATGGCATCCTTGAATCCCTCCAGCGACTTTGCATCTGGTTTATCCTTGATGGCATTGTCCAGGTCGATGATGCGCAGTACCCTTTCGCCGGCAGCCAGACCTTTAGGCATAGACGTGATAGCGGAACCGATGTTCTTGGCAGGTGCCAGGATCTGGAAATACAGGGCCAGGTAGCCAATGAACATTTCGGGTTGCAGGTTGCTCTTGTGATTCAGAATCAGGTAACCGCCATACATCATGATTACCACCACTACCATTACACCGAGAATTTCGGATACCGGAGAGGCCATTTCACGCTGGTTCTGGATAGCTTTTACCGTTTGGGCAAAAGCAATATTGTCCTTATCAAACTTATCACGAATGAACTTTTCACCATTGAAAGCCTTGATAATACGAATACCTGACAGGGTTTCTTCGGTGATATTCACGATTTTGCCCAGCAGGCTCTGACCTTTATTGGATTGCCTTTTCAGCTTTTTGGATACACTAGTGATGAGCCAACCGGATATTGGGAAGAACACCAGGGTAAATAATGTCATCTCTTTGGAAATCACGAAGAGTGCGATAAAGGTAGAGATGATCACCAGTGGATCTCTGAACAGTGTCTGCAAAGAGGTTACTACAGAGTTTTCTACTTCTACCACATCAGAGCTGATGGTAGAAAGCAGATCACCTTTACGTTCATCATGGAAGAAGCGGAGCGATTGTGTGCTGAACTGGTCAAACAGCTTTTCGCGCATTTTTCTTACCATGTTCACCCGCATACGGGTCAGTACTTTCTGGCTCAGGTAGCCAAAGAGGTTTTTGAGTATGATGGTAATGAACAGGACGATACAGATATATATCAATACCCCGAATTTACCACCCCCTGATGCCAGTTGCTGGTTGAGGAAATAATAAAATACGTCTTTTACATAACCGAAGCTCATGGAAAATTCCGGCAGTTGGGTCACCACCGCCTGGTGCCCCGTGTCGAACAATGCACTCATCAGGGGAATGAGGAGGCCAAAGTTCATTAATCCCAGTATAGAATAGAGGATAATATAAACAATGTATTCCGGAACATAGTGGTGATAGGGCCGGGATAAATCCAGCAACCTAAAAAATGTCTTCATCTTTACTTTATTTTATATCGTATCGCGCATGCGTGTTTCCTTATCTTTGCCAGAGAGTATAGAAACAGGGCTGCAAGTTACTACAATATTAAATAGTGATTTACCTCTGGACTACATAGCTCTCAATATTAACAATTCGTATAATATGCAGGAAAGCAAGAGACAGAAACAAATTGGACAACTGTTACAAAAAGAACTGAGTGATATATTCCAGCGTCATGGATTCAATGTAGTAGACGGAGGAATGATCTCCATCTCCGCAGTGCGCGTCACCCCGGATCTGCTGGAAGCAAGGGTATACCTGAGCATGTTCCAGATCAAGGATAACCACGAAATGATCAATAGAATCAAAGAACAGATGGGTGTGATCAAGAGAGACCTGGGCAATCGTGTAGGCAAACAGTTGCGCCGTATACCAGAGCTGACCCTGTTCCTCGATGACACGTTGGATTACGTGTTCAAAATGGAGGAACTGTTCAAGAAGATTAATGACGACGATGCCGGGAAGGAAAACAAATAGGAATTTCAGCTAAAAGTATGATCTGGCAGTTCGCATCCCGGTATTTCAGGGCCAAAAAGAGTACTAATGCCATCAATATTATTGCATGGGTGAGCGTATCGGCTATTGCAGTCGGTGTGGCTGCCCTGATTGTTATTCTTAGTGTATTCAATGGCTTTGAAGGGTTGGTCAAGTCATTATATTCTACCTTTTACCCTTCTGTAAAGGTGAGTCCGGCGTCAGGGAAATCTTTGCATCTTACACCTGCACAGCTTAAGCAGATAGCTGGGGTAAAAGGTGTGGCAAACATGGCAGAGGTGATCGAGGAAAAAGCGGTGTTGCGATACGGAGATGGAGATCAGACAATCGCTATCCTGAAAGGTGTAGATAGTAATTATAATAAGGTAGCGGCTGTGAATAAAAGCATGGTGCGTGGTCATTTTGATACCGGCGATGAGCTGGCTTACAGAGCCGTATTGGGTTTGGAGCTGGAAATGGCGCTGGGGGTAGATGTAGAAAAAAGCCTTGTACCGCTGACGGTTTACCTGCCCCGTCGCAATATCACGAGTGTAACTACACCTGAAGATGCACTGGGAAGTGGTATCCTCTACCCTTCCGGCTCCTTTGCAATTCAACAGGACTTCAACAGCAAGTATGTCATTACCCATATCGATTTTATGAGAGGGGTATTAGGCATGGGACCAGATGAAATGTCGGCATTGGAAGTAGGTGCTAAGTCCGGTGTGAATGATAATGATCTGAAGGCAAGGCTGAAGCAGCTATTGGGAGATGGCTACCTGATACAGACAAGATATGAACAGAACCAGGCGCTGTATGCGATTATGCAGACGGAGAAGTGGGCGGTATATGTGATCATGTCATTTATAATGGTGATCGCTGCTTTCAACATGATTGGTTCACTCTATATGCTGGTTATGGAAAAGCAGAAAGACATCACGATTCTGAAGGCTATGGGAGCCAGGAGTAGCCTCATTACCCGCATCTTCCTTATGGAGGGATTGATTATTGCGGGGATCGGTACCGGAATAGGTTTTACAATCAGTATTATCTTCTGTATACTACAGGATAAGTTTGGGTTGATCAAATTGCAGGGGCAATCATTTTTAGTACCTGCGTACCCGGTGAGTATGCATTTGAGTGATTTTGTACTGGTAAGTATTACGATAGTTGTAATTGGATTAGCTGCCAGCTGGTATCCGGCAAGGAGAGCGGGGCGGCAACATGTAGCGCTAAAGGCTACCTAAAATGCTTCAGGATTAAGCTTCGGCGCCAGCTAATAAAGGATTAAGCTACTGCTAACGCCGAAGCTTAATCCGGCCACAAAAAAAATGGGCAAATCACGAAGTGATCTGCCCATTTTTTTGAATTCTTTTCGCTTATTATTCTATTAATAATCTCCCAACGTCTCTGGCAACTGTCCCAACGCACTCTTCAACTGCTCATCATTCGGCGCAATACCATGCCACTCATGATGCCCTTCCATAAAATCAACCCCGGCACCCATAATTGTCTTCATCAAAATCACAATCGGCTTACCCTGTCCGGTCATACCTACTGCCTTTTCCAATGTAGCAACCACCTCATCCATATCATTTCCATTCATATGCAACACTGTCCATCCAAAAGCTGCAAACTTCGCTTCCAGGTCACCCAATCCTGCTACCGCCTCAACAGTACCATCAATCTGCTGTCCATTCCAATCCACAGTTGCGATCAGATTATCCACTTTATGATGAGGAGCAAACATAATTGCTTCCCAGTTCTGACCTTCTTCCAACTCACCATCACCATGCAGAGAGAATACAATACGGTCATCATTATTCAGTTTCTTAGTCAGCGCAGCACCAATCGCCACACTCAAACCCTGACCCAGAGAACCTGATGCCATACGTATACCAGGCAAACCTTCGTGAGTAGTAGGGTGACCCTGTACACGGGAATTCAACTGACGGAATGTAGCCAGTTCTGACACCTCAAAATAACCCGAACGGGCCAATGCACTGTAAAATACCGGCGAGATATGGCCATTTGATAAAAAGAACAGATCCTGATCACCTCCGTCCATTTCGAAAGGTTGTGGCTTGTGCTGCATCACCTTAAAATACAGGGCTGTGAAAAAATCAGCACAACCTAATGAACCGCCTGGATGGCCACTCTGGCAGCCATGCACCATGCGAACGATATCCCTTCTGATTTGTGTAGCTATATCTTTCAACTGTGGCATAATACTTGCAAATTTTTTGATCAGGCGAAAATAATAGAATTTAAATACAATTGCACATAATCTTGCCTATTTCCCCTCATTTTAACTTTATGATCCGGTAATCTGGATTTGTCATCCCTGTAATCGGGGATATTTTCAGATAAGGTGATACACATTTGATTGAAATTAATATCTTTGTACATAGACCAAGTCCCCTCCCAAATGGAGAATGTTTTAATAGCTACTGTCCTAAGTTTCGTTATTACCTACTTCGCTATTCCCGTGTTAATCCGGGTCGCAGAACTGAAGCATTTATATGACGAACCGGACGAAAGGAAATCTCACAAGTCACGGATTCCAACTTTAGGAGGAATTGCGTTTTTTTCAGGATTCATTGTTGCCACGTCGGTTTGCGTACCTGCGTTGGCTGATTCCCCATATCAATATATGGTGGCTGCGTTCTTCGTGATTTTTATGGTTGGAATGAAGGATGACATTGTAGGCCTTACCCCTTTAAAGAAACTCATAGGCCAGTTAATGGCTTCTTTTGCAGTAATTTATCTTAGTAATTTACAGATCAGCAGTATGTATGGTTTCATGGGTTTCAACGCCCTGCCTCCACACTTTAGCCTGCTGCTCACTTACTTTACATTCCTGGTGGTGATCAATGCCTTCAACCTGATTGATGGTGTAGATGGCCTCGCTGGTAGTGTAGGCATGCTGGTTTCTGGTGTGTTGGGTACATATTTCCTCTATACCGGACAACTGGTATATGCTGTATTAGGTTTTTCAATGGCAGGTGGCTTAGCTGCTTTCCTGATTTACAATATTTCTCCTGCCAGGATTTTCATGGGCGATACTGGTTCACTAATGGTGGGTCTGGTGAATGCCATCCTGACTATTAAGTTCATCGAAGTGGCGGGCAATCCTGCGGGCAAGCTGCCTGTAGAATCTGTGCCTGCGGTAGCGATTGCTATCCTGATCCTGCCACTGTTCGATACGTTGCGGGTATTTGCAGTGAGAATGCTACATGGCCGTTCTCCGTTTGCGGCGGACCGTAACCACCTGCATCACTACCTGCTGGCATTGAACCTCAACCACCGCCAGGTTACCCTGGTATGTGTAGGGGTAAATGCTGCTTACATAGCTTTTGCATTTTATTTCCAACATATTGGTACTGGCTGGTTACTGGGTAGTATGATTGGCTCCTCATTGATCCTCACTGGTGTACTTTATCAGGCTAAGAGGAGAAAAGAAAACATGCTGCACAAGGTTACCATTGCAACAGTCAATGATGCCAAAGCAGTGGTAGAGGTGATGCCGAAATCGGTAATCAGAGTTAATCCAAAAGGAATTTTACAGGATAAATAATCCTGGGATGTTTTACAGGTCTCACTTTCCCGTATGAAGGGGCCGGCAGTCTTACAATTGTCCACCCCGCTTCCCTTATATTCAATTTCTATCATATCCCGGCTTCAAAATCTCAGATAATTCTTGTAGGTTTGCACGCACTTAATTATTTGTTTGCTATGCAAGATGATCTAAACTTAATCATGGACGATGCCAGCGAATCCATGCAAAAGGCGATCGCTCACCTTGAGCTGGAGTTGTCCAGGATCAGAGCTGGAAAAGCAACTCCCGCTATTCTGGATGGGATTTCCGTAGATTACTATGGTTCTTCTACCCCGCTCTCCCAGGTTGCCAATATCAATGTGGCTGACGCGCGTACCCTGACTATTCAGCCTTGGGAAAAAAATATGCTTCAGCCGATTGAAAGGGCTATCATTGCTTCCAATATCGGTATTAACCCACAGAACGATGGTATCATCATTAGAATGTTCCTACCTCCTCTGACAGAAGAAAGAAGAAGGGAATTTGTAAAGAGAGCAGCTGGTGAAGGTGAACATGGTAAAGTGTCTATCAGAAATATCCGTCGTGATGCGATCGAAGCCATTAAGAAATTGCAGAAAGACGGCCTGAGCGAGGATACTGCAAAAGATGCAGAAGCCGAAGTACAGGCATTGACCAATAAATTTATCGAACTGGTTGATAAGCACTGTGCACAGAAAGAAAAAGAGATTATGGCGATCTAATTGGTTGTCAAGCTTATATTAAGAAAAGAGCGTGTATCAAAATTTTGATACACGCTCTTTTCTTTTGGATACCTTGATGGAGCCGGGGCTCATTTTATAGCGAATCAATCCCCTTTTAATTATTTTCTGTTTACAAGGTATACACCACCTAAGATGATCCCAAGACTTAATATCTGTAAGACCGTAATGTGCTCTCCGGCCAGAAAACCCCAGCCCAGCGCCACAATGGGCAATGCATATGTTACCATACTGGCGAACATAGCCCCTGTTCTGCTGATCAGGAAGTAAAACAGGACGGTCGCAATACCACTACCGAGTATGCCTAGTGTAGCTGCTGCACCGATTGAGGTCCATGGAACAGCGGGGCCATTCAGCAGTGCAAAAAAATGTGTGTACAGCAATACCGGCAAAGCTAAGATGGCACAGAATCCCAGGGAGATAGCACTCACCTGTACGGATGAATAATCCTTCAGGTGCCTGCGAACCAGGTTGATATTCGTACCATAGCATACAGTGGCTACAAGTATCCACAGGCCATAGTACCAATAACTCGTGCTGATTCCTTGAGAGGCAAATAACAATACGACCCCTATTAGCCCGGCACTGATACCCAGTAGCTGGCGCTTGATGATCGCATTATTAAACAGCAAAACCCCTGTCACTAAGGTCATAAGTGGGGTGAATCCGTTTAGGATCCCGGCCAGACCGCTGTCTACCTGCATTTCGGCAATACAGAAGAGGAAGGCAGGGATGAAATTGCCTAATAAACCTGACAGAAAAATCAGGGGTAGCTTTTTCACAGGCATCTGGTGGATAAAGCGGAAAAAGAAAGGCGATAATGAAATGCCTGCACATAGCATGCGGAGGCTGGCTACCTGCCAGGGCGATAACTGCTCCATACCCAGTTTCATGAGAATGAAGGAACTGCCCCAGGTGAGGGAAAGGAGGAGAAATATCCCCCAGTTGAGTGTTCGTTGGCTCACGTTTTTAGATTTTTAGAATGGCCAACCAAAGATCGCAAATTGAGAACACTTCGGTTTATATTTTGTTACACTAGGAAGAAATGCTACGCGAATGAGTAAGATAAAACTGGCAGATATCAGTACCATAGCTCCCAAAAAGCTGGATAAAGAAAAGGCCCAGGCCCTGACTGCCCAGATAAGAACTGAGCTGGATGAGTTACAGAACCTGCTCTATGCCGAACATAAACATGCTATCCTCATTATTTTGCAGGGAATGGATGCGAGTGGCAAAGATGGCGCTATCCGTTCCGTGATGAGTACGATGAATCCTGAAGGGGTAGATGTGAGGGCGTTTAAAGTGCCTACTGAGCAGGAACTGGATCATGATTTTCTATGGCGTGTACATCAGCATGCCCCATCTAAAGGTATGATTATGGTTTTCAATCGTTCTCATTATGAAGATGTATTAGTACAGAGAGTGCATAAATGGGTGAATGAAAAAACGATTGTAAAACGGATGGCTGCTATCAATGATTTTGAAAGATTACTGACGGATCATGGTAATACGACTATCCTGAAGTTCTATCTCCATGTATCGCCCGAAGAGCAGGCTACGCGTTTGGAAGAGCGGACTACGAATCCTAAAAAGATGTGGAAGTACAATAAAGGAGATCTGATAGAAGCGAAGTTCTGGAAGAAGTACAGGAAGGCATATGAAGATGTATTTGCACATTGTGATGAAGTACCGTGGATCATTGTGCCTGCTGATGATAACTGGTATAAAGAATACATAGTAGCAAAAACGTTAAGGGATACACTGCTGGCATTAAAAATGAAATATCCTGCATTGAAGGATTGATTTTTTTATTTACAAAGCTCAGCGCAGCTGTCAGGCAAAAATCTACCGGAAGCTTGCGTAGCAAGCTTCCGGTAGATTTTGAGATTGTCTTTAAAAGGGATTATATTATCTTGGCCCTGCAAATTTGTTCGTGTCACCAAAAAAGTTGTTATATGGGATTCTTTAAAGAGTTTAGAGATTTTGCTACCAAAGGAAACGTAATTGACCTCGCAGTCGGTGTGATCATCGGTGCTGCCTTCGGAAAGATTGTATCAGCACTGGTCGATAACATCTTCATGCCCATCCTGGGTATGCTGACTGGTAAAGTGGATTTCAAAGAAAAATACTGGCTACTGAATGAGAGTAAGGGCAGTAGTTTTGAATCGCTTGCCAAAGCAAAAGAAGCCGGTGCCCCGGTATTATCTTATGGTCTCTTTATCCAGTCTGTCATAGAATTTGTTATCATCGCTTTCTGTATCTTCCTGCTGGTAAAAGGGATCAATGCCCTGACCAGGAAGAAAGAAGAAGCGCCAGCTATACCAGCGGCACCACCAGAACCTACTCCACAGGAGAAGTTGCTGATGGAAATCAGAGACGAACTGAAAAAAAGATAATTACTCGTAAAAGTAAATAAACAAGGGGTTGCCATAGGTGACCCCTTGTAGCTTTTTATAGAGTTGATTATTTTTGCAGCTTAAGAACATTTTATTCAAGGCGGTTCGTAAGCTGCTGTACAGGTCTCACTGTCTGCTGACCCCCGCATTTAAACCACAAATTGTAATGAGAAGATCCTTTTTGACAGTCCTTGTACTGGTATGCACATTCGGTGTCCTGCATGCACAGGACGACTGGATGAAAACATCCCGCGAAGAAGCCAGCGGGAAAATTAAGAAAGACGCCAGTGACACTACTAACAAAGTTTGGAAAAAAGGAGGTATGTTCAACCTGAACGTAAACCAGGGATCTTTGACCAATTGGGCTGCGGGTGGTGATAAGTTCTCTTTTTCCGTTGCCTCTTCCCTGAGTGCGTTTGCCTTTTACAAAAAGGGGAAGCATAGCTGGGACAACGTACTTAACCTTGCATACGGTTATGTAAATACGACCAGCCTTGGTGGCCGTAAGAGCGATGACCTGCTTTCCATAACCTCCAAATATGGTTATGACATTGGTAAAAACTTTTACCTGTCAGGGTTGGTGGATCTTCGTAGTCAGTTTACTGATGGTTACCTGTATACGGATACTTCCAAGACTTTGTCATCCAGGTTCTTCGCACCTGCTTATTTAGTGCTTTCTCCGGGTATTGACTATAAGCCGACCGACCAGTTTTCGATCTTCTTCTCTCCTGTTACCGGCCGTTATGTATTTGTGATGGACGACTATCTGGCATCCCAGGGCTCATTTGGAGTAGATACCGGCAAGCATATCAAATCTGAATTTGGTGCTTACCTGACTATCAATACCGTACAGTCACTGGCCAAAGGGATTGTGTACAAGGGCAGATTAGATCTCTACTCCAATTATCGGAACAATCCGCAAAACGTGGATCTGTATATGACCAATTCGCTCAACCTGGCGGTGAATAAACATATCTCAGCAGTAATATCACTTGATATGATCTATGACGATGACGTGAAGTCCTTTGTGAATCCCAAAACAGGTGTATTGGGACCCCGGCTGCAGGTCAAAGAGGTCATAGGCGTTGGTTTTTCAGCGAAGTTTTAAGCGGGAATTTTTTCCTATTTTTGAATGATCCCTTCACCCGGAATTTGCCAGGCGAAGGGATCATAATATTATGGCCGAGAACTCATATAAGATAAAACTCCCCCAGTTCGAGGGACCTTTTGATCTGCTGCTCTTCTTTATTGAGCGGGACGAACTGGATATCTATAATATCCCTATCACCACTATCACCAACGACTTTCTGGATTATATTCACCACCTGGAATCCATCAACATTGAGTTGGCCAGCGAATTCATCCTGTTCGTATCTACCCTGATGCGTATCAAGGCCAAGATGCTGCTGCCCCGCAAAGAACTGGATGAGCAGGGGGTGGAAATAGACCCCCGCCAGGAGTTGATTGATAAAATCCTGGAATATAAGCGTTTCAAGCAGGCGGCTGCCGAGCTGGCCGAAAAGGAAGCAGACAGGATGCTGATGATCAAAAGAGGGAATATTGCAAAGGAGTTGTCTTCTATTGGTGAAATCACCAGCGAGGGCACTGAGATTCAGACCCTTACCCTCTTCAAGCTCACCCAGACTTTCGAAAAGGTGATGCAAAGGGTAAAGCAGCGTGACAACAAGCCACAGCACGTAGTATATAAATATGATTACACCATGGAGGGCTCCCGTCAGTACATGATCGAACTGGCGCAAAAGGAGAAAACACTGGCATTTGAAAAGATCTTTGATCATTGTCAGGATAGGGTGCACGCCATTTTCCTCTTCCTGGGTATGCTGGAACTGGTGCAGATGAAGTACATGACCATTATGGTGGGTGAAGGCAGAAACAATTTTATCATCGATTTTATAGAACCTGAAGACCGTGAACTGGAAGTAGCGGGAGCTTTTGATATGGAATGAGTGACAAAAAAGAACATATCGAGATCGTTTCGTTACCGGCTTATGCGCAGGCGGATAGCAATTTTGTTGCTTCCAGCCTCTGTGAGCTGAAAGAGAGTTTTTTTGCCACCAACGGTAAACCCCATCGTCATGACTTCTATACGATCTACTGGATCAAGCAGGGACATATTGAGCCTACCATTGATGCAATGACGTACGAAGTAAATAAGAATACACTTTATTTCCTGGCCCCCGGCCAGGTACATACCATGACCTTTAGCGAAAAGGTAGAAGGTTATATGATCGCTTTCCAGGACGCGTTTATGTGTCTGAAAGATCAGGCTGCTTCGCTAATGGGTATCAATTCCTCCCTCTTCTTCAACAATCAGTTCAGCACAGTGATCACGCTGCAGCCAGAGCAGGAAAGAGATTTTGAGATGCTGGTACAGCTCATGAAGAAGGAAGTGACGGACCAGGAGCCAGGTTTTGATACGGCTTTGCATGGATTGCTGCGCTATTTCCTGGTACTGGCCTCCCGTATAAAAGGGAGTAGTATGATCGCTACCCCGGATCAGCATGCTTCGCACAACAGCTCCTTATTTTTACAGTTTAAGAACCTCATCGAAGATAAATATACCACCCTGAAGAATGTATCTGACTATGCAGGTCTGATGCATGTGAAGCCCGTATTGCTCAATGAGATCAGCAAGCAGCAGTCAGGTATTACGGCAGGTGAGCATATTCGTAACCGGGTAATCCTGGAAGCGCAGCGTTATTTATATAATACTGATTTGTCAGCAAAAGAGATTGCATATAGGTTAGGTTTTGAAGATCCTCACTACTTTAGTCGCTTTTTTAAAAAATATACCGGTCAGACCCCTTCTGAATTCAAAGAGACTGGGAAACTTGCAATTTGATAATCAATTAGTTAGTTCGGCGGAGTAAAAAAGTCCACCACTTTCCTCTTTTTATCCATTCCGAATAGTTGTTGCAACGATTAATTTTACATCATCAAACAACGAACAAACAAGGCAATTAATCCTTCAGATATTTAAAACATTCAAAAAACTAAAACTCTTATTTTATGGCAATCTGGAAAATTGATCAATCTCACAGTGATGTAGAATTCAAGATTAAGCATCTGATGATCACTAATGTAACTGGTTATTTTACTCAATACGATGCTACTGTAGAAAGTGGCAGCGATGATTTCAGCGATGCTAAGATCTCTTTCGAAGCAGCAGTTGCTGGCATCACGACTAAGAATGAGCAACGTGACCAGCACCTGCAGGCAGAAGATTTCTTCCATGCAGCACAATTCCCTAAACTGACTTTCGTATCTACTGGTATTCAGAAAGTAGACGACGAGAACTATAAAGTAACTGGTGACCTGACTATGCGTGGTGTGACCAAACCAGTAGAACTGGCAGTAGAATTCAGCGGTATCGTTAAGGATCCATATGGACAGACTAAGGCAGGTTTTGAAGTAAAAGGTAAGATCGCAAGAAAAGAGTATGGTATTTCCTTCAATGGTCCTACCGACAACGGTGGTCTGTTGCTGGGTGAAGAAGTGAAACTGCTGGCGAGTGTGCAGTTGGTAAAACAAGCCTAATCAGGTATAGAGGAAGATTTCTGGCAATCAGGACTGGTATTAAGGAACATTAGATTGGAATTAGCATTACTACAAATCGAAGTGTGGAGTGAGTAGATGTGATGTTTGGAGCATTAACTTTTTTTGAAGGATAGATTGCCAGAAATAGTGAGTAGCCGCCCCGGCCGGGGCGGCTTTTTTATTCCCCGTATGTAGAGAAAAATCTACGTGGGTGCGGGATTGAGAACAGTAAAAGAAGTAGTAATTTAGAGATCCCTTTAAATACATTATTTAAACTACACAAAACACTGAATCATGAAGAGAAATGCTTCTGCTAACTGGCAAGGTACAGGAAAGGACGGGAAAGGAACAGTTACTACACAGTCTGCTGTACTGAGCAGCACCCCTTATTCTTATAAGAGCCGTTTCGAGGATGGAAATGGTACTAACCCTGAAGAACTGATTGCAGCTGCGCATGCGGGCTGTTTTACAATGAAATTGAGTTTCCTGATTTCAGGTGCGGGTTTTACGCCTGAGAACCTGGATACGAAGGCGACGGTGACTTTGGAGAATGGTGCGGTGACTGGTAGTCATCTTGAGTTGAAGGCGACGGTGCCGGGTTTGGATGCAGCGAAGTTTGCGGAGTTGGCTGAGGAGGCGAGGACGAATTGTCCGATTTCGAAGTTGTTGAATACGGAGATTACGCTGGATGCTAGTCTGGCTTAATGCTGTTTAAATTACTTGCGGATTCCTTTTCTTTCAGGTAAAGCCTGAAAGAAAAGGAATCCGCTACTGAATGATCCTGGCGGANNTCCGCCAGGATCATTCAGTATTAGGGCATAGGGTATTTGGGCATTTATTTTGTGTTTTAGCTTAAAAAACTACAACATATGAGTACCGCAGTAACCAATATCGGACTAGAGAAAAAAAACTCAAAAGAACTAGCAGAAAAACTCAATCACCTGCTAGCCGCCTACCAGGTTTTTTACATGAACGTACGCGGCTTTCACTGGAACATTCGCGGCGACAAATTCTTCACACTTCATATAAAATTTGAAGAACTATATACCGATTCATTAACCAAAATTGATGAAATCGCAGAACGTATATTAACCTTAGGGTTCACCCCTACTCACGCCTTCTCGGATTACATCGCCGACTCTCATATTCACGAAATAAAAAACGAAGGCAAGGACACCGCCTGTGTACAACACGTACTTTCCGGCCTCCAAACCATTATCGAAATAGAACGTGAAGTCTCTGCCCTCAGCGCTGAAGTAGGTGACGATGGTACCAATGATCTCATCACTACCTACATTCGCGAACAGGAAAAAATAATCTGGATGTATAACGCATACTTGCGCTAAAAAAAGATATCATCATTAAATGTTTAGACTGCTATTTAATGTAGAGATATTATAAAGTGAGTTGTAAAATTTAATTCGATTGCAGCTTGATTTCGATAGTGAAAGGGAAAGCACCCATATAGTTGGAAAAGGCAATTTGTTAAAAAGCAAATTGCCTTTTTCTATTGGTGAAAAGGTTTGTATCTTAGAAATGTGTTATAAACAGGACTTGTTTCCGCAAGAAAAAGCATGATTGATCAGCTATTTTTTTTCACAGCAAAATCAATACTATGGAAGTTTCAGCACAAACATCAGAGCTCGAACAGATTCAGGACTGGAAGGTAGAAGTGAATAGTGTCAGAGATACCATCCGGTCAATGCAAAATCGTCTTGAATTATTGTCCAGCAAGAAATCAGACGAAGATTCTCTGGCCCAGATTGAGCATTTTCAAAACCAATTCATTCGTCAGTTAGAGGTATCGGATGAGATGTTCCACGACTTAAAGCAGTGTGCAAAAAAGATCTCCAACAACGGTCAGCTCGCCGTACTACATGATGACCGTCCCGTGGATGACTGCGCCACAATGGAAGATCGCATGCAAACATTCAGAAAGCTATATATAGAATTGCAGGAAGAATTCAATGCATTCTCCGCTTTTTCATGACCTTGCCTGGTTAAAGGGAAACAGACTTTAATGATGAGGGGGCTTACTTACTGTATAGCTCGTGCAGGAAATCAGACTTCAATAATGACAGTCTCACTTACTGCATATCCTGTGCAGGTAAGCAGGTAGCCTTGTGCCATCTCTTTGTCAGTGAGCACTTCATTCAATGCCATCCATATTGTTCCCTGCGTACAACGGGCTGTGCAGGAGCCACAAACTCCCCCTTTGCAGCTATATGGCAAAGTAATGCCCTGAACCAAGGCCTCGGACAATATGTTCTTATTGCCCGGTATTTTAAGCTCATAGCTTTCACTGCCTTTTTTGATCAGTACTGTTTTGATAGTACTATCTGTTGGCGCACCGATACGCGCCAGCTTAGGTGCTGTGTTTACTATAAAGTTTTCTTTATGCAGCTGTTGCTCGTTATACCCCATGAAGGTGAGTGTGAGTAGCGCCATACGCATATATTCTGGTGGTCCGCACACAAAGAATTGTGCGAGTGAAGCAGCATATTTTAATTGCTCTTTTACCAGTGGTTCCAGCAGGCCATTGCTCAGTCTGCGCACAATGCCTTCGGCACTGAAGAGGTAAATGATGTGCAATTGTTCATTGTATTGCGACTGTAATGATTGTAATTGTTCATGAAAGATCGTCTGCTCTTGTGTAGGGCTGCTATAAACAAGTTTGATATGTGCATTTGTATGATGATGCAGCATGTATTTCAGCAGGGAAAAGAGTGGTGTAATGCCACTGCCGGCACCTAACAAAAATACATCGAAAGGGTTTTCAGGAACTTCCTCCAGCGTGAACCGGCCAGCGGGTTGCAGGGTGGTGATGATGTCTCCCACCTTCCAGTGATCAAGAATGTGGCGGGAGATCTCTCCATTCTCCCTGCGACGTATTGTGACAGCAAGGTCTTTGTCAATCCCCGGAGCAGAGCTGAAGGAGTAAGAACGACGATATTCTACACCATGCAATTCGATAAGAAAGGTCAGGAACTGCCCTGCCGCATAGGTGACTGGTTCTCCATTCACGGCCTGCAACCTGTAAGTGAAGGTATCGGCTGTTTCTTTTATGATAGCGATGATCTGAAGCTGTAAATACATATGTGCAAATAAAAGAAGTCCTTTAAAAAAAATAGCTTTCGCCCACTGGCAAAAGCTATTTTTTTTAAAGGATTTGAAATTATTTAAATGCTATTTCAATTCTTTTGATACGCTTACCCAGCGGTTACTGTTATCTTGTCTTTCAGCATTTCTCTTGCCGCCGCCGCAATACCTGCCGCATCAAAACCACACTCACGGTGCAGCTCTTCAGGCTTACCATGCTCAATGATCCTATCAGGGATACCCAGGCGTTTTACTTTCGCTGTATACCCATGATCTACCATGAATTCCAGTACCGCACTACCAAAACCACCACTGATTGCATGGTCTTCTACAGTGATCACTTTATCGAACTGGCTGAATATTTCATGCAGCATCTCTTCATCGAGTGGCTTTACAAAGCGCATGTCGTAATGAGCAGGTTGCAGATCATCTGCCAGCAGGTTTTTGCAGGCTTCAGTTACGAAGTTACCTACTGGACCCAGGGAGAGGATCGCTACATCTTTACCACTCCGCAGTTTGCGGCCGGTACCGACTTTAATTTCTTTGAAAGGCTGGCGCCACTCAGGCATCACACCCTGTCCTCTCGGATAGCGGATCACGAAAGGCAGTTGCTGTGTAGGCAACTGGGAAGTGTACATCAGGTTACGCAGTTCCTCTTCATTCATCGGTGAGCTGATCACCACATTGGGTACACAACGCATATAAGCAATGTCGTAAACACCATGGTGGGTAGGCCCATCTTCACCTACCAGGCCTGCGCGGTCCAGGCAAAATACTACCGGGAGTTTCTGAATAGCTACGTCATGTAATGCCTGATCGTATGCACGCTGGAAGAAGGAAGAGTAAATGGTACAGAACACACGCATACCCTGCGTAGCCAGACCGGCGGAGAGGGTAACGGCATGTTGCTCACAGATACCTACGTCAAAGGCGCGATCCGGCATCTTTTCCATCATGTATTTGAGGGAGGAGCCGGAAGGCATAGCAGGGGTTATACCCATAATGGTATTATTCTGCTCTGCGAGTTCTATGATGGTATGCCCAAACACATCCTGGTATTTAGGAGGTTGTGGCTTATCAGGTATTTTTTTGAAGATTTCGCCTGTGATTTTATCAAACAGGCCTGGTGCGTGCCAGGTAGTCTGGTCCTTTTCTGCCAGTGCATAACCTTTACCCTTGGTGGTAACGATATGGAGCAGTTTTGGGCCGGGAATATCTTTCAGGTCCTGCAGGGTATCCACCAGTTTGGTGATATTATGCCCATCGATGGGACCGAAGTAACGGAGTTTCAGGGATTCAAAGAGGTTGCTGGAGCCGGATACCACGCCTTTGATACCTGCTTCCAGTTTAGAAGCCATATCGCGGGTAAAGCGCTTGCCTACGGGGAGTTTGCCCAGCAGGTTCCAGATGTCGTCACGGAACTTGTTGTAGGTAGGCGAAGTGGTAATGTCTGTCAGGTATTCTTTGAGTGCGCCTACGTTCGGGTCAATGGACATGCAGTTATCGTTGAGGATAAAGAGCACGTTGGCATTGGCTACGCCTGCGTGGTTGAGGGCTTCGAAGGCCATACCAGCGGTCATAGCGCCATCACCGATCACAGCAATATGCTGGCGGTCGGTTTCTCCTTTGAACTTGGAAGCGATGGCCATACCCAGGGCTGCGGAAAGGGAAGTGGAGGAGTGACCTACGCCAAAGGTGTCGTAGGGGCTTTCATCTCTTTTTGGGAAACCACTGATACCGTGGTATTTTCGGTTGGTATAGAACACATCCCTTCTGCCGGTAAGGATTTTGTGTCCATATGCCTGATGACCTACATCCCATACCAGCTGATCATAGGGAGTATTGAATACATAGTGCAGGGCTACTGAAAGTTCTACAACGCCCAGGCTGGCCGCAAAGTGGCCACCATGCACGCTTACCACGTCAATAATGAATTGGCGGAGTTCTTCACTTACCTCATGCAGTTGTTCTTTACTAAGCTTCCGCAAATCAGCAGGGGTTTGGATGTTGCCCAGCAATGGGCCCGGCGTAATATTCATATCTGTTGGATGCAGGATTTTAATAAACAAAAGTACGATAAATAATGTGTGTATGCACTTAGCAATTCATTTGCCAATAATCAGCACATACAACCATTTGGCCTTGCAGAAATCCGTACATCTGCACCTGTTGCAGTATACCACTGGCTAATGGTATTTTTGAAATAGAAGATATCCGCTGATTTATCAGAAAAATTCCCCTGCTGCTTTGTGGGAAGGAATTTGGTATTTCAGGAGTGGGGGATAATTATCGGAAAATCCCTTGCTGCTTTGTGGGAAGGGAATGCGGTATTTCAGGAGTGGGTGGATAATTATCGGAAAATCCCCTGTTGCTTTGTGGGAAGGGAATGTGGTATTCAGGAGGAGGTTGGATTATTTTCAAAAAACTCCCCTGCTATCTTGCCGGAAGTAAATATGGTATATCAGGAGGGTGTTGGGCTACAGCCGCTGAGGTATTTTTGAAATGTAGCAGTTGTTTATTAATTTCAAATAGATGTTTAAACGAATATCAAAATATTGGTGGTGTCAGATAGCTGGATGGGCTGCTTATTTTGTTGTGAATATATTCTTCGCCTATTCTTACCAGGGAAGTATAGACAGGTCCTACACTATCAACCTGCTGCTCATTATATTTTTTGGTCTGGTGGCCACCCATTTACTCCGGAGTATTCTGCAGCGTATCAACTGGTTCCAATATAGTTTTGAGAGCCAGATGCTGTTATTTTTTGGATTGACAGTAGGTGCCGGGGTTATCATCTATGTGGGTAATATTGCCGTTGGCAATTTATTCCGGGATCTGGGCCAGCAGCGGGCATTTACAGATCTGAAAACAGTGAATTTTCTCTTACCGATCTTTTTGATCACGGCTATCTGGTGGCTCATTTATTTTGTGTGGCACTATATAGACCGGAGCAGAAATACCCAGGTAGATAAGTTGAAGCTGGAAAGTACGGTGAAGGAGCTGGAATTGAAAACCATCAAGTCACAGCTAAATCCACATTTTATCTTTAACGCGCTCAACAGTATCAGGGCATTGGTAGATGAAAACCCACAAAGGGCCAGAACGGCCATCACAGAGTTGTCGAACATACTCCGGAGCTCCATGCAGGTGGAAAAAGCGGAGACTGTGAGCCTGGAAAATGAGTTGAGTATTGTGAAAGATTACCTGGCATTGGAAACCATCCGGTTTGAAGAAAGATTGAAAGTGGAATATGATATCGATCCGGAAACCCTGGAATTGCCTATTCCCCCTATGATGTTGCAAACGCTGGTGGAAAATGCGATCAAACATGGGATTTCAAGGATTATCACAGGTGGAACGGTGCTGATTGCGTCTCATGTAAAAAATATGCAGCATGAGATAACGATTGAAAACACAGGACAACTGTCTGCCTCAGGTCCGGGATTTGGATTTGGAATACAGAGTACGAGACAAAGGTTGAGTATGCTGTTTGGCAGCAGGGCGTCTTTCAATATTTACAACAAGGATGGAGAGATGGTAGAGGTAAAGGTGGTAATGCCATTGGTATAACCCACTTTTTGAAAAAATTCTTAGATTTATACTAGCGCGCAGCGATCAAAACAAGCAACTGCTCATGAAAAAAGCTTTAATTATTGACGATGAAAGACTGGCCAGAAGTGAGCTCAAAAAGCTGCTGGCAGACCATCCGGAGATTGTGGTGGTAGGAGAAGCGGTGAATGCAAAAGATGGTCTGGAAAAGATCGAAACCCTGCATCCGGACCTCCTGTTCCTGGATATCCAGATGCCTGACAAAACTGGTTTTGACTTACTGGCTGAGCTGGAGAAAGCTCCCCAGGTTATTTTCACCACAGCATACGACGAACACGCGCTGAAAGCATTTGAGTATAACGCCCTGGATTACCTGCTGAAGCCGGTAGAACCCAAAAGGCTGGCCGATGCCATACAGAAACTGCATCAGCAGGAAGAAAAGGAAAGACAGGCCGAAGTAGGCGCGATCAGAACTATTCTATCAGAAAACGACCAGGTATTTGTAAAAGACGGAGATCGTTGCTGGTTTGTGAAGTTGCAGGAAATCCGTCTCTTTGAGAGTGTGGGCAACTATGCACGGGTGTACTTTGAAACTAATAAGCCATTGATCCTGAAATCATTAAATGCGCTGGAAGAGCGTCTGGACGAAAGGACATTTTTCCGTGCAAACCGTAAGCACATTGTGAATCTGCGGATGATAGAAAAGATAGATACTTACTTCAACGGCGGGTTATTGCTGGAAATGCGTGGGGGTGAAAAGATAGAGGTGAGCAGAAGGCAGGCCGTGAAATTCAAGGAGATGATGAGTCTCTAAATAAAACAATCATGAAAATGGAAATTCTCCAACGGGCATGAAAGCCATTTTCAGAAAAGACAGCACAGGTTTAAAACTTAGAAATACAACAAAAAGTCCCCTCAGGAGAGGGGACTTTAGTTTTTTTAGTTGCAGGAACTATTATCTTAAAACAGGTGCTGCATGTACAGCATCTGCAATTTCCTTGATTAAAGAAGCATCTTTTTCAATAGCGTTTCCGACTACGATGATGTCGGCGCCAGCTTTACAGTTCAGATAGGCTTTTTCAGCATCCCGGATACCACCGCCCACAATGATTGGGGCACTCACCTGGCTTGCCACACGGGCAATCATACTTTCAGTAATAGGTTTACGGGCTCCGCTACCAGCGTCCATATAGACTACTTTGAGGCCGAGCATTTCGCCGGCGATGGCGGTACACATGGCAATGTCGTCTTTGTCTGCGGGAATCGGAGTAGTGTTACTGATGTAGGATACGGTTGTAGGTGCACCTCCATCTACGACCATGTAACCAGTGGAAATCACTTCCAGTCCGCTCTTCTTCACGGCGGGTGCCGATATAACGTGCTGACCAATGAGTAATTCCGGATTACGGCCTGAGATTAAGGATAAATATAACAGCGCATCTGCATAGCGGGAAACCTGGGAAGGGCTGCCGGGAAACAAAACTACTGGTATATCACAGTTGGCTTTCAACTGTTGTACACACTCGTCTAGATGAGAGGTAATCACAAGGCTACCCCCAAGAAAGATATAGTCGACCTTCGCTGCTGTACATTTAGCGGCCAGGTCGGCTGCTCCTGCTGGAGTTACCTTATCCGGATCAATCAGAACTGCAAAGGATTTGAGTCCTTTTGCTTTCCTGTCGATGAAAGAATTGTATATTTTATTGTGCATCAAAATAGCATTGTTCCGGTTGTCGCAAAAATATAAATTTTTTGGTAATAAGTCACAGTCTTAGATAAATATGCATGGAAGCTATTTTCTATTCAAAATAACGTGATTTTGACCTCTCTCCAATTTTACAGTCTGCAATCTTTGGGCCATTCACTTAAGTGTAACGGATTAACCAGCTAAAAAGTTATTTTTTATCATATAAAATAAATATATATTTTTTTGAGCAGTAAATACAAGCAAATTACGAAAAACTTAAGTGAGTTAACAGTATAGCTATGCCAGTTTATGCTGAAACCCAATAGCAGAGGACCTTTGCGCCGAATTTACAAATGCAGATTTCCTACGCTCAGGGAGTGCCTGAAAACCACCTACTGGCTTCATTTTCAGGACTTAGCGTACAGGGCCTTTGTTAATGATTTGTTATTGTGCCCGGAAAATTTTAAAGAAAAATAACATGCCCTTACATTTGTATTCAAATAGGGTTTTCATAGGATAGTAACAAATTGAGGGCGCCTTTCCAGGTGCCCTTACTATTTTTTCTGAGGTCTGTTTTTACCTATTTTAAGATCTTTTACCGCATAACTTTCCTGGTAGCTTCTGATCGTTCAAAAGCACAATTTATACTCTCAACATAGGTTTTTTCTCTATTAGTTCGCTCTACACATTATCTCTCTGGTGATTATCTGGTGATTTGTATTAATCGCAGATGTAAGTGAGGACTCCCTCTAAGTTGGCATTTCACATATATTCGTAAAAAGTCTCATTTTGGATTTACCATAAATTCATTATTTTTTTATACGTTTTATTAAGATTGATCTAATAAATTGAAGTATTTCAAATATTTATGTGGATTATACCATTACTGTATATATTTATTATATTTGTTATTGTATTAATTTTATTATGGTTACTGTCCTATGAAAAACCAATTGATTCCTACAGGCGTGAATCTTCATGCAATGTAAAATGACTCTCGAAAGCAATGGTTTATCCATTGCTTTTGTTTTTTGGCCGGGAATTTTGACCTGTTGAAAGATGAAAGAAGCAAACTCAGGCAAAAACAGTTTCCATTTTTTGACCGGGATTTTGTATTTTTAGACTTACAAATATTTTACACTATGAAAAAGCTGCTGTTCCTGCTGTTGGTCGGATGTGCCACAGTATCATCAGCAAGCGCCATTAGCGGAAAGAGGAAGCTGGATAAGACCTGGAACGAGGAGAAAAAGAAAGATAAGGAAGGTGAAAAGGGGGATAAGGAAAAATGTAAATCTGCTAACTGCGATAATTCTGATAAAGCGACTACCGTAACAAAAACTACTGCACGTGCTGCCCGCGTTGAGGAGTACGTATGGATGTTACCGAAGGATCAGGATGGTGATAAGATGTATGAGGAGGATTTGAAGAAAGGGATAGTGGATTTGTATAAATGGTACCTGCAGAATGGTTCCCGTATGAATACGAGCGACTTGAAAGCAGTGGCCGAAGAACCTGCGTTTCCATTTAAAGTGGATGCGAAAACATTACAACAGTATTTTCAGTTTATTAAGAATAATTTCCCTGGGCTGAGCGAAGATGATCTGACAGATGGTACACCTAAGAAAGCACCTGTGGCCAGTCATAAAAAATATGCGCCAGTTAGTACCAGGGATGAAATGGAAAGCCAGATTTCCATTCCAGTTGTTAAATAACAAAAATGTCTGCCTTGCCATAATGCATTTGGAGTTTAGTTACAATAAGGAGGAAGTATTGCATGCATTGCGCTATCATTTCCTGCAGCGAGGAGAAATCAAAGTTTTCAAAAACACGCTTTTTATACTGCTGGTGTTTACTCTTTGTGGGTATGCATATCAGCTGGTGACTGTTGGTGCCCTGGTAGGGATTCTCGGTATGTCGGTGGTGATTGGATTGGTGTTTTGGTATATGCTGCCGGTGTCGATTTATAATAATGCGGCGACATTTCAGGATGATATCCGGTTGAATTATTCAGAGGAAGGGATTGTGATTACGACGAGGAATAGTGATGTGGAGAAGGAGTTGTCGTGGCATGTGTTTACACAGGTGGTGAAGGCGAAGAATTTTTTCTTTTTGTATAAGGGGAAGAAGGATTTCTTTTTGGTGCCGACGAGTGCGTTTAAGACGGAGTTGGAGCAGCGGGAGTTTGAGCGGTTGGCGAAGAATAAGATTAGTTAAATTGAATAAATAGACTAACTAAGAGGTATAAATTAGTTGCAAAAAAAAATCGGGCAGTCCTTTGGACTGCCCGATTTTTTTTGCGGAGGGATTGTTTTAGACAAGCGCTTCCGCGCCTGTCTAAAACAATCGCGTATTCTAAAACAATCGCGGGTTTATAGGGCGAAATTGTGGAATACAGCTAAGTGTAGAATATGGGTCATCGATTTATTGCCAGTTGCTGGTTGTACAAAGTGATTCATGTAGCCGGCTTCGAGTTTGAGGTTGGGTTTTAAGGCGTAGCCTTGCGCTATTAAGAAACGATTCTGATCTACGAATTTATCATTGATCTTACTGTTGAATACATTCATGAAGAATTCGTTTTGCAGGGCGAAATAAAAAGGAGTCACTTTTTCTTCCTTCCTGATCGGGAACTGTGTACGATTGAAATAGCGCAGGCGATGCCCATATTTCCAATATTGCACATCTTTTGAAGCCGCTGTCTTAGCCCCTACCCAACGCTCTTCAAATCGCACGCGATGCGTCATATTGAAAGTGCGTGTGTTGTTTTTGTAAATGAATTGTTGGTAAATGCGGTGTTCAGGAAAGTATTGATCCGCCCCATCGCTGTAGGTGGTAATAAATGAATACCCCAGCAGATAGCTTGCATTCTTCCCAGGCGTATACTGTAACCCTGCCCTGTTCAGGATCTGCCCCTTTCGACTGATCCCATCCCTTATCCTCGCCTGAAAATCGTATGCAATCGCCCATTTCTGGTTTATCTGTGCAGTACCGAAGTACGTATACCAGTGGCTATACCCCTGGGTAAGTTCCTGTGCGGAAAGCTGTAGACCGCCCATAAGCAGGCATAGTGCCAGCAGGCAAATTTTTGTGCGCATATAATGATTCACATAATAGGTTGAACAGTAAAAATAATTAAATACGGGCATAAAAAAAGCCGGCCAGCATGATAGCTGGCCGGCAGGGTTTTATAAGTGATAGTTGTGTTAGTAACTAATCCACCAGTTCTTGGTGCCTTTGTTGTCTCCACCAATTGCACTACCCGCAGCCGTGTAGTTGGTACTGTTGGAGTTGGACTCTACTATCGGATAAGTGAGCCGGTAAGGGACCAGCGTTACATTTTGATCCAGTGAGCCGGAAACCGGTGCAATAAATAAATCTGATCCATCAGGTTTTGTAAAATTCAGGCGGATCCTTTCAAACCATGCCTGGAAACCCTGTGGATATAATGACAGCCATTTCTGCGTACCGATTACATTCTTCCACTCACCACCTGTGTAGGGTAATGTTGCCAGGTACTCATCCACTCCGTCAGTTACGCCCCAGTACTCCATAGAAGCGCGTATACCGGCTTCATAATAGCTGGCTGCATCACCATTCACTGCATATCCTCTTGCCGCTGCTTCTGCCAGTGTAAAGGCAACTTCTGAATAAGTCATCAGAATGGCCTTCATGTCTGCCGAATAGATCTTAGTGCCAGGATAAGAAGCTGATGTAGGACGATTTGCATCTGTGGTGCTCATCCCATAAGGCATACCGTAGATGGTGTCAATTGTCAGACCATCTACTGGTCTTGCATAGATGTCCAATCTTGGATCATTGATACTTCTCATATAATCAACCAGTGTGGTAGATACATAGAAGTCAATAATTGGTCTGTTGGTTTCATCCATCGGATACCTGTTGGGATCAGCACCCAGGTATGCAAATTCTGCATTGTCACTGTTACTTGTCATTGCTCCCTGATAGTTAGCTTCTATCAGACTCTGTGCTTTTGCGTTATCACGATCTGCCATACGGATAGCCAGACGCAGCATCAGCGAATGGCCTAATGTCTGCCATTTGGCGACATCGCCACCGAAGATAACGTCTGCATCATCGAAGTTAGGTTGTGATGCATCCAGCGCATTGATATTTGCTGTCAGCGTATCTGAGAGCTGTGAGTAAATGGTTTTGGCATCGTCATAGACTGGTGTGATATATTCAGTCACATTCAATGCCTGTGTATATGGTACATTCACATAAGTATCTGTCAGCATCTGCATGATCCATACTTTCAGAATACCTGCTATGGCATTCTGATTCTGTGCCGCAGGATTATTGCCCTTGGCAGTATTCAGTGTACGGATCAGATCAAGGTTGTGTAAGGCTGCATACAGCGTGGTCCATAGTGTATTGTTGTTGGATTCATCGAGTGAATACTGGCTGTCTGCCACTCTTGTATTGCCAGACCAGAACTGTGCATAGTGCATACCAATATAGCCATTCTGTAATGTGCTATACAATACATCCATCACACTTTTCTCTGCGCCAGTCAGCAGATATGGAGGTTCTGTCGTTGTTGATTTAGTTGGATCGTAATTGATGCTGTCCAGCTTTTTACATCCGGTCATGATCAGTCCCACGAAAGCAAACAGGAAACAATATTTTATGATACGGTTAAGCATTTTGGTTCACTTTTTAGAATGAAACATTGAGGTTAACACCAAACGAGCGGATAGATGGTAATGCACCACCCTCTATACCCACAATGTTGGAATTAGAGTTGAGAATATTGGACGGATCTACGTTTGGCGCATTGCTATGCATCAACCATAGGTTACGGCCGTATAAAGAGAGTCTTGCACTCTGTGCGTGGAAACGTTTGTACCATGATTCAGGAATATTATATCCCAGTTTCACTTCACGCAGGTATACATAACTTGCATCGTACAGGTTCGCTTTACTCAATGTTTTGTTTTCATTGTTTACGAAGTATGTATTCGCATCCAGCACTACATCGTTTGGAGTACCGTCTGCCTTTACTCCCTCTGCGATAATACCTGTTTCACGTACATTGTTTGCAGCAGTTACATCCAGCAGACCAGAGATCTTACCATACATATTCGTATAAGAGAAGAAGTTGCCACCATGCTGGAAGTCGATCAGCGCTGACAGATAAATACCTTTGTAAGAGAAGGTATTATTGATACCACCTGTATAATCAGGATAGGCATACCCGATAGGTTTGATATCAGAGATCAGGTAATTACCATCATCCCCTACGATACGTTGTCCTTTATCATTGTACACATAGTCAGTACCCATCAGTGTACCCAGTGGCTGGCCTACCAGGCCTACTACTGATACTCTTGTAGTACGACGGTCAGTACCGATCGTTAACTGTGTCAGTGAAGTGCCATACTGAGCGATATCCATATTCAACACCTTGTTCCTGTTGCGTGCAATATTCGCTACGATATCCCAACGGAAACCGTTCTTCAAACGGATGGGGTTCAGTGATAAGGAAGCTTCAATACCTTTGTTCTGTACACTACCACCATTTGCATAAGTAGTGGTATAACCAGTAGCCGGAGAAACTGTGAGCTGCATGATCTGGTCTTTGGTAGTTCGCTGATAGTAAGTGAAATCCACACCTACCCTTTCATCGAGGAACTTAAGGGCGATACCTGTTTCATACTCTTGTGTACGCTCAGGTTTCAGGTTCATATTGTATTTAGTAGTAGTCGCCTGTGTGATTGGATGGCTGCCATAACCAGCTATAAACTGATAGGTATCACGGATATTATATGGACCGGTATCGTTACCTACAGCAGAAGCACTTGCACGCAATTTACCGAAGGACAGCCACTTCCAGCTCTTCAGCAGATCGGAGAATACAAAGGATGCTGATGCAGATGGATACACATACGGATTGTTTTCATTCAGCAGCGCAGAGCTCCAATCTGCACGACCTGTCAGATCTAAGAAGAGGAAGTTCTTGTAAGAGAATGATGCGGAAGCGAATCCTGAGTTGATTTGTTTCTCATAATATTCATCGTACGGCGTCGCAGTCGTTACAGAATTGTTCAGGTTGTACACCAGTGGCAGAATCAAACCACCATTAGTAGCACCACCAGTTATTGTCCATTTGCGATGCATGATGTTGCCACCTACCAGACCGTTCAGTTTGAAATTTCCACCGAGGTCGAACTTCATATTTGCAGTTAACTGGTAGTTCATTTCTCTCGCAGTTGGTAAACGTTTGATATAGCCACCTACGAAATAATCTTTCGCAGTACGTTCTTCCTGCAGTGCATTGTAGTTGTCCATGAACACACGTCCACTGATAGTTAACCATTTGTTCGCTTCATAATCGAGCCCTGCATTACCAAAGATGCGGTTGCGGCTATCAGTTTCATAATCCATATAGCGGTTCCAGTATGGACCATTGCTGGAAGCAGGAGCAGGATTATCCCATGATGTACGGTTCCAGGTGATCTGTGAACCATCTTCATATTTATATCTCTTTTCCATATCCAGGTTTAGCTGACGCTGTCCATACATGGTGAATTGCAGGGTTGGGTTAGGTCCTGTGAAACCTGTACCCGGTCTGCCTTTCGCAGCGAATGCAGTATAGTTTACAGATGCTACGGCTTTCAGTCCTTTTGCAATTTCATATCCACCATTGAACGATACGTTGTTCCTGTTCATACTTGCATTTGGCAGTACGAATAGCTGGTTCATATTGCCATAAGAAAGACGGAAATAACCTTTGTCGTTATTACCGGCCATAGCAATATTGTTGGTGATAGTATACCCCGTTCTGTAGAAATCCTTCACATTGTTAGGTTGTGCTACCCATGGAGTAGTCTGACCGAAGTAAGGATTACCTTTATCTTTATCGAAGGAATAGTATGGGCGGACGAGCTGTCCTTCCAGTTTTGGACCCCATGATTCATCTGCTTTGTAGATCGGCATCAGGTCATATCTTCCTAAACCATCACCATCGTCATATGTAGCACTGGCCTCACTTGTGAAAGCATCAGGATGTTCGTTGTAGTAAAGTTTATCAAACTTTCCACCACTACCGCCACCATACTGATTCTGGTAATGAGGTAATATAGATACCTGATCTGCCTGTGCATTGAGGCTATATGTTACCCCAATACCACCTCCTGTATCAGGACGTTTTTTGGTAGTGATGAGCATCACACCATTTGCACCACGACTGCCATATAATGCAGTAGCGGCGGCACCTTTCAGCACAGAGATGTTATCGATATCATCTGGATTGATGTCTTGCAAAGAGGAGCCATAGTCATAACCACCACCACCATTTAATTGTCCTGCCTGGTTGCTGTTGATATTGACGAATGGTGTTCCATCTACTACGATGAAGGCGTTGTTATCACCTAATATAGACTTCACACCACGGATTGTGATCTTGTTGGAACCGCCCATGGAGCCTGTATTAGATGAGATTTGCAGACCTGGTACTTTACCTTGCAGTGCATTGACAAAGTTCACTTCTTTTGCTTCCTGCACAGCGCTACCACCTACATTTTCGATTGCATAGCCGACTGCTCTTGTATTACGCTGAATACCGAGTGCGGTAACAACTACTTCCTGCAATTGTTTCTTACCGGTAGAGGCTGTCGTGAGTGTCACTGGCAGTGAATCCTTGTTGGTAAGGGGGATTGACTGATCACCGAAGGTAGGTGCTGATATTTTGATGGTATCTTTCAGAGAAGCCTTGATAGAAAAAGTACCATCTACATTGGCAGCGACACCTTGTTTTGTGGACAGGTTTACAACCTGCGCACCCGGGATAGGTTGGCCTCCCGGCTGTTTTACCACGCCACTTAATGTGAACTGACCGATCTCTTTTTTCAGTGTATTACTATCTGAAGGAAGGATCAGTGCAGAGGTGTCCGCAGATTTTGTCTTTGTGCTATCACTGTCTGCAGTAGCGGGTTTGGTGGTATCTTTACGGGTACTGTCACTCGCCTGATTATTCGGTGTAATCACAGCAGCAGCGGGTTTGGTAGTATCCGCTTTACGCTGATTATTATTGTTTGGCGTGATGATCACAGGGGTGGCCGTTGCTGGCTTACTCTTATCTGTGGCAGGTTTGCTGGCAGAAGGTGTGATCACTACAGGCGAAGCGGATGGCTTCACAGTAGTATCTTTTTTTTGCTGAACTGCTTTTACTGCAGTATGCGTCAGGAATGGCCGGTTAACGTTTGCGCTCGCTTTATTGGGTCCTAAACTACAGTAGAAAGCAAAGCACAGCCATAACCAGGTAAGTACATGGCTTCTCATTGTTATATTGGAAGATTTGGTTTAAAATTTTTTTACAACAGGTTTCCGTTATCCTGTCTACAATACCTGATTCTTTTACTCAATTATAATACAATCGAAAGCGCCGGTACAATGAACCAGCTCAGGATTATTTCTTAGAGTTGACTGTAAAATGCCGTAATAAGTGGCGTTTACAGTGTTGGTCTATAGGTGTGAGAATGCAACATCCGCATATAGTAATTCCATGCCTCTCACTTGCAGTGAAGCACCCCTTCAAACAAATCAAAATTCTTTTATGGTCTCTGTGTTTGTTGCGCAGCACTACTCTACAGCTCATCCTTTTTCCAGGACGCTGTATATCAAACACCTTGCCAACGGCAGGTGTAGGAATTGTGCAGTAGTACTCACATGAGAATGATTACCCGTGTTGTTGGAAGTAGTCTACAATAATCTTATCTACTGATTTTACAATAAGCAAATCATCTTTTATGTGCAATGCATTGGGGTGTGTATCTGCACAAATCACTTTCTTAATGATGCCGCTTTTCTTGATCTTATCAAATCCTCCACCGGCAAAGATCCCATGGGTTGTAATTACTGAAATGGATTTTGCACCTGCATCAAGGTAAGATTGTGCTGCATGTATGAGTGAGCCGCCTGTGCGAATCATATCGTCATAGATGATCACATTTTTATTTTCTACTTCAGCACTGATAGCGGTAATTTGTGTGGTGTCGCCAGAGAGACGTTTTTTAAATACGAATGCAGCTTCCACATGCAGATCATTTGCGAGTGATTCTACCCACTTGGCTCTACCTGCATCGGTGCTGGCGAGTACAAATGGTTCACCTCCTCCTAATTCCATTGCAGCTTCTTTGACCAGGTCTTTGCCATACAGGTGTACGGGTCTTACCCCACTCTCAAAGTAGTAAGTGATACCATCTACATGGAGGTCCATGAGCAATACTTTGTTGCCACTATTAGTAGCGGGCAGGGCAGAAAAAAGTAATGCCCGGGTTTTGGCTTTTACGATTTCCCCGGATTTAACGGCTCTTTCCATGGTGGAGTAGCCAAAGAAGGGGATCACGAGGTTCAGTGAATGGGCATCTTCCTGGATACAGCCATGGGCGATATCGAAGAGTTCCAGGGTTTCTTTATCATCAATAGTACCTCCCAGCACTATGACCTCCTTGTCGTGTACCTGGCTCCGGATACGGTGATAATGCTCCCCGTCCGGAAAGTCACGGATTTCCAGTTTACCTTCCTCCCAGTGGGGAGCCAGCGCCATAATACGGTCTTTGAGGTACTGATAGCGCTGTGTTGCAAAAATGATCTTCTGAGGCATAGTGTTTGGAATATATGAGGGTTAAAATTAATTATTTATAAATAAATGGTATGTTTTACAGCCATTAACCCCGATTTTTGAACATTAATCTATATTTTTAACGTTTCATTTGCGAGGGGAAATTTATTTTTGAGCGATGCCTAGACGAATTAAAACGCTTCCCGCTTGGCTTGGAGCACTATTTTTTAGCCTGTTTTTCTGTCTGCAGCACGCAAGTGCGCAGGTCAGAGTGTCGGGTCTAATCACTGACATTGACAATAGACAGGGTATTCCAAATGTTAGCATTATCAACAAAAAGACACGAACAGGTGCTTTGGGAAGTGAGAGTGGACGTTTTGAAATTGATGCGATGCCGGGAGATACCCTGGAGTTTTCCATGTTGACGTATGAAAAGAAATTTGTAGCAGTACCTTCTTCTTCCATGTTCATTAATGTTTATATGACTAAGAGGATCCTCGATATTCAGCGGGTAGATGTGCGGGGAAGGAACTATGTGAAGGATTCGGCGGCTACGAGGCAGGAATATGCAAAGTATTTTGGGTATAAGAAGCCAGGGGCGATGGATGTGTTGAAGACATTGCCGTCACACCCGATCACGGCGTTGACGTACCTGGTGCCTAGTAAGACGAGGAAGCGGAATGAACACTTTAAGGAGCAGTTGGTGTATTGGGAGAAGGAAAAGTATATAGATAACAGGTATAGTCCGGAGTTGGTGGAGAGGATGACGCATTTGAACGGGACTGAGTTGGATAGTTTTATGATGAGGTATAGGCCGGGGTACCAGTTTATGCAGGATGCGACGGAGTATGATTTGATGGTGTATATAAAGAATAGTTATGCACAGTATCAGAAGGATAAGGCGACGGGGAATTTGCCGCCGGTGAAGAAGGAGGAGGAGCAGGAATAAAGAAATTTTAAATAAGAAAAGGGGCAACCGAAGGTGCCCCTTTCCTTATTTAATCAAATCACCATTGAGGCGGAGTAATTCTGTTTCTGCGAGTTTGATATTGTATCGTGCATTGATTAACCTATTATAAGCATCTTCCAAACTTTGTTGCGCCTCTTTCACTTCAATTGTTGTGGATACCCCTTGTTTGAACCGTTCTAAAGCGACCATCGCATTCTCCCTCGCCAACCCTAAATTCTCTTCCTCTAAGTCTACCGCTGTCTTGTAGTATTCATAATCCTTGAATGCATTGCTTAGCGCCATATTTACCTTTGTGCGGGTATTTTCCAGCGAGAGCTGCTGATAGCTTACATTCAGCTGCGCATTCTTTACCTGACGATGTACATTCAAACCATTGAAGATGGGAATCGTGGCAGAGAAACCATAGTTCAATACCCCATTCTGATTGAAGATAGGACTGAATGAGTTGGTCGCTGCATTCGAATTTACCTTTGTAAAATTGTAACCGGAGTTGAAGCTGATAACAGGAAAATAATCACCTTTACTTTCTTTCAGCGCCAGCTCGGAAACCTGCAGGTTTTGTTTTGCCACCATCAGACTGGTGTTGCGTTGTAGCATCTCATCTCTCAGTTTTCCATAGGCAAGATCGGTGTTTAACGGAATGCTATCCTGTACTTCGTACTGTGTATTTCCACCTTCTATCACCATGTACTGATTCAATATCACTTTGCCCTGATCGATCACCGTCTGCTGCCGCAGGTAAGACGCTTTCAATGCATTGTAATCTACTTTTGATTGCAACCAATCGGTCTTGGGTCCTAACCCCGTCTGAAATTTTGCATCAGACAATTTCACTCTTTCATCTGCAATAGACAATTGTTCTGAGAGGTTATGTAGTTGTTGTTTGCCCTGCACCACTGCATAGTAACTTGCTATTACATTGGCTACAGTCGTCATCAACTGATCTTTTAGGGTGGCATCTCCCAGGTCACGTATGGCCTCCAGTTTTTGCCGGGTAGCAAACATTTTCAACCCGTCAAAGAGTGTCCATGACAAGGTCACATTGCCTGTTAAGTTATTACTATGAATCCCACTGGTATCCCGCTTGGAGCCATTTACAAACTCCTGTTTGGTACGGGTGGTATTCCACACCTTTGAAGCGGTTCCATTCACCCTCGGTGCAAACGCCCAGTTTGCATAGGCATAATCGTTAGCTGCAATGGCGGCATCATTCTTTGCCAGCCGTATATCATAGTTGTTTTTTAATGCCAGATCTATTGCCTGCTCCACCGTCAGCACCTGCTGTGCAGATAGATGGAAGACGGGTAGCAACAGGCAGAATATGAGGATACGTTTCATGTCAATCATTTACTGGTTCTGTTACTGGTTTTCTTCTGCTCAGGAATATGTACATCGCCGGAATCACAAATAGGGTCAGTACCAATGAGAAGACGATACCACCTACGATTACAATACCCAAAGGAATACGACTCGTGGCCGCTGCACCCAGTGACATAGCAATTGGTAATGCACCCAATGCCATCGCAAGGCTCGTCATCAGAATAGGACGCAAACGCATGGTCGCCGCTATTATTGCAGCCGTTGCTTTTTCCAGTCCTTCATCCCGTTTGTGATTCGCAAACTCTACGATCAGGATACCATTCTTCGTCACCAATCCGATCAACATAATTACCCCGATCTGTGAGAAGATATTCCATGTCTGACCAAAGACCCACAGTGAGAACAACGCTCCTGCAAATGCCAGTGGCACTGTGAGCATAATGATAAACGGATCGACCCAGCTCTCAAACTGTGCTGCCAACACCAGGTAGATCAATACCAACGCCAGCACTAATGCAAACATGGTATTGGAACCACTTTCTGCATAGTCTCTGGAAGATCCTGACAATGCTGCATTGTAAGAATCGTCGATCACGCCTTTCTTTTGCAGGTCATTATAAATCCGGTACATAGCATCGATACCATCCCCAATTGTCTTACCCGGTGCCAGCCCCGCAGAAATAGTAGCAGATTTATAACGATTGAAGTGATAAATAATCGGCGGACTTGTTTCTTCAGAAATCGTTACTACGTTATCCAGCTGAATAGCCTCTCCCCTGCTATTGCGTACATAGAAGTTCTGCAGGTCAGTAGGTTTATCGCGATTGCCACGGAATACCTGACCCATTACCTGGTACTGCTTACCGTTGCGGATAAAGTAACCATAGCGCACATTACTCAAAGCAAGTTGCAGGGTTTGTGAAATGTCATCCACAGATACACCCAGTTCACTCGCCTTGGCACGATTGATCAGAATACGCAATTCAGGTTTATTGAACTTCAGGTCCACATCCACACCTGAGAAGGTCGGATCACTGTTCGCCTCATCGAGGAAGAGCGGCAATACCCTTGTTAAACTATCGAAGTTGATATGCTGCAATACAAAAGATACAGGCAAACCACTACGACGACCTACCTGAATGGTTTGCTGTTCAATGGCGAACACCTTTCCTTCGGAGAACCTGAACATATTCCGGTTCACCATGTTCACAATTTCCTTTTGAGAACGGGTTCGCTCAGTTGGTTCAGTGAGCACCACATTCGCAAAGCCACTGTTCACCGCACCACCGCCACTAAAGCCGGGTGCAGTCACAGTCAGTACGATATTTTTTTCAGGAATGGAATCGATCATAAACTGGGTTAACCCATCCATGTACCGTTCCATATAGTCGTAAGAAGTACCTTCCGGAGCTGAGATAGAAAGACGGAACTGGCTACGGTCTTCAATCGGCGCCAGCTCTGACTGCAGGTTGCGGAATATGACGTAAATCATGGCCACACACCCTAAAATAATCAGGATAGCTATCCAGCGCACTTTCATGAATTTCTCCAGGGCGCTCTGGTAACTATCTTCCATCCAGGTAAAGAACGGTTCCGTTTTGGTATAAAACCAGGAGTGGGTATGCTTTTTACGACCCAGCTTCACATTCAATACGGGTGTCAACGTGAGGGATACAAATGCAGAGATGAGTACTGCTCCTGCTACCACAATCCCAAACTCCCTGAACAGGCGGCCTACGAACCCCTGCAGGAATACAATCGGCAGGAATACGAATGCCAGCGTGATACTGGTTGCGATAACGGCAAAGAATATTTCTTCAGAACCTTCCTTCGCTGCCTGCATACGTGGCATGCCTGCTTCAATCTTTTTATAGATATTTTCCGTGACCACGATCCCATCATCCACCACCAATCCTGTAGCGAGTACGATTGCCAGCAGTGTCAATATATTAATGGTGAAGCCACACATATACATAATAAAGAATGCTGCAATGAGGGATACCGGGATATCCACCAATGGACGGAAGGCCATGAGCCAATCGCGGAAGAAGAGGTAGATGATGAGGATCACCAGCACCAGTGCCACGACAAGGGTTTCTTCCACTTCTTCGATAGACTTGCGGATAAAGCGGGTGTTATCGATAGCGATATTCGTGCTCAGATCCGGTGGCAGGTCTTTTTTCAGCTGTTCATATCTTTTATAGAATTCATCGGTGATGGCTACATAGTTAGAACCCGGTTGTGGGGTAAGGGCCAGGGCGATCATGGGCACACCTGATTCTTTCAGAATCGTTTCTTCATTTTCAGGACCTAATACTGCCTGACCAATATCCCTGAAATGAATGACGCTGCTATTGACATTTTTAATAATCAGGTTATTAAAATCTTCTTCCGTATTCAAACGGCCAAAAGTGCGTACTGTCAGTTCAGTGGCATTACCGGCAATTTTACCGGAGGGAAGTTCTACGTTTTCTCTGGCCAGCGCAGCCTGTACATCGGAAGGTGTGAGGCTATAAGCAGAGAGGCGGGCAGGATCCATCCAGAGACGCATGGCATATTTCTTTTCGCCAAGTATACGGATAGAGCTAACGCCGGGAATGGTCTGGAGTCTTTCCAGCAGCACGTTGTTCGCATATTCCGTGATCTCCAGCTGATTGCGGGTATTGCTCTGCAATGTCATGGAGAGGATATAGTCGGAATTCGCATCTTCTTTGGATACCACAGGAGGAGCATCGATATCGGGAGGCAGGTTACGGAGTGCCTGTGATACTTTATCACGCACGTCGTTGGTAGCCGCTTCGAGGTCTATACCCAGTTCAAATTCAACTGTGATATTGGAAGTTCCCTGGCTACTGCTGGACGATATATTTTTGATACCGGCTATCCCGTTGATAGATTTCTCGAGGGGCTCGGTGATCTGTGTTTCAATAATATCTGAATTGGCGCCTGCATAGGAGGTGCGTACGTTTACAATGGGAGGATCTATGGCAGGGAAGTCTCTTACCCCCAGAAAGTTGAAGCCTACGATGCCAAAGATGACAATGATAATGTTCATCACGATGGCAAACACGGGACGTTTGAGCGATAGAGAGGGAAGGCTCATGGTCTAGTTTATTTAATTGATCTTGTTATACTTCAGTACCATACCGGGTTTGAGTTGCAACATACCGCTGGTGATCACGGTATCGCCTTTGCTAAGACCGCTGATAATCTGTACGTTGTCAGCATCGCGGAGATCTGTTTCCACGACTACAAATTTTGCTTTGCCCTGGTCAGCGACGATCACTTTCTTATCGCGGGTACCTGGAATGATGGCCTGCGAAGGGATCATGAGGGCATCGGGCATATTGCGGAGAGCGATCTGTACGTTTGCAAAAGCACCGGGCAGTAACTGACCGGGGTTTGGAACGATGGCTCTTAATTTGATAGTACGTGTAGTGAGGTCGATTTTAGGATCAATTGCGTAAATCTGTCCTTTATAAGAATGGGTGTCGCCGGCAACTTTGAAATCAACAGCATCGCCTTGTTTGATAGCGTTGCGGTATTTTTCAGGTACGGTGAAATCCACCTTGAGGGGATCGATTTGCTGGAGGGTGGTGATAACAGTGGTATTGTTGACGATGGCTCCCAGGGAAATATTACGGAGTCCAAGCCGGCCATTGAAGGGAGCTCTGAGTTCCGTTTTTTGAAGCAGCGTACGGGTATAGTCCATATCTGCTCCGTAGGCGCTGACCTGGTTGCGGGTAACGTCTACATCCTGGCGGCTGATACCATTGATTTTCAGTAGGTTTTCCTGTCTTTCGAGGGTAGTTTTGGCCAGTTGTTGCTGCAATTGCAGTTTAGCCAGCTGTGCTTTAAGATCTTCGTCATAGATTTTGACGAGGAGGGTGCCTTTGGCTACCTGGGTGCCTTCTTTGAAGAAGAGGCCAGTGACTTTGCCGGTAATTTCGGGTTGGATCTGGACTTCTTCGTTGCTTTGGAGGGTCCCGCTCGCATTAATAACTTCATTAAGGGAGGAGGTATGTACAATAAAAGCGTCTACCAGCAAGGGTTTGTTCCCTTTGCTACCACGTACAGTTTCTTTGTTGGGTGCTGCATCTTCTTTTTTAGGAGCAGCAAACCTGGTATAGATAATACCGATAATAACTACAGCCAGGATCAGGTAAACGACTGTTTTCAGGAACTTTTTGTTACCAGTCATTTGTTCGCATATTTATGTTGTAGGGGATATCGCCCGGGCAAATTTAATAAAAGCCCCTGCTGATAGGGAGGTTCATGTGTTAATTAAAGTTAATCGACCTTTAACCGTATATAGGAGGCATAAAAGGAGGTTGAATGGCAAATGTGGGCATTATTATATGTGTACATTGAAGCATATACGGTGTGGTAAGGGGGTATTTTCCAGGGATGGGGAGAATTCGGAATATCTGTCTAATCCTTTGTGGGGATGGATTTAGTATCTATAACACTAAAGTAAATTGGGTAAAATTCGGCTCTGTTCTTGTCAATTCAATAAAAATTATATTTTTGCACTCAAGTTTTAAACCAAAAACACTTAAAATTATGTCAGACATTGCATCAAGAGTTAAAAAGATCATTATTGACAAATTGGGCGTTGACGAAGCTGAGGTAACTCCTGAAGCCTCCTTCACCAACGACCTGGGCGCTGACTCTTTGGATACGGTAGAACTGATCATGGAATTCGAAAAAGAATTCAACATCTCCATTCCTGACGAACAAGCTGAAACTATTACTACTGTTGGCCAGGCAGTTGCTTACCTGGAAGAACATGTAAAATAATCCTACTTAATCAGATTTGTTTTAATGCAACCAAGACGAGTAGTCGTTACAGGTTTAGGCGCACTTACACCGCTCGGCAATTCCGTATCCGAATACTGGAAGGGATTGACGGACGGTGTATCCGGTGCCGGGCCTATTACACAATTTGATGCTTCCAAGTTCAAAACCCGTTTTGCTTGCGAACTGAAGAACTTTGATGCGACCAATTACCTGGACAAGAAGGAAGCCCGTAAAATGGATCCCTTCACACAGACGGCTGTTATAGCCGCTGACCAGGCTGTGCAAGATGCCGGGATTGACCGTAATTCTGTCGATATGGACAGGGTTGGGGTTATCTGGGGATCTGGTATTGGCGGTATGATCAATTTTTGTCAGGAAATGAAAGATTTCGGTCAGGGCGACGGAACTCCCCGTTTTAGTCCTTTCCTGATAGCCCGGTTAATTATCGACATTGCTGCAGGGCACATTTCCATTCGCCACGGTTTTAGAGGACCTAATTTCTCTGTGGTGTCTGCCTGTGCTTCAGCTACCAATGCCATTATAGAGGCGATGCAGTACATCAGGTACGGCAGAGCGGATGTAATGATCACCGGAGGATCTGAAAACGTTATAAACGATGCCTGTGTAGGTGGTTTTAACGCTATGAAGGCCCTATCTGAACGGAATGATGACCCATCCACTGCCTCCAGACCCTTTGACCTGAACCGTGATGGGTTCGTAATGGGCGAAGGTGCAGGAGCACTGGTGCTAGAATCCTATGAACATGCGATTGCTAGAGGTGCCAAAATTTATGCTGAACTGGCAGGAGGTGGCGCAACAGCAGATGCCTATCATATCACAGCACCCCATCCAGAAGGATTAGGCGCTATGAACGTCATGCGAATGGCGCTGTTAGACGCTGGACTGCAACCCAATGCAATTGACTACATTAACGTACACGGTACTTCTACTCCTTTGGGAGATGTTGCCGAAGTAAAAGCGATCCAACAGGTATTTGGTGAAGATGCATATCGAATGAATATCAGCTCTACCAAGTCTATGACCGGTCACTTATTAGGCGCTGCCGGTGCAATTGAGTCGATTGCGGCTATCATGTCTGTCATACATGGTATTATTCCTCCTACCATTAATCATTTTACGGATGATCCTGAACTGGACTCCAAATTAAATTTTACCTTTAACGTCGCACAACATAGAGAAGTAAACGCTGCATTAAGCAATACCTTCGGTTTTGGAGGGCATAATGCATCCGTGATTTTCAAAAAATTTGTTGCTTGATTGTGTGAAATTACTGCCAGGATTTTTATATCGATTTGTATCCGGTAAGAGAAGTCTTTACAAGGATCTGTATAACCTGCTGGGCTTTGCCCCAGGCAATTTCTCATTGTATGAAGTGGCGCTGAGCCACCGCTCAAGCAAGGAGAAGTTTCTGGAGAGCAATGAGCGGCTGGAATACCTGGGGGATGCCATTCTTGGTGCCATTGTTGGCGATTACCTCTTCAAGAAGTATCCTTATAAGACAGAAGGCTATCTCACCGAAATGCGGTCCAAGATTGTGAACCGCCAGCAGCTTAATGATATTGCTATCAAGATGGGATTGCGAAAGCTCACCATTTATGATAAGTACAATAGCTTTCTGAAGATTTCCCAGATCTTCGGTAATACGCTTGAGGCCCTGGTCGGCGCTGTATACCTTGACAAAGGGTATAACCGTACCAAACAGTTTGTGCACCAACGCATTATTATGCCTTACATCGATCTGGAAATGCTTGAAAGTGTGGAAATGAACCACAAAAACAAGCTGTACGGATGGGCGAATAAGCATGGCAAAGTACTGGAGTTCGACCTGCTGGAAGAACAAATGGACAATGGCCGCCGCATCTTTACTGTAGGTGCAGTAGTAGATGGGGAGCTCATTTGCAGCGGTAAGGCGTTCAATAAGAAAGATGCCAGCCAGATTGCGGCACAGCAGGCGATAGAGTTGCTGGGGCTGGGGGAAAAGTAACCCGTTTCTCTGTTATTTTACCGGTTGTCTTAAAATTGTTTTCAGTTTTTCCGGCGCAGTTTTGCGTGGGTCACTGAGGTATATCTCATGGTGGCGGCCATTCCAGGTCAGCCCTTTTTCTTTCATAAAGTCGTGTAGTAACTGTAAGGATACCGGTTCGGTAGCGTAGGGACCTGTGTGCAGGATCTGTATGCTTTGGCCTTCGGCCAGGGTTTGGAGGTATACCTGGTTGAAGTATTGAATGGGTTTCTTTTGATAAGCCCTTTTCAGGATGTTTTTGACATCATTCTTGTTGATGAAGTCAGGCATGCGGATGAGGAGCTGCCAGTGCCATTGGTCACGGGGTATCTGCATAACTTCATTGAAATCTTTATAGTTTTCCACATCGTTTACCCACCAGAGGCCTTCGAGTTTACAGACTACGAAGTCTAGCTCCATCTTCTTATAATGCATTTTGATGCCGTAAGCACCTGTGTACAGGGCTTGTGTACATGCGGCGAAATGCTCGCCGTTTGGGTCGCCCTGGCCTTCGATGGAGAGGTAATGACCGGGGGGGACGAAGAGGAGGGCCGGTTTGGAGGTGGCGGTGTAGAGTTCTTTATAGGTTTTTGTGAGGTCGAGTTTGGACATATGCATTAGCGTTGATAATGCAAAGGAAGATATGGGGAGTGACAGCGTTATGTCAGTAGCGTTCAAAAAGTTGGGATTGCTTCGTAATCCCAACTTTTTGAACGTCGGATCGTTTATCGGATCGCGGAGCGATCCGATAAATATTGTTCGGATATTTCGATGGCAAGTAAGCGCATATGTTCCTTTAATTCCTCCGGACCTATAATCTCCACTTCTTTTCCCATCGTTAACACCCATTTCCCAAACCAATCCAGATGAGAAGTCAGGAACACCATCTCTACACACTCTCCTATTGTCTGCTCCTCCATCAACCCATAATAAAACCGCTGATTCCCCAGCTTTCTCGCCATACCCGCACTAAACCGCAGCTTCACTACATGAGGATAAGCAGCAGGCTCCGCATATTTTTCCATGTATTCCTTTAAAGAAATGTGCCGATCCCTGTCATAAGAAACATCTGTAACAGCCAGGTTTCGGATGCGATCCATCCTGAAATTGCGATAAGCATGGCGTAGTCTGCACCAGGCAATGAGGTACCAGTACCCCATCATATATATAATACCAATGGGTTCTATCTCTCTATGTGTCAGTGTTTCGCTGTGCAGGGCAAAGTAATCCAGTTTGAGCATAAGGTGCTTGCCCAGTGCATGTTGAATATCTGAGAGGAAGCGGTTTGGAAACTCACTATCTTCCGGAGCCCTGCGGGCAACGACCGCAATATTCTGTTCCAACGATTCCAGGAAATCTTTCTCACTGGTCCGCAGCACAGCCCTGATCTTCTGCATGGCATTGCCAAATTGTTTTTTATTGGAATGATCACTTAACTGGGCCATCAGCTTCTCTCCTGTCAGCAACGCAGCTGCCTCTTCCCTGTTAAACATCACCGGTGGCAGGTGATATCCTTCTACCAGATAATAACCTGTACCAGCCTCCGCACCCACAGGTACGCCTGCTTCCTGCAGGGCCCTGACATCGCGATATACAGTCCTGAGGCTGATTTGAAAGCGTTCTGCTATCTCAGCAGCCTTCACTATTTTCTTGCCCTGTAGTTGAATAAGTATGGCGGAAAGCCGGTCAATCCTGTTCATAGCAGGTAATTTAGAAATAAATTGAAAAAAAAATCGAAACCCGTTAAACTTCGGATATTAATCACCGTCTTATATACAGAAAATATTTGAGAGCAAAACTTTAGAGAAACGATTTGAAGTATAGAAAGTGAGAAAAAGTCTAAGCCTCTGAAAAATATTTAAAATTTTGATGCTACAGTACAGAATATAGGTTAAATGGTAAGTCCCTGGAATTTTTTCCGGGGACCTTTTTTTTATAGAGATTGCTGCGGCCTGGACTAATTTATTCACCTATTTGATCATGTAAGTATCATTCTAATTCTACCGTTATCACCTCCCCATATTATTTAGAATCATTAACTTATGATTAACAGATTTGCAAAAGATTCATTCTAATTTTGTTTCAAGCAAAATTCAAATGAGTTTTTTTAATGGTTAATTTGGGGAGGGCCTGATATTTATCAGGCCCCGTTTTTTTTGGTATAACTCATCCCGGGATAAGCAATGATTCGTAAATGATTTTTATAGTTCGTAGTTTAGTCCCCGCAGCCAGTGAGAATGGACTGGTGAACCATACTATTACTTCAGGTGATACTTTTTTAAATCAGGTAAATTGGGGTCTGGAAATAGCTATCAGTCATTCATAGCGGAAGAGGTACTGTGGAATGCCTTTAGACAGGACGACGAACAGGCCTTTAGTGAGATGTACAGGCGTTTTTCTGCTGTATTGTATAACTACGGCTACCACCTTGCGGGAGATGCTGCACAGGTGCAGGATGCCATGCAGGATCTTTTTGCCGATCTCTGGCGTACAAGGCATAATCTCTCAGCGACTACTTCTGTCAAATACTATCTTTTCAGGTCTTTGCGGAGGCGTTTGCACCGGTTATCGGATGCAAAGGCAGCCCTGGCCCTTGATTGGTCATTGCAGGAGGAGTCTTCGGCAGAGGATTTGCGCATTATGAGCGAAGAGGATCTGTTGCAACAGCTTCGTTTGCAAAAAGCCATGCGACAATTGCCAGTCAGGCAACAGGAGGCTATCCGCCTCCGGTTTTATGATAATTTTAGCTGGGAAGAGATTTCCGGGATTATGGGCGTCAATGAGCAATCTGTTCGTAATCTGGTACAGCGTGCGGTAGTCAAATTGAGAGAGCTGCTGTAGCCCCCAAAAAGTTTTTTTAAAAAAACTTTAACATAAGTGAGTTAAAAACCCCCTTCCCCGTCTTTATATCTATACATGGATTACTCAAACTTCGATACCGCCGATTTTGTAACCGACGACAGTTTCGTCGCCTGGGTGAAATATGGCGAAAACGCAGCCCATTGGGAATCCATCGCCCGAAATTTTCCTGATCAGCGAGCCGCTATATTGCAGGCCCGTGCCATTATTCTGGCAGCGTCACAGCTTCCTGCATTTGGTTTGAAGGAAAATGTCGATGCCGCTATCTGGCAAAATATCCGCGAAAGCATGGATACGCCACAACAACCAGTGCGGAGACTCCGCCCCTTGTATATGGCTGCCGCTGCTGTGCTCATCGCCCTGGTAGCTACCACCGTTATGTGGTATACCCTGCACAAGCCGGATCACAGTACTTACCATGAACTGGTGGCAAAAGCTGAAACAGCTAAAAACACTTTTGTTGAGCGTATCAACAAAGGCAGGAAACCCGAAACTGTCAGCCTTCCCGATGGTAGTTCTGTGGTGTTGCAACCCCGCGCCCGGATCAGTTATTCCACCTGTCTCACTGGCAAATGCCACCGTCAGGTATACCTCTCCGGTGCCGCGTTCTTTGAAGTAAAAAGAAACATTGAACCTTTTGTAGTATATGCCAACGAAATGGTAATCAACGTCCTTGGTACCTCATTTATGGTCAGAGCCTATGATGAAGATACCCTGGTAAGTGTAGCAGTAAAAACCGGAAAAATTGCTATTTCAATACAACCAAAAGCGAACGATGCCCGGGCAAATTTATCTGCCAATCAGCAGGCGATACTGAAACGCTCCACTCATGCGTTAGATGTATTGCCAATGTCTGTAGCAGTATCTGCCCAGCCAACTATAACTGAGCTGTACTCGTTTGTATTCGCAGATGCCCCTGCAGATAGTGTGCTGACCCTGTTGGAAAAAGCCTATGGTGTTCATATCAACTATGATAAAAACCTGATGGCTGGCTGTAGACTCACTGCCTCCCTGGATGACGAACCACTAAAGGAAAAATTAAAGCTTATTTGTCAGGCTCTGGAAGCAAACTGTACGATCGAAGGAAATGAGATTACAATTACAACCAAAGGATGTCATTAATAGTGTTCACGTACGCGTAGCTAATAAGGAATGTAGAGAGTTCCCCCGTTGACACACTATTCCACGAAATACGTTATTGAGAACAAACAAAAATTTACACTGATACTTATGCTTTACATCACGTAATGAAAAAGCCAGCGGTATGGCCGTACCACTGGCTGAAAGAATACTCTTGCGGCACCGCCTTATACCCGCTCCACTGGGATAAGACACCCTTTCTATTTCCCATTACAAACAGGAACACAATTCAAGTTATGAAAAAAAGACTACGAATCCATGATTTAATCTTTATGGTCATGCGTACATGCTTTTACCAGCTGCTAATTGCCACGTTATGCACCGGTCTCACATTTGCAAAGTCTACTGAGGCCCAGGAAATTCTCACCAAACCTGTATCTATCGACGCCCGTCAGCAATCTGTTGATCAGGTGCTGTCTAAAATAGAAAAACTGGCTGATGTGAAATTCCTCTATTCTTCCACGCTGATAAGCGCTTCCCGCAAAGTCAGTCTGGAAGCAAAACAGGAGCCACTGGGTAAAGTACTCGACAAGTTACTCGCTCCGTTACAACTCTCCTATCAGGTCGATGGCCGGCAAATTGTGCTCAATCGATTACGCAAGGCAGAGGAGATCACTTATTCCGCTGATGCTGCTGTACGCATCCAGGGTAAAGTGGTAGACGAAAAAGGAACACCACTCCCCGGCGTAAACGTAAAACTCAAAAATAGTACAGCCGGTGCTGTTACTGATGCCGGTGGTAATTTCGCTTTCAATGCACCGGATCTATCCGGTACCCTCATCTTCTCTTATGTAGGGTATACTTCCAAAGAAGTTGAGATCAATGGGCTGAGCGTTATCAACGTAACACTGGAACCTTCTGCTACTTCACTAAGTGATGTGGTGATCGTAGGTTATGGTACACAAAAGAAAGAATCACTCACCGGTGCGATCGCCGCTATATCTGCTAAAGATATGGGCGATGTACACGCTGGTTCTACAGTAAGTACCGTACTGGCAGGTAAACTGCCGGGTGTAACCTTCCGCATGTCCGATTCACGTCCGGGTGCGAGTGCATCTATTCAAATCCGTAACATGGGCGATCCATTGTATGTAATTGACGGTATCCAACAGGATGCAGGTCAGTTCAACAACATCGCACCGAACGATATTGAAACTATCACCGTTCTGAAAGACGCTTCTGCTGCTATCTATGGTATGCGTGCTGCGAATGGTGTAGTGGTGGTTACTACCAAGAGAGGTAAACTGAACAGCCGCAACACCATCAATCTGGCTGCATATACTGGCTGGCAGAACTGGACCCGCTTCCCTAAAGGCGTAAATGCCTATGAGTGGATGGCTGGTAAAGCTGATGCTGAAATGAACCAGTATGGTTCTACTACCATCACCAAAGAAGAACTGGAAAAATGGAAAGCAGGTACTGAACAAGGCTACAAGAGCTTTGACTGGTACAAGTTTATTGTGAAAGACAATGCTCCGCTTACAAACCTGAACCTGAACTTCAGTGGTGGTTCTGACAGGATCAACTACTATGTATCTGCCACTCACCTGAAACAATATTCTGTACTGGGCAGAGAATTCACATTCGAACGTACCAACATTCAGAGTAATATCGAGGCCAAAGTTTCTGACAACTTCAAAATCGGTGCTCAGATCAATGGTCGTGTTGAAACCCGCGACCAACCAGGTGTACCAGGTACAGATGACTACTGGGAAGCTCGTTTCGCTATTCTGCGTAACACGCCTATCGAACGGCCTTATGCAAACGATAACCCAAATTACCCAAACAACATCGGTCACAATACCGAAAACTGGGCATTACAGAATAAGAAGTTGTCCGGCTACTGGCACGAAGACTGGCGCGTATTACAGACTAACCTGACTGCGGAATACAAATTTCCCATCGATGGTCTGAGCGTAAGAGGTCTGTTCTCTTATTACTATGCAAACAGAATTATGAATGGTCACGAGTATACTTACAATGTATATACTTATGATCCGAATACTGATACTTACAATGTATCTGGCGGTAGTTCTAACCCATGGAGAGAAAGAGATAACCACACCAACCTGTCTCCTACCATTCAGTTGCAACTGAACTATGCACATTCATTTGGCAAGCATAATGTAGGGGGTACCGTAGTAGCAGAAAGAATCAAGAGAAGGGAAATCGACAACTGGCTGCATGCCGTGCCGACTACCAACGATCTGCCACTGATTTACTTCAGTACAATGGATACGTATAATGATAGTGACTTTACTACTGCCCGTCTGGGTTATATTGGCCGGTTCACTTATAACTACGACAGCCGTTATTACCTGGAAGTATCTGCAAGAAGAGATGCCTCCTGGAAGTTCGCACCTAACAAACGTTGGGGTACTTTCCCTGCTATGCAGGCTGGCTGGCGTATCAGCGAAGAGCAATTCTTCCAGCACCTCGTAGGTGGCAAGAAAACCCTGAGCGAACTGAAACTGAGAGGTTCTTATGGTAAACTGGGTGATGATGATATTCCTTTGTCTGCATATGACTATCTCTCCGGTTATAACTATAACTCTTCTACTGTCATCCTGGATGGTAAATCAGTGATCGGTTCCTCTTACAAAGGTGTTCCTATCGATAATATCTCCTGGTATGTAAGCAGAACATTGGACATCGGTGCTGACTATGGTTTATGGGACAACCGGATCAGCGGTGCGGTTGATTATTTCAAGAGAAAAAGAACGGGTCTGCTGGGTACCAAATATGATATCCTCATACCAAGTGAACTGGGTTATACACTGCCTTTAGAAAATGTGAAGAGCGATCTGGTATCCGGTGCGGAGTTTTCTATTAATTACCATGGCGAGATAAAGAAAGTACGTTTCACTGTAGGTGCTAACTTCTCTTATGCACGTTCAAAGAACCTGGATAGCTACAAACCAGTATTCCTGAACTCCATTGATCACTATCGTAACTCTGCTGAAAACAGGTACGCCAATACATTCTGGGGATATAACGTAATCGGACAATTCCAGTCACAGGACGAGATCAACAACTATAAAGTAAACGTTGACGGGGCGGGTAACAAAACATTATTACCAGGTGACCTGATTTACAAAGACTGGAATGGCGATGGGGTGATTAACGATCTGGATGTACGTCCTATTGGATGGGGTACAGGTAAAAACCCAATCATGAATGGTGGTTTCAACTTCACGGTAGCATATAGCAACTTTGATTTCAGAGCCGACTTCTCAGCAGGTACCGGTTACTCCTTCAACCGTAATTATGAAATGCGTATTCCTTACACCAACCAGGGTAACCTGCTGGCTGAGTTCTATAACGATCGCTGGCACAGGGAAGATGCTTATGATGTAAACAGCAAATGGATCCCTGGTAAATATCCTGCTCTGCGTTTCAACAATGGAGGTCATAGCAACTACAATAAGAACTCTGACTTCTGGCTGACTAACGTTCATTACATCAGGGCACGCACACTGGAACTGGGTTACACCATTCCTAAGAACATCCTTGCCAAGGCCAGGATTGAACGTTTCCGTGCTTACATCAACGCTTACAACCTGTTCTCTATCGACAATCTGCGTAAGACAGGTATAGACGCTGAAGTCTCTGATGATAACGGTCTGACCTATCCACAAAGCAAGTATGTGAATATTGGTTTTGACCTTTCTTTTTGATCCTTTAATACAGCAATTAGATGAGAAAATATCTGTTAATCATATCAGCAGCCCTTGTGTTTGTGTTTGGTTGTAAAAAGGATGCTGACTTCCTGCAAACTGACCCTTCCAATATTCTGACAGACGAAACCGTGTGGAAAAGTGAAAGTCTGGTATTGTCAGTATTGGCTGATCTCTATAACCGTTATGTAGATCAACAAACTATAACCAACTGGGCTGAGTATACGAATTTTGACGAAGCATTCCCTTCTCAGGCCAGTGAATACTGGCGTGTACAGCAGATCGACTATCCTTATGACTGGTGGAATCTGTGGGATTATGGCCAGATGCGTGACCTGAATCTCTTTATTCAGAAGTGTACTGCAGCTACTGCCTTAAGTGAAGATGCACGTACCCGTTTTTTAGGTGAAGCCCGTTTCCTGCGTGCTGCACTGTATTTTGAAGAAGTAAAACGTATGGGTGGTGTTCCTTTGATCACCGAGCCTATGACTTACGACTTTAGTGGTGATCCTACCTATCTGCAACATGCAAGAGCAAAAGAATCTGAAATATATGATTTCGTGATTGCAGAAATGGATACCATCAAAACGATGTTACCTGATGATCCTGCCACACAATCAAGAGCTACCAAAGGTGTAGCATTGGCAATGCAGGCCAGAGCAGCTTTGTATGCCGCTTCTATTGCAAAATATGGCGCAGGTACACCATCTGTAGCCACTGCCGGGGCCGAAGTAGGTATACCTGCTGATAAGGCAGCGGGCTACTATCAGAAAGCACTGGCGGCCGCACAGGAGATTATTAATGGTGGTAAGTATTCCCTTTATCAGAAGAAAGCGGAAGATCTGCAGGACAACTTCGCAGCCACTTTTTATGATAAGTCAAACAACCCGGAAGTCATCTTCGCACAGGATTTCAAATTGAAAAGCGGAAAGGTACAGGGATGGACTATCGCTAACCAGCCATGGTCTTCAGCTGAAGAGCAACAGGGTGGTCGTGTTAATCCTTCCCTTAACCTCGCTGAGCAGTTTGAAAAACTGGATAACACATATGCACCGTTTGCGACTAACTCAGGCAGCGACTATATCTACTACGAGAATCCGGGTGACATTTTCGCTGGCAGAGATGCAAGATTAGGGGGTACTATTATGCTGCCTGGTTCTAAATTCAAAGGCAAGGACCTGGATATCTGGGCTGGTATCATGTATTGGAATAATGGTGCTTACAGCATCATCAGCGGTGATACTTATGGTGAAATCGGTAACATTCCCGGTGGCCCTACAGGCGTGCAGATAGTAGGTACCGATGGTCCTATCGATGGTAAAGAATATTCTGCACAGACAGGTTTCCTGGTACGTAAGTTCATGGATCCTGCAGTAGGTTCCGGACAGCTGGGTACACAAAGTGAGGTTTGGTGGGTACGCTACCGTTATGCAGAAGTGTTGCTGAATGCAGCAGAAGCGGCTTTCGAACTGAATCAGCCTGCTGTAGCAGCTGGTTATATGAACACTGTGCGTGCAAGAGCAGGACTGACGACACCACTGACTGCTGCTGACATCACCTTTGACAGGATCGTACATGAAAGGAAAGTAGAACTGGCATTTGAAGGTCACGAAATGTTTGATAACAAACGCTGGCGCCTGGCCCATAAAGTCTGGAATGGTGAAAGCATCAGTGCAAGCGAAGTGGTATCCAACATTGGTAAAGCTGATAAAATAAATACCCAGATTTATGGTCTCTGGCCTTACAAGATTTATAATCCAGGTAGTGCAAATGATGGTAAATATGTGTTCAAAGTGGTGAAATCTGCTAACGTAACTGCCGCACACCGCTTCAACCTGGGTAATTATTACTCTTCTATCTCAGCAGACATTCTGAGTAATAATCCTAAGCTGGTAAAGAATCCTAATCAGTAAAATGAAAATTATGTTTCGTAGAAAATATATCACCGGTCTATTGATTGCCATGACTGCATTTGCATGCAAGAAGGATAATTATGATGAACCAAAGACTACCTTCAAGGGTAGTATCACTTACCAGGGAGAAGCCATTAATGTTGCTTCGCTGGCTGTATATTTTGAACTATGGGAACCAGGTTGGGGTAAGAGCGGCGCGATTGCGGTGCAGATTCAGGAAGATGGTTCTTTCTCTTCCCTCTTGTTTAACGGTAATTATAAACTGATTATCCCTGCTGGTCAGGGGCCATTCAGATCAGTGACGAATAACGCTACTAATAGCGACACTATTCCGCTGAACCTGACTGGCAGCACGACCATGAATATTGAGGTAATGCCTTATTACATGATCCGTAACCAGCAGATTGCAAAAAGTGGTACGACAGCAGCAGCTACTTTTAAACTGGAACAGATTATCACGGATGCGAATGCCAGAAGCATTGAAAACGTGTATCTTTATCTGAACCAGACGACCATCGTAGATCAAAGCAATTATAAAGTGCGGACTGCGCTGGCTGGTAGCAGTATTACTGATCTGAATAACGTAGCCATGTCTGTAGACATACCAGCTTCTATGTCATCAGTAGGTACCACGGGCGCTCAGAATTATGCATATGCAAGGATTGGGGTGAAGATTGCCGGTGTGGAAGATCTGCTTTATTCTACTATAGTTAAAATTGACCTTTAATATTTGTCATCAATGGACCGCTGAGTGCAATGAAAATTTGCATTCAGCGGTTTTTTAATTTTTGTATATGAAATCTATTATCCGGCTTTGTATCCTGCTCTGTGTCTTTGCCTGCAATGCACAGCAGAAAACCACCTTTCACAACCCCCTCCTGTCTTCCGGGCCAGATCCCTGGGTAACGTACAAAGATGGGTATTACTACTACATGCATACCGTAGGCAATCACCTGGAGCTCTGGAAAACGGCTAATATGGCAAGACTGGAAGATGCCCCTCACAAAAGCATCTGGACACCGCCTGCTACCGGACCTTATTCAAAAGACATCTGGGCGCCGGAAATCCACTTCCTGCAGGGCAAATGGTATATCTATTTTTGTGCGGATGGGGGCGACAACCAAAATCACCGCATTTATGTGCTGGAAAACAGTTCTCCCGATCCTATGGCAGGTACCTGGGAAATGAAAGGGAAGGTGGCCGATCCTTCCGATAAGTGGGCCATTGATGCGTCTGTATTTGAGCACGAACAAAAGTTGTATATGATCTGGTCTGGTTGGGAAGGGGATAACAATGGAGAGCAGGACATCTATATCGCAGAAATGAAGGATCCTCTCACGATCACGGGCCCACGGGTGCGACTCTCCCGCCCTGTCTATGACTGGGAGAAATTTGGTGACCTGAATGATCCGAACCTGCCACACGTCAATGTAAATGAGGGGCCGGAGATCCTGAAGCATGGTAATAAGCTGTTCCTGTTTTACAGTGCATCTGCCTGTTGGACAGATTATTATGCATTAGGTATGCTGGTAACGGATGGGAACAGTAACCTCCTGGATACCGCCAGCTGGAAGAAGCATGCAACGCCAATGTTCCTGCAATCACCTGAAACCGGAGTGTATGCACCGGGGCACAATTCCTTTTTTACAACTCCTGACGGCAAGCAAAACTGGATCTTGTATCATGCCAATGATCATGCAGGAGATGGGTGCGGAAACAGGCGTTCCCCCCGTATGCAATCCTTCACCTGGGACAAGGATGGGATGCCTGTTTTGGGCAAACCAGTGTCTGTAAAGACAGAATTACGAGTGCCTTAATTATTAATTTAATATGTTTCGCAATGATACATAAATGCAGGCTCATTGGGCGTTGTTAACATTTGTTAATGACAGGAAAGTGTGATGCAAAATTCATGATACTGCTGTATCTTTTCCTACGAAATCGGTTAAGTTTAAGGGCGCACCGCAAAACAGCACTAAACAGCACTATCAACATTTTATTCCACAAACATATGCCGTCAATAGTATTGCATTATGTTATCATTGCGAGCATTACAATTGTTTTTGTATTAGTAAACAAAATCTATGGCCACAAAGGCAAGGTGAGCAAAGAGAGACATCAGACAACAGTGTACCACTACAGCAGCAGAAAAGCGACGCATTGATAACCCTCATTTAAAAACACAAAAGAATTACTGCGAAAGGGAGTTTTCGCAATCGTGGTTTCCTGTACCATATTGAAGATCCTTCCCTTTCTTTTTAGTCTACAAAATTTATGGACTATTTTTTGGAAATTAGGTTAGCTCCCGTTAAATTTGTTCTTACCACCACCTGATACAGTCCACCACTGTTCAAGCAAATTCAGTTTTATTATTCACCCTGGAAATAATTGATCCTTTACCGGACATGGTATTGCTATGCATATACTACCTGGTCAGGGTCCAAAAATCAACCTTCTGTTCTCTGTTGTTAGGTCTGTAGGGATGTGTCAGCAGCCTTGCAGACCTTTTAAATCGAAAAGTCATGAAACTGAACTTATGCAGACAGTATGCGGCCTCATTTGCATCCCTGGGTGTCATCGCGGTGATTACCGCATTTACCATATCGGTGAGTGTAGAACAACATCAGTTAAATAACCAGCAGGATGCCCCTGCCATTAAGGTAGTGGTAGCCAATGCTGATTCCTTATCAAAGATCGTCTGTATCGATACCAGGCACTAAATAAAAGACAAGTACACATATGCATCTGAAACCTGTAAACATAGTCAGCGGCTATAGCCGGGAACAATTCACTTCCGAATTTGTAACACCCGGCATACCAGCGTTGATTAAGGACTTTATTTTACCGGAGAGCCAGGAAATATTGACAAAATGGAACTATGATTATTTTAAGAAAGAAGCCGGTGATACATTGGTTGCAGTGCATGAAAAAGAGAATGCGCACCTGGACAAGGCCACCAGTCAGGCTGGGAATACAATGAAGTTTGGGGATTACCTCGATCTGATAGCCGCCGCACCTACTGAAAGCCGGTTATTTCTTTTCAACCTGCTGCGCGAAAGACCGGATATCCGGAAGGAGCTGCAGGTACGAAAGCTGGCAGACAATCTGCTGACCTGGTTGCCGTTCCTGTTCTTTGGTGGTGAGGGATCATCTGTGCGATACCATTACGATATCGATATGTCGCATGTATTTCTCACACAATTGCATGGTGTAAAACGGGTATGGCTTTTCCCGAACGATCAGGCAAACCTGTTATATCGTTTACCCTGGAACTTTCATGGACTGGCGGACCTGCGGCAGCCTGATTATGAAAAATATCCAGGTTTGCGCCTGTTAGACGGATATGAGTGTAAGCTGGGTGTGGGAGATACGATCTTTATTCCTTCAGGGTACTGGCATTATATACAGTATGAAACGGCAGGATATTCTGTGGCTTACAGGGCACTGCCGGTATCGCTAACCAAACGGGCCATCGGTGTGAGGAACATCTTTATTACCCGCCGTTTTGACGATGCGATGCGCAAGCTGCTGGGCAAAAGGTGGTTTGAATATAAAACGCAAACAGCCTATAACCGAGCTAACAGGGCGATCGCTATTTCACATTAAATACGAAACCAATACCATATACATTCTTGATACTGATATTAATATTATGTTGGAAATACTTTCTAAAACGTGAAATGAATACGTCGAGGCTACGGCCTACAAAGTAGTCGTTGGAGCCCCATACTTTAGTGAGGATCTCTTCCCGCTTCAATACACGGTTTACATTGTTAAAGAACAATACCAGCAAATCGCACTCTCTTGGAGTGAGAATGATCTCTTCTCCCTGCTCCGTCACCAGCTTCAGTGAATCTACAAAGAGGTGGGTCGTCCCTATATTGATCACACTCTGTTGAGCTGGTTCTGCGCTCACAACAGGTTGCTTTCTCTTGATGATGTTACGGATGCGCAGTACCAGTTCATCTACATCAAAGGGTTTGACGACATAATCATCTGCACCTATCTTCAATCCGCTCAGCCGGTCATTCTTGTCCCCTCTTGCCGTTAGGAAAAGGAAGGGGACATGATTGTTGAGCCTAATGATCTGTTCCGCCAGTTCGAATCCATTCAATCCGGGGAGGTTTACATCTATGAGGAGAATGTGATAGGCATTGGGCGATTTCTCAAACAGGTCCAGGGCGGTCCGGCCATTTTGTTGCCAGTCCACATCAAAATCCATTAATTCCAGGTATTGTTTTACAACGTTTCCGAGGTCTGCTTCATCCTCTACTAACAGAATTTTGTGTTTCATCCCCTTACAATTTTCACTTAGGTATAATGATTACAAATGTACTTCCCATGCCAGGCTCGCTGTCCACTTTTACTGTCCATTGGTGAGCATCTATGCATTGCTTTACATAATGCAGGCCAAGTCCCAAACCCTTGGCATTTTGCGTCAGATCTTTCTGATTTCGGTAGAACTTGTCAAAGATATAACGGATTGTTTCTTTATCCATACCAATTCCATTATCACTGATCGAGATCTGTATATCAGTTTCTGTTTCCATGGTGGAGACCTGTATATGTTTTACCACCTGCAGGTTATATTTCACTGCGTTATCGAGGAGATTGAGCAGCAGGGTGGTAAAATGAAAACTGTCTGCATCGACTATAATTGTTTCCGGGCCAGGGATAAAAGACAGTTGAAGGTTGTCTGAAGGGAACTTGATACTAAAGTCGGTGAGTATCTCACTGATCAGCACATTCAAGTCTTCAGGGCCTTTCTGTACGTATAAATTATCGATGGTAGCAATGTCCAGCACCTGGCCGATCAGTAGCTTCAATCGTTGCGATTGCCGCTCTATGATGTCGGAGAGGGAGCGGATAGCGGTTTTATTTTCCAGCACCCGTTCGTTCTGAATGTTCTTATTGGCCACCATGATGGCGGAGAGTGGTGTATGGAACTCATGGGTGATATTGTTGATGAAATCTGTTTTTACATCGGCAATATGCTTCTGTTTGATCCAGTTGCGGAGTGTGATGAAGAACAGGATGATGATAGCCAATACCGAGAGCAGGCTCATGGTGAGGATGCCCTGCATTTGCTTGAACACTACCTGCCGGCGGTTGTATGGATCGGCGTAGAGTGAAAAACTAATGGCGTAAGTATACGGTTTTGGATCAGATACAAAGAGACCAATGATCTGACTTTGCTCATCGGGGTTAGCCAGGTCGCCGAATATTTTAATCCCTTTGGGTGTCTGAATAGCATCGTCTATGAGCGGGTATTTTTTTCGTTTGTCATAGATGTTTACGTATTTCAGATCAGCGAACTGCAGGTCAATGCGAGATACAACAAGCAAGTACCTGAGTGAATCGTGAATGCCTTCTTTGAGTTTGATATCTCTCAGCAGTTCATCTGCATTTTGTTTGTTGATGAGAGTATTGAAAACATTCCGGAGCATTATCTGGGATGTGCGATTGAAGCGGGCGGTATCACCAGCTTTGTAAAGTTTTTCGAGTTCGTGGTATTGCGGTGTTAACAGGCCATCAATAATATCTTTTCCACCTGGAAAGACGTGGTCGTTGATGATAGCTTTTGTATAACGTTCATTGATACGTCCTTTCTTTTCATAGTAGAATCTTCTGTTTAGCAGATCATAGGTATTGTATACTAACATGATCTGGACTATTGCCAATACAATGAAACAGATGACTGAAGAAGTGATGTAAACCTTAACCGGATGCCTCATGTAATAATTCCTGAAAGACAAATATATTCTTTCAATCGCCAGTTTAAACCCCAACCGCGTTTTTCTGTTCATATTTAAATATCGGGAATTTAAATTTCATTTACAATTCGTTTGAAATTCATTGACAACTTTTAATGAAAGGTATCGGTAATTTAGCGATACATAGTTTAAACGTTATTGATAGAGGCGGTGTCCTCTCCTTTGTGCTAAAATTTACCACGATACAAGTATTCTGAAGTTTAGATTGCATGCTGCAAGCCAGGCCGAGAACCAGGTCTCAACAGGTTTTTCATTCTTATTAGCCCCCTGGTATGCATGTAGTTTTTGTTATCCCCCGACCTTCTGTGTGTTGCCTCTGGCAATACACAGAAGGTCGGATTCAAACCTGGCAGATTTTGCCTCCGGCAAAATCTGCCAGGTTTTGGGGTACTTAATTTAAGTAAGGAGACCATTGGAATACTTTGTAGACATAAGTCCTAACCCACCCACCCCTGACGGAGTCAGGAAGCTTCATTTGTTATATTATGATTGTCAACTAGTTAATATTATTTGACCCTGTCCTTCGCAAGCTGGCAAACCTTTTGATTTACCTTAAGTGTTCTTCTATTACTCACCCATTAAAATGCGAAGTCGACATGGCAAAAAAACAAAATGAAGGAACAAAGCATGAAAGTGGAAAGAAAGTGAAGCACCCCAGTCAGGCTGAAGCCATTGGCCTGACCACCAACAAGGAAAAAACCAGGGGACCCCATCCTACCGGCGTGGCGAAAAAAGCGGGACATCGTGTGGCCAATCATGGTTAGCTTTCTTATATCTGATCTTACAGCATTTGTACCCCACTGTTGCGACCTATTGTCGCAATATCACAACTAATTTTTGTTTGTTATGGTAAAGAATACAATTACAGTATATATAGAGGGTCGGTCCTATCAAATTGTGATCAGTGTAAATGAAGCACGTCATGAAACCACCTATGAAGTAATCACAAGTGGTAACATTCTGAAAGATTTTATGCCGGATAATATGGATTGGCAGGAAGACAGTATGGCAATGCCGGCAGATAGGATCAGAATGGTGGAGAGTGAGCAGATCGCGCGAATTATCTGGACTGATATCCTTGATATGATGGAACGATAAAGTGCCCCAGGTAATAGAATAAAATGAGGTCGTATCTTAAGTAAGATACGGCCTCATTTTATTCGGATACCTAATGGAGATAGATAGTCCTTTAAGCACTTCTGAGGAGTTTATTTATTTTTGATACACTCTCATTATTTTTATTAAAATAATGGACGTTGGAAATGCTGCGTTATTTATTGAGGCCGTATAGTAGTGATGCATTTACGTAATTTTGGATAAGGTAGATAAAAGGTATACATTGTCTGAAAGCACCATCGAAGCGGGGCAATATTAATAACAATATGAACAAACAGGCATATGATGCAATCGTAGTAGGTGCAGGCCCCAACGGCCTGGCGGCAGCTATCACCCTGCAACAACAGGGTATACAGGTATTGCTGCTGGAAGGTCGTGATACCATTGGGGGCGGTCTCCGTTCCAAAGAACTCACCTTGCCTGGTTTTGTACATGACGTATGCTCTGCCATTCATCCTTTAGCAGCAGGATCTCCGTTTTTTCGGACCCTTCCACTGGCAGATTATGGACTGAAATTCCTGCAACCTGAAGTGGCCGCTGCACACCCATTTGACGATGGTACCGCAGCTGTATTAAATCGCTCACTGGATGAGACAGCAAAAGGACTCGGTATAGACGAACATAAATATCATCAACTCATGGACCCGGTAGTGAGGGATTGGCCAGCATTGGCACCTGCGTTACTGGGTCCATTGGCGTTTCCAAAGCATCCCGGTGCTATGGCGCGTTTTGGGCTGAAAGCGTTATTGCCAGCCAAAACCCTAGCGAACAGATTTCAGGGAAAGGCGGCCAGAGGCTTATTTGCCGGAATGGCGGCACATGCTATTCAGCCATTGACCAACCTCACGACAGCGGCTATAGGAATGGTCTTATTGGCCAATGGTCACCTGCAGGGATGGCCTGCACCACAAGGTGGCTCACAAGCCATCGCCGATGCACTGGCAGCTTACTTCGAATCTATTGGCGGCGAGATACAGACAAATACTTATGTACGCTCATTAAATGACCTGCCTCCTGCCCGCACTATATTGTTGGATGTAACACCCAAACAATTACTGGAAATAGCTGGCGACAAAATAAAAGGACTATACAAATACCAATTGCAACGCTACCGCTACGGTATGGGCGTATTCAAAATAGACTGGGCATTGGATGGTCCGATCCCTTTTGTCAATGAACATTGCCGCAAAGCTGGTACCCTGCATCTGGGCAATACACTGGAAGAGATCACTGCCAATGAACAACTCACTTCAAAAGGACATCATCCTGACAACCCTTTTGTACTGCTGGCACAGCAAAGCATCTTCGACCCAACCCGTGCTCCTGAAGGCAAACATACTGCCTGGGCCTATTGCCATGTTCCCCATGGTTCTATAGTAGACATGACTGCGCAGATCGAAAATCAGGTAGAGCGTTTTGCCCCCGGTTTCCGTGATCGCATCATTGGCAGGCATACCATGAACACCCGGCAAATGGAAGACTACAATCCTAACTACATTGGTGGCGATATCAACGGTGGAATATTAGATATTACACAACTATATACAAGACCTGCTATCAGACTCTCTCCCTATAGCACCCCTGCAAAAGGTATTTATGTTTGTTCCTCTGCAACCCCTCCCGGTGGCGGCGTTCACGGCATGTGTGGCTACCACGCTGCAAAGAAATCCCTGAAAGACATCTTTAATATCTATTAACAATCCATTTGAAATCCATTGACAGGTTTGTAACCGACCTGTGCTTATTTTTATATAGAATCGTGTTGACCTGACACTGCAGACCAAAATCAAAAGACACATTTTTAGAGCGCACTTTATTAACTAAACGCATAACGCCCTTTATGATGACCCGTAATTTTACAAAGCTATCTTTGTTCGCTGTATGCCTATGCAGTAGTCTTGGCGCCCTTGCCCAGACAGACCTTACCGCAAATGCTGGTACCGTCACTGTTCAGTATAACAACGATGACAACGCAAAGGAAAACTATCAGAGCATCACTGACAATGATGTAAACACCAAGTACTATACTGCCCACACAGACATCTGGATACAGTATCAGTCGGCCTATTCAGCCATTTTGAGCCAATACTCCGTTTCTTCTGCCAATGATGCATCGACAAGAGATCCTAAGGATTGGGTGCTCTTAGGTTCCAATGACGGCAGTAACTGGGTAACACTGGATAGTCAGACTGCACAAACATTTGCAGCCCGCTATCAGACTAACACTTATACGGTATCCGGTACTGCTGCTTACCTTTATTTTCGCTTGCACATCACTGCCAGCAATGGCGCTGGCGCCATTCAGTTTTCAGAATGGAGACTGTCCGGATCAGCTGCAGGACCTGCTGCACCCACTCAACTCACCGCCAGCATTTCAGGATACAATGCATACCTGAGCTGGTCGGATAATTCTACGAATGAAACAGGCTTTATCATTTCCAGTTCTATTGATGGGGTTACTTTCAATACGCTGGATACTGTAGCGGCAAATGTGCATCACTATGCCGATAGCGGTCTGAGTGTAGGTACGGCTTACATTTACCATGTGAGAGCTATCAACACAGTCGGTGTATCTGCTATCGCAAAATCAGGTGTAGTAAGAACTGCTGCTGCACCTTATGCCATTGATCTGACTGATTATGTAAATGGCAAAGTTTCAGACCAGTTCAATACCACTGGTGGAGAAGGTATTGCAAAAACTGTTGACAACAGCATCTATACCAAATACCTCGCATACAATCCAACTACCTGGGTTATATATCATCTGGCTAATCCCGGTGTTGCTACACAGTATGCCATTACCTCCGGTAATGATGCGGATGGCAGAGACCCTAAAAACTGGGTGTTTGAAGGTTCTAACGACAGTACCACGTGGGTAACACTGCATAGTGAAACAAATCAGGTATTCACAGGCAGACAAAAAAAGAGAACCTTTGTATTCTCCAACACGACTGCTTATACATACTACCGTTTAAACATTACTGCGAATAATGGCGATGATTTGATTCAGTTCTCAGAATTGGAAATCTATGGTACTGGTAGTGGTTCTCTCCCTACAGGTGCACCTGCGGCGCCTTCGGACTTAGTCACCACAAGCGTTTCCGGCAACCAGATTATTCTGGACTGGTCTGATAATGCAACGACTGAAACCAGTTATCGCTTAGAGCGGTCTGCTGATAGCAGCAACTGGGATTTTTCAAAAGTATTAAATCCAAACTCTACTCATTTCTATTCACTGGAATTGTCTCCGTTCACTACTTACTATTATCGGGTGAGAGCAGAAAACAGCGCTGGCAATTCTGCATGGGTATATGCGAGTGATACCACTTTGACAAATGCGCCACCTGCTACCTGGAAGGAGCATTGGTTTGAGCACAGAGAGCTATTATCATTGGTGTATAGCAATAGCAGCATCAATATGTACTATGATAGTGCTGTACCACGCACGGTGACCTGGATGAATGATGATATGACAAAGGTGTGGGATTATGTAAAATCAAATTACGGCACCTTTAGTGATCCGAAATTAAACATGGTATATCATAGTGTGAGTGGGTTCTCCGGTGGTCATCCGGCTACTGTATTTGATAGTTCACACGATTATCGCAACGTCGCTGATCTGGGTGGTGACTGGACCACGAGAAGTGATTGGAACCTTGGTGCATCTATACATGAGGTTGGGCATATCGTAGAAGGTGGTAGCAAGGGTGTCATGAATTCACCTGCATTTGCAATATGGCATGATAGTAAATGGATGGAGATTTTCATTTATGATGTGGAAAAGAGATTGGGTTGGAATGATGATGCACAGGGCACTTACAACGATGTAATTGGTGGTGTGGAGAACTATCCTAAGCCAGGTACGCATTGGTTCAGAGACTGGTTCTATCCTATTTATTCCCGTTCTGATTCCAGTGCTGCACTGAACAGATATTTTACATTATTGTCTGAATATTTCCCTCAGCATAATGGAGAGTATACCCGTGATCTGAATCTTGGTGAGTTTGTGCATTTTTGGAGTGGTGCTGTGAAATATAGTCTGAAGAAACAGGCAGATACTGCATTTAAGTGGGATGATGAACTGGAAATGCAGTTTAAGCAGGCACAGATCGATTTTCCATTTACTTATCCTGACGAACCGGTAGTACCTGATACAACTACCATTGATACAGTAAAAGTGCCTACCTGCCATGTATGGCCAAATCCAGCTTCAGGGTATGTGAATGTATCCCTGCCGGGTAAGGTAGCGAAGTATGTAGTATCATTATATGGTATTAATGGTGTAAAGCATATTTCGCGCATAGCGCAGGGGAATAGTATTAGTCTGAATGTGAGTGGATTGCCGGGAGGCCTATATATAGTTACAGTGGCAGATGAGCGGCAGCGGGTAGTATCAAGACAAAAAATAATTGTAAGTAACGGACGTTCTTCCAAATAGCCGCTCGTTATTTAAGCCGGCCGCACGGCTCTACAATCCAAAAGCGTTTGCCTTCGGCAAGCGCTTTTTTTTATAATATGAATGGTACTTCCGTCCTTTCTACACGACATCCCTCCTGAAAAACCATTTATTCCCTCTTTAAACCAAATTACATGACATCAAAACTCGGCGTATTTGCTTTCTACGCCCTCATCTTATGCTGCGCTTGCAGTAAGGAGGCAGCTTCACCTCCACTCCTCGCATCTGCCTCAGCCCTACAAACGACTGCTGTCGGTTCAGCAATAAACAGCAGCTGGTCAGTAAACTGGAACAACTATGCCGATGGTACTTACGCCAGCTCCTCAGCAGCCTCCGACTTCGGCAACATCACCGGCTGGGTCGATAGCCGTTGCTGGATCTCCAACGGTAACTGCCGCATTAAACTCCTGGCCAATGCGCTCTCCGGCGCCGGCGGCGTTATCGGCAATGTCGACATTTCGGACGGCTCTGCCTATGAAGTAGACTATGACATTCGTTTTCATAGTCAGTTCGAATGGTCCAGAGGTGGTAAGCTGGGCTTCGGTTTTTCTATCGGCGATGGCAATACCGGCGGTGACCCGGGATGGGATGGCAATGGTGGCAGTGCACGCCTCATGTGGTATCAAACCGATGCCGGCCGCGTGTTCTTCCAACCCTATCTCTACTTCAAAGACCAATCAGGCACCTATGGAGAAACTTTCGGTAAATCGTACCCTTCTTCAGGCAGCCTCAATAAAGGACAATGGTATCATGTACACCTGTATGTAAAAAGCAATACCGGTAGTAACACAGATGGTCACGTTCAATACGTGATCGACAATACGATCGTATTAGACAAAGATATCCGCTGGACAACCAATGACAGCAAACGCCTGATCAAAGGATTGACCTTCCACACCTTCAGGGGTGGTAGTGAAGACTATTGGGAAGCTTCAGCAGATGGATACATCTACTATGATAATCTTGTAGTGCACAAGATCAGCAGTTGACAAGCAGTTCGATAAGTATAGTCACAGACACTCCTGGCAAAGCAGTATCGCATTACTGTGGCGCCGGGAGTTGTTGGTTTATAGACCTGCCATTTCCCGCTTGGCGAGTCGTAACCACTGAGCATTCATCCTGCGTACATATCTTGGATGCAGGTGAAACTCATCTTTAATAGTCTGAAACTGTTGCAACGCTTCTTTGTTCCTGTTTTGATTTTTGAGAAATAGGCCATAGTGATACATGGCATCGATAGAGTGATGTACACGAATCACTTTCTTATACACCTCTTCAGCAGGTGGTAGCATACCTGTGGCTTCCAGCGCCCGTGCATACATCAGTTCATCTTCCTGTTTGATCAGGTTCGCATTTGTCTGTGCAAATGCTTTTTCCATGTAGACAATACTGTCCGCAAAGCGCTGATCAAAGAAATAAAAGCGTCCCAGCTGTTGTAAAATGCCTAAATCTTTAGGAAAGCTTTTCCGGCATTCTTCTGCCAGTGAAATGGCTTTGTCATATTGTTGCTGGTCAGCGTAGGCGGCTGCCAGTCCCATTTTGTTAGCAACGGTATCAGATATCCTGAGACGGTGTTCCCACTCTCTGATAGCGGCTTTTGGGAAAAATACCCGTTGTAGGTTAGGTAAGAACTCTCCCCTGTTGATTTCTGGTAATATTTCACGGACAAAGTAGATGATACATCCGATCATTGGTAAGAGGATCAGGAGATAGATATAGTCCCTTTTGCCTGTTTTAAGACAATGGATAATACAAACAATCTGTAAAATAATAATCAGGTAATAGGAGTCGTTCCAGAAGCCAAAAATGTTCATGGTGTAAAAATAAAAAAATTGATTTATCCAGTTATTGCTTTCCTGGCAGAATGATGTGAAAGATCGTCCCTTCATCTGGGGCTGACAGCACATACATATGTCCGCCATGGTTCCCCACTATTCTTCTGCACAACGACAATCCGATACCTGATCCGGGATATTGGTTCCTGTTATGCAGGCGTTTAAATACTTCAAAGATCTGCTCTGAATATTTATTATCAAAGCCTATCCCGTTATCTCTGAATGAAATATCGTAATACTGTCTGCCCTGCTCCGGCATACGCAGGTAATTAGCCACTTCTGCCAGTGAAATAACGCGGGCCTGTATTTCTACCACCGGTGTTGCACCTTCCTGTGTAAATTTCAACGCATTACTCATCAGGTTGTAAAATAACTGATTCATTTGCAATGGCACGCCCTGTATCACAGGCAATTTACCAATATTAATCCGGGCTTTCTTTTCTTCAATGATCAATTCAAAATCCTTGCTCACCATCAGTAGCAGCTCTGTCAGATCTACATCCCGCATCATATTCCCCGTTTCCAGCAGGCGGGAAAATTCCAGCAGGTCTTTGATTAACATAGACATACGTTCGGACGACTGATTGATTTTGTCTACCAGGCGTTTATGTTCAATATTCAGGTCATCTTTGTTCGATAACAGGTCTGCATAGATCCGGATTTTGCGCAAAGGCTCCTGCAGGTCATGACTCGCTACATACGCATATTGTTCCAGCTCCTGGTTAGAACGCACCAGGTGCAAATTTGCCTCCTGCAATTCTTCGTTCATCGCCGCCAGTTCTTCATTGGAAGCAGCCAGTTCTTCTGTACGCTCTAGTACTTCAGATTCCAGGAAACTCTGATTTTCCAGGATCTTATTTTTGGCTAGTACCTGTTGGGTTACATCTGTGGCCATATTCATAATAGCATACACTTCCCCCTGCGGATTAAGCAATGGCTTGAAGGTAATATTCAGGTACAGAAGTGTTGCGCGGCCATTGATCACAAGATCGATCGGCATTTCACGACCATGATATACCTCTCCTGAATTGAAGATATGATCCATGATATTGAGGAAAGAGTGTCCGTGAATCTCTGGTATTGCCCTGGTTAGTGGAAGGCCAATGATGGCGCTACCCCTGTCCCATAAATTGAGCATTGCCTCATTGGCTACTTCGATGATCAGTTCTCTGCCTACATAAAGGGCGGTCGGTACAGGTGCTTCTTCCACCAGTGAGCGGAACCTGTTTTCACTTTCAAGAAGGGCTTTTTGTGTTTCCAGTTCTGTACGCAGGTCTCTGGCTACACCTGCTACCGCAATCGGTTTTCCGCTCATAGGGCTATCCAGCCTGAAAGCGTTCGTCATGAATGGCAGTGGTTCTCCTGTTTCCTGATGTTGGTAGGTTTGTCTACCCGTCCATTTACCTTCTCTGAGCAGTTCGGGAATGATTGAGTCCTTTACCTGATTGAAAAAGGTTGGCTCAAAAAAGTCTTTCATAGAGTGAGTAATGGCTGAAGCTTTGTTGGGTAAGCCCAGCAACCGGACGCCTGCCTCGTTGATGTAGGTGACATTGCCTTCGAGGTTGCTGACCATGATCAGGTCATTACTGTTTTCTACCAATGACAGGAGTTGTTGCTGTTCTTTGCGTACGGCTACTTCATTGCCTATATCAAAAGCGATAGCGAGGATGTGTGTGGAATTGGCTTCTTCCATTGCCACGGTAGCAATGTTCACCTGTACCCAGCGTACACTGCCATCCTGGTGATAGTATTGTTTGATCTGGTTGTAAAATTCCTGTTCGCCATTGACAAGGCTGGCGAATAACTTGTCGCTTTCCCCTCTGTAGTCTGCCTGCACAATACTTCTGTAGTGCATACCTGACAGCTCTGGCTGTGCATATCCCAGTAATCCTGCAAAGGCTTTATTCACCTCCTGTATGACCCCGTTTTTATCAAGGAAGGCCATGCTGATACTTGAATTATTAAATGCCAGGAGGAAACGTTGTTCTACTTCTTTGAGCAGACGGGTATGTTCCCTGGATTCTGTCACATCCAGACCGATGCCTGAAAAAGATACAGGCCTGCCCGTGAGGTCATAGTAATATTTACCCCTGATTTTGACCCAGTGTACAGTGCCGTCTTTCCATATGAACCGGCATTCGTAGCTGAGTATACCAGTGTCCATGGCTTCTTCATAAGCGGCCTCTCTTATCTTGCGGTCTTCGGGGTGTACATAAGGGAGAAAAATATCTCTGAATTGAGTGCCTCCCATCCGTTCGCCCATGATCATGTGTGCGAGCGAGGGGGAATAGGTGATGGTATCACTGGCGAAATCGATGGTGAATGATCCGGCACCGGAACTTTCCATAGCGATAGTGGAGAGTCTTTCTGCTACTTCGGCTTTTTCATTGGCGGCGACTTCACTGGTGATGTCCATCGCCATGCCGGAGAGGCGTGCAGCTGTATCTTCAGGGGTGAAGTATACCTGCCCTTTTACCTGTATCCAGCGCAGCGAGCGATTATCTACATCGGCAGTTCTGAATCGCAGGTTGATGCTGTTGTCAACTTGCTTTTGTATGAGTTTCTTAGCGGACTCACGCACCTGTTGCCTGTCTGCCGGATGTAGGCTGCCTAACAACATTTCATAGGTAATATTTGTCACCGGCGGTAAGCCGAATAGCTCTTTACATGTGGTGTCCAGTATTACTTTATTCTGAAGAATATCAATATCCCAAATACCGATACCTACGGCATGAAGGGTGGCTTTTATCTGTTGTATCTCCTGACCAACGGGAGCGGTCTGATCAGATGGGGGATTCTCATGCATAATCTGTGATTCAAATACAATATAGCTCAAATTATTTCACGATGAGAGCAATCAGTTCTTCGGTGGAAAGCTTACCTGAAATATCGCTGCCTGCCAGCAATTGATCTGCCAGATCACGTTTATTCCGATGCAGGGAAATGATCTTTTCTTCAATTGTATCCTGCATCACAAGTCGGTAGATGGTCACAGGTTTTGTCTGCCCCATTCTGTAAGCACGATCTGAAGCTTGCTCTTCTATCGCCGGGTTCCACCATGGGTCCAGGTGAATGACATAATCTGCTGCGGTGAGGTTGAGTCCCAGCCCACCAGCTTTGAGACTAATGAGGAAGAGATCTGTGGTGCCACTCTGAAATTGTTTCACCCGTTCTTCCCTGTCAGGAATAGACGTTGCTCCATCCAGATAAAGGTAGGAAATCCCTTTGTCATCCAGTGCTCGTTTTACCAGTTCCAGGTGGCGTACAAACTGACTAAATACCAACGCCCTGTGTTTATTGGAAATGAGTTCTTCCACAATTTCGAGACAGGTGGCCAGTTTGGAAGAAGGGATGTTCACTTCCGTATGCAACATCTGTGGGTGGCAGGCTGCCATACGAAGTTTGCCTATTTCGGTCAGCGTATTCAGGTGTTGCTTGCTGTCGCTGACCCTATACTTACGGATGTTTTCAATAGCCTTGAGACGGATCGCTTCATAAAAAGCCCTTTCATCGGAAGATAAAGGGATAAGTTTGACGATCTCCGTTTTTTCCGGCAATTCATCCAGCACAGCGCCTTTTGTTCTGCGCAACATGTAAGGAGCGATCAGTTTTTTCAGGTGAACCTTGACGGTGCTATCTGGATTATATACAACTGGTGTAGTGAATTGTCTGGTAAAATGCTTGAGTGTACCCAACAGCCCTGGATTGATGAAATGGAAAAGACTCCATATCTCATTCAGGTTATTCTGGATAGGGGTACCCGTGAGTATTAACCGGAAATGTACTTGTAGTGCCATGGCAGCTTTTGCTGTTCTGGTCTGGTAGTTTTTGATGGCATGTGCTTCGTCCAGGATCACGGTATCCCACTCAATAGCAGTGAGTAGTGCTCTCTCTGAGAGCAACAACCCATAGGTGATGATGACCACAGAGAAACCTCCTGCAGCAGCTAACAACTCTTTTCTGTCTCCTCCTGCATGCAGCACGACCACTCTTAAAGAGGGGGCAAAACGATTGATCTCATTGATCCAGTTAGGTAATACAGAGGCCGGGCATACCAATAAAGCAGGGCCTTCTGCTCCTCTGTGGAGCAATAAGGTGATAGCCTGAATGGTTTTCCCCAAACCCATATCATCTGCCAGACAAGCGCCGGCACCCAGATTCGCTAATCGTACCATCCAGCGGAAACCATCTTCCTGATAAGGACGCAGGGTTGCCTGCAAAGCTTCCGGAATAGCAGGCGTAACTGATATGATTTCTTTCCATCGCTGCTTTTGTGCTTTGAAAGCGGCATCCGTTTCCACGCTACCCGCATCTTCCAGCATCTCATCCAGCATATGGGCAGCCATAGGCTGGATTTTCACAGACTCGTGGTCAGCGGTGGCAAAGCTGTTGATTTCCTGTAACTGTCGGTAGAGCTTTTTGGTGAGTGCCAGATAACTGCCATTCCTTAGTGGAATGAAACGGCTTCTATGTTGTACGGTATTATCCAGCAATTCTTTCAGCGACAGTACCATGTCTTCATCCACCTTCAGTTCTCCCTGACATTCGAGCCACTTACGGTTCGATTTTACTGTCAGTGTCATTCTACGGGTAGTGACAACCTTGCGGATGCGCAGTTTTTCACCTTCCGGCCATTCTGAAATAGCCAGTTCAGGGTTTTCGTGAATCACTTCAAGTAGTTGCAGGCAATCTCTGGGATCGGAGAAGATAATGTGATCATCTTCTATTTCCTGTGCCACTGCCTGTTGGATAAGTTCCAGTAAACGGGCATAGTTCGCTTTCTCCTCTTCCAGATCGCGGGTAGCCTGACAGCGTTCCCCATTCATCACACCTATAATGTGGGCTGCACCTTCTCCCGGTTTGCAATAGGGAGGGTCTGCACCAAAAGGTTTTACAAAGAAGGATGCCTTCAGTGCATCGGCAGTAGGTTGTAACTGAACTGTGATGCGGGTATCGCCTTTACGTTGCTGAATATTGAGGGAAGTACCTTCCAGATTGGCGTGTACGGTAATGTGTGCGCCTATTTGCTGTAAGGCAGTGAGCAATTGTTCTTTGCCATCGGCAGGTACGACGGGAATCTGTTGAATAGTTTGTAAGAGGGTACGTTGTTTAGGCGTCAACCTGAATACTTTCAGTCTTGTTTCAGATTCTCTGATGAAGATGATCTCTTTTGATAAATCGGTGGTGGGGAGGTTACTATCAAAAGTAAATCCCTTACCTGTTTTATTGACCAGCAGCTCTGGCTCTCCTTTTACGATATCTAACGAGATATCGGGATCATGGGCCATGAAGAGGTAAGGATGCCCGGCCATTTCCGGCCACACCCTGTCTTCAAACACATAATCGTCCGAGCCGTAAGTATAGAAACTTTGTTTGATCAGGCAGTCTCCTATTCGTACATCCTGTGGCGTCATACCGGGTATCACCCCTTCCCTGAACCTTTTCATGTCCACAGGTCGGCCTCTGCTCCACCCGGAGGTATCGTTAAAGGATTGGAGAATGACCTGGATCTCTTTGGTAGTGGGTTCTACAAGATAAGCAATACGTGTTGTCTGCTGTGGTTTTTCCGCTTGCTGTGCTTCCGGTATAGAGAGTAATTTCAACAGCCTTTCCCACTCCGCAGTTCTTTTCAGCTGGGAGAGCAATGGTTTTTTGCCGATGACGGATGCCGCTTCGAGGTAGGCATCTTCTTTCTTACGAAAGCCCTCATCTTTAAACAGGTAGAGGTATTCGTAAGTAAGGAACCGGTAGTGATTTTGAATGCCTTTATACAGTAATTGTGTGCTGAGATCTTTGTAGGTCTTCAGCAATTTACTGGCAGGCAGGTAGATCTGTAGGCAGATCAATGCCAGGTAACTGATCAGGTTTCCATGATTGCCCTGTAATAGGATCAGCAGCATGTTTTCTGCTTTTTCTTTTCTGCCCTGATGGAAATGGAGTAAACTGATAGCAGGGGTAATGTCTGCTCTCAGCTTCTTCTCGTAGAAGGTCACGATTTTCGTGATCAGGGGAAATGATCGTGAATCAGGGAGTAAGATCAGGTTGAAGACGTATATAAAGGATAGTACCGGCGATAGCGGTACCATGTGTTTACGATCGGTTTTAGGTTGCTGTTTGATGCCTTGCTCAAATAAAAGAAACGCAGCATCCGGTTGTTGGTCATAGAGCGCAATCACTGCTTGTGAAAACGGATCGTCAGAAGGTTTCATAGCACCTTCCAACACATTCCAGTTAATAATCGGCGGGGCTGATGCCAGTATTGAAACCGGCGACAAATTTCGCAGTTGCAGATTGATGGCCGCCTGATAAATGACCTGAACACTATCAGTTTCAAACAGCTGCAATAAAGGCTTGTATTCCGGAAAGTACAGTAGATAGCAGAGATAAGGCAAATATTCATTGATCTCTCCGCTGATGCGCATCACCGGTGCTCTTAATAACGACTTCTCTCCTGTGAAGAATGCGATCAACAGTTGCTGTAGTTCCTGAATCCTCGCGTTGCTGCTATAAAACGAGTAGGGTTTTACCTGCTGAATTAATTGCAGGTATTGTGGCTGCCTTACTTTTTCCGGGAATAAAAAAAAGCTCATGGCCGGATCGAGTGAATAGTTGCCGGTCACATGTTTGACCACTATACCCGCTGCTATGAGCTCTTCCAATATGTCAGCAATTACATCCTGTGGTATATCAAGTAACTTCAGCACGGCATCTGAGAGCATGTATTTATCTACCGGGTAGATGTAAACGGCTAGTATGTCTATTACCAGTTGTGTTTCCTCGTTCCGTGAGTGATAAATATCCAGATAATGCGCGCTATCAACCATTGGTACAAATGTAGCAAAAGGCTACCATTCCCTGTGCGATGACATAACTGTTGTGGAATGTTTTGGGGTAAATAATTTTGGAGTTATCATTCTATCTTATGCTTCTTTCACAAATGACAACATATATTTTGCGATAGTTAAAAAAGATGCCAGGTCACTGGGTTTGGTGATATAATCCACCACTCCCAGTTCAATACTACGTGCTTTAAATACCGGACTACTTGAAGTACTCCATATGATCTTAGGAATTCCCAGATACCTCGACTGGTCATTTAGCTCCTCTACAATTTCAACCCCCGTTAGTTCCGGAATATTATAATCCAGGATCATTAACACAGGAAGCTCCTTGTCCTCTATACTTTCCAGATATTTAATGAATTTTCTGCCGTTAGGGATACACACCAGCTGCCAGGTAGGATCTATTTCACTAAATGCATTTTCTAATAATTCCTGATCATCAATATCATCTTCTGCTAACAGAATAAGCCGCTTCGAATGGCCTGAAAATTGCATCTTTTAGTAATGTTTAACGTTTCTGTAACGCTAAATTACCATTTCAAAGCATACAATGTATGATTACCTGGAACAAACCTTCTTTTGTTTTTAAATCATTGATTGGGCGCGCATTAAAGATAATTTTTTAGCATATATAAGTATAAAGTCGCTAATACCTTCAGCATGAACACCCGGAAGAAGAATTCTGCCGCCACTCCCTTGCCTGCCACAAATGTGGAAATTGCTCCACAGTCTTCCCCAATGTCCAACCATGCGACCGATAGTGTCGTAGACGAACTGGATATGCGCCAGTTGTTACAGGTCCTTTCTGAAGTTAAGAATGGTAATTTCACTGTCCGGATGCCGGCAGATAATATTGGTTTAAGCGGTAAAATTTGTGATACCGTCAACGATATTATTGCCCTCAACGAAACATTGGTGGAAGAACTCATGCTGGCCCGGAATACGATCGGGAAAATGGGGAAACTGAATCACAGGGTACAAATGCCCCGCACTGCCAAAGGGTCGTGGAATATGGCAGAAGTATCTATCAATAACCTGATCTCTGATCTGGTACATCCTACCATCGAAATTGCCCATGTAATCAGCTCCGTGGCAAAAGGTAATCTCTCTCAGGAAATGCCCTTACAAATTGAGGATCACGTACTGCAGGGGGAATTTGCCCGTATCGCCACTGAGGTAAATGGCATGGTGAAACAATTGAACCTCTTCACTCTCGAGGTAACGCGCGTAGCACGTGAGGTAGGTTCTGAAGGTAAACTGGGTGGTCAGGCGAAGGTAAAAGACGTAGCCGGTGTATGGAAAGACCTCACCGACTCTGTAAACCAGATGGCAGGTAACCTCACTGACCAGGTGCGAAATATCGCTGAAGTAACCACCGCTGTGGCGAAAGGTGACCTCTCTAAAAAAATCACTGTAGACGTACAAGGAGAAATTCTTGAACTGAAAGATACCATCAACACTATGGTGGACCAGCTGAACTCCTTCTCCTCCGAGGTGACCCGTGTGGCGCGTGAGGTAGGTACAGATGGTAAACTGGGTGGTCAGGCAGAAGTAAAAGGGGTAGCCGGTACATGGAAAGACCTCACTGACTCTGTAAACCAAATGGCTTCGAACCTGACAGGTCAGGTGCGAAACATTGCGGAAGTGACCACCGCTGTGGCGAGAGGTGACCTCTCCCGCAAAATTACCGTGGATGTAAAAGGAGAGATCCTTGAGTTGAAAAACACGATCAATACGATGGTGGACCAGCTGAACTCCTTCTCTGCCGAGGTAACGCGTGTGGCGCGTGAAGTAGGTTCTGAAGGTAAACTGGGTGGTCTGGCCACTGTGAAAGGCGTAGGTGGTGTATGGAAAGACCTGACCGAATCGGTAAACCAGATGGGTTCTAACCTGACAGCTCAGGTGCGAAATATTGCTGAAGTAACGACCGCCGTGGCGAAAGGTGACCTTTCCCGCAAGATTACGGTGGATGTAAAAGGAGAGATCCTTGAGTTGAAAAACACCATCAATACGATGGTGGATCAGCTGAACTCCTTCGCCTCTGAGGTAACGCGTGTGGCGCTGGAAGTAGGTACGGAAGGTAAACTGGGTGGTCAGGCAAAAGTACAGGGTGTGGGCGGTACATGGAAAGACCTTACCGACTCTGTAAACCAGATGGCTTCTAACCTGACCGGTCAGGTACGTAACATTGCCGAAGTAACGACTGCCGTGGCAAACGGTGACCTTTCCAAAAAGATCACGGTGGATGTGGCAGGAGAAATACTGGAACTGAAGAAGACCATCAACACGATGGTGGATCAGCTGAACTCCTTCGCCTCCGAGGTAACGCGTGTGGCGCTGGAAGTAGGTACGGAAGGTAAACTGGGTGGTCAGGCAAAAGTACAGGGTGTGGGTGGTACATGGAAAGACCTGACCGAATCAGTAAACCAGATGGGTTCTAACCTGACAGCACAGGTGCGAAACATCGCCGAAGTAACGACTGCCGTGGCAAAAGGAGACCTCTCCCGCAAAATCACGGTGGATGTAAAAGGAGAAATTCTTGAACTGAAAAATACCATCAACACGATGGTGGACCAGCTGAACGCCTTTGGTAGTGAGGTATTCAGGGTGGCGCGCGAAGTAGGTTCTGAAGGTAAACTGGGTGGTCAGGCAGACGTACCAGGTGTAGAAGGTTTGTGGAAAGATCTGACCGACTCTGTAAATATCATGGCCTCTAACCTGACCTCTCAGGTACGTAACATCGCGGAAGTAACGACTGCGGTGGCGAATGGAGACCTTTCCCGCAAAATTGAAGTAGATGTAAAAGGAGAGATCCTTGAACTGAAAAATACCATCAACACCATGGTGGAACAGCTGCGCGCCTTTGCCTCTGAGGTAACGCGTGTGGCACGTGAGGTAGGTACTGAAGGTAAACTGGGTGGTCAGGCAAATGTACCAGGTGTAGGTGGTACCTGGAAAGATCTGACCGATTCTGTGAACCAGATGGCGGGTAACCTTACGGCACAGGTACGTAACATCGCCGATGTGGCTATTGCCGTGGCAAATGGTGATATGAGCCGCAAAATCACGGTGGATGTACGCGGAGAAATTCTCCAGCTGAAAGAAACCCTCAATACGATGGTGGACCAGCTTCGTGCTTTTGCCTCTGAGGTAACGCGTGTGGCACGTGAGGTAGGTACTGATGGTAAACTGGGTGGTCAGGCATTCGTACCGGGTGTAGCTGGTACCTGGAAAGATCTGACCGATTCTGTAAACCAGATGACGGGTAACCTTACCTCGCAGGTGCGTAACATCGCCGAAGTAACGAAAGCCGTGGCTTCTGGTGACCTTACCAAAAAAGTAACGATCGATGTAAAAGGAGAGATCCTTGATCTGAAAAATACCATCAATACGATGGTGGACCAGCTGAACTCCTTCTCTGTAGAGGTAACGCGTGTGGCGCGTGAAGTGGGTACGGAAGGTAAACTGGGTGGTCAGGCAGAAGTACAGGGTGTGGGTGGTACCTGGAAGGATCTCACCGACTCTGTAAACATGATGGCCTCTAACCTTACCAACCAGGTACGAGGTATTGCCAAAGTAGTAACCGCCGTAGCAACGGGTAACCTGAAGCAAAAACTCTCCATCGTGTCGCGGGGTGAGGTAGCACAACTGACGGACACCATCAATGAAATGATCGATACCCTCGCTCTCTTTGCCGACCAGGTAACTACGGTTGCCCGCGAAGTAGGTGTGGAAGGGCGTTTGGGCGGTCAGGCAAGTGTGCCGGGTGCATCTGGTATCTGGAAAAACCTGACGGAAAACGTGAACCAGCTGGCAGAAAACCTCACTACGCAGGTACGTGCAATTTCTGCCGTAGCCTCTGCGGTAACGAAAGGCGACCTGACCCAGATGATCCGCGTAGAAGCGAAAGGCGAGGTGGAAGAACTGAAAGATACCATCAACCAGATGATCGCCAACCTGAAACAAACTACGCTCCGTAACCAGGAGCAGGACTGGCTGAAATCGAACCTTGCTCAGTTCACACAGATGCTGCAAGGTCAGAAAGATCTCAATACCGTGACCCGCCGCATTCTCTCAGAACTCGCGCGGGTGGTACGTGCACAGAAAGGGATGTTCTACATACTGGAACAGGAAGAGAACCTGGAAAATCCAAAACTCAAACTGTTCGCTTCCTACGCATATGGCGAAGAAGAAAGCATCAGCCGCGAATTCTCACTGGGACAAGGTTTGGTAGGGCAGGTAGCCCTCGACAAAGAACGAATCTTACTCACAAACGTACCTTCTAATTATATCAAGATCAGCTCTGGCCTTGGTGAAGCTGCGCCAATGAACCTGATCGTACTGCCGGTGCTCTTTGAAACAGAGATCAAGGCGGTGATAGAACTGGCCAGCTTCGATGCCTTTGGTGAAACACACCTTGACTTCCTCAGTCAGCTCACAGAATCTATTGGTATCGTATTGAACACCATCGAAGCCAACTCCCGTACAGAAGACCTGCTGGCTCAATCCCAGTCACTGGCAGATGAGTTGAGACGTACCAATGAAGAGCTGCAGGATAAAGCCCACCTGCTGGTAAAACAAAAGGACGAAGTGGAAGACAAGAACAAAGAGGTGGAAGAAGCCCGTCGCTCGCTGGAAGAAAAAGCAGAGCAGCTACAGCTGACTTCCAAATACAAATCAGAATTCCTGGCCAATATGTCGCATGAGCTGCGTACACCGCTAAACTCACTGCTCATTCTGGCCCAGCAATTATACGAAAACCATGATGGTAACCTGAATGAAAAACAGGTGCGCTACGCCAAGACCATTCATAGTTGTGGGGATGACCTGATCCAACTGATCAACGATATCCTCGATCTGTCTAAGATCGAATCCGGTTATATCTCTACCGACTTTATCAAAGTTCGCTTCAATGAGGTGATTGGATTTGTGGAAACGACCTTCAAGCATATCTCTGAAAGCAAGAATCTGCGTTTCAGAATAGAGATGGATGATCAGTTGCCACAAACACTGGAAACCGACGTACAGCGTCTGAACCAGATCCTGAAGAACCTGCTCTCCAATGCATTTAAGTTTACAGAAAAAGGTGAAGTCCGCCTCCGTATTTACGAAGCGCGCCACAACTGGAAACAACAAAATGACAGCCTGGAAAGTGCGACTAAAGTGGTGGCATTTGAAATCAGGGATACAGGTATCGGTATTTCCAAAGACAAACAAAATATCATCTTCGAAGCCTTCCAGCAGGCAGAGGGGTCTACCAGCCGTAAATATGGCGGTACCGGTCTGGGATTGAGTATCAGCCGTGGTCTGGCAGACCTGTTGGGTGGTTCAATTGAATTGATGAGTGAAGCTGGTAAGGGTAGCACCTTCACCCTCTTCCTGCCACTTGACTATAATCCATCCGTGATCAGAAAAGAGAAGCAAAGTAGTCTGACGGTGGGTGAATACACCTTGCCGCAGCCATATGAACCACCGATGATACCAAGTCGTACGGTGAGCGAAACCAAAGACCTGGAGGGTCTGAATGAGATTATCAATGAGATAGGCGACGACAGAACGCATATTATGGACACCGACAAGGTAGTACTGATCGTGGAAGATGATGTACGCTTTGCGAAGATCATGCAGGAAAAGGCGCATGAGATGGGGCTAAAAGTAGTGGTGGCCACCAGTTTTGGCGAAGTGTTCGACCTCACAAACAAGTTCAATCCAATCGCTGTGACACTGGATGTGAAGTTGCCGGATGCCAGCGGATGGAGGGTGCTTGACCTGTTTAAAAACGACATTAACCTGCGGCATATTCCTATCCACCTGATATCTGGTGAAGAAAACAGGTTGCTGGCCATGCACCGTGGGGCACGTAGCTTCAACCTGAAGCCATTAAAAACAGAAGCGCTGAATATTCTCTTCAGCAGTATCATCGATCAGCATGAGCGCAAGACGAAGAGAGTATTGGTGGTAGAAGACAATGAGCCGGATGCATCACAGATAGCCCGTATCCTGGACAATGGAGAGCTGATAGAAATGGAATTTGTAGATAATGGAAAATCGGCCCTTGATGCCATCAATCAAAATAATTATGATTGTATCATCGCAGATTATATGTTGCCAGATATAGATGGTGCAGACTTTGTCGCTGGATTAAATACCGTGAACAGGTACAATGCTACACCTGTCATTGTATATTCTGCGCGGGACTTTTCCAACAATGAAAAATCCAAACTGAAGCAATATGCCAATAAAATATTGCTGAAGGGCGTTAACTCATTGGATTTGTTGCTGGAAGAAACGATCATGCAGTTGCACCTGAACCACCAGGCATTATTACCTGAAAAGAAAAAGCTAATCGAAGATCTGCGTTCTCAGAAAGATGTGTTAATCCATAAGAATGTACTGGTAGTCGATGATGATGTACGTAACTTGTTTGCCCTGACTACAGCATTTGAGCGTTTCCATATCAATACTATTACGGCAGAAAGTGGAAAAGAGGCAATGAGTATTCTCAGCGAGAATAACCAGATCGATATTGTGCTAATGGATATCATGATGCCGGAAATGGATGGATATGAGACGATGCAGAAAATTCGCAGGGAACATAAGAACAGTGCACTGCCGATCATAGCAGTGACAGCGAAGGCGATGAAGGGGGATAGAGAGAAATGTCTGGAAGCCGGTGCATCTGATTATATCACCAAACCATTGAAGATAGATCAGCTGTTATCGTTGATGAGAGTGTGGTTATACCGTTAATGTAAATACTTTATATCGATAAATATATTAATGTATATTCATTCCGAAAAAATTGAATAGGTGCAGCACCACGATGTCATAAAAATATTAGTAGTTGATGACCGACCGGATAATCTTTTGTCAATAGAATCCATATTGGAAAGGGAAAGCTACATCATCGTCAAAGCAAACTCTGGACGGGCTGCATTGAAGATCCTGCTTAAAGAATTTGATTTCTCCCTGATCCTGATGGATGTGCAGATGCCTGATATGAACGGTTTTGAAACAGCCACTTTCATTTATCAGCGTGAGAAGCTAAAAGATATTCCGATCATCTTCATCACTGCCCATAGTCACGAAGAAGAAGTGATCTTCAAAGGTTATAAGGCGGGTGCTGTCGATTTCATCTATAAGCCAATTAACCCGGAGTTGTTGCGTATCAAGGTAGGCCTGTTTGTAGAGTTGTATAGAAAGACACAATCACTCATTGCACAGGAACAAAAACTACTGAATGCCAACGCTTCACTACAGAAGGAAATAGAGGAAAGAGAAGCTTCTGAGCTGAGAGTATTAGATCTGAACAAGCAATTGCTGCAAAACAATATTCACCTCAAAGCGGTGAATGCTGAACTGGATAGATTTGCTTATATCGCATCGCATGATTTGCAGGAGCCGCTTCGTAAGATCAGGGTGTTCAGCGATATGATCGTTCAGAAAAAAAGCAGCAGCGAAGAAGTGAATAAGTATGTGATGAAAATCACGAACGCCACTATCCGCATGCAACAATTGGTCAGCGACTTACTCCGTTTCTCCCGTCATTCTATACAGGGAGGAGACTTTATTGACTCTGATCTGAATGAAATAGTGAAAGATGCATTGAACGAACTGGAGATAAAAATTCAGCAGAACAATGCGATTATTAAAATTGATCCATTACCGTCTATACATGTGATCCCAACCCTGATGCGGCAGCTGTTTTATAATTTAATCAGCAATGCGTTGAAGTTCAGAAAGAAGGATGTGGCGCCGGAAGTACATATCTATGCGCAGAAAGAATCGCCGGAAGATGCGACGAGTCAACTGTATAAGATCTATATCACAGATAATGGAATTGGTTTTGAGAGCCAGTATGCAGAGGATATTTTCATCGTGTTTAAGCGACTGCATAGTTACCATGAGATAGAAGGTACGGGTATTGGGTTATCTATTTGTAAGAAGATCATGGAGCAGCATAATGGTTTTATTACAGCTTCAGGGGAATTGGAACAAGGAGCGACATTTGTAATAGGTATACCGGTAAAACAGAGAGAGCCGCTGCCGCAGGCGCTATAAGCCCCCGCGGCAGCGGCTCCCGGCGGTTCAAAATCTTTTGCCGGAGGCAAAAGATTTTGAACCGCATTTTATTTTATAGTAAAACTACCATTCAATTTCACATCATCACTACTACCACCTACCATCACACTAAACGTTCCTGGCTCCACCACCCACTTATTCTGCGCATTCAGCAATTGCAGATCTTCAGGATTCAGTTCAAAACTAATTTCCTTAGACTCCCCTGCCTTCAAATGCACACGCTGGAAGCGTTTCAGCTGTTCATTCGCTGTCACCACAGAGCTATAATCATCTCTTACATACAGCTGTGCTACCTCATCCCCTTCTACCTTACCAGTATTCTTCACAATAAACTTTACCGCTACTTTCTTTCCATACACACTCACCTGCAGGTTCTCATAACCGAAAGTAGTGTAGCTCAAACCATATCCAAAGCTATATTGTGGCTTAAAAGTCATCTCAACATAATCATGTCTTGAAGCATTCTTATAGTTATAATACACCGGCAGCTGGCCTACAGATTTAGGAATAGACACTGGCAAACGTCCGGCAGGATTGTAATCGCCAAACAATACATCTGCTACCGCATGCCCACCTTCCTGACCAGGATACCATGCATTCAGAATAGCAGGTACATTGTCAGCAGCCCATGTGATATTCAAAGGACGGCCTTCAATTAATACCAGTACAATCGGTTTGCCGGTTGCAGCCAGGCTTTTCAGCAATTTATTCTGTAAACCCATCAGATCCAGACTCACCCTGTCATACCCTTCACCACTTTCCATATCACTCACAGCGTTTTCGCCTGATTTTACTTCAGCCGCACCCGTAGCCTGATAAGAAGTTTTGAAATCACGTGCACTGGAACCACCTAATACAAGCACGACTGCATCCGCACCCTTTGCTGCAGCAACCGCAGCAGCGATATTATCATTGGCAGTATCACGAATGGCACAACCTTTCACATAAGTCACATTGGTACCTGTTCCTAACTTCGCTTTAATACCCTCTAAAACGGTCACAATTTTCTCTTCCGGCTGCGGAGCGGTATAATCCCCCAACTGGTTGTAGATATTGTCTGCATTCGGCCCGATAACGGCTAAATTCTTAATTGACTTGCTCAGTGGCAGCAGGTTGTTTTCATTCTTCAATAAAACAATTGATTCCAGTGCTACCTTTTTAGACAGTGCAATATGCGCAGGAGTGGCTACTGCTTTATCAACAGCTGCCGGATCTACATATGGATTTTCGAACAGCCCCATTTTGAATTTCACGCGCAGCACATGTGCTGTTGCAGAATCAATGGTGGCCATTGTCACCAGTTTATCCTTTACTGCTTTGATCAGTGCATCGCCATAGGCTGCACCGCCCAGGTCATTGTCCAGACCTGCATTGATGCTCATCGCTGCTGCCTGTTCTATATCAGCTGCTACACGATGGTTTGAATTCATACTTGGAATGCCATGCAGATCGGAAACTGTATATCCTTTGAATCCCCAGTCTTTCACCAGCACATCCTTCAGCAGGAAAGCATTGGCACTGCAAGGGATACCATCTATAGAGTTGTAAGATGCCATGATAGAGAGTGCACCTGCTTTGATCGCATCTCTGAACGGAGGCAGGTAGGACATATACAGGTCACGCTGACCAGTAAGTGCAATACCACCATTGTGCCCACCTTCAGGAGAACCGTAGGCGGTAAAATGCTTCAGGGTAGAAATAATGTTTTTACCACTGTTGATATTGCTGCCCTGGAAACCTTTTACCATGGCAATACCCATCTGGCCAATCAGGTAGGGGTCTTCGCCATAAGTCTCTTCCAGGCGTGACCATCTTGGTTCACGCACCAGGTCCAATACAGGACCATAGCCAATGTGTGCACCCTGAACCCTTGCTTCTACAGCAATAGCACTTGCCATTTCCTGTATCAGAGCAGGATCCCAGGTACTTGCCTGTCCGATAGAAGTAGAGAATACGGTGGTACCAATTGCCATATGTCCATGCGGACATTCTTCTGCCAGTATCAATGGAATACCCAGGCGGGTATTTTCCATCATATATTTCTGCATGGCATTGGTGGCTTCAGCACTCTGGCGTGGGCTCAGACCTGTTTCCAGTGTCTTTTGTGTCCATGGATCGGCTCTGAGCGTAGCCCAGAAACTACCGATATGTCTTTTGGATATCTCTTCTTTGAACGTTTCACTTATACCTACAGCATCACCTTTCTTTTCGTACATAGGCCAACCGAGCAGTGTATTCAGCTGCCCGACTTTTTCTTCCAGCGTCATCCGTTGCAGCAGATCTTTCACCCTTGCTTCAACCGGTGCTTTCGCATTTTTGTAGGTCTGTGCACCAGCCTGACCAACGGCCAGCAACAGTACCCCAAGCATGATAATTCGTTGTCTGATTTTCATCGTTACCTGTTAAATTTATTGACAATCATTCATTTAGATGAATTGCGAGTCCTAAAAATAACAAGTATAGGGGTTAGTTTTTAAATAATTTTTAAAGTGATTTTATCTTCTCCCAGAGTGATAAATTATTAACGGGCTTTGATCTTTTTTAGCTCCCGCATGCCATCTTCATTATTCGGATTGATCTGGATGGAACGCTCGTAGAGGGCAATAGCTTCGTTTCGTTTACCCGCCTTGTTCAGTGCTTCTCCATAACTATCGTAGGTATTGAAACTAAGTGGAAATAGCAGACAGTTGAGTTTAAAGATCTCCAGAGCTGCATCGATCCGGTAGTAATCATAAAGCTGCTCATACCCTGCCTTGTTCAGTTCCCACTCACTCAGATAGTAGTGAGCAGTGTCAGTTTTCAGCAGGGATAATTGTGTAGCAGCGGCATCAGCACCTTCTTTGACTAAGGTAGTTACATATATTCTGGCCAATGATTTTTTATCATCGATTTTTTTCGGTGGCTCATTGTTTAACATATGCAATGCATTGGTGACGATCGCACCAAAAGAAGGAGCCGCAGTGTTGTCAAAAGCAATGATCGTTTGGTTTTTATCGAGGTTGTGGTAATAGAAAGTAGCGAGCCCGAATTTGAAACCACCATGCCCTGCTCCTTTGCCATAGCCGGGTTGATCAAATAATTCCCAGCCTAAGCCGTAAGAACCTGTACCGTCACCCTGCATGGTATCCATTACCTTTTCGCTGTGAATAGTTCCATTTTTCAATTTCACAGGTGTGAGCGCAAGTTGTACAGTAGCAGGACTGAGTAACTTATAACGAAAGAATGCTTTGTCAAATAATAACATGTCATTCACCGTCGTGATGATGTTGGATGCACCAATTGCTGCGTCATTGTTATAGTCTGTATACCGGTATCTTTTTAAATCACCTGTTCTTGAAAAGGTATCGATCGCAAAACTTTCATACGCATGTTTTGTGACCTGTGTGGGCAGTTTGTTTTGAGTAGGATCATAAACAAATGTTTCATACATGTGTGCGGGGTTAAAAATGTGTTTTGTTAAATAGGCATCAAATGGTTCATGACTGATCTGTTCTACCAGCAGACCTAATAATACAAATCCATTATTGCAATAGCGAAACGCTTCACCCGGTTTGAATGCAAGTGTTCTGTGTGCAGCCTTTAGCTGGTCAATGAGTATATGACTGGTTACAATCGTATCAGGATATTGTTTGATCAATGGTTCAAACAACTCGATATCAGGTAAGCCGGAAGTGTGTGTGAGCAAGTGTCTGATCGTAATGTAGGGATATGGAAAGTCAGGGAAGTATTGCTGGAAAGAATCATCCAGGTTTAACTTCCCCTTTTCCATCAGCTGAAGAATGGCGGTAGCTGTAAATGTCTTTGATATAGAAGCAAGGTTAAATGGTGTTTCCAAAGTATTCGGCGTACGCGACGGCATATCGGCATAGCCATATGAAAGACTGTGAATGACTTTCCCTTTTTGGGCCATCAATATATTGCCATTGAGTAGCTGAAAGTCTTGCGCAGACAATGATAGACTGGAGCTGAGCAGGGTGGTTATTAAAATGGATTTCATGTCAGTACAATTTTGATAGGACAATATTAATCCAGCCAGATTGCACCAGATTTTAAATGTGATTAAACCACTTGAATGTGGGATAAAAAAGGGAAAGAGGATTTGGTGCCCGAATTAAAAGAGACCGTATCATTACTTATGACACGGCCTCTCAGGGTACAAGGATAGGGATAACAAAGGATGCAGGACCGGTTTATTCTTTAGGTAGTTGTTGATTATTCTTTTCACCTAATTGTTCCAGCAGCTTCAGACCCAGCAGTCCGCTAATAGGACCATTGTTGCCATCGCCACCACCACCGATCAGTATGTCAGGCATAATCTTAATATGCTGTTCACCGATCGCTTCCATCACTTTCAATTGTGTGAAGTTGTTACCACCCATAGCTTCCACCGCCAGCTTATAAGACTCAGCGCTTGATTTACCAATCGCCAGGATCTTTTCCGCTTCTGCATTACCTGTTAAGGATATTTTTTCAGCTTCTGCTCTTGCCGTTAATTCCGTTCTTTCAGCTTCTGCTTTTGCCAGCACTCTTACTTTTTCTGCTTCACCACTTGCCAGCAGTTTCATACGATCCGCTTCTGCATTGGCTTGCAGGCGTACACTGTTTGCATCACCTGTTGCTTTCTTTACAGAAGCATCTGCAATTCTTTCCGCAATCAATACGCCCTGATCTGCTTTTACGATATCTTTCTGTATCTCTGCGATAGCGGTTTCTTTTTCCAGTACCTGTCTGGTTTCCTGTGCACGCATCTGTGTTTCATAAGTCACCTTTTGTTCTTCAGCGATCTTACGATCCGTCAGTGTTTTCATCAGGCTTTCAGGAGGAACGATATCACCGATCAGCGTATCTACACCGAATACGTTGTATTGTTCCAACACACGGCCGATGTGCAGTTTCGCAGATTCCTGTCTTTCCTTACGGCTCTTCAGGAAGTCGATCACTTCAGCATCCTGCGCAGAGTTACGGAAGTAGTTGCCGATGGTAGGTTCCAGTACCTGAGTGACCAGGTTACTCATGTTACCAAAGCGGGCAATTACCTTAGGTGCTTCGCTGGCAGGGATATGAATGATCTGTGCCACGTCGAGGTTGAATGTAAAACCATCCTTACTACGCACAGTAATGGTAGAGAGGTTTTTATCCAGCTGGTGGGCCTCACTGCGGGCACTCGCCCAGTTCAGTACCAGGTTGGTAGTAGGTACATATTCGACCTTCATGATGTAAGTATTGATAGGATACTTACCGGGGCCTAATGGTTCTGCCCATACACCTTTGTAGTTTTTACCTACAATGTTACCGTGTTTGAAATCGGTACCACTCAGGTCTTCACCTTCGTTACCTACATAAGAGATCACAACACCCACATGGCTGATAGGAATTTCAGTCATGGTACGCATCTCTACCTTTGCAAACCACGGGTTCATAAAGTAAGAACCAGAGAGAATCACCTGTTCCTGTAATCCTTTGTAGCCGCCCTTTTCAAGGAAAGCATCCGCATCCTGGAAGTTTCTGTGACCTTCTATAATCTTACCTGCGATCTGACCGTTTTCAATCGCCTTACCTTCCATTGTAGTGACAATACCCACCGCATTGTCAGGTACATTCACCATATCGGTGATTTCCACTTCAAAGATGAAGGTGTTGATACGATAAGAACCGGGTGTCATAATCGCCGTTTGACGACCTTTCTGACCACCACTTTTCAGGAACGTTTCTGCATTCTGGAAAGCATCGCAATCTACGCGGCGGGCCAGGATAGCGCCGGGTTGTAGCTCTGCACCATCTTTTGCTAATACGAGTCCGATCTTACCTGTAGGGATCACAGTGAAAGCCTGGAACTTAACATCGTACTGCCAGAACCATTTCCAGAAGTACACACCTGGGGCAAGTGTTTGGGCCTGAAAACCAGCTTCTCCGTTAGTGGCCAGAATGCGGCCTTCGGGGAGTTCCTGTTTACCCACCAGTACGAATTTTTTGGTGACTAGTCCTATTTTATCTTCGGGTACGATCACAAGGCCAAAGAATACGCGGAGAATGAAACGGTACAATACAAGGCATAGTACGGGGATGCCAAGCAGCATCAGCCACCTGATTACATCAGTTGTTTGCATAAAAGTTGTTGGTTTATGTATTTGAGTATATGAAATAGGAGTCCATGTCAGGTATGTCCCAATACCTGTGAATTTTGCGCGTGCGCACAGTCGTAATAGCTATAATGCTTTAATTAAAATACTGGTGGGGAAGTATTGAAAATTGTGAAGATTAGATAGTGCAGATTACGAAAATTGCAATTTGCGGGCTTGTTGTACATTGTAAATATTATTACCATACAAAAGTTATAACTATTTTTTGAATTCCAAAAAAGTTTTAACAAATCATATACAACTGCAAATTATTGGAAAATAACTTTTTAAGAAAGGAGTGCCTGAAATTGTGAAGAGGGCATAAAAAAATATGTGTTTTTTGAAGGTAGTATGCCTCGAAAACATACCACTACCATCAAAAAATACGTTATTTTTAATGAGCACACTGCGAAAAAATATTTTTGAACAGTGGCCAGATAATATCCTAAACCTATGAAAACTTACATGTTCGTAATGCCTTTGTGCATGGCTTTCGCCTGCAAACAATCAGCTTATTTGCCGGAAGGCAGAAAAATCCCTTTAGGAGATAGTGTAGGTGTCATTACCATCCAATTGCCTTCGCAGTACGATACTGCATTTTCCTTTGTTCATTATGAAATGGGGAAAGACTACCTTATGTACCGCTATCAGCCTAAAACATTGCCTTTGAATAATAGTGACCGGCTCACTGTATATCTATCTATCGACAAGATATACGATACAGCAGCAGCTATTCACCAGTTATTTTCAAGGCATGAACAACTACTCATTGATACCACTATGAATATCAATGGTAATCAATTTTATATCTATGGGAGCAATTTCCAGCAGGACTCTTTCTACTTGCAGACAGTGGAGGCATCCACGGTGAGAAAAGGACGTACACTGACACTTTTGTTCGAAAAGCGTTCCCCCGATGCAGATACCTCTTTCATTGAGAGTTCCAGAAATGCCCTGCTGGCAATGCGTATTGACTAAAGATCTAACCAGGCAGCAATTGCCAGTGTCTTTAATTGTGGTATATCGTAGGCCGTTGCATGCCTGTATACTAAACTGTTGGACATGGATTGAAGCTGGGCAAATTCAACGTCATCACCGCATGATCTAATTCTGCCCGCATTTGTGCGATGTATTCGTTGCTTTCCTTCTTCAATTGCTCTGCCAGTTGTTTGTAGTATTCAATGCCACTCAGCAGGTTTTTCTTGAATGTTTGTAATGATTTTACCTGCTGCGCTGTCAATGAACTGCTTGTTGCTAATTTCTTTTTGAAATAATCCATATAAAGATGCAGCTCATTGATAAACATATTCGGACGGTAAATTTTATTCAGCAAATTCACCCTGCCGTATATATGATTTACCATTTCTGTCAGCGAGAAGATGCCTGAAAAATACGCCAGGTTAGGTCCAGGGCATATCGTCACTGCATTCAGGTTATGTGATAATGGTAATCCGTTATTGATCAGTACAGAACTTGTCAAACCTTCACAGAGACAGTCTTTTACCACTATCTTTTCAAACGCTTCTTTGTATTCCTCACCACTCAGGTTCTGTGCTTCCAGTTCTTTGAGTTTCAGGTTTTGAAATTCTCTGGATGCGGTACAGATAGGATTCTTAGTAAAAGTCGTATCTGTCACCAGGAATTTTTTATAGCAAGGGCTACCCGGTCTTTTTTTCTCAATCCTGGTTTCCAGTTGCTTTTCAGCCGAAGTTCTGCGGAGGTTGTTGAAAGGCACACCCAGTGGAGATGCATCACTTACATAGTAGTCTTCTTTCTGGGCAGTAGCCAGTAGCTGAAGCGTTTCAGTATCTACGTTCGTTGCTTCCGGTACTAACAGGAATGGGCTGCCCCAACCTGTAGCATCCATGGAATAATATTCTAAAAGGAACTCCTGTTCATTGGCAGTACCAATACCACCCTGTACGGTGATCAGTTGTGGAGGCTGTACGGGATAGTGCTTTGCATTGCTGCACAACGCAAATAGCTCAGCAGCTAAATCAGCTCTCTTGGTTCTGAACTCTTCCAGAATAGGTCCGAGTAGTAAACCGTCGGTGGCAAAAGCGTGTCCGCCACAGTTCAACCCTGACTCAATTCTGAATTCAGAGATCCAAACGCCTTTCTTGGCAAACAGTTTACCTTGTATGAGTGCAGAGCGATAGTCGCTCACTTTCAGAATGATCTTTTTCTTCAGCTGCCCATTTTCGTCAGGCAGGAAATCTGCCAGCTGCTCTACATAGTTGTATAGGCGTGGATTATAGCCTGCAGACAATACGACAGAGCTGCTCAGTTTACTATCGGCAAAACCCCTCAATGCAGCAATTGCATCAGAATATTTTTCTGGCAACAAATCACCATTCGCATCTGTACGCAAATTATCAACCTTACACATGATGTTCACATCAATCGCACCTGCTACCAGCTGACTACGCAGGTAATCCTGGTCTACAGGCTCACCATCCAGCATTTTTAGGTACAGTTGTTTTACGGGAACATCGTCTGGAAGTAGTTCGAAATATTTACTCAGTTCGTTATCTTCAAAGAAAGGCAATTCTCGTAAAATGGTCATCTGGCGTTCCACCATTTCGTGGATCAGGTCAAGGTAACCTGTTATTCTTCTGGCTCTGTGGTCTTCTGCGCGCTCGCTGATAGGTTCGTAAGGATGGTCTAAAAGTTTTGAATAATGTGCCCGCATACTCTCTATCACAACATCGTCGGTGATCGATATAACTGACGAGATCCCGAATCTCGCCACTTTGGCTGGCGTGTCTATGGTATACCCCAGACCGAGTACTGGGATATGGAAGTGGTGCAACGTCGTAGTGTTCATTAGGTAAAGTTCACCAGATATTCGTTTTAGATTCCTGACCGTGAGCAGTCTTGTTACTGATGTAGCTCAGCCTTTTCTACTGATTTTATGCAGGTTTTTTAGGTGTTGCCACTTAGATCTTTTTTCTATTGATGACCTCCCAAAATGCTTCGTTGTACTTGTCACTTATCGGGATGCGCTTATCCCCTATGTACACGTGGTTATCCTGAATTTGCTGCAGGTGATCCAGGTTAATAATAAACGAGTGATGAATGCGGAGGAAGGGCAGCGCCAGCATCTCTTCAATTTCCTTGAGCCGGCGGTAGACGAGGATGTTTTCTTTTTCCAGCACCAGTTTTACATATTCTTTCTCACTTTCGGCATAGAGGATGTCGTGAATAGGCACTTTTTTGATGGTTTTGCCGGTTTTGGCAAAGAAATACCCGTTATCCACGACACTTTTCCCGTTCTCAAAGGCGGCTTCGATCTTTTTTTGAGCGTCGAGGAACCTTTTCAGGGTGATGGGCTTTAGTAAATAGTCGATGGCAGAGTAGTTGTAACTGTCTGCCGCAAATTCGGAGTAAGCGGTGGTAAATACGATCTTGATACCAGCGGGCAGTAATGCCGCCAGTGACATGCCATCCAGCAGGGGCATATTGATATCCAGGAAGATGAGATCTGTTTTATGCTGTTTTACCGCCTGCAGGGCTTCCAGTCCGTTAAAACATTTGGCCACAATCTGCCAGTCGGTGGTTTGGCAAATGAGGACTTCCAGCAGACTGACGGCATTGGGCTCGTCGTCGGTAATGATGCAGTTCAGTTTCATATAAGTGGGATTTTTAAGGAGGCGGTGTAGGTACCATCTTTGGATCCACATACCAGTTGGGCTTTATGGCCATACAGAATATCCAGCCTGTGTGTCAGGTTTTTTAACCCCAGACCGGCTTTGACAGCGCTTTGATAATCAGGGATGTGGTTGACGGCTTCAAACAGCAGGTGTTCACTGTTAGTGGTCAGGGAGATACTGATTTTGTTTTCATTGGCACATTTGTCAATGCCATGTTTGAAAATATTCTCGACAAAGGTGATGAGGAGCATGGGAGGGATCATCAGTTGTCCGTCGTATTCCATATTAAAGTCGAGTTGAATGTCGTGACGCACCCGGATCCGTTCCAGACCGATGTAGTTTTCGATGAACCGGACTTCCGTTTCCAGCATCACTTTTTCCCGGGGACTTTCTTCCATAAAGTAGCGCATCATTTCTGCCAGTTTTTCAATGAGCAGGGCGGTGCGGGGAGCTTCAAGGTAAGCTTCGTAATAAATATTGTTTAGGGTATTGAAGAGAAAGTGTGGTTGTACTTTGGATTTCAGGAGGTTCAGTTCTGCCTGACTCTTTTCAAGTAGCAACGAGGCAGTTTGCTTGCGGAGCTTAAAGTAGGCCATGGTCATTCTGATGGGAAAGCCCATAAAGTATACGATGGTCATACCCATGACAGAGCTCACGATCATGTCCGGGCTAAATTTTTCTTCCGGTTTTTCGGTAAAGTAATAATTGTAAAAATACCAACTTCCATAGGATCGGATAGTACCTATTACCAGGATGAAAAAGATGACAGCGAATACGTACAGCGGTTTTTTGCCCTGTTTATACAAATGTGGTTGTAGCACCAGCATGTCTGTATAGATCACGATGGCGTAAAAGCTGGTATAGTAAAGGGAGAAAAAAGTCGCATGTTGCCATGTATTCATGGACAGCAGCGAGGTAAACAGGAAAATGCAGATGAGGCCCCAGCCCAGCCACTGCAATTGCCGCAGGTTGAAATTGAAAATAACTCGTTCCACATAATAAAAATACCAAATCCTGCTCTTTTGCCTCGCTCAATTCAACCATCCGGGTACTTTATTCAATGAACTATTGAAAATATAACCCTGATGGTTGAATAAATTGGGTAAAGAGAGCAAGAATGGACACCTTTGATATAAGGTAAAAGAACGCCATTCTAATGCCTGATTCGCGGCTACTCTTTGTGGGTAGCCGTCTGCATTTTACGAATGAACAAGGTTTGAATGATGAGGGCGATCACATATAGAATCAATAACCCCATGAGGGTTTTGGTGATAGCCGGTGAGGTGATGTCGGTGGCGAGTGGGTGTCCCAATGGTATCCTGGTGAGTGTTTCATTCACCGCAGGAATGAGGGACAATAATAAGGTGGTGGTCATGAGAAAGGTCTGTACGTATTTGGTCCACGCCTGATTGGAGCGACGTAACCAATAAGCAATTGCTAAAAAAAGTAAAATCATGATCGCCAGTGCATGACCCGGATTGAAACCACCTGCTTTTGATAAGCCGAAGGCGGTGATACAGGCAAATACGGTCAGAATAGAGTAATAATTCCCTGTGGTGGTGCCGGGTTGAATTTTGCCAAATTGGATAAAAGCTGCAATTGCAAAAATGATAGCGACGATCGAAATGATCGTATGGATGGTGCCGAGTACGGATAAAGAGATCATATTGTTTGTTGTTTTAGTCATACAAATCTCGAATGAATCCCTAAGGAAAATCTTAACCCCGGTTAAAATCTGGATGCAACCGAGAAAATTCATAATCCGGATGCCCATCAGCAGGTGTTGATGGCATCTACTTTAAGTTCGCTGTATTTGCAAAACCTCTTAAGTTATACACAATACTGCGGTGCACAATCAGGTGGGTATAGTGCTATGTGACAATTTGTAACACCTGCCACTACTGCTTCTGCTTCTTTAAGTATAAATCCCAACCCAGTTGTGGGCCTTCATCTTGTTATAACAACTTTTATAATAACAGCCACCAGATATAGCTACCACCATTATTCCCCCATACTGATTTAATCTTCTCTTTCATTCCTGCGGCTGTCACTGGCATCCCTTTCTTAGGCGGTACAATACTTGTGGCAGGTACACTCGTGAGGTCTACATTCGTCGCAAACCAGGTTACATTATCATGTGGCAGTGCAATGCCTAATATCATACCAGGTAATCCTGTAAAAGACTCCGGCCCTCCTGACACATGTATCTGATCTGTATAAAACGCCACCACATAAATCGAGTCCATCACAATGGCATTTGCTCTCCGGCACTGATAGCCGGCTATCTCCCTCGTTTCGCTGGTGATTTTCCATTGTATGGCCCGTGCTGTGTCATTGATCAGCATATTGTCGCCATACACCTGTTTCTGGCAGGTATACAAGCCTGTAGTCAAATCTGTATAGATCAGGTTCGCCTGATAGACCCCTGGTGAATTCGACATAAAATCCTGTGCCCCCGGATCTGGCATAGGTGTAAATAAAGTTCGGTTGGCAGCAAAACTCAGTTTTGCATTGAGCCTTTTGAACTGAGGATTGGAATTACGCCACGATTCAAAAAATTGTTTCGACATACCATCATCCGGTCTTTCTTTAATGCGTTTGTTGATATACGCATGCATATTGATCGTTTTCTCAAAAGTAATCGTACCGCTGGATGGAAAGCGCTGTTGGGCTGTCAATGACTGTATACCCAATAAGCATACAGCAATCAGTATATAGAGCGTTCTCATGATTTAGGTTTTGCACCACCCATTTTATTGAAGTCCCAGGTGATGGTGAACATGAAATATCTTCTGATCGTGCTGTAGGTATTCTGTGTAATCTGACTACCTGATACATTTCTGTTAAAACCAGAATTCTGATTCAGCAGGTCATTCACCGAAGCCGCTACTCTCAGTTGTTTTTCCTTCAGGAATTTCCGGCTTACTTCCATATTCCAGATCGTTCTCTTCAGATCTGTATTAAACGATTTGGTTTTTGGAGAATAAGTAAAATTCGTTCTGGAATAAAACTCGAAATTTTTTGGAAGGAACACCCGGAACTCGGCACCCGCATCGAATCCCAATCCGTTACTATTCAGGCTGGGCAATAGCGATGACTTCTGAATGGTATAATTTGGCCGGGCGTTAACTTCGAAGTAACCCTTTTTGTCAGCATTCTTTCTAAGGGTGAGCTCTGGCGAAATAGTGTAGGACGTTGCTTTGTTCAGTACACTATTCACCATGTTATAAGACACATTGGTATTGGCAGACAACATCGTTGCAAGGCTCATGCCCCACCAATTGGTTTTGAAATCACGCATCGCCCAGATACCTCCATTGTAGCCATTCTTCTTAATATTTGCATATTGGTAAGTACTGGCGCCGGCAGAATCTGTTACTACATTCGATACAATCGAATTATGCTTGAGCGAGAAGTTCGCATTCAGGTACATGTATTGCTGCGTAATCGCTTTATAGGAATTGTAATTCCAGTAAATATCATCGCTATAAGACGGATCCAGGTCAGGATTGCCCAGGTGTATATTCAGTGGATCGGTGTTAATTCTCACAGGTTGCAATTGTGTCACTGTGGGCAATTGCGTTCTCCTGGTTACGTTAAAGGTCATAGACTTTGACTGACTGAATGTATACGTCAGGTAGACTTGTGGATTGATATTGACAAAGTTCCGTTTGAAGGTGCTGTTGTCATAGCGGTTCAGTTGTTCGAACGATACATTGGATACCTTGGAACCTGCACTGAGTCTGAACTTAGTCGCCTTGTAAATAAACATCGCGCCACCCTGATGAGAGACGTTGTCAATTTTGAAATCGTTGCTATACAGGCTATCCAGTACATCGTACTTATCGGAGTCAGATTTTTTGTACGTGTTCAGGTTACTGTTGGCATTGGTCAGCACAAAGTCGTAGGAGAACGCAAGTTGTGCTTTGTCTGACAGTGGTTCATTGAAGGTTGCATTAGCGGTCAAAGTATTGTTGTCGCTATGCTGCACCCTGTTCTGATCGTTGACCACACTACTATCCAGTCCTTCCTTTTCATTATAGTAATTAATAGCAGATTTCAGGAACTCATTTCCATTATTACGGGTATAACCTTCACTGATACCCATGGAGAATTTTCTGCCTTTCTTTTTCAATTGCTTATTGAATAAGATGCCGGCATTAAAGGTGGTTTCATCCGTTTTAGAATGCACTGCCCTGCTGTTAGTATTGAGCAGCGTACTATCCTGGCGCAGGCTGGTAGTATTATACTCGTTATCGACTGAACTGTTCCTTGAACCACCGGCGGCATTCACCACGAGGGTACTGGTGGTGTCCAGTTTGAATTCAAAGCGGCCATTACCTTTATGGCGGAAGAGATAATTATGGAATTGCTGATCAGAGGTGGTATTGATGTAGGAAGAAGGCAATGTGTTTTGTGTAATTACACGCTTGTTTCCATCTACCGCCAGAGACCCTATTCTATAATTGACATTGACGGTAGTCTTGTCATTATTGAATTTATTGTCGTAGTGCACACCGCCGTTTTTCGCGGTGGGCAGGCCTTCTCCATAGTATTCACCATTGTAGCTTTCCAGCTCATCGTTGGTCTCCCCGGAGATGCGGATGCTGCCATCGTCTCCAAAGTTGAAGTTGTAGTTACTCATGCCATACTTGCTGCTTTCACCCCAATCCATACCAAAATGGCCGGTGTTGTCTAATATGCCATAAGCGGAGAATCGTTCTTTGCCTTTGAATGCATTGAACATTAGCTTACCGGTATAGAAATTATCTGTACCGCCAGAGGCTTCGACCTTGCCGAAGTAACCGTTCTTTTTGTCTTCCTTGAGTTTGATGTTGATGGTTTTCTCTTTCTTACCATCATCAATCCCCGTGAAGTTTGCCTGGTCGCTGGATCGCTCGTAGACCTGTACTTTGTCTACCATATCGGCACGAATGTTTTTCGTCACGAGAGTAGGGTCGTCACCGAAGAATTCTTCACCATCCACGAGTACCTTATTGACGGTTTTGCCCTGGGCGGTGATCTTTCCATCTTTGTCTACTTCTATCCCCGGAAATTGCCGGAGCAGGTCTTCTACTTTTGCATTCGGCTCTACGTGAAAGGCAGAGGCGTCATACTCGGTGGTATCGCCTTTGATCTTCATCTCCGCTTTCTTGCCCTGGATCAGTACTTCCGTTAATAGTCTCGACCTCAGGAGCATGTTGATACCCTGAAAATCGTACACAGGTTTAGTTGAATCCAGGCTAAACTCTGCGGTGTAGTCTGCATATCCCGGGTAGGATACTAGCAAAATAAACTGGCCACTTTCTTTAAGTGGTACAGAAAAATTGTGACTGGAGTTATTCCAGATGAACTTGCAAAGGGTGGAGTCCTTTGCTCTGAGTACGCTGATCGTGGCATCAGTAATCTTTATTCCAGCAGCTGAATCGGTCAAACTCCCTTTCACGGCATAAGGCTGCTGGGCATACAGGTAACATGAGCACAAACAAAGAAGAAGGAGTATAGGTCCTGCTTTCATTTGTAAAATTTTGATGCATGGGTTAATCCGTCTACACTTGTACCTCTAGGTTATCAAATCAAAAATAAACTAAATTTTTAGTTGTGTGCCCATGCATCTCATTTTAACAAAAATTTATTAAAATCCGTCGAAGATAAAAGGCGTATTATCAATGGCTTTAGCAGGAAGTTTTTCATCTCTGATGCTGGCCTGGTAGGCGAAGCAGGCAATGATGACGGCGGCTTGTTTCAAGTCTTCTATTTGTAAATGATCATAGTCGTCCAGGTTTGTATGATGGGTTTTGCTGTTATAATCTACAGGGTCCTGAATGAATTGAAAGGCGGGAATTCCTGCCCAGTCAAAAGACAGGTGATCGGTGGATCCGGTGTTGTGGAGAGTAATAGTATTGGCACCTAGAGTATCGAATGGCGCGAACCATTTTTTGAAGATGGGTACGACGGCGGTGTTGTTTTGGGCGAAAATTCCTCTGATCCTGCCCGTGCCGTTGTCCAGGTTAAAGTAGACGGAAATGTTTGACTGTGATGGTTTTATTTGTCTGGTTTTCTTTTCCCTGAAATGATTGGTGACATAGTTAAATGAGCCATGCAGGCCCTGTTCTTCCCCTCCCCATAATGCGACTCTGATCGTTCTGCCGGGTTTGAGTTTTAGTGAATCCAGTAGTCGCAGGGCTTCCATCATGACAACACAACCGGCAGCGTTATCAGTGGCACCAGTGGCGGCTGTCCAGCTATCGAGGTGGGCGCCCAGCATCACGACTTGTGAGTTCAATTGTGGGTTAGACCCTTTTAGCTCTGCAATCACATTCATACCGGGTACTTCTTCTGTAGAAGCTTTTACCTGTAGGTTCATTTTCAGCACCACCTTTTTTAATCGGCTTATGCGTTGTGCATCTTCATTGGCGATATCTACTTCAGGCAGTACCATGGGGTTATTTTTTCTAAATCCATAAGTGGCCTGGTTCATCACTACACCATTATCACTGTTTCCTCTTGCCGCAATGATACCGATCGCCCCTGCCTGTTTTAATGCCTTTCTACACACGGGCAGGTTATGAAGATACACTTGAATGTGTTTCATCTCCTCCGACGATATCATGTAGGTATCTTTCAAAGTGTCCAGTGCTGCCTGATCATGCCTGGTAGCGGCCACCCCAAAATTCTTATGGGTATCTACAGGGGTGCTTTCGATCAGTATGAATTTATCTTTGAATTGGGCAGCGTGATTTTGTAACCAGTCAGCGTCCAGTGATTGCTCACGAGTGATGGTAGTCACCTCTCCCTGCAGGTGATCGGCGGCGGGTGACCATGGCACCGGATAAGCATGTATCGGAAAATAATATGGAGTGACGGCATCCAGGCTAAAGCTCTCAGCCTCCCATTGAATACCGAAAGGGCCCCAGGATTCAGTGCCGGCATAGCTCACATGCCATTTTTTAAATTCCTGTACTGCCCAGTCAGCGGCTCTTTTAAAACCAGGAGAACCTGTAAGCCGGCCACCAGATTGGTCTGTCAGCCCCTGGGCTAATTGAGGAATATGAGAGTAGGCAAATTCTGCCTGCATTATTTTCTGAACGATGGCAGGATCGATCGCGTCCTGTGCAAGGCAGTTTTGATGGCATGCAATAGCTATGAGAGAAAGCCATAAAATTTTCATGTGCGGATCTTTTAATTACGGTTAACTAATCACCGTAATTTATAACAATCCTTCAAAACCATACTTAGCCATGCTCCAAAATTCATCCAGTGCAATGATGCGGGGTTTGAAAAATGAGATAATTGCAGGCCAGTCTTCGCCTTGCAAAACATTCACATTTTCCAGCCGGGTACTGATGGTACTCATTGTTTTTCCATACTCGTCCATGGTATTGGCCTGCCATTGCCAGTCCTCTCCCAATGTCGTTTCCAGAACCGCTTTGTTGACGACAAACAACTTATAGAACCGGGGATCCGATTGTGTAATGACAATGGCAATGCTGGCATGCCGGCTATCGGCATCCATTTTAAAAAATACACCGGCAACACCTGTCTTATAGTTCAGCCAGCTAATAGGCTCCCCGTCCGCAGATAGCACGGGTTTCATATATCGACCAAAGGCGGTCCAGAAATTCTCTTTCAGTTTTGAAACTTCCTGTTTGGAATACATGCTGCGAAAATACTCACTGGAAGCACCAGTGCAAAATTTTCGCAATATTCTTTGCGTCGTTCATGCCTCTGTGGTGGGCACCTTCCAGTGAGATCTTTAGCATGCTCAGCGCTTTTTGCATACTGACAGGACGATCCGTTTTTTTCAATCGATGCTCGTTAGCAAAAAGATGAGGTAAATTTCATATTTCTGAATATACAAACACCTTGCTAAAGGCGGATTAGTTCTATTTCTCCAGATAACTTCACATCATCACCTACAATCAGGTTACCGGCATCATTAAGCAGGTGAAAGTTCAAACCAAAATCTTTTCGGTTGATCTTTCCATTGATTTCAAAACCAGCTCTGTGGTCATTGAACCTGCCAATACCACTGCCTGTATGTTCTACTTGCAGGGTAACAGGCCGGGTATTATTTAAGATGGTTAGTTCACCTTTTAAAGTATCATTGGCTAATACGCCATTGAATGTAATGGTAGGGAATTGCGCAGCGTCAAAGAAGATATTCGAGGTAAGATGACCGTCGCGTTCTTTATTATTGGTGTCTATGCTTTGTACTTCCAATGTGAAAGTAACAGAAGCATGTTCGAAGTTTTCATTGTCTGTTTGTACAGTGCCGCTGAATGCCCTGAAGAAGCCCGATACGTTGGCAATGCCAAGGTGTTTTACTTTAAAACCGATTTGAGAATGTCCGGGATCAATGTTCCATTGTGTCATAGCTTTAATTTTTTGTCAAAGCTATATGGAGGCATGGGGGAATATTTTACCATAGGGTAAATAATCAACAAATAGTTCTGATCCGGCTAGTGCTGAAATTACCTGATTGTCCTGATCCTGCTAAGCGACTGCTGTGTAATTCCCAGGTATTTCGCCATATCCCCCAGGCTAATCCTTTGATGAATTGCATTATTCTCCTCTACAAACAATCTGTACCTATCCGCCGCATTCTCTTCCAACATCTCACTGATCCTTTTCGTCATCTTAGTAGCAGCTATACTCACCAGCTTACGAAAGAACGTCTCCACAGCATGATGTTGTTTACATAACCCCTCCATGACCTCATAACGAATCATAGTAACAGTTGTATCTTCCAGCGCTACCAGATTAAACTTAGATGGCACCTGATTCAAATAACTATCAAACACCGTAAAAAGTACATTCTCAGAAAAGAACCGCATAATAAACTCCTTATCATCCTTCTCAGAGAACGACTTGATCAATCCTTCATTAACAAAATAAAGATACCTGCAGGTTTCCCCACTCCGCAACAGGAAGTCTCCTTTGTTGTAAGACTTAGTGATCGCCTGCGAAGTCAGTTCCCACAATACAGCATCTTCCAACGGTGAAAACTGCTGACAATACAGTACCAGATTTGCCATATTAATTAAATGAATTTCGGAATTCCAATGGCGATAACTGTGTCTTCGCCTTAAACAATTTACTAAATGACTGTGGATAATCAAACCCTAATCCATAAGCAATCTCACTCACCGACAAATCAGTAGTAGATAACTGTTCCTTGGCCTTCTCAATGAGTTTATCCTGTATATGTTGCTGTGTACTCTTGCCTGTTAATGTCTTCAGTAAGTTGCTCAGATAATTCGCCGATACATTTAGCGCTGTTGAAATGTACTTTACACTGGGTAGCCCTTTTTTTACCAACTCATCACTATTAAAATAATCAGTCAGCAATGCTTCCAGTTTTTCCAGAATGTGATGATTACTGATTTTTCTTGTAATAAACTGTCGCTGATAAAACCGCTCCGCATACGCCAACAGCGATTCCAGCTGCGCCAGAATGATCTCCTGGCTGAATTGATCGATATTGGTATGATACTCTCTCTTAATATTCTCCACAATAGCAGAAACCGTCAGCTCTTCTTTTTCTGAAAGAAACAATGCCTCGTTCACTGCATAATCAAAATACTGGTACTGTCTGATCTTCTTTGCCAGCGGCGTATTCCACAGAAAATCGGGATGGATCAGTAACACCCATCCCGATTGATTTATTTCTTTTGAAAGTGGTTCGATACTAAACACCTGTCCCGGCGCCATGAAACTCATCACTCCTTCATCAAAATCATACTCCTGCTGTCCATATTTCATTTTCACATTGTAGCCTTTCTTCATGCTGATCAGGTAAAAATTGAACACAATACTGACCGGCTCTTCCATATGAATATCTTTGATAGGCGCTACGTCTATCACACTGATCAGTGGATGCTCCGGTTTAGGGAAGCCCCTGAACTCGTGAAATGCAGATATTGTACTAAAAGTAAAGATGCGTTTTCCGGCCATCATACAAGTTAATTATTTTGCTGCAAAGGCGTTGGCAAAGTCTTTTGCGAAGTCTTTCACTTTCACCTTCCCAAATTCCGCTGGTCTGTTTTTTAAGTAATCAGCTTGCAGGACACCTTCGTGCACGCTGGCATACATTTCTACCATACCCTGGGCGATAGCGGGTTGCATACCGGCAGCTATCAGACCTTGCAGGTATTGTTCATTGGGAAGAGCGATCCATTGCAGGCCGGGTTTGCCAATAGCCTCTCCTATAATCTGTGCAGTTTCATTGCAGGTCAGTTCATCGCTTACTACATATCTTACCCTTCTGTGGGCAGCTGGCAGTGTGATTTCATCTGCAATTGCAGCGGCGATATCTGATGGTGCTACCCAGGTAGCGATGTCATCTCCTCCGGTATTGGAAGCCATGATACCTTGTTGCTTGATCAATCCTATAAAAGCATACAAGTTATAATAGAAGCCTACAGCACGCATGAAGGTAATGTCTGCATCCGCCAGTGTATTCAATGCCTGCTCTACATTGTAATGCAGTTTAATGAGTCCTGAGCCATGTTCCAGATGTGCACCGATACTACTCAGGTGAATGACTCTTTTTACACCGGCCTGCCTGATAGCCTGTGTCAGGTTGTCTGCCACTTTCTGGCATTCAGCGTACAGGTCTACATTGGGATCGAAGTAGCTGACAAAGGGAGGGATCATGGTATACACGAGGTCAGCGCCTGTAAAGGTGCGGGTGAGGAAATCTGCATCTTCAATAGAACCGACAGCCGGTGTGGCGCCGAGTGCTTTGATAGCGGCCGTTCTATCTTCTTTGCTGGTGACGATTGTCAGGTCATGGTGATGAAGAAGTTGTGCCAGTGGTAATCCGATATGGCCTAAGGAGCCTGTTAAAACGATTTTCATGCTATTTGATTTTGTATCACAAAACTCCTGATAAACGGGTGCGCGGACGTAACCAAATCTAAGGTTGTTGTGTTCAAATCTTTCTCCGCGTTGTTGGCGGCGGTGATATTGGGGGTATCTTACTATAGTTTCCTACATTTGCAGCATGGTGCACCCACTGCGAGCTCATATAGAAGCCATCAGTAAACTCACTGATGAGGAATTTGAATATATCCTGTCTCATTTTACGCCTGTTAAACTGAAGAAACATCACCTGCTTGTCAGGGAAGGGGAGTTGGTGAAGTGTGAATACTTTGTGTTGAAAGGTTGTCTCCGCGCTTATATGACTGAAGAAAAATCAGGTAAGGAATATACTTATCAGTTCGCCGCTGAAACCTGGTGGATCTCAGAGCGGGATGCATTTTTAAATCAGACCCCTTCAAAAACCGCTATTGAATGTTTGGAAGATTGTGAGTTACTGGCCATTACCCTGGAAGATACCTTGAAGGTGGGGCGGGAACTCTGGAAGTATGAACATTATAAAAGTGTCAAGTCTGCCCATGGGTTTGTTGCATTGCAAAAGCGGGTGCAGCTGATGATTATGGGAAGTGCGAAAGAACGGTTTGAGCATTTTGTAATGCAATATCCGCATTTATATAACCGGATCCCTAAAGCGATGATTGCTACGTATCTGGGTGTAACCCGCGAAACGATCAGTCGTTTGTACCGTAAATAATTTGAGTAACATATGCAATTATCCAGTCAGATCTCCTGCTAGCCTTGGAGTAACCCGCAAAAACATAAGTCGTTTGTATCGTAATGTTACAAATGTCACAATTTTAAAGTGACATTTGTCCTTCGACAGCAGTGCTTTGAGCAGCAATTTTGTGTCTCAAATTACAAACGACATGAAATATTTGTTCTTCTCTCTACTGTTTTTCGCAACATTTGCCACTTATGCACAAGAGCAACCTGGCTACTATCGCATGACATTAGGCGATTGTGAAGTCATCGCTATCTCCGATGGTACTGTTCCCCTGAATTTAAAGGGTTTATTACACGAAAAGAAAGCAGGTGAAATTGAATCACTGTTAAAACAGAACTACCTGGACACGATTGTAGAAACATCTATTACTGCATACCTGGTAAAGACCAATAATCAACTCATCCTGATCGACGCTGGTACGGGCAACTTTTTGGGCGCCACTTTAGGCAAAGTCCGTCACAACCTGGAAGCAGCAGGTTATAAGCCGGAAGATATCAATGTAGTTTTATTAACACACCTGCATGCAGATCACGTAGGTGGTTTAAGTGAAGGTGGTAAAATGGTTTTCCCAAATGCCACTCTTTACATCAGTCAGCCGGAAGCTGATTTCTGGTTAAACCCAGCCAACAAAGCCACTGCCAATAAAAGAGCGACTTCTTTCTTTGATCCTGCACAGCAATCAATTGCTCCTTATCAACAGGCGGGGAAGGTAAAAACATATGCTCCTGGCGCACAGTTGTTACCGGGTATCAGTGCCATTGCATTGGCAGGGCATACACCAGGTCACAGTGCTTTTATGCTGACCAGCAAGGGCGAAAAACTGGTCTTTGTAGGTGATATCATTCATGCTGGTGCGGTACAATTAGTAGATCCGGGCGTGACAATTGATTTCGATGTGGAATTTGCAGGTGCTGAAGCTGCGAGAACGAAAGCCTTTGATGATGCTGCAAAGCAAGGGTATTGGGTGGCCGCACCACATTTATCATTCCCAGGAATTGGACATGTGAAAAAGGTGGGGAAAGGATATGAATGGTTGCCTATTAATTATATGACGGTGAAGTTTCTGCATTAGTGTAGAAACTTTCTTCTAATGTGTCCATATCATCCCCTGCGGATTGAATCGGAGAGTATGTATTTCAGAGGTTCCTTTCTTGTATACGGCATATATCAAAAGTAAGAAAATTTGGATACATCATTTACTAACCTGGACACATCTACCCCAACTCCCTAAAGCATGTGTTGCTGTACAATAAAGCACAGCAACACATGCATATCATCTTCATCACCGGTGCCTCTTAAATGCATCAGAAAATGTGATAATGGAAAATGCAAAATGGCGCATCGCAGGATTAAGAGAGGAAAGTATACGGCCTGAAAAATGGAGAAGTTTAATGGAAAAAAAATAGCCCCCGCAAGGGGGCTACTCCGCTATATCTCCTTATTAATTATCTCCAACGCCTCCTTATCCTCATACTCCACTATCAACTTCCTCAACCGCTCCTTCAAATCCTTCACCACCTTTGCATACTGGGTATCCTTATACACATTCACCTTCTCCCCCGGATCCTTCTTCAAATTAAACAACTCCCAACTCTCCACTCCCTTATAAAACCTCACCAACACAAAATCCTTCGCCCTTATCCCAAAATGCGGACTCACATGATGCGGCTGCGGATACTCATAATAATGATAATACACATCCTTCCTCCAATCCTTCGGCTCCTTCCCCTTCAACAAAGAAAAGAACGACCTCCCCTGTATATCCGCCGGCGCTTTTATCCCCGCAAAATCCAAAATAGTCGGCGCCCAATCCACATTAGACACAAACCCAGCTACCTTCGTTCCCGGCTTTATCACCCCCGGATACTTTGCCACAAACGCCGTCTTCAAAGACTGCTCATATATAAACCGTTTATCAAACCATCCATGCTCTCCCAAATAAAACCCCTGATCAGAAGCATAAATCACCACCGTATTCTTACTCAACCCCGTACTATCCAGGTAATCCAAAATACGCCCAATATTTCTATCCAAAGACTTCGCCGTTGCATAATAGTCCTTCAGATAGCGCTGGAACTTCCACTTTACCAACTCCTTCCCACTTAATTTCTTCGCATCAAAATCAGCCGAAATCTTACCATAATACTTCTCATACGCCCCTGCCTGTTCTGGGTCCAACCTTGCATACCCCTTGTTCACATACCGCTTATTAGGCCCTGCATCCGCAGCATCCTTCAATGCTGTTCCAAATTTCTGATGCACTTTCAGATCCAGATCCAACAGCATTGTCTTATCAATTGTCATATCCTGATCCTGAGCTGCCAATCTCGTATCGTAGTTGTCAAAGAAATCGTCCGGCAATGGGAAATCAATATTATCATACGCGCCCAGATCCTGCACATCCGGCAACCACTCCCTATGTGTAGCCTTCTCTCCTACTACCGCAAAGAACGGCTTGCTTGTATCCCGCTTCTGCAACCAGTCAAAGAAGAACTCAGAGATCAGATTCGTCACATACCCCTTATACTGAATCGTATCATTCTGATTATTGATAAACTCCGGATTATAATACTGACCCTGCCCCGGCAAGATATTAAAGTAATCAAACCCAACCGGCAAACTACCCAGATGCAGCTTTCCAATCCACGCCGTCTGATACCCTCCCTGCTGCAATAGAGTAGGGAAGTTGGTCTGATTCACATCATACCGTTTTTCATTCAGGGTATACCCATTTTTATGGCTATACTTCCCCGTCAGCAAAGTCGCCCGGCTTGGCCCACAAATAGAATTTGCTACAAAGTTGTTATTCAGCAATGCACCTGCATTGGCTATCCTGTCTATATTGGGCGTCTGCACCAGCTTATTACCATAAGCACTCGTCGCCTGGTAAGCATGGTCGTCAGACAGGATAAAGATGATGTTAGGTCTGTTCTGCGCCTGTGTATACAACACTGTTGTCAACAACACGCATAGCAACCCAAATGGACGTAATAACATGGTCTGGTTAGTTAAAAGTAAATGTCCTGTGTCTGACTAACAGTCTACTGATTTAGTAGAGCAAATAAAGTAAATATATTCCCGGAATGAAAGTATTTGGTGGAATTTTTTTTCAGGAGTAAATTTAGAGAGAGTTATGATCGCTGAATTTCAAGCATATTGCCGCACACTAACGCTACTCTCTGATGAAGAGATAGAGCGGATTACCGCATTCGCAGTTCCCAGAACGCTACAGCGAGGTGAGCACCTGTTGCAGCAGGGACAGGTATGTCGGCATAAAACGTTCATAATAAAAGGTTTACTACGTAATTACGGTACTGCTGCCGATGGCACTGAATACATTTTACAATTCTCTTCAGCGCATCAGTGGATATTAGATCCGGAAAGTTATCACCTGCAGTCTGCCTCAAAATTTAAAATAGCTGCCATAGAGCGTACTGATGTATTGCAATGGCCAAAGGCTGAATTTGATACCTTATTAAACGAGATGCCGGCGCTGAATACTTATTCACAGCAATTGGTCTCAAGAATTAATTATACCGGCCGGCAGCGGCTGTTTACCACGCTTAGTGGTACGCCTGAAGAAAAGTATGATGACTTTGTTATTAACAACCCTGATTTACTCTCCCGTGTTCCACTCCATATGATCGCTGCTTATCTGGGTATGTCATTAAAGACATTGACCCGTATCCGGCATGCACAGTTACATCGTTAATTTAAATATGGTCAAATGACCACATTTACACCACCACATTAAATGACTTTTGTATCAACAAATTAAATCATTCATTTATGCGGGTATTTGTTACAGGAGCTTCGGGTTTTGTTGGCTCTGCAATCGTAAAAGAACTGTTACAGGCAGGACACCAGGTATTGGGTATGGTGCGTTCTGATATCAATGCCGAAGCATTGAAAAAAATAGGTGCAACAGCTCACATGGCAGACCTCACTGACATTGAAAGCATCAAAGCGGGTGCAGTACAATGTGATGCGATTATTCATACAGCTTTTAATCATGATTTCTCCCGGTTCAAACAAAGTAGTGAAGAAGATCATCAGTTGATTTTAGCATTAGGAGAAACTAAGTTGCCGTTCATCGCTACATCTGCGATTGGTTTGTTAAATTATGAACGTCCTGTTGATGAAAGTGATACACCTCCACCATCAGACAAGGTACCGCGTGCGGCTACAGAAGAAGCGGCCCGCAGTGTCGGTGCTTATATAGTAAGACTGCCACCCACTACGCATGGAGAAGGTGATCATGGTTTTGTGCCTATTATTATTAACATAGCTAAAGCAAAAGGTGAATCAGCTTACATTGGTGAAGGGAAGAATAACTGGCCTGCGGTACATCGTTTTGATGCAGCGGTATTATACAGGTTGATAGTAGAAAAACAGCCGGCGCAAAAAGTGTTTCATGCGGTAGCGGAAGTGAGAGTGCCATTTAGAGATATAGCGACGACTATAGGGAATGGATTGAATATGCCAACAGTGAGTAAGACAGGTGCAGATGCGGAAGCGCACTTTGGATGGTTTACGCATTTTGCGGGAATGGGAGTGATGCCTTCGGCTGAAGAGACAAAGCAAATATTAGGCTGGGAGCCCAGAGAGAAAGGGATATTGGAGGATATTGTGGAAGGAGGATATTTAAAATAAGCCACATATTCAAGCATCATTTTAAAAAAGGGGATTTATCCCCTTTTTGCGTTTCTGCACTTGTCGCGTTGGAAATTAGTTCTAATTTTCACCTGATTTTACAACTCCAATTCACGAATATTTCCAGATAGTATTTTTCTGGTGCTGGTGTATAACCAGTGCAGGTGGAATTCTATTGTCAAGACACTAAGCTTTTAATTCATAATGTTATGATTATTAATTCCCGATTTTTATATGGCCTTCTGGTGATGGCGTGCTTCGGGGGATGCAAACATGAGCCCTCCTTTGACCCTTATGGCCCTGGTCTTACTGAACGCCTCAATGCCTATAACAATGTACAGTCGAATGTTAATAACGGCACCCCTGATTTATTTATTGACTTCTCAGCAGGTATTAACAATGCCTTCAAAACTTCTACTGTCAACAGTCTGCTATCGCAATGTTTTAATACAATACTAACCGACAAATTTGAAGTATATAAGCTGGGATCTAATGAGGTAACCCCATTACCAGTGACCAATACCACGCAGCTTGGGCAGGAAATAAGTAATCAAAGTAATTATAAAGATATCTGGGCGCCTATCCAGAAAGCTGTCGAAAAAATCACAGCAGCCGATAATGATGCGCTCTTAATTACAGACTTCGAAGAATGGAATGATAAAACTGAAGTAACAAATACCGCCTATCTGAAACTGCCATTTTCAAAATGGTTGGCTAAAGGTAAATCCATCCATTTTTTTATAGTAGACTATAAAGAAGGTAATGTGGACAAACATATCTATTTTACCATCTTCAATAGTACTAACATTCTACTCTCTAAGCTCTCGCCTAAACTCAGTCCCTACAGCACCCGGTTCGATTTGTCTACAAGCGCATATACTTTATCAACAAACTATGCAGACCCCAAATCAGGTGGTATTTACAATAATAAAAATGATTTAGACCTAAAGAAAGATCAATATATAAAAGGTGAATGGTATGAGTACTATCCACTAGGTCTTGATTGGAAAAATATAGCAGACATACATAAAGAGGTGCCGGAAGAATTCTCCGACATATTCCGCAATCTCTTCATAGACCTCAGCAATCAGGATAGCTATATCTTCAAAGCATTCGAAGTACAAACTTTCAATGCCACTACAGATTTCACAAATTTTGCAAAAGCTGATTACACATTACACAATCCTCCCAAAACTACTAAAGGGAAAAATGGTGAACCCAAAATATCCGACGAAGAAAAAGATCCATTAATACTCGAATGCTATAACGACGACGGCTCAATAAAAGATGCCTGCAAATACCATCCGCAAACATTAAAGCCGCTCTCCAATTACTTCCACCTGAATCAACCCTTATTTGATAATACCAGCAAAAGCGATAACAAACATATAGAACTTGGAATCACCTTCGATTCCAATTTTACACCTGCAGAAGCTGATACTTTATTAAGAATAAATATCGTGCTCACTGCGGCTACCCCCAATATCGACAATCCAAAACTGGAAAAATTCAAATGGGTCAATGGGAAAGGAACACCCAATATCGCGCTATATGAATCTATAAAAAACACTTTACTGGAACTAAAACCTGAAAATAAAACGATCTACACCTATTATATCAAAACATTATAATCATGGAATCAATTACTGCCTACACCGTTTCTGTCATTATCACCCTTGTCATCTTATTCATCGCAGCTATCATCGCTAACCTCATCAAATTCGAAGGTGGCAGCAGACCCAAAGATCCCAAAATCAGGAAACTATGGTTCTGGGTATTATGTCTGGTAAATCCTATTCTCATCTTCCTTCTCGGCTTCTTTGTATTCATGCCCGATGGTAACAGAATGGTGATAAAAAATTACATCGCCGCCTTAACCATTGGCACCGCAGCAGGCTTCTTCTTATACATCCTATTAGGCTACATCCTCAGCCGCATCTTCACAAATGGTAAGCTAGGTCACTGGTTTTAATCTGCAATCATCATGGACAAATTATTCGTTATCGCCGTCGGTGGTACCGGCATGCGCTGCCTCGAAGCCTTCACTCACCTCTGTGCAGTAGGCATGTTCGACAGCAAGGAAATCGAAATGCTCACACTCGATACAGATCAGGCTAATGGCAACAAAGGCCGTGTGGAAAAACTGATTCAATTATACAACCGGATTAAATCCGGCGGTACCCCCAATGCAAATACCTTCTTCTCTTCTAAACTAAACCTCTATCGGTTTTATACCAACTATTCCGGTCAGGGCAGAGAGAATTATAAAAATATTTCCAAGTTGAATTCAGGCACACCTGAACAACAAAAAGGCAATAAACTCATCTCAGACCTTTTTCTTGACAACGAATCCGTACAGGAATTCGACCTCTCTCACGGCTACCGTGCACAAACACACCTGGGCTCTATGCTCATGTACCATGGTATGATCGAGGCAGCCAGAAATATTGTAAGAGGCACAGATGTAAAAGTACAGGAACGGGAACTGGATGAATTTGTTACCAAACTGGAACTCGCCGGGCAAGATGCTCGTGTGTTCATCTTCGGCTCTATCTTCGGTGGCACAGGTGCTTCTTCTATTCCCATCATTCCCAAAGCCCTGCAGGAATTCATAAAGATCCGGTCCAAAGGGGCTTCCAGCATCGACTTCTCCAAAGCTAAGTTCGGCTCTACCCTGCTCACTGAATACTTTACTTTCAAAAAGCCCAATGACAAACAGAAAGCCAATAAAGAAAATAGTATCATCGCAGATGCCTCTTATTTTCCCCTGAATAGTCAGGCTGCCCTGCAGTTTTATCAAAGTGATCCTACCGTACAGCGATGCTATAAAATGCTCTATCACATCGGTTGGCCGGTAGAAAGTAAACCTGTAGACAATGGCAGTACCCAAACCATCACCGGTGGTGCTACCCAGGAAAATGCGGCACATATCACTGAATTACTGGCTGCCTGTGCTGCCTATGATTTCTTTACCAGAACAACCGGTCTGGATGTAGACAAAACTGAGTACGTATACAAAGCCGTAGACTTTAACAGCAATGCCTTCAGTTTCTCTATTCACGACTTTGTGGGCAATGGTAATAAAGCAGGAGAACGATTCGCCAACAAAATCGGCGCTTTCTTTTCACTGGCACATATTTCACTCACAGTCAATAATGCGGCAAACGGTGACGCCGGTATCAAAGGTTTTATTACCAGGTGTCAGGAGCAAAAAATCACCCAATATAATACCATCACCGATGCTGAATGCGGTGAAATCAATGACTACTTCAAGGCATTCGCATACACCTTCGAAAGTGCGCGATTCACACCCGGTTGGTTGTACCAGGTTAGGAACACGGTTGCCCCGGGTACATTCATCTTCGATAGCAAAGCCTTTCCTGATAGTCTCTCTGAATTGAAGAAACTGGATGTCGGCACCATCTTCCCCGATGAAAAAAATCACTGGCCTAAAGGAGGTTTACTGGCTAACAGATATGACACCTTTGTCAAAAAGCTGATCAACCTGGGACCAGCCGAAGAGCAACAGGTCAATACCACAAAAGAAAAATTCCTCGCTCATATCTACAATGCAATCACTCATTCACAGGGCTTCCATTTAATCTGAAATTACAATGAGCAATAAAATAAAAGCCTTAACTATCAAGGTACACCCTAAGACAGAACTACAGGGCGTGCAATTCGCCTGGGACAAGATCCCACAGCTGGAAGTTTTTACCAGAAATATCATTATTCCTGAGATAGCAGTGGAACAGGATGGCGGTGCTGCTGTAAACATTGGTACCCTTGTATCTGGTATTCCTACCGTATTTGCGAGAGCGGCCCTGTTCGAAAGCGCTTTGAACAATATCATTGATCAGGATGCCGCTACATCCGGGCTCATGTCGTTTTACAAATCGCTGGTGAGTGAGTGGAAAGGTTTTATCAGTTGCCTCGCATTGAACTATAAAGATATTGAAGTAAACCGTGTTCCTCTCGTTTATTCAGATGGAAAAAAGCTGCCCGATACAGAAAATATTTATGAACCCACTGGTGCATTTGGCAATGCTTTGTTTGAAAGACAACCCCTATGGAGCGATCAGTCACTGGCTGATAATGCAGAGAAGGTGCCGTTTATAGATGTGATCTCTTTCAAAGGAAATGTAATCGGTGGTACATCGCCCGATTGCTTTCTCTTTACGTCGGTATCTTATAACATCAAAGGAAAATATCCTTTCATCAATATTCAAAACGGTCGTTTTGTAGATCCGTTAAAATCTGATCCAAGCCAGCAGGAGCTGAAATTAATCTATGGATATGCCAAACATATCCTGGACAATATACAGTCATTCAAACAGCACTTTAGTGGTTTGCCGGCAGATATCAGACCTTCCTACGAAAATATCAGCGCCTGCCTGCAGGATTGGATAAAGGATATGGTGAGATATCAGGAGCAAAAAAACTTTCCCAGACTGGATAGTCCCACCCCTCCTGAAGTTGGTTCTCTGTTTGCATTACCCTTTAGTAAGTTATTTAATTATTCCACTTTATTATTTGGTTCTGAAGGCATCATCACACAGGTAGAAAATTCAGCATACAGTATTCCATTTGATCCCAAAGATTTGCTGCTACCGGACTCCACCGAAATTGCGCAGATAGATTTTGGTAAAGAAGGTGCTGAAAAAAAGAACTTCTTATCTAATAAACCCATACTGTTATTAGCCGCCGAAACAAAGGGTCAGCCTAATAACTATACATACTTTGCGCTGCCATTGACACCGCTTGCCTTAAATGTATTTGGAACAAACCTGGATGCGCTTGCAGGATTGTCGCCTAACTCTAATGTCAGATCACGTATCTCTGCGGTATATGATCCTAATGACAGGGATGGAGAAAAGCTGATCGTACACCTCAAACTATTTACCGATACCGGCAATGAAATTCTCAGACAGGTAGTGTATAAAGTTACGCAGGAAGCCATTATGGGAAAAGACATACTGATGTGGCCCAACTTTATATCCAAACAATGGAACCGGTATTTCCTGTATTCTGAGATTCCTCACAACGATGCTAAATTCCAGGCCACGCCGTTTATTGGCAATGTCAATGACGAGTTCTTCCGCATTGCGCTGGATGATAAAGGTATCCCATTTTACCTGGCGGAAAAAGGCCGCGCTGTATCTGTTCCTGATACGCAGGTGCAGCTGCACATCGCATCGAACAATGCAGTGGCTGATAACAAATATAAGTATGAGATCTACGAAAGTAATCAGCCATTCAAAGGCATTAAGTTCTCGCATGCAGGTGTAGATTGTGGGTTTGGCATTATACGATACAAATCATTTGGGAACGATCCGGCATTTCCATTGAATATGCTGAATACGACAAAGACATTGTACCCGGCTTTTCTGGGCGTCGATTTTGGTAGTACGAATTCTTCCATTGCTTACTATTCCGAAAGTGATAATAAGGTGAAAGAGGATCTGAAACTTACGAACAAAAGAATTTCATTGTTGTCCACCGATTTGAAAAATAATGATGAACGTCCGGCAGTGGAAGATGAAATATTTTTCTTTCAGAATGATGAGATCTTTTCCAATTCTATCAAGTCGGTGCTCACTATTCATGATCCCAGAAGGATTGTGAATGAAAAGAACAACCAGCCTGATTCTCTCTTGTCAGATGCAGTAAAAGGTGGATTCCCTTGTTTTGAAAAGAACCTTCCTATCGATAGCGCATTGGATAACCGGTATTTCCTGACCTACAACAGAGTGGGGACGGCAGAGCTGGTATACAATATGAAATGGTCCACACAGCGTATTGATAAAAGTTATAAAACGGCTTACCTGAGTACGCTGATGTTGCATGTATATGCACAGCTCTTTGAGGAAAACCATGAGCCGCATACGCTGAAATGGTCTTATCCCTCTTCTATGGGCAAAGACCTTTTAAGCGAATACAGAGCCATCTGGGATTCGTTAGTGAATATCAGCCCTATCAATAGCAGCGTTAAATTGAAGACATATCCACCATCTGACCTGTCGGATATTGGTGATGTGCAGAAAAGTACCTGGGGCGTAGGCAGTGATGCAGGTGGCGGTTGGGGAGCAAGTGATGAAAGTGGCTGGGGCAATGAAAAGGAAACAAAAAAGAAGGAGATCGTAGAAATTCCTTTTGATACGGCACCTATTCGTTTTGATTTTAAAGAACTGGGTAATCAGGAGTCTTTGTCAGAAGCCTGTGCGGTAGCGAATTATCTCGTCAGGCCCCAGGGCGGCTATTCAATAAATGCAGGTGAGTTAATCCTGTGTTTTGATATTGGTGGTAGTACGACAGATATTACAGCACTTTGCCAGATGTTAGATGGCAAGGCGATGATCAAGCAAAACTCCATTCGCTTTGCAGCTGAGCGTATGGCGCAGGCCACCCGATATTCCCCCAATTTCAGAACCGTGCTGTTGAAAATGTGTGAAAGGAAACGCATCTCGATCCAGGGACTGAACAAGGGAGAGAATAAATTTTCTGAAAATACGGCTCCCTATTACTTTGAACAGGTATTGGACCGGTTGGAGCATACAGACTTTAATACCTTTTATCTGCTCATAGCAGCGGAGTGTAAAGAGATGATGAGTGTGAACCTGTACATCACAGGGCTGATCATGTTCTATGCAGGGCAACTGGTACATAAGCTACGAACAGAAATAATCCGTTCCGAAGATGCGCCACCTGCAGTGAAAAACACGCCTCCAAAAATCAGGATTGCCTTTGCCGGCAAAGGCGCCCGCATCTTTGACTGGTTCAATGCGGTCGATCCGTCTGCTGCAAATAACTACTATACCCAGATGTTCATCAGAGGTATTGGTGGCGAAGCGGTGGCAAGAAAGACCATCATTCCTGTGAGTCAAAGCCCGCTGAAAATAATAGATATCAATTCTCAGAAAGGAGACAGCTATACAGATGTTAAATACGAAGTATCAAAAGGGCTCGCTATTCCTACGAACCTTACCAGGATATTAGTGCCCGCCAATAAGCAGGCCATCGAGATTCTGGGGGAAGATCATTTCTGTATAGTCATGCCTAATGGCGAATTCAAATACCTCGAATCTACCAATTCAATTACGCCGGAAATGCTGGAACATATTGGTGATTATTTCATCAACTATCCACCACAGGGAAGCCAGCCTTGTCCGCGGTTTATGGACTTTGCAGATTTATTCTACAGGGTGGCGTCTTCCATGTTCGGATTGAAAATGAGCTCGGCGGACTTCATGGCAGGATTTCAGGATATGAATATCGAAAACTACATCAAGGGCATACCTGAGTTTATAGAAGCGAAGAAACGTAAAGTGGATGAGCAGAAGAAGTTTGATTATGTGGCGCCTATCATCATACTCGAAGGGATGAAGTTTTTTGAAAAGCATCTGTTAAAAGGAATCAAAATCCAGTAAGCTATGACCTATCGATTGCTAGTGAAGATATCCAGGCGATTAGTCTCTTTCTGGTACCAGACTAATAGTAATGCGTATGCACCCCTGATTATAAAGGATAGCAACGAGGTATTGTTGTATTTCTATGTGAATGGGAACGATTTCATATTTGGAAATGCGGCGAGGGATATGTTCAACCAGCATCATCCAAATGCATATGGAGACTATTTTGAGATCATCAAAGATCCGGCAAAGCATTTTACCATATATGGTAATAAGAAGCCTGTAAAGCAACTGTTTTACTATGGTGTAGAGCAATGTCTGTCTTTCTTTATCAATACAGTATTATATAAGAGTGATTCAATAGAATCTTATCGTCAGCATTTGTCGCTTCATTTTTTATTTGATGTGGATATCGAAGACAAAGAGAAGGCGCTGATAGAAAGTTTGTTTATAGATGCAGGATATTTCAGTACAAGCAGGGTGAATTATGATGCCGCGTTGTTTGAAGTATTGGCAGGATGGGGTGCTATTACGCCCCGTAATCATGTGTTGTTATTGAATGGACTGAATGGAACACTGTATTTTAAGTTGTATGAAAATTTCCAGCAGGGACCTGTAAGTACCTTGTCTATGGATGGGCAGGGCGCTGATCCAAGAGTAAAGCTGTTGGCTGAAATGATCATAGAATACATTATTGCACAGCAGTCGTTTTTGTCGATTGATATAGAGAAGGAGACAGGTGCGATACTGCCTTTTTGCACAGATCAGCTCAATCATCTTTCACCGGTTATAAAGGGAGAAGTGGAACTGACGGATGGGCATAAGTACTGGTTTCAGGTGAAGGAGCGGACACTGAATGAACGGTTGCAGTTTTATTCCAATGATCAGGTGGTGTATAACAATATCGATGGTTTATTGGAAGAGAATAAATTGAATGTGGATAACACAGTTGTTTTATTGGTAGGAGAAGAAATCAGTACATCTTATTTTTTGAATAAGTTATTGAAGAAATATCCTCGTGTGAAGAAAGTAGAACCTGTTTGGTTGAAAGATACGATGGAGTTGGTTTTTGCGGGGTTATTCCGAAAGGTTGTTGCGCCACCGTCATCAGCAAGGGGTTCGGTTCCATCCTCATCGCTCCCGGTTTCGGGTGCTTCATCACCACTGCCGGTTTCAGTTCCATCTTCATCACCACCAGTTCCGGCTCCATCATTGCCACCGGCAGTTCCGGCTGCTTCATCTGCTTCATCAGCACCGCCATTGCCAGCTGCAAAGCCGCCATTACCGCCAGTTGTGAATAAGAATAAACCTCCATTACCACCACCATTACCACCATCAAAAAAGTAAGTTATGGCAATTCATTTAGAGAAAAGGAAACCTGTATCACTGGAAAAGACGACTCCCGGACTGCGGAAAATAATAGCAGGACTGGGTTGGGATACAGCAAATGTAAATGGCTACAATGTAGACCTGGACCTCTCTGTCTTTATGATGGGGGCCAATGGCAAGTTGCCGAAGGATGAATTTTTTGTTTTCTATAATAACAATACCAGTCCTGATGGTGCTGCTTACTATCCGGGTGATAACAGGGATGGTGCCGGAGAGGGAGATGATGAGATCATTTCCATTGATCTCGGAAAGGTCGATCAGCAAATCGAGTATCTCTACTTTGCGGTGACTATCGATCAGGCAGCATCGAGGGCACATCATTTCGGTTATGTGCGGAATGCTTATATCAATATTCGTAATGAGGCGGATAATACGCTCCTGTGTCAATACCGGCTCAATGAGGAATTCAAAGAAGAAGACTCTGTGATCATTGCAACGTTGTCAAGGAATAATGGACAATGGGATGTAGAAGCAGTGGGGCAGGCATTTTCCGGAGGACTGAATACACTGGTTGATATGTATCAATAATAATCATTTTTTTATGGGAAGTTTTAATCTAACAAAAGGAGAAAGATTCTCCTTGTCAAAAGCGGCTCCCGGTCTTACGGTAGTGAGAATAGGTATGGGATGGGATCCCAACGATCAGCCGGGAGGACCTGACTTTGATCTGGATGTATCTGCATTTGCATTGAATGGGAGTTTTAAGATTCCATCTGATTCTTATTTTATTTTTTATGGGCAGGTAAGGATGGACAATTGTATAGAAGATCCGGTAGAGAAAGGGTTGATGCGGCCTATTACCAAAGATGGTGCAATCATGGGGGCGATAGATGACCCTAATGGAAGAAGGAGTGATGGAGATGATGATGAAGATATGTTTATTGATCTTTCTAAAATTACACCTGATGTAGAGCAGATCATCATCTGCTGTACGATCTGTAAATACCCGCATGATAATAAGAAGGACAGACGTACGCTGAACCTGAATTTCGGGCAGGTGGATGATTGTTATATCAGGATCATCAATGAGAGTACAGGTGAGGAGATATTGCGGTTTGATCTGAAGGATAAATATACGAACGAGGATGCAGTGGAGTTTGGGCGTTTATTCAGGGTTGGGAATTCGTGGGAGTTTGAGGCGATGGGTAGAGCACATACGGGTAGTTTACAGACATTAGTTGATATGTACACTTAAAAATATTTTTATGGCATTTAATCTTAGTAAGAATAATGATCCTGTTCCGGTGGCGGAAAAGAAGAGTAAATTGTGGATAGTGTTATTGTTGGTAGTGGTGATTGTTGGAGTGGCGGTTTGGTATTTTATACCGAAAAAGGAAAAAGCAGTAGCTGATACGGTTGTTATAGCTCCGGTTACGGATACAGCTGCTACAACTTCGGTTATGGATACGGCTGCTTTAGTTGCAACTACTGCCCCTGTAGCTGATTCGCCTGTTGCTACTGATCCTGGTCCTACCTCTGCCGGGGTTCCTCCTGTCACTGCTCATACCACTGCCGAGGGGGCTCCTACCGCTGCCGGGGTTCGTTCCCCTGTCGCTGCTCCTGCCCGTATTGCCGCTTCATTCAACAAAGGGAACTCCGCTCCTATTGCTATTTCCGACGAAGTCGTAAAGGAAATAAAGAAAGCACATAAAATCACCATTTATGGCTACGCCAGCAGTGAAGGGGACATCTCTGTAAATATGAGACTGGCACAGGAAAGAGCAATATCATTTAAGCAATACCTCATCTCCAAAGGAGTTGATGCAAATATGATCACTGCTATAGGCAAAGGTATTGACAATCCCATCGCAACAAATGATACCGAAACAGGGCGTACCCAAAATCGGCGGGTAGAAGTAAGTATTGAATAGTTAATAAATTTTCCATGAACATCTCACAAGACTTAACCCTGCTCTGGAATGATATTATTCATCATCCCGGAACCAGCATTGCTATCATTTGTAATCTCATCATAATAGAAAGTCTGCTGTCAGTAGATAACGCCGCAGTACTTGCTACCATCGTAATGGACCTCCCTAAACCACTTTATTCACATTCACCTCCATCTTCACCAGCACGACCTCCCCAAAATGACTGGCAAAAGCTACTTCAGCCGCATCGCGGCCAATGGCCATAATGATCCTGCCTCCAACCGGTTTCTCCATCAACGCATCAAATGTATACCACCGATCCCCTACATACGCTTCAAACCATGCATGTAAATCCATTGGTTTCAAATCATGCAGATATCCTACCACCATGCGGGCTGGTATATTTATACTTCGGCACAGTGCTATCGCTACATGCGTAAAATCCCTGCATACACCCGTTCTGCTTTGCAGCACATCCACAGCAGACGTAGAACTATTGGTAGTACCATACTGACGGGATATGTTTTGGAAACACCATTGCCGGATGGCTTCAACTTGTTCATACCCTGATTGTATATCCTTTATAATTTCCATGGCCAGCTCACCGACTTTGTCTGACTCACAATACCTGCTTGGTAGTAGAAATTGCAATACAAGACCGGGTAACTCTTCTATCGGTACATATGCTGCGTCTGGATTCACATCAATATTCTCATCGCACTCAGCGATAACACTGCTTTCAATGATGGTAGTTCCTACAGGTAAAATAGTACGTTGACAAATATTGCCATACCCATCTATATATTCACTTACGGGCACCAGCGGAGTTGTTAAAAACGCTTCCTGCCTGATAAACTGTGTAGGTTCGCTTTTGGAACGTAACATGAAAATACTGGTGACAGGGTACTCAGTATATAATTCAAAAAAGGAGGAAGCTTGTAAGAGCATAAAAGCCAGCGTATTTATAAAATATGTTCAAGGGTACCAAATAATGTTGAAAGTTGCTAAAAAACTAATTCCTGTTGGCAAAAATTGAATTATAAGCCCAAAACTCCAAATTTTCGGCATGAATGCAAGTAAATTTCTTCTTTAAGCCATATATGTGTATTTAGTTATATATTTTATGTAGCAATGCCTGTCTGGTGCTATTGGCTTTGTGGCAATGGGCTGATATAAGATTGGAAATATGACCACTTAGCTGTTCTGCTTACTAAGAGTGTGTGACAAAGCTTTGTCATAGATTTTATTTTATCTTTGATTTTATGAGAAAATATCCAATAGGCTTACAGGATTTTGGGAAAATAAGAAAGGAGGGGTATTTATATATTGATAAAACTCAATCAATTCATAAATTGATTGACTCGGGTAATTATTATTTTCTGAGTCGCCCTAGACGTTTTGGTAAATCTCTATTACTGTCTACTATCAAGGAGATTTTCAGTGGCAATAAAGAATTATTTGAAGGGCTTTGGATCTATGATCAATGGAATTGGGAACAAAAGCACCCAGTGATACATTTAAGGCTTAGTAAGCTTGATTATCAAAAATTAGGATTGTATGAAGCACTCAGTATGGAAATGGGTGTTTTAGCAAAAGGGCTGGGCCTGGAACTGGAAGCCAGTCATTTAAAAGGAAGATTTGAAGAACTGATCCGTAAGGCTTCTGTCAATGGAAGAGTTGTGATCCTGATTGATGAATATGATAAACCTATTACCGATTATCTGGAAAATATAGAGAAAGTCGAGGAAAACAGATCGGTATTTAAAAGTTTTTATTCTGTATTAAAAGATGCTGACGAATATATTCGTTTGTTGCTGATAACAGGAGTAAGCAGATTTTCAAAGGTTAGTATATTTTCTGATCTGAATAACCTGTACGATATTACGCTTAATCCTCATTATGCTACATTGATGGGCATTACCCAGCAAGAGCTCGAGTCTGATTTTAAAGAAGAAATAAATGTACTTCAGCAAACGCAGCCCGATATTTTACAGAAATTAAAAGAATGGTATAACGGATATTCATGGGACGGTACCAGTAAAGTATACAATCCATTTTCAGTGCTGAGTTATATGGGGTCTGGGCGGATTCAAAATTTTTGGTTTCAAACGGGTACACCCACCTGGTTAGTGAATCTGATGAAGCATAACCGGGAATTTGAACTTGAAAATTTACGAATTGGAGAAAATGCTTTGGGTAGTTTCAATGTGGAGCATATCGCGTCAGTACCGGTTTTGTTCCAGACCGGGTATCTGACTATTAAACATTATGATGAAGATACAAGATTATATGAGCTTGGTTATCCAAATAAGGAGGTAGAAGAAAGTTTGACAGATGCGCTGTTGAGTGCTTATCGAAATATATTTCCAGGCAACGACTCAATGGCTGTCACTTATGATTTGGGAAAGGCATTGAAAAATAACAATATGCCTCAAATGATCAAAGCACTGGATGTAATTATCTCCACCATCCCTTACGATCATTGGAAGGCTGAAAGTGAATCAATCTTTCATATCATCGTACATCTAACCTTTAAACGTTTAGGCCTTGATGTACGTAGCGAGGTACATAGTTCCACCGGTAGATGCGATGTACTGGTGTTTACTGAACAATTTATTTTTGCTATAGAGTTAAAATTGAATGGAACTGCGCAGTCGGCCCTGGATCAAATTTTTGAGAAAGGTTATTTGCGTCCTTACCAATTAGAAGATAGAAAGAAAATAGCTATTGGTATTAGCTTCTCTTCAGAGAAACGATCTGTTGAAGAATTTTTGGTCAAAGAAGTGAACTAATTTTGCATAACATCTATACGGGAGCGGCATCTCTATTGACATCTTCTTTGAGTTCATGAAACAAGACTTATCAGCATCATTTGGTATCTTGTATCTTCCTTAATTACCAAACTGCGGATAGCAATATAATTTAACATTATGATATTGGAAGTAGCGATTTTGTATATAAAGCCGGGACTATACCCGGAATTTGAAATAGATTTTAAGAAAGCAGGACAATATATCAGATCAATACCGGGTTATCGTCATCACAGTTTGCAAAAATGTTTAGAAAACGTCAACAAATATATTCTGTTAGTCGAATGGGATAAGTTAGAAGACCACACAGTAGGTTTTAGACAATCCGATGTCTATGTGCATTGGAAGGAACTATTGCATCATTATTATGATCCATTCCCAGTTGTAGAACATTTCAAGGAAATTGAATTATAAATTTATTTTCCGTAACTGGCGTTAAAATTCGCTAAAAGGCTGGAATTAAATCGTGCGGCTATAGGTAACCGCTTTCCCTGCACAAGAATCTATGTGTTTTTTGAATGGTATTTCTCAGCCGACCGAGTAAAAATGTTGCATATTCGTAAAATTAACTTCCCATAGAGTTAGATTTTTGATGCATGGCTTTAGCGGCGATTATTGAAGTATTCTGAAGCTTGTTTGCCGCAATATTGTAAAATAAAAAGGGATTCGAACCAACAACAGTTGAATAATAAGTAGTTACAATTGCTACAATAATTCTAAAATGACAAAACCCGCTGTTAGTCAGCGGGTTTTGTCATTTTAGCGGAGAAGAAGGGATTCGAACCCTTGAAACCCTTTCGAGTTTACACACTTTCCAGGCGTGCCAGTTCAACCACTCCTGCACTTCTCCATCGGTTGAATTTTATTTCGGATGGCAAAGGTAACCTTTCCCCTCACATTTCCAAAATATTCCCAAAAATTCTACCCTGATCTTCGTCACCATTCATGATTTATCGGCGTCAGCTCCCCTCTTAACGAAGTCTCTATCATCTCCTGCGTCGCCGCCGCATCCAAATTCTGCCCCAACACAAACATCAATTTCGTTATCGCCGCCTCAAATGTCATATCATGCCCACTTATCACCCCTATCTGCGCCAACAGCGAGCTTGTCTCATATTTACCCAACTCTACAGATCCTCCATCACACTGCGTAATATCCACTATCACTATCCCCTTTTCTATTGCTTTACGAAGGCAATCTATAAACCACGGCTGCGTATTTGTATTCCCACTCCCAAAGGTCTCCATAATGACTCCTTTGAGGCCCGGAACATTCAGCGTCGCTTCTACCGCCTTTCTGGTGATCCCAGGAAACATCTTCAACACCGTCACATTATCATCCATATGCTTATGCACCTTCAATGGCGCTGTTGGCAATGGTAATACCGCCTGTGTCTTATACTTGATATCTATCCCCGCTTCTGCCAGCGGCACATAGTTCATGGAATAAAATGCCTCAAATTTCTCTGCATTGTATTTTTTGGATCGATTACCTCTGAACAGGGAGAAGTCAAAGTAAATACACACTTCTGGTACCACTACATGCCCATTATGACGTGTAGAAGCGATTTCCATAGCAGTGATGATATTCTCCTTCGCATCTGTCCGGATCTTTCCAATCGGCAACTGAGACCCTGTCAATATCACCGGCTTCGCCAGGTTCTCTAACATAAAACTCAACGCCGATGCCGTAAACGACATCGTATCGGACCCATGCAGGATCACAAAACCATCATACCGGTCGTACCTGTCCTCAATGATCGAGGCCAGTTCTACCCATATTTCCGGCTGCATATCAGAAGAATCAATAGGAGGATTAAAAGCATACACATAAAAGTCTATGCCCATGCGGTATAGTTCGGGTAAGTTGTTCCGTATCTCGTTAAAGCCAATTGGCCGCAAAGCCTTTGTCTTTTCATCGAAGATCATTCCCACTGTTCCACCCGTGTAAATTATAAGGATTTTACTCATTGCAGCTGCTGTATCAAAAATGCCTGCAAATTTACCGCGTAATCAGTTAGTTAGTTTTGAATAATTTCAACGCATTGCTTGTAGTTATTGCAGCCACATCATCTATTTTTAGATTTTTTATATCTGCAATTTTTTGACCGATCAATGGAATGTAGGAACTTTCATTCCTTTTCCCCCTATATGGAACCGGTGCCAGATAAGGTGCATCTGTCTCTAATACAATGTGTTCCATCCCAATCTCCCCCAGCGTTACATCCAATCCAGACTTCTTAAAAGTCACCACACCACCAATGCCTAAATAAAACCCGAGATCAATAATTTCACGCGCCTCCTCAACGGTACCGCCAAAACAATGGAATACCCCACTTAAACGGCCATCCTGCAATGCACGGACCTCTTCTATACATTCCCGCGTGCTCTCACGGCTATGTATCACCACCGGAATACCATACTGCCGCGCAAGGTCCAGTTGTCGCCTAAAAGCTTTATACTGCTGTGCTGTAAACGTCTTGTCCCAGTAAAAATCCAGTCCAATCTCCCCGATCGCCTTAAAAGGTCGCTTCTCCAGCCAATCCTCCACTGCCGCCAATTCCGTATCCACATTGTCATTCACATAACAGGGATGAACCCCCATCATAGGAATACATACCCCCGGAAACTGTTGCTCTAATGCCAGCATTCCCTCAATCGACTGACTGTCAATATTTGGCAAAATCAACTGATATACCCCCTCCTTTATGGCCCGCTCTATCGTCGCCGTTCTATCATCCGAAAAATCTTCCCCATACAAATGGGCATGTGTATCAATCCATTGCATTTTATCTGAAATATTAATTTTTTCCGAAAGATGACTGAAAATATTATATTTGTATTTAATAAATATATCAGCGATCTCCCGTACAAAAGTACGGCCGCAAAACCTCATTAAAAATTTTATACTTATCCTATGAGAAGCTACTTTTGCTTTAACCGTATCCTTGCAGGTGTTGTGGGCCTTTTATTGACTGCCACCTTGTTTTACGCCTGTTCCAAGAGTACGACTGATGTGACCAAGACGAACACAAGCGATAACCTGACTATCACCGCTGCCGGAGACCAGGCTGTTGCAACCAGCTATTTCGATGATCTCTTCGTAATCGCCCAGGAAGTATGTCAGGATGCCGGATATACTCAAACTGGTCGTAAAGCTTCTCCTACTACTGAAATGACTTCTAAATTAGGTGCCTGCTATAGCTACACTGTCGATAATGTGCAGACTGACAGCTGGCCTAAAACAATATTAGTAAGCTTTGGTACTGGTTGTGCTGACGCTGACGGCCGTGTACGCGTTGGTAACATCCAGATCACTATGACGGGTTACTTCTACTACACCGGTTCTACTATCACTGTAAAACCACTCACTTATACTGTAAATGGTAAAAGCGTAACCGGTACACAGACAATCACTAACACCAGCTCTAACAGCGTATACAAATACCTGTCTGTAATCTCCGGTGGTTCTGTCGTGCTGGATTCTACTACTGTAGGCTTCGGCGGTAGCGGTACTTATACTCAAACCTCCGGCACTGCTACCCTGGGTAGTGTGTCTGACGATATCTTCAATTATGTAGGTACTGATTCCCTGGTATACGCAACAGGTAATGCTGCATACATCACTGTAGCAGATTCTACTTATCTGGAAAGAAAACTGAGCTGTGCTTATATCGGCAAAGGTAAAGCAACCGTGTCTTACAACTCACTGACTGCTACCGTGGATTATGGTAACGGTGTATGCGATGACTCAGTAACGATCTCTGTAGGTGATAAGGTAAAAACTATCGCATTACCTAAATAATAAATCATTGCCCAGGTTTCTAATTGCCCGAAAGCGCGAATGGAACCTGGGTTTTTTATGCCCGTTGAACAAGGATTGATTTCTATATAAACAAGGATTGCCTTTTGCAAACAATTAAACAAACCATTCTCTTAAAAATACTCCATCAGCAAGTATACCCACTAAACCGGCACCGCCTCCATCTCCATCCCCTTCTTCTTAAAATACTCCATCACCCTCGGCAATGCATACTCCAACCGCTCCCATGCCTTCGTACTATCATGAAACACTATTATCGACCCCGGTTTTGACTTAAACACCACATTCTGCACACACGCCTCTCCATTTATCTCCGTGTCAAAATCCGCACTCAATACATCCCACATCACGATCTGTGCCCCCGGTATCAAATTTTTAATCTGCTTTATCTGAAATGGCGTAATCCGCCCATAAGGTGGTCTGAATAAAGTAGAATTGATAAACTTCCGCGCCTCCATCACATTCTCCACATACTTATCTGTCCCCGTTTTCCACCCATTCACATGATTATGGGTATGATTCCCCGTCGTATGCCCCTCCTCCAATATCCGCTGATAAATTTCCGGATACTCCACCACATTCTTCCCAATACAAAAGAACGTGCCTTTCGCATTGTATTTCTTCAACAAATCCAGTATAAAAGGAGTCGCAGTCGGATGCGGACCATCATCAAATGTCAGGTATACCACTGGCCGTGCAGGAGATAGGCTCCAGGTGCAACTCTTATAGATGGCTTTCAGGATAGCCGGCGTCTTGGTCAGATAAAACATGGATGGGTTCGGATTTAATTTTAAAGGTAGTACAAAATGAAGCGTATTTCGTATTTCCATTTACCTTTGCCCCATGCAACAACAGAAAGTTCGGGTACGATTTGCGCCCAGTCCTACCGGCGGATTACACCTGGGTGGTGTACGCACGGTCTTATTCAATTACTTATTTGCAAAACAGCACAATGGTGAATTTGTGCTCCGTATTGAAGACACTGACCAGACCCGTTATGTTCCCGGTGCAGAGGAATATATCATGGAATGCCTGAAATGGTGTGGCCTGATTGCTGATGAAAGCCCGCTGGTTGGTGGCCCTTATGCCCCTTACCGCCAGAGCGAACGTAAGCCCATGTACCGTGAATACGCGGAACAACTGGTGAAAGCCGGTTATGCTTACTATGCTTTTGACACGCCAGAAGAGTTGGAAGAGATGCGCACCCGTCTCAAAACCGAAGAGAATCCATCGCCACAATATAATCATGCTGCCCGCGCGCAGATGAAGAACTCTATTTCTTTGTCTGAAGCCGAAACAGCAGAACTGCTGAAAAATGGCACCCGCCACGTGATCCGTATCAAAATGCCGGATAACGAAGAAGTGAGCTTTACCGACCTGATTCGTGGTCATGTTCAGTTTAATACCAGTACTGTCGATGACAAAGTATTGCTGAAAGCCGATGGCATGCCTACTTACCACCTCGCTGTAGTAGTAGATGACTATCTCATGAAGATCACCCATGCTTTCCGTGGCGAAGAATGGCTGCCTTCCGCACCCGTTCACCTCTTGCTGTGGAAATACCTGGGCTGGGAAGCACAGATGCCACAATGGGCACACCTGCCGCTGATCCTGAAACCTGATGGCAATGGTAAATTGTCTAAGCGTGATGGTGACAGACTCGGTTTTCCTGTGTATGCTATGAACTGGACAGATCCTAAAACCGGCGAGGTGACCAAGGGCTTCCGCGAAAATGGTTTCCTGCCAGAAGCATTTGTAAACATGCTGGCTATGCTGGGTTGGAATGATGGTACCGGTCAGGAGATCTTCTCTATGGATGAACTGATTGCCCGTTTCTCCCTGGATCGCGTCAGCAAGTCAGGTGCTAAATTCGATTACGAAAAAGCAAAGTGGTTCAATCACCAGTACCTGCTGAATGCTGATAATGACAAACTGGCTGCACTGTTTGCACCTGTATTGAAAGAAAAAGGCGTCACTGCATCACCTGAATACGTAGCGACCATCGCTGGTCTGGTAAAAGATCGTTGTGACTTTGTCAACGACATCTGGCAACATGGTTTCTTCTTCTTCGAGGTGCCTGAAAGCTGGGATGTTACTGCGGTGAAACCTAAGTGGAATGCAGATAAGACACAGTTCTTTATGGAATGGGCTTCTATACTGGAAACTTTGTCCGATTTCTCGCTGACAAGTCTGGAAGAAAGCTTCAAAACACTGGCGACTTCTATGAATATTAAAATGGGTGAACTGCAATTGCCTTTCCGTATTATGCTGACGGGTGGCAAGTTTGGTCCTCCTGTATTCAATATCGCTGCCACATTGGGTAAGCACGAAACTATTCAAAGGATCATGAATGGTCTGAAAGCTATTAACGAATAAAATAGCCTTATAAAAAAAACGAGGTTGTATGCTTGATACAACCTCGTTTTTATTTAAGATCAAAATATGCTACTTATTTCTTGGTTTCTTTAGCCCAGGTATCTTTCAACGTGACCGTTCTATTGAAAACCATCTTCTCAGCAGTACTATCAGTATCCACTGTAAAATACCCCTTTCTCAAAAATTGCAACTTATCACCCGGCTTCGCATTCACCAATCCCGGTTCTATCAAAGCATTCGGAATCACAGTCAATGAATCCGGATTGATATAAGATTTGAAATCACCCTCTTCATTACCCGGATCCGGTGTATTGAACAGACGATCATACAATCTTACTTCTGCCGTCTTTGCATGCGCTGCACTCACCCAGTGAATGGTACCTTTCACCGTCATACCACTGTTATCGCCACCACTCTTGCTCTCAGGGAAGTGAGTTGCATAGATAGTCGTAATATTGCCATTCTCATCCTTATCAAAGCTTTCGCCTTTGATGATATAAGCATTCTTTAAACGCACTACCAGACCAGGTCCCAGACGGAAGAACTTCTTAGGAGGCTCCTCCATAAAGTCTTCTCTTTCGATATACAAGGTCTTGCTGAAAGGCAATTTACGGGAACCAGATTCCGGATCTTCCGGATTGTTATCCGCCGGCATTTCTTCTACCTGATCATCCGGGTAGTCAGTGATCACCAGTTTCACAGGATCTAATACCGCCATCACACGATTCGCAGTTTTGTTCAGCTCATCACGAACCAGGAACTCCAGCAGACTCACGTCAATAACGTTCTCACGCTTCTGTACCCCGATCCTTTCGCAGAACTCACGGATACTGGCAGGCGTAAAACCTCTTCTGCGCAGACCACTGATAGTCGGCATACGGGGGTCATCCCAACCACTCACATGTTTCTCATTTACCAGCTGCAGCAGCTTACGTTTACTCATCACAGTGTAAGTCAGGTTCAACCTGGCAAACTCATACTGATGAGAAGGGAAAATACCCAGCTGTGCAATGAACCAGTTGTACAATGCACGGTGAGGAATGAATTCCAAAGTACATACAGAATGGGTGATACCTTCAATGCTATCGCTCTGTCCATGGGCAAAGTCGTACATAGGGTAAATACACCATTTGTCGCCGGTACGGTGGTGATGTGCATGCTTGATGCGGTACATCAGCGGGTCACGCATATGCATATTGGAACGCTCAGGAGAGCCTTCCTCAAATTGTTCAGTATCTATCTTTGCACGCAGTACTTTTTCACCATCCTTAAATTCACCATTCTTCATGCGCTCAAAGAGATCCAGGTTCTCGTCGATGCTACGGCTACGGTAAGGAGTAGGTGTACCAATCTGGGTAGGGGTACCTTTTGATGCGGCGATCTCCTCAGGAGTAGAATCGTCCACATAAGCCAACCCTTTTTTGATCAGTTGTACAGCGAAGTTGTATATCTGGTCGAAATAATCAGATGCATAGAGTTCCTGCGCCCATTGGAAGCCCAACCATTGGATGTCGGCTTTAATAGACTCCACATATTCGGTGTCTTCGGTTACCGGATTGGTATCGTCGAACCGAAGATTGGTCTGGCCGTTGTATTTCTTTGCCAGTCCAAAGTTCAGGCAGATGCTTTTCGCATGCCCGATGTGCAGGTAACCATTGGGTTCAGGAGGGAAACGGGTCAGTACCCTTCCGTCATTGACTCCGTTAGCAATATCCTCTTCGATGATTTGTTCAAGGAAGTTCAAGGACCTTTCTTCGCTCATAAGGTTTAAATTATTTCGGAGGACAAATGTAACAAAATCTGCCAAGCCGACCGCAGACACTGTCTATTTATCCGTTATTCGGAGAAATGAGGGGTAAAAGAGGGCTTAAAGAGGAACAGGTTATGAAAACCATCATGAAGAAAAAAGATACCATCATTTTTCTCTTTTTCAGAGAATCGTACATTTAGGAAATAAATTCACGGAAAAACGAAAAACTACCAATATAATGGTCAACCCCTCTCAACGCCCCATCCGGGTACTCGTGGCCAAAGTCGGCCTCGATGGCCATGACCGTGGCGCTAAAGTAATCGCCGCAGCCCTGCGCGACGCCGGCATGGAGGTGATCTACACCGGCCTTCGCCAAACTCCTGAAATGGTGGTCAGCGCCGCCCTTCAGGAAGACGTAGACGCTATCGGTGTCAGTATTCTCTCGGGTGCTCACATGACCGTTTTCCCCCGTATTATGGCCATCATGAAAGAAAAAGGGATGGACGATGTGCTGCTGACAGGTGGGGGAATCATTCCTGAAACTGATATGCATACCCTGCATGATATCGGTGTAGGCAAATTATTCCCTCCAGGTGCCCGTACGGAAGATATTGCCAGCTATATCAATGAATGGGTGGCTACACATAGAAATTTCTAGCATTTCTGTAACCTTTTAGCGACCTGGTCGTCTTTTTTAGAAAAGAAGTAATACATGAACATAAAGACATGCCTGTTTACCCTGTTATGCTGCCTGTGCCAGTTCGCCCTGTTCGCCCAGGATACGACCGAACAAAAGAAACTCCGTCAGCATGTTTATGCTACCAATGGTGGAGATGGGCCCATCCTCTCTTTTGGCAATGTAAAGATGGATGGCGCACATGTCAACACCGCTCCACGTTTTACCCTGTTCTTTAATGTAGGCCGTAATTATAATTATGACTTTACTAAGTGGCTGGGAATCTATTCTGGTGTCGATCTTAAAAATATAGGGATCATCACCAAAGAGAACGGTACAAAGCTAAAACGCCGTGTATATACCCTGGGCGTGCCTTTGGGACTTAAAATAGGTGATGTAAGAGGGCAGAATTTCTTTTTCTTCCTGGGTGGCCAGTACGATCTGGCGTTTAATTATAAGGAAAAGCAATTTATAAATGGAGATAAGGCGAAGAAATTCAATGAATGGTTCAGTGACCGTACGCCACTACTCATGCCTTCACTGTTCGCGGGCTTCCGCTTCTACCCGGGTATAGGCCTGAAAGTACAGTACTATCCTAATAACTTCTTCAACAAGGACTTTAAAGAAACCGTAGCAGGTGTAACCACCTACCCCTATCGCAATATGGAGTCCAAAATGTTCTTCGTAACCCTGACCTACAGTTTTGGAGATACATGGCCAACTCAGCTCAATCGTTTTGGGAAAATGTTGAATTAACCTGATAGTATTTTCACGTGTTCGGTGCTTCGCCGTCGCTTGTTCGACGCTAGTTCGATGCTAGTTCGCTGCTTGTATACTCAAACCATATTTCGTGAGTAAAAAATATGAAATCCTTATCTGTAAATGATAGAGGAGGATTTTTTTGTGAGTATAGGTGATATATTTTTAATAAATTACATGTTAATATTGTATCAGTGATCGCCCGCAAAAAAATCTTACATTACATATCCAAACAGAAAAACCATGTACCAGACGATTAATACCACCTTAGAAAACGATACATTATTTATCTACATCAACCGCCCGGACAAGATGAATGCCCTGAACCAACAAGTCATGGCAGAACTGGCCCTTGCTATTGATGAAGTATACAAAGACAGAGAAATAAAAAGTGCGGTCATCACTGGTACTGGCGAAAAAGCATTTGTAGCCGGCGCAGATATTGCCGAATTTCTACGTCTCTCCCCACAACAAGGTATCGAACTAGCCAACAAAGGTCACATGATCTTTAAGCGTATCGAAGATTGTCCGAAGCCTATTATTGCTGCCGTCAATGGATTTGCACTGGGTGGTGGATGTGAATTGGCCATGGCCTGCCACTTTCGTATCGCTGCTACCAATGCAAAATTTGGTCAGCCAGAAGTGAACCTCGGTATCATTCCAGGTTATGGTGGTACACAACGTCTCACCGCTCTCATTGGCAAAGGCAAAGCAATGGAATTGATGATGACTGCCGATATGATCAATGCTCAGGATGCACTAACATGGGGACTCGTGAACCACGTAGTAGCACCAGAAGAATTACTCACAAAAACAAAAGAAATACTAGCAAAAATACATGCGAAAGCACCGCTTGCAATTGCCAGAGTTATTAAATGTGCAAACGGTGCATTGGACAAAGATGTAGATGGCTATGAGCTGGAAATCAATGAATTCGGAGCCTGTTTTGCTACGAAAGATATGCAGGAAGGTGCGTCTGCATTCATTCAAAAACGACCTGCATCATTCATTGGAGAATAAGCAACATCTATACTTTTAATGCCAATATCCGTGTATAATAATTGATGAGCGTAACCCGTTGTGATAACTTCATAAGCATATTAACCAGGTATAACCATAAAATCCTATTCATGAAGACAACAACAACCCTTGCCCTCAAAAAATCAAGAAAACTGAAATTGGAAAAAGTAACAATTTCAAAACTCAACGTGCAACATTTATTTCCTATTCTCGTCGATGGCCCAGGTCAATCTACACACCCGGTGTGTGATTTTACACAGGTAACGACGGTTATTGACGTTGCAGTTTTTTAAACCTTTTCACACTTTCAGGCTGTATCATCAATTACGATACAGCCTGTTTTTATTCGGGTACCTGAAGGAAACGTGTAGTTCATTAAGCGATTCTCAGGCGGATCATTTAACTTTGATACATCCTCAAGCAATGTTGACCATTTATGATGACACGACTCTTATTAACCATTATTTTAAGCGGCTATCTATTCCCGGCCACCGCACAGGAGTGCGCCTGTAAATCAAGTCTGCAATACCTGATTGATAAAGTAGCCCGGAACTATATTGGCTTTCCGGACAAAGTCACGACTGCCAATAAAAAACAATACCAGGCATTTACTGATAGTTTAATAAAAGTATCAGATACAGCTTCTATGCCTGTATGCTTTTCCATCTTACAAAAATGGACCACCTTTTTCCAGGATAAACATTTAATGGTGATTGTAAATCGTGGCGGAAAACATCCTATGCTTGATACCTACTTCCCCAGAAAAAACCCTGTTAAAATTTCGTTGGATCCATCTTTCAAAATACTCAATGATCAAACCTGCTTACTCACCATACCCAGTGCACGGCTTGAATACAAAGGCATTGTCGATAGCTTACTTGTACTGCACAAAGATCTGCTGAGTAAGACAAGTCATTTCATCATCGATGTGAGGGAAAACAGGGGCGGATCCACACTTGTATTCGACAACGTATTACCCTACTTATATACAAATCCTATCATTACAGAAGGAGCCATGGTACTGGCTACAGAAGAGAATATCCATAACCTGTACGAAGTGACGGATTATCCAAATGTAAGTGATAGTATGAAAGCCGTTTTCAAAAAAGAAGCAGCTGCATTAAAAGCGCACATAGGTAGGGAATATCAGTTATGGAATAATGATACCACGACTATGGATCAGGTATTCCCTTACCCCAAAAAAGTATCGCTACTCATCAATCATAATGTAGGCAGCAGTACAGAGATGTTTGTATTAAAAGCACGCCAGAGTAAAAAGGTAAAACTGTTCGGCACACATACTGCCGGTGTAGTAGATTACTCTGATGTAGTGCCGTATATGATGCCCTGTACATTATTTGCCTTTGGCGTACCCAGCTCCCGCACACTACGCATGCCTGCGGAAGTTATTGACAATATTGGCATTGCCCCAAACGTTGAAATTCCAGCAAATACTACAGATTGGGTACAGTATGTAGTAGAACATCGCTGATTAATTTGTATATCTTATAGGAATAATGGAATCGTTTAAGAAAACCCGGGCCTACTCTAGATTAATAGCCTTACACATTTTAGCTTGGTCTATTTATATATTCATTGGATTAGCCCGAAAAATTTTATTGACTAAGTATACTTTCGACCTGCTCGACTTTGTATTTACAGAGTTGCCGGTGGTGTATATTTTTTATGGAAACTATATCATCCTCCGAAAATTTTTGAGCACAAAAAAATATGCATTGCTGGTAGCAGGTGAGTTGTTCGTGTTTTTCTCTGCTGCATTTTTATACTTTGCATTCGGTACCCTGATCAGACCTTTCGAACCACCGGGTACTGTTCCGCCCTATGTCTTCTCCGAATTATTACTGGATACATTGTGGGTATACCTGATTTATGGTTTTTTCTCTTTTGGTTATTACTTCGGTATGGAGTCGGTCAGCAAAGAAAAGCGACTACGTGTTATGGAACAGGAAAAGGCAAGGATAGAAGCCGACCGGCTTAAATCGGAATATGCCTTTTTGCGGGCACAGATCAATCCCCATTTTTTGCATAATACCCTGAACCTCTTTTATGCCAAATCTATCATGGTGAGCGAAGAATTGTCGGAAGGCATACTGACCCTCTGTGAAATCATGCGCTATTCTATGCATACCGGTGAGGCAGATGTGGATACCGTACCCTTGTCCAGAGAAATAGAGCATGTACAGAATGTGATCAAAATCAACCAGCTCCGGTTTAGTAACCGGTTACAGGTCATTTTTGACATCAGTGGCGATATGAGTGACATTCGGATTATTCCTTTGGTAATTATTACGTTGGTAGAAAATGCTTTTAAACACGGAGAGCTGAATAATGACCAGCATCCATTGGTGATGCAGTTAAAAGTGTCGGAAGAGGACGGTACGATTTACTTCTCTACCCATAACAGGAAGAAAAGGGGGCCTAAAGAATTGTCCAACGGTATAGGTATGGATAACATTAAGAGAAGGCTGGATGCCACCTATAAAAACAATTATTCCCTTACTACGACTGATGAAGCGGACAATTATACCGCTTCATTATGGATCACTGTTTCCTAAAAATACCTGTAATCATGCTATCCGTCCCTTGAAAAAGAGGATTGGTGTAATGTATTTCCTGCATGGGGCGGGTGGGCTTACCTTTGATTCATCGATTCCATTAACCCCTATTCGAAAGTCACATTAAAAGTTGGGGGGGACAACCCAACTGGGTCTTTGGACCAAATAATACTGAAGGCAGGGTTTCACATATTCGGTTAATCCGAAATCTTCCTGCCAACTTTTTTTCATCCATTCGCCCCCGAAAATTTATTTCATTCACTCGTTCCAATGATCTTTGCCGGTTTGGCTATCCATTGACACGGTTTCATTCATTCGCCCCCAAAATATTAGACCTGAAAAGGTCTTTTTCATCCATTCGCCCCC
>NZ_MTKN01000103.1 GCF_001975825.1 [Flexibacter] sp. ATCC 35208
AGGTCCGAATACTTACTTTGTAATTGTACTTTTTCTTCATATCTATTTTTTATTAAAGTTTCACCTCGTGTATCTACCCTTTAGGATGTAGTTCACATAATTCGCAAACGACACAGTTTAGGTAGGTAAGATGTATAGATAAAAGCTCAAGCAGCTATCGCTATAGCTCGCTTTTACAAGAAAGTTTTCTTTCTTGCTGCTCATGTCCATATTTGAACATGTCTGTCTTTAATAAAGATGATAATGAGGATCAAGTTTTACCGATGACCTTATTTCAAAGAACTATAACAAAAGTAACGTTTTCGATACTTTTTGCAAAGTATTCTTTTCGATACTTTTAAAAATTAATTTTTAATATAGATATTTATAAAATTACTATGTGTAAAAAAGTTGAATAACAACACTTAAGCAGTCTGTATCTATTTGCAATAAATGCCTTATAAGCAATCAAAAAAAATTACATACGCTATTAGGAAGACTTTGAATTACCAATGGCTATCTCTTTTCGAATCAATTTGTCTTATGAAGGCATGAATTCTAGATAAACTATCTACAAACTGGTTCGAAAACTTATCCCTTGCAGCCCGCGAAAAAGCAAAACCCGCTCTCAGAGCGGGTTTTGCTTTTTCATTCATAATAATGAGCACCTAACTTGTTTGTTTTCAACTTTATTGGTGTTCGAAATCAATTGAATTTTCTAATTTAGCATTTAGTGTTCCCTACTAATTTCCCGTTGAAAGATATTTTATGATTGAAGATTAAATATGGAATTCGAAAAAGCTGATAATACTATTCATGATGATCTTATCGTCAAGTATACTGGCAAATCAATTGAAGAACTGAAATCGATCATACCAAAATGGGCTTGGGGGCGCAATAAGAGCAAATTGCTGGATATAAGTCAATCTGTTAAGGAAGGTCGTTATGCTGTTAAATTGGTAGCCCCATTATCCTTAATGAAGCTTGCTGATTTTTACGAGGTGGATTGCTCATCGCTTTTCACCGGTGAAAAACTAAATGATTTCAGAATTGCCCGAATTCTGGATCGCTGGGAAAACAAACAATTTGTTGATCCTCCAAGCATAAACCTCTCTAATAATCGTAAACAGATTGTCTTTCAGGATGGAAGACATCGGGCTAAAATTAGTTTCCTGCTTGAATATAAAGAGATACCACTAGCAATTGATATAGATGATTTGCAAGAAATAGTCGTTCTTTTCAAGCTTGCAGGTACTATTATCTAAAGGATTTAGAATTACTTGTTTTCTCTTGGGATCTATATAAATGTCAAACAGGTCTGTTGGACGATCTTCAATGTCATTAAGACAGTGACTGTAGCAAATTAGACGGATTGTTTTTCAAAAGCGCTCAAAGTACAATTGAATTTGAGGATGTTATATATTTTACTTAATATAGGAATACTTTTGGTAAATGTGTATCGGCTTTCAAATTTGAAAACTTGACAAATGCATTCAAATCGCCTATACCCTTCATGGGAACAGATTAACCAGTTAAGAACTCCCTTAACAGCAGGAGAACTGGCTTTGGTTCAATATTTAGATTTATATCTCCCCAAGGATAAAGAATGGACGCAGACCAATAAAATTGAAGACTACAAGCATTTAAAAACTTATAACGGCTGGCTGATCTTTGTTCAACCCTTTCTAAATGGGGCTAGGCCTGATATCATAATATTTCATCCAAAGGTCGGTCTCATGATCTATGAAGTCAAGGATTGGGACTTAAAGCTTTACAAGGTTGACAAAGGAAGTCTGAAGGTGAATACCAGGGATGGAAGTTATGACGTCAAGCATCCCAAAAATCAAGTAGAACATTATAAAGATAATATTCAAAATCAGCTAGTTCCAGCAATAGGTGAAGCTGTAGATTTGAATAAAAGTAACTTTGGACTTATTAAAACTGGTATTTATTGCAATAGTTCCACCACATCCGAATGTCGGGATGTATTAGGTACACCTATTAAACCTGAAAATTTTAAATATTTCCCGTTTATAGGAAGAGATGCATTAACGGTGGAAAAGCTACAGGAGGTTGTTCCGGACGCATATCGACTATTTTCTTTCTGGAAAGAGGAGTGGAATGAGGAATTACTATTTTGGTTATTGCCTCCCTTTCATAGCATAGAACAGGGAACTGTTTTGACATTAAGAGGAAATCAATCAAAAATAGCAGAACCTCAACCGGGGCATCATAGAATAAGAGGTGTAGCAGGTAGTGGTAAGACACAAGCACTTGCATATCGTGCGGGAAAGTTAGCTTCTATGAGTAAGCATGTATTGATCGTGACTTTCAACATCACTCTTTGGCATTATATCCGAGATATGATTCAAAGAACACCATTTAATTTTCGATGGGATCAATTCACTTTTGCACATTTTCATGGTTTTTGCAAAGACAGGTTAAATAAGTTTGGTGTTAAATGGCCACAAGGCCCCAAGAGGGATAATTATGACAATGATGAAAGCTTTGAGCAGGCTTTAGAATATTTTTTTAGAATCACAATTCCAGATAAAGTAAAATCTTCAATAAGAGGGCAGTCTGTGGATTGTTACGATGCTATACTAATTGATGAGGGACAGGATTATTATTATCAATGGTATGAACTATTAATGAGTTACTTTTTAACCTCCCGGGATGAACTAGTTGTTGTTTGTGATAAAAAGCAAAATATTTATGAGCGTGAACTTGATTGGTTAGATAAGCGGGTTACACGTATTGGGCTTGATAGATTTAAAGATCCTTATATTGACTTAACTACCTCCTATCGCTTACCAAATCGAATTGCTGAAATATCTAATCGATTTAGTGAAATATTTGGACTTAATCAGGAAGTAAGGCTTTCAAAAATTGAACGGACCAATAGCCTACATGAGCACATCGTATGGCGAAATGAAGCTCGGGGGCAATGGTTAAATGATATTTTTAACTCTTATAGACGATTGACATACTCCGGGGAACACCCGTCTGATATAGTTATATTGCTACCTACACATAAGATTGGATTACAGGTTGTGCATTTTTTTAGGGAGAAGAAAATTGGTGTGAATCACGTGTTTGAAGATGATCAGGAACTGAAAACTAATAAGAAAATATTCTGGATGGGAGACAGCCGATTGAAAATGTGTACAATACATAGTTTCAAAGGATGGGAGCTGCTCAACATTGTATTGTATATTCCATTTATTACAAAAGACAGTATCAGTAGGATGGATTCTATTGTCTATACAGCTATTACAAGAACGAAAGCTAATTTAATAATTATCAATGAGAACCCAAGATATGAGGAGTTTGGTGATACACTACCTAAGAAATGGGATGATCAGTAATTTTGACGATTTGCTAATTGACTGCAAAAAGAGAACTATTTGAATTCATCGAAATTTGGTATAATAGGCCGCGCAGACATTCCGTAGTGGGATGATATTTCTGACAGAAAACATATGTCCCAATTTAGGAAATTGTCCTTTCTTCGACGATCTTGTTTTTCCCTTATCTAAATGAGGATACAAATCTTTTATGTTCTTCTTTTTCTCTACCATATCTGCCTTTTCCAATATCCGTTGATAGAGGTTAGTTTTAAATAAAGTGTGGATTAGAAGTTTTAACGATAAAGTTGGTCAATTAATCAATATGAACGGAACTATTAAGTGAATCACCCCGCATTTGTTTCCTGAGGGATAAGTGCGATGGACGTGCAAGAGTGCCAGGAAGGCGGGATATCTAACTAAAATCGGGAGCAAAAAAGCTGGAACCCGGTTGAGGAGATAACAGGGCCGGGATAAGCACTCATAAGAAAATATTATTTTGAACCTTTATAATCAGCTCTAACGCTAGAAAAAACATGTTGACATTTTCGGACTATAAGTATGAAGAGAGTGAAGAACCAAGGCCAGTCAAACTAACTGCCAGTCCCTATCCGTACAGTCATCTTCAATCTGACAGACGTTTTGAACACCTTGTTTTTTCGATTTTTAAAGTAAGAGTCGAAAAGGATGCATTACTGCGCGAAAAATTTGACCAGGTCCAGATTATGAACGGTGTTGGTGAGCAAGGCCGCGACGGTGTCTTATTAAAACATGGAAAAATAAGGGGTGCTATACAGTGTAAAAAACACAAAGGGAACGTCGGTGCGACAGAATGTATAACTGAAATATTGAAGTTTGTTTTATACTCCCTCATCAACTCGGATCTTATCCCTGATGCAAAAGATTTCACATATTACTTTGTCGTATCGCACGGTTTTACTAACCCCGCCAGTGACTATCTACATGGTTTCAATCAACGGATTGTTGTTGACAAGGATCTAGAAAAATACTTCATAACCCTTACAACAAAATACAAGAGCCTGTCAGAATTGAAGTACGCTGAAAAGTATGCACAATTGATTGACATCTTAGCTCAAATGAAAATTGTTAGGGTCACACCGGAAGAGCTGGATATATATTTACAGGACGATTGCAGGGCTCTCGCAACCATTTTTTTTGAAGTACAAAAAGTCGTTGATAATGCAATTGTAGAGGAGATATTGGCTTTTCTCAAAAGCGAATACAAAGTGCGCGAGCGCGCGCCGGTTGAGAAAGAATCCATCCTTGCCAAATTCGCAGACGCATCTACCGTGATAGCGAATTACCCCGATCAGTTTGGGCTTTTGGAAAATAGCCACATTAAACGAAAGGAAACGGCAGACGCAATAGACTGGCTTTCCAAATCATTGGACAAAGATGCACCTCCCCTGCTACTCGTCGCCGGTGATCCGGGTTTAGGTAAGACAGTTATCATAAAAGAGCTGTATCATGACCTGGTTGCAAAGGGAATACCGGCTATTGCGATCAAATCCGACAGGTATGCTGTCTCATCGCCAGATGAACTATACAGAAGACTGAATCTCGGCTATCCCTTGGCAAAGATGATCGGCTGGCTACAGGACGAATCTTTCGGGCAGGTAGTTGTACTTGTTGATCAAATAGATGCCCTCTCGCAGGCAGTGGCATCTAAACGCACATTCATTGATGCATACAATGTGTTGATATCTGAATTAAGGAGGATCGCAGGTGTTCGCATCATCATTTCAGTAAGGAATTTCGATTTAAAAAATGATCCGGAATTTTCACCGTATCGCGGGGTAAAATCCATCTGCGTACAGCCGCTTTCTAAAGAATACATAGCCGCCATTGTGACAAGGATTGGATTACGTATGGATGATGTTTCCGACAAGATGCTAAAGTTGTTATCTATCCCAAACCACCTAGATGTACTCTGCCGTATTTATACTCCCACCTTACGTATGGGGGAGTTACACTCCATACACGACCTTTATGACGAACTTTGGAAACAAAAAGCACTTGCCGACGAAGCACCTGCAGACGGAGGTAATACCTGTTACGAACTTGCGCGATTGATGTACGAGGAGCAAGTGCTGTCCATACCGGAATCAATGTTAAGCGAACCATTTAGATTGTGCATTTTTTATTTACAGCGCGCGGGCCTGTTGACATCAATGGATGGAGGCTTGCAATTTTTTCACCAGAGCTTTTACGATTATGTATATGCAAAACATTTTGTTACTACGGGACAAAATTTGCCCAGTTATATCCAGGATAACAAACAGAGCCTTTTCATAAGACCAGCCGTAAAAATGATACTCTCATTTCTTCGGACGATGTCACCGAAATCTTATACTGAGGCAATCGAGTACCTGCTTGTTAATGATAAAGTTCGGTTTCATTTGAAATTACTAACTGTGCAACACCTGGCGTTCCCATCATTTTCAACAAAATATGAAAAAGCGGTTATAAGGGAGCGAGTCCTGCAGCATGATACGCTCGGTATACCTTTTATGGAAGCGGTCAACAATGAACAGTGGATCAAAGTGTTCATCAATGAAGGACACCTGAATAACTTATTACATGCTGGAACGAGTATGGATTTGCTGATTGTACCACAGAACTTAGAGGCAATGCAACGACCGGCGCCATTTATCCAGCAAGGAGAACAAACATTCGCTGACCTGCAACAACGAAAAGACAGTAGAATGCAGCTCTGGTACGCAACTATCTATCAGTCATTTCGTGTATGCCGAGAAGAAACACTTACATATCTTAAAGCTTGCCCTACATTCCCCGGCAAAAAAAATATAATTCTGCGCCTATTAAACAGACTTTTCATATGGGATTACCCGATTGCCTTCCAATTATTTGACGAGGCAGCGCAAGACAGCAGTAATTGGTATGATATTTTACATATCCTTGAACACACCTTTGAGTATAATTTTGATTGGAGCCTTGCCTGGCTAGATAAATATTTGGAAAACGACGCACCTGCCCACGAAAATACGAGTATACAGTACAATGTTGGTAAATGCATCGAAAAGATGTTTGACCTCCAACCCGAAAAAGCCTTCGACTACTGTTTTGCCAAAATGATGAAACGAATATCGACAAAGGAAGAGTTTTATCCACGCCCCGCAAATAAAATTTACGATGATGGCGAATATAGCAGCTATGACTTTGACCGTGACCACCTAGCTGACCACAGTAGCAAGATGCTTCACAGGATGATCCAAACAATGGAGCAGTTTTCCCGTGAAGAAGATCCTTTTTTCCGGCGGTGGTATGAAATCTACAAACACAGTAATGCATTATCAGTTATTTGCGTTATGATGCAGGTGCTTGCCGCCAATCCTAAGGCGAACGCCAACATCACGATCGAGTACATATCCCATATTCTTCCAAAAGATTTTTCAGCCTACTATCTAAGCAATCCGCTCACAAAATTACTACCCAATTGTTTTAACGATTGGACTTTTGACCAGCAGGAAGCTATTTGCAATCTTATACTAAGTATACAAGTACCCTATGAACTTTCGGTTCGCAAAGACAAGGACCGCTATCTCTCTCAAAAAAGCTACTACGGTTTACAGCAGGCCATTCTGATGGCAGCAATACCACGGGAACCATTGGCCAAACACTCACAAATTTTTAAAAAGGTGCAGGAACTTGTGCGACGCCACCCGGATGCAAAAACAGAAGGCCGTCGGGGAAGTGTATCAGTTTGGCGTGGCGGTCCTCCTATGAAATCTTCAGCTTATAGCCATATGACGCTCTCTCAGTGGGAAGAAAGTATGTTGAAGTACAACCGCACTTATGAAAGGGACAATCCAAGAGCCTGGGGCGGTATCCTTGAGCATTCACGGGCATTCGAAGCACAGGTGAAAGAAAAACCTGCGTTTTTCATTCGTTTTATTGAAAAGCTGATTGTTGAACAATCAGTCGTTATAGATTACATTATCTCTGGTTTAAATGGCCTTAAAGCGTCCAAATATGCGCCGGAAGAACTGCGATCTTTATTCCACCTTGTAATTGGCTTACAGATGGAACAGGAAGACCGGCGACAATTAATCTGGCTGACAAGATATTTTATTGACGAAGAAATTATCGACGACGCTAGTATAGATTTTTTGTGCGATGTAACATTACATGATAGCGACCCAAGCAAATCAGGTGACCCGAAAATGGACATTCTGAATAGCAACCGTTGCCTTGCGGTCAATACACTTATCTATTGCTACGATCATCCAGGAGCAGCAGCAAAGATATATAGCACCATTCTGCAATGTGCAAAAGACCCTATCCATACTGTACGCGTAGCTGCGATGTATCAGTTGGGCTATTTCCTGTATGTTGACCGCACCAAAACACTTGAGCTTTTTTATGCATTACTCGGTGATGATAAGAATGAAGACGTATATGAAATGTCGGTTGTGACAGCCGCTTATCTTTCTACAACGCATTTTGAACAAATGTTGCCTTACCTCGAAGCAGCAATATTAATGAAGAAGGCACAGAAACAAATTAGCAGGCTCCTTTGTTTCCGCTGGTTCGATGGTTATGAGAAAGCATACACACTTTTGCAGCAATTACTCGCAATATCGACGAATGCCAAAGATCAGGTTATTAGTTTAGCCTTTGAATATTATAATACAACCAACTACGATCAGCAGGAAAAATGTAGTATGCTATTCAACAAGTTTTTACAGAAAACGGATGAAAATATTACGGATGCATACAACCTCGGGTTTCTGCACATGGAACCGGAGCAGTTTGATGTCTATGTGCCATTGATCAAACAAGCTATGTATAGTAACACGATACACAACAACCCAGAATATTTTTTAAAATATCTGTTAAAGTGTTGCAAAAAACATCCGGTAGTATGTTTGGACGCGGTTACTCACTATAAAAAGTACCGGCTGCCTAATCATTTCCATGGGCCACATCATAGCAGCGAAGATGTCGTAAAGATCGTGATTGGCGCATACAATGCACTTTATGAACAAAACGTACTGGATCAATGCTATGTAACCTTGGCACTCGACCTGCTCGATGAACTATTGCAGTTTCCAGAATACCGGGGAGCAAGCCAACAGGCAATTAATACTATCTAGCATGTTGATATGTTCGCATAGTGTTGGGTATTCAATTTTATTTCACCAATAAATGTTTGAATTTTAGATAAATCATCTACAAACAGGTTCGAACTTCGTCCCCTACACCCCGCTAAGAGGGACAAATCATCACAAGTATGATTTGTCCCTTTTTCTTTGCCCGATAGTTCCCTTTGCAGGTGCGCCACAAACTGCCGGTCCCTTTGTGCGGGTTCTAATAATGTAAAACCTTCGGTGGGTCAATTCTCTTACTCAGGATAGTGATTATATTTGTTTTTATTAAACCTTGTATCTGATAGGATACAATCAAAATATGACTATCTGAAGTAATATCTCCAATTCCAATATTATCGCATGAGATTAAGTAAGTATTATCAGCAAGCGACCCTTTACCCATTCCTGATTACACTTGTCATCACTTCCATTTTTACAATCTTAGAAAATAAGAATTACAAAAGCGAATGGCTAACGGCTGATGCTGTTATCATGATGACAATCTTATATATTTTTTTCTATTGTTTGTTTCTTAGTGTTTTATGCCTGACTATTTTTCTGTGTAAATTTGAAATAGTACGGAATAACAGATTATTGACTGTTTTGAGCTGGTTTTTATTGCCCTTGTCCATCACTATACTATTAGTTATAAAGGAGCTAAGTGATTATCCCGACAGCGGATTTTCATCAGCGGATAGCGACCTGCTATATATAGTATTTGGGAATGTTCCATTTATAATTGGACTAACCCGAGCTTTTATACTTTACAGGAAAGCAATGCAGCTTAGTTGAAAATTTGCCTTATGCATTCTATTATTTCAAAGTCTCCTTGATAAAAGCCAATTACATAAAATAGGGTGAGGATTATATGAACTTAATTTTAATTACAGGTGTATACAAGCCTGACGATCTATTCAAAAAAATAGCGTACTCATAAGTTACTCTCAAATTTACAAATTTGGAGCAAATTTATCTTATGCAGATTGGAACTTCGTCTCCTGTACCCCGCAAGCTTTAAAGCCTTCAAATCGAAAGATCTGGAGGCTTTTTAATTTGATGGATTAATGACAATCTTGCAAGATTTTTATGTAATACCTTTCAAGGTATATTTTCTATCTTAAAATCATACTAGAACTCATTTCATAAATGGGTATTTGTAATTGATAGTCAATGCTTGAAGGGTAATTATGAAATGAGTTTTAGTAACCCTATCTGCCTTAAACGCTATATAAGTTGGATGTCAAATATTTAGTTGTTTTTTATCGTAGTCCACTCCATTACCCCTACTCTTTTTGCCCATAAAACATATTCATTTTTAAGGCTTTTAACTTTTTCAGGGTATCTAATAGCCAGATTCTGAATTTCGGAACGATCTTTCTCGAGGTCATATAGCTCCCATGGCTGATCAGGTTCTGCAACCAGCTTCCATTTTCCTTTCCTGATAGCTGTGCTTCCTTCGTGTTCCCAAAATAGTGTTTTGTTACCTGTATAAAATTTGTTTCTGAAAGCGTCAACCAGGCTGATACCTGCTAGTGGTGTAAGTTTCCTGCTTTTAAATTGAGTTGGATATTTTACACCAGCAAGATCAAGACAGGTGGGCATCAGATCTATCAAGTGACCAGGACTGTGATTGGTGCTGCCTGCTTTGATGTGTCCCGGATACCAGATTATGAGTGGTGTTGCTATGCCTCCTTCGTGCGTATTACGTTTAAATAATTTAAACGGTGTATTACTTACATTGGCCCACGGTATTTCGTAACTATCTATGGAATTTACTGAGCCAGGCAAGCCCGTTTTTTGGATAACGGTAGATAAACTTTTTACTTCATCGGCACTGCCGCCGTTATCGGAGGCGAAAAAGATTATCGTGTTTTTATCTTTTCCCAGCTGTTTAAGTTTGCCTACAATCTCGCCAATACAGACATCCATCCGGTAAACCATGGCGGCATAAATGGCCATGCGGGTGTCCCATTTATCTTTTTCTTCAGGAGATAAAGAATCCCAGGCTGGTGCACGGTTATCGCGGGCAGATAATTGCCATTGTTTTTTGATGATGCCTTCGGCCAGCTGTTTTTCGTAGCGTTGTTTTCGCAAAATGTCCCAACCTTTAAGGTATCGCCCTTTATATTTTCCAATATCTTGTGATAAGGCCTGGATGGGCCAGTGCGGGGCATTGTAAGCGACATACAGAAAGAAAGGTTTTTGCTGCTCTTTGATCTCATCTAAAGATTTGACAGCAAAATCTGTAATGGCCTGCGTAAGGTAATTTGAAGTATCGTTCCGGGATACTTCTTTATCATTAAGCATAAAAGTGATCTTGCTGCCATCATTATATAGCGGTGCCGAATTGAAGTAGCTGCTGCCATTGTTCAACAAGGTAAACGACTTATCGAACCCGCGATTATATGCCAGTGCAGATTGTTGCAAACCTACATGCCATTTTCCTGAAACGATGGTATTATAACCTGCTTCATCTTTTAGTAACTCGGCAATTGTAGCACTATTTTCATTTAAAAATCCCTGGTATGCGGGTGAGCCTTTATATTTTACCATATCGCCAACACCAGCCTGGTGCGGGTACAAGCCGGTTAACAGTGCCGCACGCGAAGGACAACATCTGCCCGCGTTGTAAAACTGAGTCATTTTGAGGCCTTCATGGGCCAGCCTGTCTATATTGGGGGTGCTGATTTCGGAGCCAAAACAACCGATATCAGAAAAGCCCATATCGTCGGCCAAAATGATGACGATATTGGGCTTTTGTTTAGGTACCTGGCCAAATGCAGGCCCCATATAAAATATAATGATGAGTAAGCAAATTCTAATTAGCATAACAGTGCTTTTAAAACGTTGTAAATTACCCAGTCATCTAAGTTCAGATGAGGTAAATATTACAAAATACATATCTTTTTAAATCTTATTGAGCATTTGCCACACTTTTGCATGAAAGCTGTAAAATCCTCTCTGTCTTCGATTTCGATTGCTCTTGAAAATAAGCAATTTTCCATTTTTAGTCGTAAATATTAAAAATGGTATTGTGTTCTTTATTGAGAAAATTATTCTCTACTTGTGGGGCTTCAGATCATTATAAGGAATGACTGGATTATATGGCATATTTTCTTCTTTAGAACGTGGGGCGAATATTGTGATTTTTACACTCATTGAAAAAACGGCGTTAATTTTCGCCCTAGTTATAATTAGAAGAAAACAAGACAGCGAGCTTTTATATAATTGTCAATAGCAAATTTAGTGATGAATTTCACTGATAAAAGCGAAATATTTCAGATGAATCATCTACTAAAGGGGGTGGCAGTTGTCCCTCAAAGCCAGCATGATAAATGGGAATAATTAAGTATGAAGATGCTTGATTATTCCCATTGAGTTTTATGTAAACCTGATAATTATTTCTTTTTTTTATAGTAGATCTTCAATAAAACAGACCGAGCTGAATTTTCAGGAAAGGCACCACGGTATTTAGTCTTTAAATAAAGCCTCCATAGTAATCTCTTTCTGTATAAGATTAATGTAGTTGTCGTTTTTTTTTGCGCCAAAGGTAGTTATAAGTGTAAGAAAAAGCGTTTTACGGGTTTGGGTTCTTTCATGAAATACAGCTTCTTTTTGTTTTAATACTGCAGCGTATTTTTTGTCTATAATAAACTCGGAAAGAGTAAATTTAATCTCACATAGATTGATACAATTATCTTTTCTGTCAAACAGAAGATCTATTTGCGCGCCTTGCTCCTTCTTTTTGGAAGAATAACGCCACGGAGATACTTCGGTATAAACATCCGCTATTCCTATTTCTTTTTTAATCTGCTGAGCGTGTTTAAGACATATACTTTCGAATGCAAGGCCACTCCAGCTTTTCCATGATGTGCTTTCCGATAGCCTTAGCCACGTACCAGGCCCTTGCGATTTACTATTTTCTATGAATTTTATGTAGAAAAGTGAATATTCATCCGTAAGCTTATATATGCTGTCCCTGACAGTTTTATCAAAAGGTACATAAGGCGTTATAAATCCTGATTCCGACAGTTCATCCAATAATTGTGTGGTTCCCCCTCCGGACGTGAGTGAGCAGGCTTCAATTATTTCATTTCTTGTAAGCCCGCCGGATTTAGCCGCCAACGCTCTGACCACTTCTATATGATATGTGGCTTTTTCAAATAATGAATGATAAAGTATTTTAAATTCATCATGCAACAAACCGCTTTTTTTAAAACAGGTTCTATCTAATACCTGTGCTGCGCTTTCTCCTTTATTCACTTCTTTAAGATATAAAGGAATACCTCCCATCGCCATGTAAAGCTGCAGCAATTGATATTGATCCAGGGTTATTTTTCTACTTTTCAGATAGGCTGCTGTTTCACTAAGATTAAAAGGTAACAGGCGAATCCTTTTTGTTACCCTGTTATGAAGTCCACCGCGGTTGTTAATTACTTTCTGAATCATCCAGGACGCAGCAGATCCGCAGATTACTACCACCAGATTTTTTTGCCGGGAGGCCCACATATTCCAGAAATATTCAAATGCCTGCATAAACCCTGATCTTGGTGTTTGTATCCAGGGAAATTCATCAAAGAATAAAACTCGCTTTTGCTTTTTTATAAGAGGACCTATATATTTTTCCAGCATGTTAAAAGCCTGCCGCCAATTAACCGGGGTTTCTACCGGCAAACTTTTCATGGAGCGTGTCAGCGCCTGACCGAAATTAGCCAGTTGGTCGTTCAGCGTTGCATTATGGATGCCCGAAAATTCAAAAATTATTTGCTTCTCAAAGAAGCTCCTGATTAGAAAAGTTTTCCCTATTCTTCGGCGGCCATATATGGCCACCAATTCGGCCTCATTAGAGTCCAAGGCCCTCTGTAATAGTAGTTTTTTTTCTTCTCTTCCTATAAGTTGTTCCATCCTGATATAATTTATATTTCGCCACAAATGGTCAAAAATAAACACTTGTGGCAGAATATAAAAATTTATATTTCGCCATAACTGCTGGGAAATAGTACCTTATGGCAGCTTATGTCATGCTTATTATGAATGAGCCTGCCTAATAAATGAGTAAATACCAGATAAATCATCTGCAAACAGGTTCGAACATTGTCCCCTCCACCCCGCAAGCTTTAAAGCCTCTAAGTCGAAAGATTTGGAGGCTTTTTTATTATTCCTATAAATTTCAACGCTATCGGCACTAAAAGCGATAATTCAAATTATCGCTTTTAGTGCCGATAAACAGGTATGTTTAATTGTTGGTTTCAATTTCCTGCAACACCGTATGTAAAGACACTGCATCATCAAACGTCGGTGCATTACGAGTTCCATTCCTTATATCTCCGGCTATCAATTCATACATCCTCGTTACATTCCCCGCTACCAGATTTTCCAGAGAAGGGTTTAATAATTTCAATGCCTTATCCTCCCGTCCGGCACTATAAATAGAAAGCTGCGCTGATTGCCCATGTCCACTATTACCAGTTACCTGTAAAATCCTGAGACTAAAATATAAGAATGCAGCTCCATACTCATACATGCGAATGATCTTGTCACCATCAAACTCAAATATTGTAACATAATCATTCTTATAAGGTCTTCCATTTTTTTTAACGATCATTCCACCTTTTGCGGAAAATACAACCTGGTTGGAGTCTCATGAGGTAGACCATTCATGGTTAAGCCAGACTAATGGAGTAAACTTGCCGAACAAACCTTTAGTATAGGCAAGAATTTCTTCTCTATTTTCAAGAAGTGCTACGCAAAAAGCCTTCCTATTTCGTCCGGAGATTACATTATTACGGCACCTTATTCAGTGTGATTAAACCAATCCGTCATAAAGACGATGAAATACTCCGTTTTGGCGATGATAAAACTATTGTGGAAATTGATTTTTGTGGGCTATAATTAAGTAATTGAAGTTGTTTAAACTTGAAGTTGTTTACACTTTT
>NZ_MTKN01000104.1 GCF_001975825.1 [Flexibacter] sp. ATCC 35208
GTTTTACTGGTGCATCTCAGGTAGTATCTTTTGGTTCGCAAAACAAAGATCAACTATTCCTGGGTTTCGTGTTTGTATAAAGACAATTCAATAAAGACTAAACAACTTCTACTTATTAATAATACTCTTCCAATCGACTGGCAATAATTATTTAATACCTGCCAAGTGCGAAAACCTTTAATATTCTTTATCCAATTCTGTTAATATCAATTCAGGATTATCAATAGCATACCTTAGGCTTATAGAATCTCCTTTACCTAAATTATTAGGATTGTTATCCCACCCACCCACATAGTTATACTCTTTATTACCGATCCTATATTTCACCTCTATACTATGACCTTTATAAGACTTTTTTTCCAAAATGATCCCTTTCGCATATTCATAATTCTTATTAATATGTTCCAATTTATCGGATTTCTCTTCCTTTGCATTCATAGAAATCCAATACAGGCCCCCGACAATAATTCCAACAATTATAATAAATGTTAAAATCAGTTTCACTGTATTCATTTTATTTATTTAGTGAAAGAAAAAAAATTCTTGATCTTATCAACAATACTGTTTTGAATACCATTTTTCACTACAGTTCCTCCGTTACTATCTGAAGCTTTAGCAACAGTACTAGAAACAATGGCAGCTCCATGTGCAGCCTGCGATGCAAAATTCGCTGCTTGTAATTTACTTAAAGCTACCAAAGATCTAATTCCATACATATTTCTGCCTCCATCAATAAATGGGGCAGTAGTCCTGCCAGTGTCTGCGCATGTTTAATCGTCGTTGCCTGCCCAGCGGCAGGCAACATCCAGCATCAGGATGATTTCAACTAAACCGCTACAGCTCATTATCGCCTGCTGGTGTTCTTCCGTCAACCCATTCGTACCATATAATGCCAATACACTATACTCCATGCTGATCTCAGATTGCTGTAACAGACTTGCCGTATCTATCATACTTTCAGTCAATATGAGCCGCGTTGCAGATCCTTGCAGATAAACCGGATAAAGACCACTTCTGCCCATCAGGTAAAAGTGCCGCTGATCCTTGTCATTACTGATACTACGACCATAAAACGATACGATCTTATTGTCCTCATTCCGCAATTGGAAGATCACACAATCTTTTGCCCATACTGCTTATTCCGAGCAAAGTTTACCAGCATTCTGCTTTAAACCGGCTCTTCGTCAATTTTGGTGGAAATTTTCAATGGTGTAACTTGAGTTGAATGTGTGATCAGCCCCAATGAATTCAAAAAATCTCATATTTGAAAGGAGTGAAGCTTTTAATATCAAATCAATTATACAAGTACAAAATATAGTATACCTTAATGTAGAGAGCCGATTGAAAACTGCTAAATGTCCTAATTGCCAAAGGAAAAGTGGTAGTATACACAGTTATTACTATAGAAAGATAAAAGACTTACCATCATTTGGCAAACAGGTATGCATAAATCTCTTGACAAGGAAATTTTATTGTAAGAACAATAATTGTGAAAAGAAAATATTTTCGCAACGTTTTAACGAGCAATTCAAGCCTTATTCCCGTATGAGTGAACGGCTTGCAGCAATACTTCTAAAAACAGGATTATTGACTGGGGGAAATGCGGGAGCAAGGCTGTGTAAACTACATAATGTCAGTGTTAGTGCTTCTACTATCCTTAGAAATATACATAAAGCTCCTATTATAAAACCAGAAACACCTCAAGTATTAGGAATCGATGATTGGGCCTATAAGAAGCGGCACAGGTATGGAACTGTGCTTGTAGATATGGAAAAACATAAAATCATAGAACTATTACCGGATAGAGAAGCTGCCACCATTCAAAAATGGCTGCAGGATAATCCTGGAGTAAAAATAGTTAGTAGAGACCGGTTTTCGAATTACGCAAATGGTGTAAGAAACGGTAGCCCTGAAGCAATCCAGGTTGCAGACAGATTTCACCTATTACAAAACCTTAGTGAATCATTGAAAAAGCTTCTGGTGCGGCATTATAAAACATATAAGGGAATCATTAAGCAAAAAGACGAGGAGAAATTAGACGGGAATATTACAGTACTGGCACCAGCAGATCTGCCAAGGCAGATTACACCCAGTTATTATAATCGACAATGTCAAATGGATGAGATTAAATCCCGACATGCAAATGGTGAATCAATCAGGAGCATAGCATCATTAATGAAAATAAGTAGAGAGAAAGTGACTAACTTTCTAAGGCTTCAGGAGCCTCCAATAAGATTATCTCCTAATCAATTTTCATTTACAAAATATGCTGATCTTATCAAAAAAAGTATTATCGCAAACCCACGAATAACCTCTAGTAAGATAATAATTGAGCTAAAAAATTCAGGGTATAATGGAGGCAAGACGGCTGTTTACAATTTTATTAAAAATTGTGTACGGATAAAACCTAATGCTGATCAAGAAGAGTTGCCCAGGCAGTTATGGTCTCCTAATAAAGCATCTTTGTTATTATCTAAACCAGCATCACTGTTAAATGAAATTGAAAACAAAGTGGTAAATGCACTGTGTAAATCAGTTTCTGATATTGAGAGATCATGTCTTCTATCACGCCAATTTAGAAGAATGATCATCAAGAGAAAGGGAGAAAGATTAAATAATTGGGTAAATAAGGCATTAAAATCTGGAGTGAAAGAAATGATATCCTTTGCGAATAGCCTTCTTTCAGATTTTGATGCCGTTAAGAACGCAATGTTGTTGGAATGGAGTAATGGGCAGGTTGAGGGGCAGATAAATAAATTGAAAACAGTCAAAAGACAATTGTATGGAAAGGCAAGTTTTAATTTATTGAAAAAAATGTTAACCATTCAATAGCCTTATAAAAATGCAGAACTTTCCACCAAAATTGACGAAGAGCCACTTTACTCCGGAATATGCATGAAGAACAATAAATATTATTTTTCTTCACCTGGATAAAAGTAAAACTATAGGTAAGTACCTGCAGTTTTACTATGAGAGTGAAAAAGAAGATTTATATCTAAAAGGGAATTTATAAAAAGGGAGTAGCAAAAGTGGAAACTAATAGAGCTGTTTGGGGAATCAGTTCATTAGCAATTAAGGTTCCAATGCCATATCCATTTGTAATTTTTTTCATGACTTATCCCTAAAATTCTAATCCTTACACCATTGAGCTGAAATTGATTCAGGGCTAAATTTTTCTATCATCATTTTATCCTGGGCTTGCTTTTTCAGATCAGATGAAAATAAAATAAGTTTACGCTTTTCGTTATGCCGTAAGTCCGTTTTTTTCTGAGCACTGGATAACGCCGCTGATAATAACAACATAACCTTCATAAATAAATATTGTATTTGCTATATTTTAAAATAATGAGAAGGAATTGGTTCTTCCTTTCATTATTTAATATAATATTTGAAACTACATTCATATCTGAATCACACATTCAATAAAATCTTTTTTAAATTTCTCTTTATCAAAATCAGGTATCTTTAAAACGTCAATTGCGGTAATAGAATTAATCAAATTTGATTTAATTATCCCAATTACTTTATCATCATCTCCATTCATAATCTCTGCATAATCCGCTATGAATTCATATTCGATGGCTTTCTCAAGCACCCTGTCTTCAAGTCCTGGCATTTTAATAATTTTAGGGGGGCCAATATATTTAGGCTTTCTAAGTTTTAAAATTTTCAGGCTTCTTGGATTCATGCAGTTTAAACCAATAAATAAATATTCGACGCCAATCCCGTAATGTCTTGGTTTAAGAAAAGAAAGAATTAGTTCATTAAATTGATTGATAATTCCAAGTTTAAATTTCACTTCTGGGCTTATATATAAGCTAATTGAAAAATCTTTCATACAAATAAGTGATTTATAAAAAGCTTTAGAAACTATTGTAATAATATCCCCTGGCATCATTCGAAATACTAACGAAGGTCCTATTCACTATATAATCAGGAGCAGGGATTTAGCTAAAATTAAAATAAGGAGAAGAAACACTTCCTTCTCCTTATTCAATATAATATTAGAACTCATATTTGTATCTGACTTATACACTCAATAAAGTCCTTCTTAAATTTCTCTTTATCAAAATCAGGAATTTCCAAAACATCAATTGCTACAATGGAATTAATAAGTTCGGTTTTAATTCGTTTGATTAATTCTCCTCCTTGTGCATTTAATATACTTTGGAAATCAGCAATGAATTCGTACTCAACATTCCTTTCAATTATTGACTCAGGAAGTCCTTTAGTTTTAATTATTTTGGGGCCCAGGACATAACTAGGTTTTCTTAATTTCAAGATCTTTAAGCTTTTAGGGTTCATACATATAAACCCAATAACTAAATTTAATACACCACTACCATAATCTCTTTCCTTAAGAAAGGAACAAATTTTTTCATTAAAAATTGATATAACACTTAGATTCGGGCCGACTTCGGGACTAATCATTTCACCTATATAAAATTTTTCCATTTGTTTTGAAGACGTTATGATCAAAAAATGTATAATTCAAACTAATTTATCTAAAAATAGAATTTCCGGGTGGCAGCGTCAAATTCGCGCGATAATAGTTGTATAATTTCCATCGGGGTCAATGATGAATCGAATTGGGTTAAGATTTGCATAATTATATGGCGAATACCTTCTTGATTTCTCACATAACAAGTCTACCCATTGCCGTCTGGATATCTGCACTTCATACATCCTTCCACCGTAATCATACCAATGAAGTCCCTTCTCATCCAAAAACTCCTTCTGCTGAATTTCCTTGCCGTTATATTGTAGCAAATTTTTTTAGTATCCGGCTCCTTTCAGCGCATTACTAATAATCCCAGCCATCGTCAATCCAAATGGGTAATAGTGAGTTTCTTCTAACAGTGGTCCACTATTGTGAGATATAACAAGATTGTCGAAGTAGACATTTCCCCTACTTTCATTGCTTGTATAAATATAAACAAATCCTGTTTTTTTAATAACGAACTTCTCTACCGTCAATGTTTGTAATTCATCAGGATTTCCCTGTACCTGTTTCACACCACTATTATCATCTACCATGTTGAACAGGTCGTCAAAAAGTACATAGGTGAGATACGCCCTTGGTTTAGTGGCAAGGTTCTCATCAGCATCCTTGCTGATCAACTCTTAGTACTCACTGGATGTATATGCTAACGAAATAGCGGAATTTGTACCTGCAGCCGCATGCGTACCATCAGAGATAGTGGAAGAACTGAATGCCTGTACAAGTGTGGCTAGCATACTGCTTGTGGTCGTACTGGCGGTGCTGGCTGCCGTGCTTTTATAAAGTGCTTTGACCCGCAGCTGCAGGGTATCACTTGCTTAATATTTAAAAAGCAGGAATATTTGAGTGATTCTATTAATCATTTGCATCCATTATAAGTTAAATCGTTATTAATATGCATATTTTTCTTCCAGGCATCACTTCAACCCTTTTGCACATTAAACTTATCAATTATTATATCTCTCGTAAGACGAAAGATACATGGATAGAACCTTAGGGATAAAGTTACCACCTGGTAATGCAAAAACACCAAAATACTTTGATAAGAGCACATTATCCCCCTTAAATTGAGTAACAATAATATCTTCCATATTAAGGCCCTTAGTATCAACAAGTATTTCATTTAACCCCCTTATTTCTAATTTTATTCCTTTACTTATACCTACAGATTCCCAATCACCAGCAACCCTCCAAAATCCATAAACATTCACTGTATTATTCGCATTTACTTCTACGATAAACTTAAATGTTCGTAGCAATTCTCCTAATTTCGTTAATTCAATAACATAATAATCATTAAAAAAATCAGAATAGAATAATGATACATGTTTCAAAAATGTGAAACGATCTGAAATTTCATCAATGCTATCGACTGATAACATTTCCAAATAGGTTGAATAATTTATAGAATCCCGATAATATAATTTAGGATCATTAATTTCAGATTTTAATTGGGCCGCCATATCAGACAACGTTCTTTTGTTCCATTTAATGTTTATCTCATCTAAGGAGGATGATTGTCCATACAGCGTGGTGCTAATTAATAAGGCGAATATCCATCTCATAAAGATTGCAGTTTAGGCATTTTTTTCATATCTAAAGGTTTAGGCGTTCTATTGATGTACGGCTCTGCTCTGGGAGTTACCCCATTTTCTTTTCTAATCATAGATTCCTTAGGTCTTACAATTAACTCTTCACTTGGTATTGAGATAATTGTCAGGGCGATCCGGATCAGTTATTCCACCCATTGATCATAAAACCTATTTCCCAAATCGTATTCTTCCAGGCCGGTTCTATCGCTGAACTCTTTATTTTGGAGCTCCTTCCCGTTAAACCTAACTTTGTTTTCATCATAGTTCCCCTTCAACGCTTTGTCAGAAATTCCTGCCATCGTGTGCCCGCCCGGATAATAATGCGTCTCCTCCAATAAAGGTCCTTTATTGTGTGCAATAACAAGATTGTCGAAGTAGACATTCTCCCCACTTTCATTGCTTGTATAAATATAAACAAATCCTGTTTTTTCAATAATGAACTTCTCTACCGTCAATGTTTGTAATTCATCAGGATTTCCCTGTACCTGTTTCACACCACTATTATCATCTACCATGTTGAACCGGTCGTCAAAAAGCACATAGGTGAGATACGCACTGGGTTTAGTGGCAAGGTTCTCATCAGCATCCTTGCTGATCAACTCTTCGTACTCACTGGATGTATATGCTGATGAAATAGCAGATTTTGTACCCGCAGCCGCATGTGTACCATCAGAGATAGTGGAAGAACTGAATGCCTGTATGAGTGCGGCTAGCATACTGCTTGTGGTAGTACTAATTGGTGGAACAGCTAAAATGGTATTGGATAAAAAGCTCCTTAAACGAATAGAAGATATTGAAGCATTACCCGAGGACGAGAAAGAAAAAATCTATTACTTTATCGATATGGCTATCACTTACAACAATACTAAAAAAGCTTACTCCCGATAAACAGCAAATCCGCAGGTATTTGCCTGCGGATTAGTTTGTTATGATTATAATTTTACCCGATAGATCACGCCAGCAAATACTTATTTTTGGAATTTAGGAAAACTTTGCAAAGACTTGTTGTATAAACTATATGGTATATTATTTTCGCTCCATAATTCCAACAATCTTTTAAGTTCGTTTACAGATTCTTCTTTCATCAAAAATCTAAACTGCTTTTTCTCACCCATATATCTGAATTTCAGAAAATTATTGGCGCCTTGATTCAAAATAAAAGATCTGCCTCGATTAAATTCACCATGAATTCCTAAAACGGTAAACTCAAGTTTATCTGCTTCTAAAACTGAGAATGAAGTTTGTTCCTGTGTATTATCAATAATAATCTCATCCTTTGTAAGCCTGATTGTCCCTACAGTTTCATATGATCTCATAATTTGCATAGGAATAGCAGATGCAGCAAACAAAACAAGGAAGCCTAATGTTATTTTACCCGACCAAAATATCAAGCTCAGAAATATCAGGGGGAAAGTTATAAACAGAATCCATGTTAGTAGTCGAAGCATGAATATCTTTCTAGCCGTAAGTAATGGTAGATCAACTACTGTTTGAAGTTTCATTTCTTTGTTTTTTCTTATTAAACAAACGATATTAGTTTTCTTCTGTTTTCGGTTGTGGATTTTTAATTCCATCCAAAAGCCCTAAGTCATTTGAAGCTCCTACCACCGTAGCGCCTATGTCAGTAGCCGCTCCCACTTTCGCAGCTGCAGTCCCCAATTTGACAGCAGCTGCCTCTCCAATGAGGCCAAATCCGGAAAATGAGGATATTGCACCAACTACCGCCATTGTTTTATCAAACTTACTTGTCACTTTAATCCCGTAAACATCCTTATTTAAAACCAACACCATTTGGGCATTAGGTACAGCAATTAGCGGATTTAAATTTGCGAAAGCCTTGAGTCCTGCAGGCGGCTGTCCGTCTCTATTAAATTCACCATCTCCCCTTGCCCATGCATCTGCTTTCAGTACCGCCCCCTTTATATATTCGAGTCCTGATTTTGTTGTCAAATCAATATCATAATTATCTTTTCCAGTAGCACGAAGTAAATCTGAACGGTCTTTGCCAGGTTTAAATACCTGTGAAGCAACATTGTATTCTTTGTTGTTTCTCCTATTTGCAGCTTCTTTTTTTAATTTCTTTTATTTGTAATAATATTGATCAACCTTATCAAATATATTTTGTAATCCGCACTTAGAAGACAATGATTTTGTTATAAAATATTCGGACATTTTTAGTTTCCCTTTTGAAAATTTTGTGATTATAGTTTCATTAAAGTTTATACCTTTTTCATTTTCAAGATAATAGGTGCTCAAATTTTCCTGAAGGAAATATTCATCACAACTGAAGTGTTGAATTGCTATCCATTTTTTACCATTAAATCTAAATGCATCAACAATAGCTATATGATTGTCATTTCTGTGAATTATTAAATCAGTAAAACTTATTGCTGAAGTCATTGTTTTTATTTCAATAATAAATACATCTCCTTTTGAAGATATAATATTTGTAAAATGGTCTTTTAATAATAGATATCTTATTGCCAATGTATCGATTTTCATTGACTCTTCTTTTTGAGTTACAACATTAACTGCATTAATTCTATTAAGAAAAGTATTTCTTTTTAGAGAATCTGTGGTATTGTTTGCCCGTTTTTCCAAGGCTTGTATTGTGACTTTTTTCCAATCTAAATATAATTTATCTAATCCTTTTATAGGATTAGATAAATTATATTCCAAAGGGCAAAGTAAAAGACTTAATAAAAAAAGCGATTGAATCATTGTTTTATTATGTTTTTATGGCAATGGTGCCATTTTTCTTAATTTAATATTTTGCTCTCCTCTGATTTCATTTTCTTTTTGTCTCGCTTCATATTCGGATTTAGTCATTGCATTTAATAGACCTGAATCTACATCTTTATAGCCTTGAATTATGCTATTGTCATAAGTTTGGTGTTTAAATTGCTGAGAGTGGACCAATTCATGACCCAAGAAAATGAATAGTCTTGCTCCTGATGTTCCATCTACATTGATTATTGGAAAGCTAGGGGCGTCTTTCCCATTACTGATTGTATAGTTATAGTAAACTGTTGAATTAGTACCATATGTATTGACAGTTTTGTCTTCTCCAGTAGTTGGCAGAATGGTCACATCCGTGTTATTTTGTTCATCATGTTTCATTAAATCGGCTACTAAAGCTGTATCAGCTTTTTTCTCCACAGCATTACCATTCCTATCCATATCGACATCTCCCGTAAACTCTATTTCGTCTCCTTTTTCGACTTTATTAGCAGCAGTAACAACCCCGGTATTTAATAATACCAGTTTTTCAGATGTCAACTTTTGAAGATCGTAAAATGCAATCATTCTAATTTTTTGATCGCCACCAATTATTATATCATCAGGATTCATGCCATCAGGATCGATAAACCTCATTGGATTATTGAAGCCATAAACATAAGGCATTTTTTCAGATCGGGGGATCAATTACAAACCACCTTCCGATTTGCTGATTATACATTCTAGCCCCATAATCATATAGTTCCAGCCCTGAACCGTCACTAAACTCTTTATTCTCCACCCTCCGCAAGCAAAAAAACATGAGCCAGATCAACTTGGGTAAAGCAGTGGGCGTGTCACGGTAGATCATTGGAAGATATGAACGTAATGAAGTGTTACCCTCTATTGAAGTGGCGGTAAAAATTGCCAATGCCCTGTATGTATCATTGAATTACCTGGCTGGCAATACCGACCAGCTCCTCGATAAAAATATTGTAAAGCATATATCCGATATACAACAGCTGCCGCAGGATGATAAAGCACATCTCTTAGCCCTGATGGATGCTTTTCTTCGAGACCACAAAGCAAAAAAAGCTTATGCTCATTATAAACAAAAGCCGCATCACTGCGGCTCTTGTTTATAAACCGGAACTGATTTCACCAGTATCAATAATAATTCTAAATCGAGAACTCACTTTATAAAAATCGTCTGACAACATTACTACAAAGTTGTTTTCCCATCCTTTACCCAAAAGCCTATTGATTTTACCAGGCTTTTTGTTATTTACTAATTGAACAATAATATTCCTTTTGCCATTGCTATCAACTACTCCAATATATTGACGCACCCAATGGCAGAAAGAACTTTTAACGTCAATACTTGTGCCCTGTAAATGGTTATAACGATTGCGAAAAATTTCTTCTGCTCTTTCAATATCGGTTACAGTAGGTGAGAATCGGTTCTTCGGATTTTTAATGTCAATTCTTACTGCATAATCTTCATTAAAGATTATCCCTTTCTCTTTATAGAATTTTGGCAAGTTCACTATACTAAAAGGATTGGTTTCTTCAGTTTTATTTTGTCCTTTGCTGGCAATAGATGTGCAAACTATAAGCATTGCAATCAGTAAAATGTTTTTCATAGATTAATAGATTGGATTAACAAGATTTAAACCATTAGCTGTAATCGTATTGGCATTCTGCCGTGTTCCTGGTATCAAAACAGGTCCTGTCAAACCAAACGGATAATAATGCGTCTCCTCCAATAACGGCCCTCTGTTATGGACTACCACCAAATTATCAAAATACACATTCTCCCCACTTTCATTACTTGTATAAATATAAACAAATCCTGTTTTCCCCGCCATGACCCGTAATAAAATGGATGGACCTATTTTTTTACCACTTTCTGCATTCATCCTGGCTACATATGCATTTGGATTGGTAGTCTTTGTTCCTGGGGTGAGAGTGGCGACACGCGTACTGGAAGAACAAAAGCTTTCGGATAATGAACAGGAACACATCTTTATTACCCTCGATGCTCTCATAAGAGATTTTTAAAATAAAAAAGCGTATGCTTCATAAAATAGCAAAGCCAGTCAATTGAGTGGCTTTGTTGCTTAACATTTTATCACTTTTTCTTAAATGATAAAAGATATTTCTTATCGCCATTGTAAAATAACAATAGCCGTCCTTTTGTAAGGACAATTGTATCGCCCTGCTTTAATGATATAAGATGTGGGTTTGATTGGCTAACATTTCTAATTATCAAATAGTCATCCTTTATTTTTGAAAAAACAAAGTCCTGATTAAAAACCTTCGTGCTTTCATAATTATTCACAAACAAACCTGTTGTGTCATTTGCAAGCTCAATACTTAGTTTTTCTTTAGGATAGTTTATGTTTTTTTCCCATTGGTACAACTTGTATTCTTTTGCTAATTTACTTGTGTTACAACTGTAAAATACAGCCATAAAAAACAATAATATATACGCAACCTTTTTCATAAGCTTTAGTTTCTGTTCCAAACGTTTAATGGGATAATCAAAACACCTGCTACATTTCTTGGGGGATAAATAGGGATAAACCCTGGGTCAACCATTGAGTTTACAACCGCACCTGTTATTTGATTAATGTTATTGATGATGCCTTTTGTGGGGTCTTGACCTGCTCGTACTCTTTGCATCATAACATCTGCTGCTGGCTGGTCTCTGTATTCTAAGCCGCCGCTCCATGCATATTGTGCCCTGTATGCACTTATTTCATCGGCAACACCATAATTGGCTGCTGTGGCTATATTAAATTCATTTCTTGCATTTTGTCCTCCATGTCGGGTTTCATGAAGTTGGCTTCCCATATTACTCTCTATAAACATTGTTACCACTCCATCAACTTTGGCATTTGTCCCTGTTGAAGTGGTTGTTGGTCCAACCAAACCTAATGCCATAAAATCTTTACTACCTACACTTCCATATTTATACTCGGTGTTTTCATCGCTACGCATGTTTGCTATATCGGTTTTAGAACTTCTTAATTCTGCAACTCGTTCTCTTCTATCGCCAACATCTTGCCCCTTCCTATCCATTTTGGCTATTTGCTTTTCAAGCTTAGCAACCTGTTTATCAATTTCCCCTTCCATCTTATGAGCTTTCTTCTCATCAAAATATCTTCCGTCTATTTCAATATTATTGATAGGATTGTTTTTCACAAAAGCATATGGCGATATATCAATGTCCTTTCCTGCTAATGGGGCCCCCTCCCAACGTCCTGTTTGATTGTCGTACATCCTTGCTCCGAAGTCTGTCCACTCTAAGCCACTTCTATCGCTGAACTCTTTGGATTGTAATTCCTTGCCTTTAAACTTGTAATTATTATTTAGAGTTCCAGCCGCCTTAGAAGATATCCCCGCCATTGTCAACCCGAAAGGGTAATAATGAAACAATTATTAAAAACAACTCACTATATACTATTTTATTTGAATATAGTTTTCCGTTCAATATACCTGTAATAGGCATCCTCTGTGCTTACTCCGATGGAACCTTCCTGAGTTTTTTTCCCGTTCTTAATAATAGCACCTTTCTTTTCCTTCGTATTGTAAACCAATGTATCTCCTACAAAGGTATTTGAAGTAGAGGCATGATCATATACTTCAGCCACACCATCTTTGATAACGCAAAAGTAATATTGGAGCTTCCCACGTGGATCATACGTTTGTATATTGGAGCTAACTATTCTTAACCTGACAATACCATATCCGTGAAAATTATCCCCATTTTCAACATTTTCAACAATTCCTGTTAACTGCAAGTCCAGGTTTTCTAAAGCAAGTTTGTTAGTCTGATTTTTCCTGTGGCAGTCAGAACGTAGAACCCACACGAATAAGACTATTCCAACTATAATGATTAGCACTTTTTTCATTTTTTATAATTTACGCTTGACATAAGTACCAACTCCTGATAAAATGGATGCCTGAGCATTAAATATTCTATCTGCCCAACTTCTATCCTTGGTTGGGATTTCATTATTCAATAATACGGATGTCGATTGTCCTGCATTTGCTGTGCCTGCATTAGCACTCTGGCCCACACCTGCACTTACTCCAAAGGATATTCCTTTCCAATCGTCCATTGTGAATATTGAAGCATTCCACCCGCCACCGACAACATCTTTTAAATCCTGGGAAACACCATAAGAAGAAGTGGCCCCAGCAAAAGTAGAAGGAGCAGAATTTTTATTGGTCATTACATCATTCGTATTCACCACTACGGAAAAATTAACTCCAACTGATGCCGAGGCTCCTTCTTGAACACCTGCACTTGCTTTATAGGCACCACCTGCATAAGTATAATTATAACCGCCATAAGTACTATTTGTAAAATTAACTACTGACAGATTCCCCGCAACAGAAGCTCCTGAACCAACAGCTACTTGTGCAGACCCCTCTAAAGTGTACCCTACAGCATACCGGCTTCCATCTGCCAACTTATCTAATCCAATGTCTATAGTTTTATTTTCTTTAAGAGCTACAGGAATGTTAACAGTATAATCCTCTCCTGGTGCTTTTATTGTCCATATCTTGTCATCCTTCCCCTTTACAATAATATCCGTGGGGCCATTCCATCAGGATCAATAAATCTTATTGGATTATCAAAAGCAAAATTATAGGGCGAAAATCTTCTCATTTTATCTGCGGAAGGATCGATCCCCCCCACCTGCCTAATGTTTGAAACCCTGCCGGGATGGGGATGGGGAAATGGCTCGGTAGCAGCGCCTTCAACGGTTTTGGAGCCTGTCAAGACAAGGCGCTACAATAGACCCAATAACACATAAAATTTTACAGTCTCGCCTAATCTTCATGACATAAACAAGATTCTTCATAGGTCCAATCCCCATTTTCTTCGCCTTTGTCTAAATAATTCTTTACGGGAGAATAATTTACGGCTTTGGGAATACTAACTGCCATCATTGCTTTTTGGGTAAAACCTTCCCAAATACATCCTAATTTCTCTAATTCCCTTCCAACAACCTCAATCATTTCTGGGGTCTTAAAGAAAATCCGAATGGTTGAGTTTCCAGAAACTTCTATAAAATCATCAAAATAATACGCCTTTTCTTCTTCATCGTATTCCACTTTTATTTTATCCCCTAATGATATTCTTTTAGCGATGAAAGGAATATTATCTACAATACACCCATCTTCAACTCTTCCACACCATAAAGATTCAAATTCTAGATTGCCATTATCAGCATTTTGAACAAAAATGACTTTTAGTTTATCCATTTAATTAATATTTATTACTTTTCTTAACATTGCAACTACGACATGAAGCTGCGCCATTATCCGGTGTTCCGCTACCTCCTGCGGATTGAGGTATTTTGTGATCAATTTGCAATTCATTTTGGGGAGGAACGACACCTTTTTTTGATTGAAGTTGTTTATACTTT
>NZ_MTKN01000105.1 GCF_001975825.1 [Flexibacter] sp. ATCC 35208
CGAGAACCGAATACTTACGCAATTGCCGCCTTTTTTATTGATAGCAGCAGGTAAATTTACTTGTAAACTACCTGAGATGTTTAATCGGATAATTAAAAGTACGGTAATTTTGACGCAGTGTGCTTTGGAGTATCCGGTTATTATTACCAGCCCTCGCCTCCAAACTTTCGTATGTTTCTCCTAAGTATACAATCCTCCTGCACCATTACCTTTATTGTTGTAGTTCTTAAAGCAAGTATTCCCCAATTATGAAAAGAAGTACCATAATAGAGATCATCTCTATGCTATTTATCATATTGTTTGTTTACACCGCCATTAGCAAATTCATGGACTTTAGTGTATTTAGCGAGCAAATCGCCACCTCCCCGATTTTAGCACCGGTAGCTAGTTGGATTGCCTGGGTAGTACCTATTGTCGAAATTCTTGTATCGATTGCCCTGTTAATTCCTGCTTTTAGATTAAAGGGGTTGTATGCTTCCCTGGCCTTAATGTTGGGCTTTACGATTTATATTATAATCATCCTCAACTTTAGCCCACACATCCCCTGTAGTTGTGGCGGTGTTATTGAACTCATGTCCTGGAGAGAACACCTGGTGTTCAATAGCTTTTTTATTGTTTTAGCAATACTGGCTATCTGGCTGTCAAGACCTCACATCGCCCGCCTTAGTTCTTCCAATTCGCATTCGTAAAATTTATTAAATGCGGTATTCATGAACTCCCAGTTCCTGAACCCGGCTACTGATGCGATTTCCGTAAGACTTGTACCTTTTTCTGTTAGTAATTCAAAGATCATCATCATTTTTACCATCAGGATAAAATCCTTTAATGATGTTGAGAATTGTAACAGAAATGCGGGTGCTAACTCTTCCTCTGGTATTTCAAACAACAATGCTAATTGTTTGGTACTACAAGGCTGGTGTGGATTGTCAATAACGAAATTGAGTAACTGGTTCAGCTCATTGGTGTATAATACGTGTTTGCTTTCCAGGGGCAATTGCTTGTCCTGCTGGGCAAAATTAAAGAATAGGTCGAGACAACATCTGAACAGGAAGCACTCTGCCGAAAAATTAATATGCCTGCAGGTGAGCATTTTGCGTAATATAAAATTGCATACCTGGTTGATGTGGTAGGGGTATTTATTCAAAGGACCACTTACACCGGGTGATTTCATCTTTGCCAGATTCCGTAAAGAGGGATATTTTCTTGCCAGCTCCTGGAATTTTTTAGGTAAAATGTTGATATGGCAGGATAATAATTTTTGTCCCTTTACCAGGGGTACTTTATGGATATCTGATTCCAGGCTAAACAGGTTGCACTCTCTTTCCTGCAGCACAAATGATTTATTTTCATACAACTGAACCTGGAGACATGCATCAAACATAAAATGTAACGCCCAAATAGGAACAGGTGTGAAGGGACATAAAGTGAGATCTTCGTGAGCATATACTTCCTGTATCCAAAAGGAGAATTGCCTCAGCGAAATAGTCTGGCTGATGATATCACATTCAGCATCTTGTTCAAAATAGACACCTGCATATGGTAATACAAGCTGTAAGTATTCTTCCGGAAGCCTTGAAATGTCGTCATATGCTGTTTTACCCTTCTCTACATAGAACAGCTTTTCGGTTTTACCCATTGGATGTGTTAACATGGGAGATGTTTTATTTTAAGGGATGTTTTTCTCTGTTAATGGTGGTGTTAACTATTACTAGCTATGAGTCAAAATGTCAATCTTATTATCACTCCCATTGCAGAGGTATAGAAAAGGTAACATGCCTATTAGTGATTCACAGGATTGAATCCATAATATTCTTTTACGGCTTCCAGCATAGTGGCTACTTGTTTATAATTGGTCACTTTTGCAATTTCTTCAAGTGGAAAAGCATGCTCCTGTATCGCGTGCCATATCATCATCATTTTCCCCATGTGCAGGTAGTCAGCGATTGAAATAGCAAAATGTTGTTCAAAACCATGTTCCAGTTCTTCCACCGGAATGTCATACATATAAGAGATTTCTGGTAAGGAGTGAATTTTGTGAGGATGATCTGAAAGATAATTAAACAGGTTATGGTAGGTATCTGCCCTTAACATACTGGTATATATGAATGGCATTTGAGAATCAATATGTTGTTTCGCATAATTGAGCAGGATATCTGTGCAGCAGCGTTGGAGGAAGTGCCTTGCGGTCACCCCTGTGTATTTGCAAGTCATTATTTTCCTGACCAGCATATCACATACCGCATTTATATGATAAGGGTGATTATTGATAGGGGCACTAACCATAGGGTGAATGCCTGTGGTTAAATGGGTAACCTGGGGATACTTTTTAGCAAGCCTTTCCATTTCCAGGGGCTCAATATTTATATGAAATGAAAATATCTTTTTCCCGGTGTTCATGGGCATCCTGTACAATTGCCCTGGCGTCAGGTAGAAACCATTACATTCACGTTCTTCCAGGATATATCCTGCCCTGGGTACAGGCAAACTGTCTTCGAACATAAATTGCAATACAAAAATAGGAATAGGCGTAAAGGAGCGTAACAGGATAGGGCCTTTCGCCAGGATATCATGTAACCATACAGAGTAAGGGCCGAGAAGAAGATGCTGAGAAAGTATATCGCAGGCATGATCCTGCCGGAAGTAATACCCTGCCTGAGGAAGCAGGATTTGCTGGTATTCTGATGGAATTGTATCTGCAGGCAGATATTTGCGGGCAGTTCTTTCCAGTGGTAAACTTTTGTTCACGTTATTTAATGTGGAATGCATGAATACTTACTACTTAAAGGGGTTATCTTCAATAAGATCATGGTTTGTTACTGCATATGCAAAACACTGTCTTTGTCAAAATAATAATCAAACTGTCCCGTGAATTTTAAACCATCCAGGAAAACTTGTATGGGTTGGTTCTTATTAATTGAGCCCCTGAATTTATGGTGAGCTTTCGTAGGGGTGTCAACAATCACCTGGATGCCGAACCACCTGGTAATAACCTTTGCCATGTCTTTGACATTTGCATTTTGAAAAATATAAATGCCCTGGCGCCAGGAGAGTATTTCCTCTGCATCAAAAGGTATTTCATGAAGATTGCCTTCCTGGGAAGAGCTAACGGAAAAACCCGGATGCAAAAGGATGGAGTCTTTATTGGTTCCTAATTTAATAGCACCTTTTACCAGGGATACACGCTCCTGGTCAGTATCGTAGGTATTCACATTGAATTCAGTGCCCAGTACCTGTATGGTGCTATTGGGTAAATGGACCAGGAAGGGTTTGGTGGCATCCGGTGCCACCTTTACATAAGCTTCCCCGCTAACGGTGATCTCTCTTGTGTTGCCATCAAAAGAAAATGGAAAACTTAGTTTGGTAGCTGCATTCAGCTGAATTTCTGTCCCATCGGAGAGGGTGAGGGCGTAATCTTTCCCTTGTGGAACTACAAGCGTAGCCGTTTGGTTGCCGTAGTGGGATGGGGCTACATAGGATAGTTTCTTTTCTTTGTTTTGGAGGGTTAAGTCTCCAATCTGAACTTTTTGCTGTGAGTTGCCCAGGTTTACCTCCTGGCCACCTGGTAATCGCAGCACAATATTATTATTGGTTGTAGCAAGCTCTTTTTGTGCCAAAGCAGACTTTCGTGCACCCGGTGAAAAAAGTAAATGTGATCCAAATATAACCAGTATAGCAGCGGCAATTCCCATAGCTGCCCGGAGGAATGCATACCCTTTCCTTTGCTTCCGGATTCCTTCCCATACCTTTTCAACTGAAAGGGTATTAGGTAGGTCGTGGAGAGCGGGGTGTTCGCTATATTGTTTGTACAGGTCATTACGAATGACAAGCGCTTCCGGTTCCTTCACCAGGAGGTTATTGAGGGTAGCACTGTCTTCCGGTGTTATGACCCCTGCAATTTCATCCAACACCAATTGTTCAATATATTCCGGATTTACAGACATATTACCCTATAGTCGTAAAAAGTTAGAAAAGGTACTTATGACAAACTATGTTTTAAGTTTTTTCGAAGGATTTTCAGCGCCCGGTGAATATGGTTTTTAACGGATTGTACATTAATGTCCATTTCAATAGCAATTTCCCTGAGGCTTTTATCCTGCAAATATAGCTGCTCAAAAGCCAGGCGACTGGCAGGCGTAATGCTATTAATTGCTTCGGACAGTTGTTTGCCCAGTTCTTTTGCTTCCATAGGTAATTGGTTGGTATGGGTATCTGCTACCCAGGTATAGTTTTGCCTATGGTTTCTGGCAGTGGTAGACTTTCGAACATGATCAACTACCTTGTTTCTTACGACTCTTACAAGATATGGCTTTAAGCAATTGCCAATATCCAATGTGGCCCTTTTATTCCAGAGCCACATGAATACCTCTTGAACAATGTCATTTGCCTCCTCCTCGTTTTGCAACCGGGTGAAGGCTTCCAGGAACAGGCGCTTACGGTATCGTTCGAAGAGGATGTTAAATGCCTCGTTGCTACCAGCCTGCAGTAACAGAAATAGTTGCTCGTCGTTATAGCTTTCGAAACTTTGCATAACGATAATTTGGATTTCAGCCTTGGTTAGTAATGTTTCCAGGATTGTGTACTCACATGACGCGATATACGATCGGCTTACAATATATAGCTTTTTATCATATCCTGGTAGTCGTCCTCCCTTAAATAATTGTTACTCTAAGCTAATAAAACGATAGAAAAACGAGGTTAACACAGTGTTAATGATGGGAAATACTTATTAAGATAAGTATCGAATTGTGAGTATTGGTGAATTAGATGGTTGATAGCCTGTTAGAAAGGGAAGCGAGTGTTGCATCCGGGATGTGGTATCTTTAGCTAGTTTTTCTGCCGGGTATCCGGTAACCCGGTTTATTTGCCCCGGATGCATGCCACTGCTGAATGGGATAAAAGATAGTGAAAGAGCAATTTGGTGGGATAGTTATAAAGTTAGCGGATTCGTATTATGCAATATTTAGGAGTTATATAATAGAAATAGGAGAGTAGTATTTTACCTCATTTGGTCAATATCACAATCATAATAACATTCTATTCTTTGCACCATTTCCTCTACTGTCTTGAATCCTACCGTGTACATGATATCTTTTAATGACAGCTGACTTTTATGCAGCAGGTTGTAAGTCACTATCATCTTTATCATTGTAATAAAATCCGCTATTGGCATGGAAAAATGTTGTTCAAATCCATGGGCCAGCTGAGCTGGCTCCATAAAGAACATATATGACAACTCGGCCAGTGAATGATTTTTATGAGGGTGCTCCAGTAGATGTTGAAATAATTGATGGAAGGTGTCCATATGCAACAAATTATGGAACAGGAATGGCTGATCCGATGATGCATCCTGGCGGGCAAAGTTGATGAATAAATCAATACAGCATCGTTGGATAAAAAAATAGGCCCTGGTGCCTGTGTAAGTACAACTTAATAATTTCTGAATAAGAAAGTCACATACAGGGTTGATATGGTGCGGCAAAGGATTCACCGGGCCACTTTTGATCAACCGGATGTCCGATTGAAGTGAAGCAAGAATTGGATATTTATCAACCAGGTAAGGCAGCAGTTTGGGGCGGATGTTGATGTGAACGGATAGTATTTTCTTGTTTGCCTCCATTGGTATGCTGTGTACGCCTGGATAAAGATTGAAGAGATTACATTCTTTTTCTTCCAGCAGGAACGTATTTTTCTGGCGTGTGTCTGCTACCAGGCTATCTTCATACATATAATTAAGTGCCCAAATGTGGTAGGGGGTATACGGTAACAGTATAATATCTTCTTTGGCAAAGATATCGTGTACCCAAACGGAGAAAGGACCGGCTGCAATGTTTTGTGTCAGGATGTCGCAATCATTATCCTGGCGAAAATGAATTCCTGCATAGGGCAGTACAAGTTTTACATATTCTTCTGGTATATTCACAGAAGCGGTATGATGGTGCTCTTTTTTTTCAATCAAGAGCAATTTATTGGCTTTAAATAGTGTAGAATTCATTTTTCATGGATGTTTTGATGATCAGGGATGTAGGGTTATTTCTTGTATTCTTTTATATGAAGCACACTATCCATACCAGTACCTGTAAATGTATAATTGCATACCTGGGCAGTATTCAGGTTCTTCATAAATACTGATAGGGTGTCAGTGTTTGTAAAGTATGCCTTTAGCTTCCTGGATTCAACTCCCGGATCATCGAATACCACAAGAATGCCAAATGTACGTGATACAGCATTCATTACCTCCTGGAGGGTAGCCTCATCAAAATCATATACACCATCTTTCCAGGCAAGTAGAGAGTCCTGGTCGAAGGTGTTGATCTTTACTTGTTTGCCCATTTCGCTAATGGCTAATTGGCCTGGAGATAAAGTGGTGGAATGACTTCCAGACCTGAGTGTTATTTTCCCACTAGTCAATGCCACTTTAACAAGGTTTTTGTCATAGGTATCAACATTAAAAGCAGTGCCTAATACCTGGATGGTATTGTTAGGGAGGTGAACTAAAAACGGGTGGGCAGGATCTTTTGCTACTTCTATAAAAGCTTCACCCGATAGAAGGGTGATTTCCCGGTTGCCCTTACCAAAATTTAGAGGAAATTGAATAGAAGAGGCGGCATTCAGCATTATTTTAGTACCATCAGGTAAGGTTACCTTATACTGTTTGGTAACAGGAACAGTGAGTGTGGCCGGCTCTGGCTTAGTTTTACCAGTCCATGACAAAACTCCTTTCTCCTCATGAAAGGCTGCTCCTTTACTATTAAAAGTTGCATATTGTTGGCCCAATATCACTGGTGATTGGCCGGGTAAGGATAGTGTAATACTGGAGCTTAGCAATCTTTCTTTTTTTGCCAGAGCCTGATGCTGACTGGTAGATTTAACTATTCCTAAATAGCAAAGCCCACCTATAGCCAGGAGCGTAACAGGAGCCAGTAATGCAATTCGATACCTGTGTTTTTTTCGTCGGGTCTCCTCTTCCTGGGCATACCTTAATATTCGTTCCATTGGGAGAGAAGATTCCAATTCAGTTTTTATTTTGTCGAGATAACTATCAGGTAGCAGTTCTCTAAGCTCTTTCCAAATTGCCTGCGCTTCTTCACTTTCAGCTAAAAGTTTATCCAGGAGGGCGCTATGTTCAGGGGTAATAACCCCGGATATCTTCTCTAGCACCAGTTTTTCGACAAAATCGGGGGGAATAGGCATGATACAATTAGGTGTTAATTACATAATCAGTATTCAACTAAGTATGATGTAAGTAGTCGCAATCTGAAAAAGGTACTCATGGAAAACGGCTTTTTTTTAAAGAAATATTTTAGTTCATTAACATTCGGTTAACCACTACGACCATCCTTATTCGTAGCTTAGAGTACAATGTATAATCTCAAATCATTATGACTGTAGACAACCATTACAATGGGGACCAACTTATCGAGCGGCTAAGAGATGGGGATAACGATGCATTTAGAGAAATCATAGATCATTACCGTTCATATTTATTTGTGTTGGCTTTTAGGAAGCTGCAAAATGAGGACGAAGCGAAAGATGTAGTACAGGAAATTCTTATATCTATTTGGAATAATCGGGGGAAAATAAAAATCAACACAAATTTACAGAGTTACTTAAGTGGAGCTGTCCATAATAAGGTGTCAGAATTAATACGGCAAAAAATAAAACGCCGTGAAAGGGAGTCTTTTTACCTGGAACATCTGGATCAGACTACATCAACATTGCCACTGGAGGGGAAAGAAATATATGTTCGTATTTATACGGCTATTCATGGTATATCTCCTGCCACACGGAAAGCTTTTGTACTGGCTTACCTTGAAAGCAAAAGTTATAAAGAAATCGCTGAAGAAATGAATATTAATGTTCAGTCTGTTAAGAACCATATTCAAAGAGCATTAAAGTTACTCCGTCATACATTATCTCAGCATGTTTATGACTCGAAAATCCTTTAGTTTTTATTAATTATAATTTACGTTTATAGATCCATTCCTCAAGAGTTGATAATGATTGAACTTTTTTTCAAAAATTGTTCAATCGTATAAGTACTTTTTTGCCGTTCTGGCTACTAAGTAATAATAGCAAAATCAATTAGTAAATGAGGGTATCATAATGCTAGCTTAATTCCACCATTTCTATACTTAGAATATTCTATTGTTATTTATTTCGTAAAAGTTATTGTATGATGTATTGCAAACTTTTAAGCAATTTTATTGCTTGTATTGGCATGCACCTAATATTGGTCTTGCATCCAATTACCAGCATGGGACAAGATGCGTCAACCAAAATTACATTACATGTTAAACAAGCAAAATTACAATCAGTTGTAGAACAAGTTGAACGGCAGGTTAAACCAGCATTACATTTTATTTATGCTAATGACATATTCAATGGACAAAAAAGGATCACCCTGGACTGTGATAATGTACCGCTAGATGATGTTTTAAAGAAGATTGAAGCGCAAAGTGGGATCTATTTTACTCATAGCACTAAAACAATTATGTTGGCAGCCAGGGATGAAAAAGGGAAGGATATTCCTGTTCGAACAGTTCCACGTAAAGCAGATTCTTTAGGCAAGATAAATAAGGTAACTACGCTAGGGGAAACTGTTGTAGTAGCATACGAACTAACTACCCGTAGAATTTATACGGGCAATGCTACTCCTGTAAATTCGGATGATATATCCAATCAACCGGTATCAAATCCTTTACTGGCATTACAAGGAAGGGTACCGGGCTTGTTTATTTCTCAAACCAGTGGTATGTCTGGTACAGCTATTAATGTACAAATCAGGGGAAAGAATAGTTTGATGAACGATACTAAGCCATTGTATATAATAGATGATATCCCATTTAATCCAATTTTGAGAGGAGGCTTAGGTTCTGTGATCTGGGGAGAGGAAAGTAATGCGTTAGATTTTATTAATCCCTCCGATATTGAATCAATTACTATTTTAAAAGATGCTGATGCTACTTCCATTTATGGATCAAGGGGCGCTAATGGAGTTGTTTTAATTACAACCAAAAAAGGGAAAGTTGGAAAGCCTTCATTGAGTGTAGATGTGAATTACGGCATCGAGCAGGTGCCTCGGTATAATCACTTGTTAAATACACAACAATACCTGGCCATGCGTAGAGAGGCATTTAAAAATGATGATGTACCAGCTGTGGAACGAAATGCTCCTGACCTGGAGGTTTGGGATACAACCAGGTATACTGATTGGCAAAAAGAGTTAATAGGTCATGCTGCAGGAATCATGAATGTACATGCGAGTGTTTTGGGTGGAATTGGGTTAATGCAATATTTAATTAGTGGATCTTACCAGAAGAGGGGGACTGTTTTTCCTGGTTCTTTTAATACACAAAAGAGTAACGTGTATTTTAATTCTACAGCGATTTCTCCTAATAAGAAGTTCCAGGTAGGAATAACGGGTACTTATGCAACGACTCAATCATTTTTGCCAGGGGCTGATATGAGTAATGCTACAACATTGGCCCCGGATGCTCCCCCGATTTACAATCCAGATGGTAGCTTGAATTTTAGTTATGTGAACCCGTTGATCGCATTGATAGGGCCACTGTTTAATGCGAATGTGAAAAACCTGTATGGAAATGTAAAAATCCAATATGAAATTTTACCAAGATTGTGGTTAAAGGCAAGTTTTGGCGATTATTTATTGGAAGGAAATTCCCAGACTACTACACCCATTAGCACGCGGCCGCCGTCGTTAAGAGATAGTGCGACAGGTAGTGCTACCTCTTATCAGTATGATGCTACCTCCCGCATATTTGAACCCCAGATCAATTATGATAACTATTTATGGAATAGTAAGTTTAGTATTATACTCGGCGCCACTTTGCAAGGTTATTCAGAGAATAGACAAGCTATATATGCAACTGGATTTAAAGAAGATGCATTCCTGGGTAACCTGGCTTTTGCGGGGAACATAACTGGCACTTCCGATAAAACTGATTATCGGTATGCTGCTTTGTTTGGACGTATAGGATACCAGTTATGTAGTAGGTATTTATTAAACCTGAATGTAAGAAGAGATGGCAGTAGCCGGTTTGGTAGTAAAAAGCAGTATGCCAATTTTGGATCAGTTGGTGTGGGGTGGATCTTCAGTGAAGAGCGGTTTACATCTTTTGCTGCAAATGTGGTCAGTTTTGGGAAATTACGTATGAGCTATGGCATTGCCGGGAATGATCAAATAGGGGACTACAATTACCTGGAGCAGTATGAACGGGTGGGTGGTAGTTACCAGGGAGTAATAGGCTATCAGCCATCTAGCCTGGCCAACCAGGAGTATGCCTGGGAGCAAACCCGGAAATTTGAAGTAGGATTGGAGTTGGGATTTTTGAAAGATAAAATATCCCTGACCACAAGTCATTACAGGTATAGATCCTCTAACCAGTTGGTGAATTATTCATTGCCGGAGCTAACGGGGGCAGGGAGTACTAAAGGTAATATTCCCGCAGTCGTGCGTAATACGGGTTGGGAATGGATGGCACATGTGAATAATATAGGTAACAATCGTTTCGGTTGGTCGGCTATGGTGAATGTAACATTACCTTTCAATAAGCTGGTTTCATATCCTGGACAAGTTCCGGCTGATTTAGGCATTGTGGGTAAGCCACTCACACAATTGATGATGTATAGAGCGATGGGCACTGATCCTAATACAGGTGCTTACTTATTTGATGATGGTACGGGGCATGGGGCACCGGCATCAGAGAATTTGAAGAGAGTAGTGCCTGTAAACCTGGCACCAAAACTCTATGGCGGAATTGAAAATACATTCCGGTACAAGTCATGGGAGGTGGATATCTTTTTCCAGTTTGTACAGCAGCAGGGGATGAAAGACATTTTTGATCCCACTTATATGCCGGGTTACCAGCGTAATCAAAATGTGGCAGTATTGAATCGTTGGCAGGAAAAAGGACAGGTAAGTGATTGGCAGCGGTTTACGCAGACCAGTACTTTGCGAAAAGGATATATGAAGGCACTGGAAAGTAATCTTCATTATGGGGATGCCTCTTATGTAAGGTGTAAAACCTTATCTATTTCAAAGAAGATACTATTTAAAAACCTGCAGGTGAAAGATGCGAAGTTGTATGTGCAGGCAGAAAATTTATTTACGATTACTTCTTATGAAGGATTAGACCCGGAAACACAATCTCATACCGTATTACCTGTACTTAGAACTATCCGTGCAGGCGTTACAATTACCTTATAATATCAAGTCATGCGGCTTTATACAATTATATTTCTCTTGTTATTTTTTTGTGGATGTAAAAAAATGTTAGATGCAGGATTGCCTACCGACAAGATTGTATCAGCTACTGTATATGCTTCAGATGCTACGGCAGCTGGCGTGATGACGGGATTATATTATACCATGAGTAGTGGTGGACCGGCCACTGGTAATGAAAGTCTATCGCTGATAGCAGGTTTGTCAGCAGATGAATATAAGTTAGTGAATAGTGATGAAGGACTTAGGGCTATTTATCAAAATGCGCTTACACCAATGGTGGTACCTGCATGGGCAAAATTGTTCAATTACATTTATGTGGCAAATAGTGCACTGGCAGGACTCAGTAATTCAAATTCGCTGACGCCGGCTGTCAAAAGTCAATTAATGGGAGAAGCTTATTTTATAAGGGCATTTTGTTATAGTTATCTCGTGGGGCTGTTTGGTGATGTGCCTTTGTTATTAAGCACAGATGCACAAAATAATAAGTTGGCAGCAAGAACGAATGTGGATAAAATCTATGAGCAGATGGTAGCTGATTTATTGAGAGCCAGGCAATTAATGAATGATCAGTATTTGAGAGCGGATATATCTACACCCTCTACAGATAGAGTACGTCCTTCTAAATGGGCCGTGAATGCTTTGCTGGCAAGGGTGTATTTATATTCAAAAAAATGGCAGGAGGCAATGGCTGCTGCGGATAGTGTCATCAACAATACTTCGTTATTTGAATTAGTGCCAATTGGAAGTGTATTTCTTCAAGGTAGCAAGGAGGCAATATGGCAATTACAGCCTGTCGTAGCGAATTATACCCAGGATGGACAACTATTTAACGTAGACAGGCCTGTATATCTAAGTCCCTATTTAATGAATGTATTTGAAAATGGGGATCGGAGAAAAACCAGCTGGACAAATAAGGTAATAGTGGGCAATAGTGTTTATTATTATCCCTATAAATATAAGGTCTATGAGGGCGTAAAATTAAATCCTGAATATTTAATGGTGTTGCGATTGGGGGAATTATATTTAATCAAGGCAGAAGCAGCGGTTAATTTGGGGGATCGCACAACGAGTGCAATGTGTATAAATGCGATTAGAGAGCGGGCTGGATTAGGACTGATGAAAGATACGACTATCGCTGCTTTGTCAATAGCGATACAACATGAGCGACAGGTGGAGTTATTTGCTGAATGGGGACATCGTTGGTTTGACCTGAAGCGGGTAGAAGGATTACAGGTAGTTATGCCGGAAGTGACGAAATGGAAGGGAGGTAATTGGGACGATTATAAAAAACTGTATCCAATTCCGGAAAATGAGCTGCAGTTGGATCGCGCTCTTGTGCAAAATACAGGCTACTGAGAATTCTTGTACCTAGTAATTGGCTGCAGCAGGTCCTAATTGCATCGATCGGTGAGTATATACCTTTATTTCATAAACATATGAGTTATGAAAAAAGCACGTATTCTTCTTTTATTCATTGTAATCTGCCTGGCAATAAATGGGTTGCTGGCATTTAAAGTAAGTAGGGGGTTGAGTAATTTATACTTAACTACAACGGGGATATTCGTTAACCTGGGGGCTAGTAGTTTGCTCACATATGCAACCTTATCTCCGTATAGGACTTTCCCTACTGATATTACACAATCGACTGTAGCAGTGACGCGGCCATTGTATACAGGGGTCACATTGACAATCACTATAATAGGTGGAGGCCCCTACACGTACACAATTGCCACTGGCAGCCGTTGGTCGACACTTACCATTTATGATGATGAAGACCAGTGAGTAACCAGGGTTTTACACTGCCTGGTAATACTCAGGTTTTACCAGGCAGTATTTTACGAAAATGTTCTTGAGTGAAGTTATGTGAATTGCTTTTTAAGTACTGTATAATGTGAATGTTATCCATTTTAGCTCTATTTAATAATAATATTATTAAATAGAGAAAATACTCATCTTTTAAATGTTATGATTTTCTTTTTTCCGCAATTATTAATTAGAGCGAGATAGTGTTAGTGGGGAGATCCAGGACTTTGAAATATCGGTTATTTTTCTTCAATAAAAATCATATACTATGATTGAAGACGAAAAAGAATTTATTACCCAATTTAAGGAAGGTAATCCTGATGCGCATATGGAGCTATATTCCATTTGTATTAAGTATTTATGGGGGAGAGCCTATTCCCTGATAAAAGATGAGAATTCCGCTACGGAAGTCGTAGAAAAGGTATTCGGTAAATTATGGAAAAATCGGGAATCTTTTTATAGCAGGAAAGAGATTGTTGATTACCTCTATAAAACAGTGGATAAGGATAGTAGGAAAATTAAGGCTTGCATCCGGGTTGATGGAAAAGGCTATACTTTGTTGTGTGACGGAACGCTCCAGTTGCAGAGCAGTTTTGTAGCTCAACCATGGAGTGGCGTCATTGCGGCTATTTATTGGGGCAGGTGGCGGGAATGGCTTTATATGTTTCTTCCCAGGCCTGGAAATAAGATCGAGTAGGAGTTATTACAGATTATTTGCTCATCCTAAAATTTATCTCTTATGAATGAAATTAACTTGATTAATCGGTTTTGCGATGGTGATAAAAGTGCATTAAAGGAGATTCATGATAGATACGCCACCTTATTAAGGATTAGAGCCTTTAGGATTTTGAGAGATCAGGATGAGGCAACAATTGTTGTGGAGAAAATGCTTGCCGTATTTTGGAATAATAGGAGGAAAATGCGGAAGATCGTGGATCTTAAAGAATTTTTATGTGATGCGGTTGAACAAACTAGTTGGTCGATAGCAGATCGCCCTCATGTGGTCAGGTCCCTGTTGGCTTGTGTTGGAGAGAAGGATAAAAATAGGGTTAATTGGGGGGATATAACGAGATTGATTAATCAGCTTGAGGATAAGTTGTACCCGGCGGAGCAGGCGAAAATGGCGGTATTGTATGTAGTGCAGGAGAAGGATTATTTTGAGATTTCGTGTGAGATTAGATACTCCCCATTTAT